>CAZCTH010000013.1:0-63297 GCA_964501435.1 uncultured Spirochaetales bacterium | reverse complement strand
CCAGCGCTCCGGCGCGACGCGCGTGCGCAGCGCGGCCGCGCTGCGCCGGCTGCGCGCCCAGTGCCGCAGCCCGCGCGCGAAGCTGCCCGTCTTGCGCGCCGCCGAGTGGGCGACGCCGCGGCCGTCGCGCAAGAGCTCGATCACGCGCACGTCGAAGCGCTCGGCGCGCAGCAGCAGGTCGAGCTGCGCGGCGTCCTTCGACGCGTCCACGAGCACGCGCTTCTGCGCGACGGCGGCGATCGCCTCCGCGAGGCGCGCGTAGTCGCTCGCCCACTCCGCGAGATCGGCGCCATCGAGGCGGCTTCCGTGCGGCGCCTGCAACTCGATCTCGGCGAACCTGCGCGGGCCTGCTGCCTCGTAGCGTGCGGTGACGGTCTGCCAGAACGGGGTGCGCAGCGGACGGCGCCCGCGATCGGGATCGCGCGCGCGCTGGCCGATCTTGTCGATCTCGCTGAGCGCGTGGATGCGAGAGTGCGCGTTCAACAGCAGCGAGAGCAGGGTCGAGCCCGAGTGGCTCGCGGCGAGGACGAAGACGACGACGGGCGGGGCCTCGCTGCGCGCGCCCTCGCTCATCCGCTCACGCCGCCGCTGCGGGGCGCGCCTCGAGCGCGCGGGCGGCGGGGCGTCCGAAGCGCAGCGCGCCGTCGTCGATGCGCGCGAAGCCGATCATCGCGAGGTCGAGCGCGTAATTCTGGAAGAGCTTCCACGGCAGCTTCGAGCCCTGCTTGGGGAAGAGGTGAATGCTGCGTTGCACGTAGCCGGAGGAGAGATTCATCCAGCTCTCTTCCGTCACTTCCGGGTCGTTCAGCTCGGGCCGCGCTTCGAGGTGGCCGTGCTCCGCCATGTAGTTCAGCAGCCGGCACACGTACTCGCAGTTGAGATCGGCGCGCAGCGTCCAAGACGCGTTCGTGTAGCCGAAGGCCCAGGCCAGGTTCGGCACGCCGCGCAGCATCATGCCGCGGTAGGTCATGCCCTGTGCCGGATCGACGCGCGCGCCGTCGACGGTGATCTCCATCCCGCCGAGGAACTTCAAGTTGAGCCCCGTCGCCGTGACGATCAGGTCGGCGGGCAGTTCCGCCCCGGACTTCAAGCGGATGCCCGTCGCCGTGAAGCGGTCGATGTGGTCCGTGACCACCGAGGCGCGGCCGGACCGCATCGCGAGGAAGAGGTCGGCGTTCGGCACGAGACACAGGCGTTGGTCCCAGGGGCCGTACGTCGGCGTGAAGTGCTTGTCGACGTCGAACTGCGGGCCGAGCGCACGGCGCACGCCGCCGACGAAGAGGCGCTTCGCGCGCTCGGGGGAGAGCTTGCAGAACTGGAACAGCAGCATGCCCATCACGATGTTCTTCCAGCGCGTGATGGCGTAGGCGAGCCGTTCGGGCAGCAGGCCGCGGAGCCGATTTGCGATCGCGTCGCGGTCGGGCTGAGAGACCACATAGGTGGGCGAGCGCTGCAGCATCGTCACGTGGGCGGCCTTCTCGGCCAGCGAGGGCACGAGCGTCACGGCCGTGGCACCGCTGCCGATCACCACGACGCGCTTGCCCGCGTAGTCGACGTCGTCGGTCCACTTCTGCGGGTGGACGACGGGGCCGCGGAATTCTTCGCGACCGGCGAACTCCGGCGTGTAGCCGTTCTCGTAGTCGTAGTACCCGCTGCACATGAACAGGAAGTTGCAGGTGAAGCGCGAGATCTCGCGCGAGGCGCCGCGCTCCGTCTCCACGGTCCAGCGCGCCGTCTCGCTCGACCACGCGGCGCGCTTCACCCAGTGGCCGAAGCGGATGTGGCGGTCGATGCCGTTCTCGCGCGCCGTCTCGTTCACGTAGGCGAGGATCGAAGGGCCGTCCGCGATCGACTTCGGGTTCGTCCAGGGCTTGAACTTGTAGCCGAGCGTGTGCATGTCCGAGTCGGAACGGATGCCCGGGTAGCGGAACAGATCCCAGGTGCCGCCGATCGCATCGCGCCCCTCGAGGATCGCGTAGCTGCGGCGCGGGCACTTGTCCTGCAGGTGGTAGGCGGCGCCGATGCCGGACAGGCCGGCGCCGACGATCAGGACGTCGAAGTGCTCGGGCGACATGGAGGCTCCGCGTGGCGCTGGGGGACGAGCCAACTTAGGGAGCTTCGGCGCGCCGGGCCACGAGGCCGTATTACCGTGCCGCCCGTCCGTACCGATTGGAGGTCCGATGGCCGAAACGAATGCCCTGCGCCTGAAGCCGCTCACCCCGCACATCGGGGCCGAGATCGAAGGCCTCGACTTGTCGCGCGAGCCGTCCCTCGCGCAGCTGGAGGCCGTGAAGCGCGCCTTCGCCGAGTGGATGGTGCTCGTGTTCCGCGACCAGAACCTGAACCGCGAGCAGCACAAGGCGTTCGCCCGGCACTTCGGCCGGCTGCACGTGCATCCGATGCACCATCGCGGCAGCACGAAGGGCTACGACGACCCCGAGGTGATGCGGGTCCAGACGACAGCGACGTCGAAGTACACCGCCGGCGAGGCCTGGCACAGCGACGTCTCGTGCGACGAGGTCCCGCCCCTCGGCTCGATGCTCTACGTCACCGAGGTGCCGCCGGGCGGCGGCGGAGACACGCTCTTCGCCGACCTGTGCCTCGCCTACGAGCTGCTCTCGCCGGCGATGCAGCGCTTCCTCGAGGGCCTCAGCGCGGTGCACGACGGAGCGCTCCCGTACGTTGGCGCCTACGGCTCGAAGCCGCCCGAAGGCGGCTATCCGCGCAGCGTCCATCCGGTCGTCACGCGGCATCCCGTGACGGGCCGCAAGGTGCTGTTCGTCAACAGCGGCTTCACGTCCCACGTGCAGGAGCTGTCGCGCGGCGAGAGCCGCGCGCTGCTCGACTACCTCTTCGGCGTCATCGCGACGACGCCGAAGCTCACCTGCCGGGTGCAGTGGACGCCGGGTACCCTGACGTTCTGGGACAATCGCTGCACGCAGCATCACGCGATCTGGGACTACTACCCGAACACGCGCTACGGCGAGCGCGTCTCGATCGTGGGCGAGGATCGTCCTTCGCGCTGACTCCGACGGTCGGCCGGCGCTGCGATAGCGTTCCCTGACCGGAGGAGCCCCCATGAGCTTTCACATCCCCGAGCACGTGCAGGAAGTCCGCGAGCGCGTGCGCCGCTTCGTGGAAGAGAAGTGTTATCCCGCGGAGGAGCTGCTCGAGCGCCGCGGCGACGAGGAGGGCGGCAAGCTGCTCCGCGGCCTGATGGACGAGGCGAAGCAAGCCGGCCTCTGGGCGCTCGGGCACCCGAAGGAGATCGGCGGCGGCGGCATGCCGTTCCTCGACTACGTCTACGTGAACGAGGTCGTCGGCCGCAGCGAGCTCGCGATGGTGGCGCTCGGCACGCACTCGCTGCAGGACTCGATCATGCTCCACCTGTACGCGTCGCCCAAGTGGAAGGCCGCGTACCTGAAGCCGCTCGTCGAGGGCGAGATCTTTCCGAGCTTCGGCATGACCGAGCCGCACGTCGCCAGCTCCGATCCGACGCAGCTCACCACGACGGCGCGCCTCGAGAACGGGCAGTGGGTGATCAACGGGCGCAAGTGGTTCACGAGCGGCGCGAATCGCGCGGCCTACACGACCGTCATGGTGCGGACGGAGCTGGATGCGCCCGACCACGGTGCGTTCAGCATGATCATCGTCCCCACGAGCACGCCGGGATACAACATCGTGCGCGACGTGAAGGTGATGGGGCAGGCGCACGGGCACTGCGAGGTGCAGTACGACGACGTGCGCGTGCCCGAGGAGAACCTGCTCGGGCCGCGCGGCGCCGGCTTCAAGATCGCGCAGAAGCGCCTCGGGCCGGGACGCATCTTCCACTGCATGCGCTGGCTCGGGCAGGCGCAGCGCGCCTTCGACCTGATGTGCGAGCGCGCGAACTCCCGCGTCGCGTTCGGCGGCCCGCTGGCGGACAAGCAGCTGATCCAGAAGTTCGTGTTCGACAGCGCGGCCGAGATCCAGGCCTCGCGCATGCTCACGCTCTCCGCGGCGGAGAAGATCGACCGCGGCGACGAGGCGCGCGTCGAGATCGCGCTCATCAAGGTGGTCGGCGCCTCGATGCTGCACAACGTGATCGACCGGGCGATCCAGGTGTTCGGCGCGAAGGGCGTCACCGAGGACACGCCCCTCGAGCGCATGTACCGCGCCGCGCGCTACGCGCGGATCTACGACGGGCCCGACGAGGTGCACATCACGAACACCGCGCGGCGGATCCTGTCGTCCTATCGGCGCGGAGACGGGTGGGACTTCGGGCTCCGGTAGGCGGGCCGGCTCGGAATGCGAGCGGGATGAGAGCACGGCGCGAGCGCTCGGGCGTCCCCGTTTCGCGAGCGGCCGCGCCTTTGCCGTTGGGACGTCGAGCGTCGCTGCGCTCGGCGGGTCCCCCCAAAACGGAGAACCCATGCGCTCGCTCGCTCTCGCTGCCCTGCTGTTGCTGACCGCCGCCCCGGCCCTCGCGACCTCCATCGACTCGATGCAGATCACGCACGACCTCGCCGAGCCCGTGGACGCGAACGGCGACCCCGTCACGTTCGACGGAAACCCGACCCAATACCGGCTCGGCGGACAGTCGGCCTTCATCCAATCGCGGACGAGCAGCGGCACGAGCGGCGGCCAGCTCGACGGCGCCGCGGGGTTCGGCGACATCCACTTCATCGAGGCGTTCCCGCCTGCGCTGCTCAGCGAATACCAGACCTACTCCTATCTCGGGATCGTGGGCCTGGACGGCACCGACGCGAACGGCGACCCCATCCTGCTCGACCAAAGCCTCGTGATCGCCTTCCAGCCCGGTGTGGCCGAGGGACTTCGCGTCGAGGACTTGTTCCCGGCCTACACCGAGTCCGGTCTCGTCGCGGCCTTCACGACGCAGTTCGACTCGCCGGAATTCCTCGACATGGCGTTCGGACTCGTCGGTGGACAGCCGAGCACGAGCGGACGGATGAGCGTCAACGAGACGGACTGCAGCTTTCAGTTCACCTGCCCGGGCGCCACGCAGATCCAGTCGGGCGAGACGCTCGACCTGATCGCGTTCGTCGGCGGCCCGAACGGCGATCAAGGCGTGGTGATCGGCACGCTCGCGTTCGGGATGACGCGGTCGTTGAACCTGCCCGTACCCGAGCCGACGCCGCTCGCGCTGTTCGCCATGGGTACGCTCGGCCTCTGCGTCGCGGGCTGCGCGCGGCGGGGTGCGTAGCGAGCCGGCGGAACGGAAGCGAAAGGGCCGACTCGCCGAGACGGGAGGCGAGCCGGCCCCGAGAGACCAGGCAGCTTCAGGAGCATGGGGGTCTCTCTGACGGACGGGAGTCAACCCGACGCACGTGACGAAGGGCGGGTGCGCAGCGCAAGACGGCGCGACGAATCCGGGCCTCGTTCTTCACATGGAGCGAGCGCGCGCTCGCTCCTCAGCGCGCGAGCGCGGCGTCGATCGCGGCGCGCACTTCCGGCGCGTTCGGCTCGACGCGCGGGCCGAAGCGCGCCGCGACCCGGCCGTCCTTGCCGATCACGAACTTCGCGAAGTTCCAGGTCACGTCGCCGGAGCCGTCGGGCTTCGTGTCCTGCGACGTCAGCCAGGCGTAGAGCGGCGCACGCGCGGGGCCGTTCACGTCGAGCTTCGCGAACATCGGGAACGTGACGCCGTACTTCGTCTCGCAGAAGGCTTTGATGTCGGCCTCGCTGCCGGGCTCCTGGCCTGCGAACTGGTTGCACGGGAAGCCGAGCACGGAGAACCCCTTCGCGGCATACGACTCGTGGAGCGACTGCATGCCCGCGTAGTGCGGCGTCAGCCCGCAGCGGGACGCGACGTTCACCACCAGCAGGACGCGGCCTGCGTAGGCCGAGAGCGACTGCTCGGCGCCGTCGATGGTCTTGTGGCTGAAATCGTGGAGGGATTGCGGCATGGGGTCTCCTGGGGGTTGGCACGCGGCCGCGACGCTGCGCGGCACGCGGCCGGGAGAGTAGGCTCGCAGCATGCGTTCGCCCCGTCCCGCAGTCGGCGCCCGGGCGCCCGGCCGATGAACCGCCGCGAGCCGCAGCCCGAGGCGCGCTCGCACACCGTGCGCCAGGACCTCGCGCTCGCGCTGCGCGCGGGGCCCGCCACGGCGCGCGACCTCTCGAAGGCCGTCGGCGCCTCGGAGAAACAGGTGCTCGACCACCTCGCGCATCTCGCGAAATCCCTGAGGGCCCGCGGCGAGGCCCTCGAGGTGACGCCCGCGCGCTGCCTCGACTGCGGCTTCGCATTCGCGCAGCGCGAGAAGCTCGCGCGCCCGTCCCGGTGCCCGGACTGCCACGGCGGCCGCCTCAGCCTGCCCGAGTTCGCGATCCGCGCGCGCCGCGCGTGATAGGGTCCGCGCGCGCGAGGAGGGCGGGGCTTGGCGGTCCGGGAGATCTACAACGAGTCGTTCGGCGCGCTCGGCGTCGAGGTCGCCCAGAAGTTCCCGGAGTGGAAGCGCGTGCTGGCGCGCCGCGCGCGGCCCAAGCGGAAGGACACGCTCGGGATCGCGCTCTCCGGAGGCGGCTATCGCTCCGCGATCTTCTGTTATGGCGTCCTGCGCGGGCTCCACGAGCTCGGCGTGCTCTCCCACGCGGACTATCTGTCGGTGGTCTCGGGCGGCTCCTGGATCGGCATGGCCTACGCCACGACGGACTACCTCGACCGCTGGTTCTTCGACCGGCCGGACGGAAAGCCCAACTACCTCGAGGAGGGCTTCGAGTCGTTCCTCGCGAACCCGGTCCGCCTCGCCGAGGAGTTGGCGCTCACGCGCGCCACGCGCAATCGCGTGAGCGACGTGTTCGGCCGGCTGATCTCCGGCACGTTCCTGCGCGAGCACGGGCAGAACGCGCGCTTCGCCCCGCTCGCCGGCCCCGGCAGCCTCGTAAAGGATGCGGACCGCCCGTTCCTGATCGTGAACGGAACGCTGAACTACCGCCCGGCGGAGCAGTTCACGGTGCAGCAGGAATGCTTCGAGATGACGCGGCTCGTCTGCGGCAGCCGCTCGCTCGGCTACGTGGATTCGAGGCAGGTGATGTCGCTCGACAAGCCGCTGCGCGTGCGCGACGCGGTCGCGATCTCCGGCGCGGCGGTCGCGGTCCACCTGCCTGGCGTCGGCGACGAGGTGCACGGCATCGGGCTCTCGCGCGAGATCGCGAACTACGCGCGGGGCACGCATCCGAACGCGCCGACCGACGACGCGCTCGATCTCGCGGACGGCGGGCACTACAACAACCTGGGCGTCGAGTCGCTCGTGAGCCGCGGCTGCGGCTACCTGATCGTGGTGGACGCCGAGCACGACCCGGAGCGGCCCGCCGGCGGCCGCTCGAACCAGCAGTACGCGGGCTTGCGCAAGCTGCTGAAGCGCAACCACATCCGCACCGCGTTCGGCGGCGATGCCGAGGCCGCGATCGCGCGCATCGACGCGGCGAACGTGGTGGTGCAGGAGTTCACCGGGGACGCCTCGGTGCCGGACGTCCTGTACGTGAAGCTCAAGTCGTGGGCGAAGTTCGACGCCCACGCGAAGGCCGAGGCGTACAACAAGGCGGGCTTCCTGAAGCGCCTCGTCGGCGGCAAGGACTTCCACTTCGATCCGCAGTTCTCGACCGCGAAGCTCGACTACGAGCTCGCGGAGCACCGGAATCTCTCCGGGCTCGGCAACTTCGTGGTGACGGAGCACGGGGAGCAGATCCGCAACTTCGCGAAGCGGGCGCGCTGACGTGCGCGCGATCGACGCCGACGGGCACGTCCAGGAGCCGACCGAGGCGATCGCTTGCCTCCTCCCGCCGCGGCTGCGCGACTGCGCCCCGCGCTGCTTCGGGCTGCGCACGTGACGGCGCTGCTGCGCATCGCGCATGCCACCGCGCTGCTCGCGTCGCTCGCGGCGGCGACCGCGCTCGCCTACACGGCGAGCGCGTGGTGGCACGACGCGCGCGAGCACCCGGGTGGCGGGCACGGGCCGGGCGGCGGCGGCGTCGCGCTCGCGGCGGGCGCTCTCGCGGCGAGCGTGGGCCTCGTCTTCGGCTTGCGGCGAATCTCGGGTCCGCGATGAAGATTTACACCACGGCGCCGCTCGAGGACCCGCGCGACGCGCGCACGCTCTACCCGCGACTCGAGGCGATCGGCTACGACGGCGCGTTCAGCTTCGAGGCGAAGCACGACCCGTTCCTTCCGCTCGCGGCGGCGGCGGAGCACACGACCACGCTGCGCCTCGGCACGGCGGTGGCGATCGCGTTCGCGCGCAACCCGATGAACCTCGCGAACCTCGCTTGGGGGATGCAGCTGCTCTCGGGCGGGCGCTTCCTGCTCGGGCTCGGCACGCAGGTGCGGCCGCACGTCGAGCACCGCTTCTCGATGCCGTGGTCGCAGCCGGCAGCGCGCATGCGGGAGATCGTGCTCGCGCTGCGCGCGATCTTCGCTGCGTGGCAGAACGGCGCACCGCTCGACTTCCGCGGCGAGCACTATCGCCACACCCTGATGATTCCCGCGTTCGACCCGGGTCCGAGCCCGTTCGGCCCGCCGCCCGTGTTCGTGGGCGGCTTCGGCCCGCGCATGTGCGAGGTCGCGGGCGAGACGGCGGACGGCTTGATCGCGCACCCGTTCAACACGCGGGAGTCGCTGACGAAACTCGTGCTGCCGGCGCTCGCGCGCGGCCTCGCGAAGAGCGGGCGCACGCGCGCGCAGCTCGAGGTGATCTGCGCGACGCTGGTCGTGACCGCGGACGGCGAGCGCGACTTCGCGCGCGTCGTCGCCGCCGCGAAGAAGCAGCTCGCCTTCTACGGCTCGACGCCGGCGTATCGCCAGACGCTCGAAGTGCACGGCTGGGGTGCGCTGCACGGCGAGCTCAACCGCCTGTCGAAGCTCGGCCGTTGGGACGACATGGCGGCGCTCGTCACGGACGACGTGCTCGACGCGGTCGCCGTCGTCGGCCCGCGCCGCGAGATCGCAGGCAAGCTGCGCGCGCGCTTCGCGGGCATCGCCGACGGCGTGAGCCTCACGCACAACCGCGCGCCGGACCCCGCGCAATGGGCCGACGTCGTGGCCGAGCTGAAGCGCGACGCCTGATCGCGTCGCGCCTGACTGCGCCGCGCCTGACCGCGCCGTTGCGGCCGCCCCGCCGCAAGACCGTTGGGCCTGGCCGCAGCAGCGCGCTCAGCCGGCCGAGCGCAGGCCCCGATTCACCAGCGCGTCGAGCTTCTCCGCGAAGCGCGAGCGGTCCTTCGCGGTGATCGCGCGCGGGCCGTGGGTCTGGACGCCCGCGCCGCGCAGGTCGCTCTTCAGCGCGCGCGTCGCGAGCGCGTCGCCGATCCGGTCGCGGGTGAATTCGCGGCCGTCGCTGCCGAGCACGAGCCCGCCCTTCGCGAGGCAGCGCGCCGCGAGCGGGATGTCGGCGGTCACGACCACGTCGTGGGCCTGCACGTTCTCCGCGATCCAGTCGTCCGCCGCATCGGGGCCTTCGTCCACGACGATGAGTTGCACGCCGAACCCAGGTGGCACGTGCATCGGCGCGTTCGCGACGAGCGCGACGGGCAGGCCGTAGCGCGTGGCGACCACGTAGACCTCGTCCTTCACGGGGCAGGCGTCGCCGTCGATGAAGATCGCGATGGACAGCGTCGCCTCCCGCGGTGCGGCCGCAGAGTAGGCCGCGCGCACGGGCGCGCGAGCGCGGCGTGCGTCGAATCGGCATAGAGTGTGCCGGCGCGCGAAGGAGGCACTGCATGGCCGAGACGAAGCTCGAGCTGCCGGGATGGATCGCGGATCACTTGCGGCGCTATCAGGCCAGCGACGGCGCGGACGGGCACCTCTGGAACGGCGTGCCGTGCCTCTTGCTCACGACCACGGGCCACAAGAGCGGAACGCCGCGAACCCTGCCGCTGATCTACGGACGCGACGGCGCGCGCTACGTGATCGTCGCGTCCCGCGGCGGCGCGCCCGCGCACCCGGCCTGGTACGAGAACCTCGCCGCGGACCCGCGCGTTCGGCTGCAGGTCGGCGCGGAGAAGTTCGCGGCGACGGCGCGCACCGCCGCTGGCGAGGAGCGCGCGCGCCTGTGGAGCGCGATGGCGAAGATCTGGCCCGCCTACGAGGAATACCGCGCGAAGACGACCCGCGAGATCCCGGTGGTGGTGCTGGAGCGCGCGTAGTCACACGCCTCCACGCGTCGAACCCGAATGGGGTCTGACCCCTTTCGGGTTCGACGCGCGGATTGCGTGCGTTTCCGTTCGTATACGCGCGCTTGCGTGTAGGGGCGTTCGCCTGCGCGCGGGGCGTCAGGCGTGGGCGGGCGCGGGCTCTTGCTGCGTCAGGCAGTGCAGGGTGCCGAGGCCCCACACGAGGTCGACGGCGTGGATGCCGACGATGGAGCGCCGCGGGAAGCACTTCGCGAGGATGGTCAGCGCGACGCGGTCGTTCGGATCGTTGAAGGTGGGCACGAGCACGAGGCCGTTCGCGACGTAGAAGTTCGCGTAGCTGGCGGGCAGGCGTACCCCGTCCATCATCACCGGGCGCGGGTACGGCAGCTTCACGACGCGCAGGCCGCGCACCTTCGCCAAGCGCTCGGCGTTGTCCCGCGAGCGCGCGTGGTTCTCGTCCGCGGGGTCGGCCTCGTAGGCGAGCACGACGGTGTCGCGGGCGACGAAGCGCGCGATGTCGTCGACGTGGCCGTGCGTGTCGTCGCCGACGCAGCCTTCGCCCAGCCAGATCGTCTCGCGGACGCCGAGCGCATCCGCGAACACGCGCTCGTAGCCCGCCCGCGTCAGCCCTGGGTTGCGCTCCTGCACCTTCGAGAGCAGGCACTCCTCGGTGGTCAGCAGGCGCCCGGCGCCGTTCGCGTCGATCGAGCCGCCCTCGAGCACGACGCGCTCCGCGTCGCTCGCGCCGTCGCCGGCACTCCGCACGATCGCGGCTCCGCGCGCCGGGCGGCACGGCAGCACGCGCGGCAAGCCGGTGATGCGCTCGATCGCCGCGCCGACCCGCGCGTCCTTGCGGTGGTTCGCGTACTTCGCCCACGCGTTGAAGCGCCAGTTCGCGAGCGCGACGCCGCCGCGCGCGTCGTGCACGAAGGTCGGTGCGGAGTCGCGCAGCCAGACACGATCGTTCGGCACGAGGTGCAGGCGCACCCGCTCCATGCGCACGTGATGCGCGGCGAGCTTCGCGCGAGCGTCTTCGCGCACGGCTTCGTCGTGGCAGAGGATCTCCACCGCCTCTCGCTCCGCGAGCGCGCGCGCGATCTCGGCGTACACCCACGGAATCGGTGCGAGCTTTCCAGGCCAGTCGGGCTCGTGATGCGGCCAGGCGATCCACGTGGCGCGGTGCGGCTCCCACTCGGCGGGGAAGCGCAGGGGGCCCTGCGGCGGCGGGCTCCCGGCCGCCCTCGGCGTCGATCTGCGCTTCGCCACGCCGTCCCTAACGCTTCACGTCGGCCGCGACGCCGCGTGGCTCCCAGAGCTGGATGGGGTTGCCCTCGGGATCGTGGGTCAGCGCGAACACGCCGTTCGGATACTCCTCGGGGTCCACCTCGACTGCGACGTTGGCGTCGCGCAGTTGCCGCACGATGGCGGCGAGGTCGCGCACGCGGAAGTTGATCATCCACGCCTGCTCGCGCCGGCCGAAGTAGGCGGTATCGGCGGGGAAGGGTTGGAACACGGTCGGACCCTCGGCCTGCACCCAGCCCGCGTGGTCGTAGTCCTCGGGCGTCAGGTCCACGCCGAGGTGCGTCTCGTACCAGTGCGCGAGTGCCTTCGGCTCCTTCGCGCGAAAGAAGAAGCCGCCAAACCCGAGCACGCGTTCCTTCGCTCTCACGGGGCCGCTCACGCGAGCCAGCGTTTCGCGATGCCGCCGTAGGCGTCGATGCGGCGGTCGCGCAGGAACGGCCAGTTGCGTCGCGTCTCTTCGGCGAGCGCCGGGTCGCAGCGCGCGACCAGCGTCGCCGGCTCCCGCTTCGCCTCGGCCAGGATGCGCCCGAACGGGTCGTAGATCGTCGAGTGGCCGAAGAACTCGATGCCGTCCGTGCCCGGCTCGGGCTCGAGCCCGACGCGGTTCGGCGAGGCGACGAACACGCCGTTCGCGATCGCGTGGGCGCGCTGGATCGTCTGCCACGCCGTGCGCTGAGCCTCGCCGAACGTCGCCTTCTCGGCGGGGTGCCAGCCGATCGCGGTGGGGTAGAAGATCACGTCCGCGCCGAGCAGCGCCGTGATGCGCGCCGCCTCCGGGTACCACTGGTCCCAGCAGATCAGCACGCCGACCCGCGCGTACTTCGTCTGCCAAACGGCGAACCCGTCCGAGGAAGCCGCCGCTCCGGCGACGGCGACGGCATCGCCCGGGGCGAAGTAGTACTTCTCGTAGTAGAGCGGGTCGTCGGGGATGTGCATCTTGCGATACACGCCGAGCAGCGCGCCGTCGGCGTCCACGACCGCGGCCGAGTTGCGGTAGACGCCCGCGGCCTCGCGCTCGAAGAGCGGCACCACGAGCACGACGCCGAGCTCGCGGGCGAGCTCCTGCATGCGCGCGGTGGTCGGGCCGGGGATCGGCTCGGCGAGGTCGAAGCGCGCCGTCTCCTCCTTCTTGCAGAAGTAGGGCGCGTTGAACATCTCCTGCAGACAGATCACGCGCGCGCCCTGGGCGTGCGCGTCGCGCACGCGCGCCACCTGCCGCGCGACGTTCGCAGAGAGGTCCGCGTCGCCCGCGCGCTCTTGCACGATGCCGACCGTGAAGGGAGCCGTTCGCATGGCGGCGGACGGTAACGCGCGCTTTCGAACGGAGAAGCGCCAGTTTTTCCCGAATCGGGGTCAGACCCCAATTCGGGAAACCGACGCGCGCCCCGCGAATTCCGAATCGGGGTCTGACCCCGCTTCGGAATTCCGGGTTCGTGCACCTCGGCGCTGGTCTAACGTCGCTCGCGCATGTCCGACCCCGCTCCCGGCTCCGATCGCCTCGACCGCCGCATCGTGCTCGGGTTCGCGCTCACCGCGCTGTGGCTCGCGCTCACGCTCGCGTACATCGGCGCCGGGATCGGCTGGCGCGCGTTCCTCGCGCTGCCCCCGAGCGAGATCGGCAGCACGCTCGAGGGCTTCGTCTCGCCGCTCGCATTCCTGTGGCTCGTGATCGGGCTGTTCCTGCAGCAGAGCGAGCTCGCCCAGAACAGCGCCGCGTTGAAGCTCCAGTCCGAGGCGATGCAGAAGAGCGCCGAGCAGGCGGAGATCCAGGCGCGCGCGATCCACGCCAACGAGCTGCACGCGCGGCAGGACACGTTCGTCGATCTCTACGCGATGGTGAATCGGCAGCTCGGCGTGCTCGCCGCGCTGCTCTACATGTCGAGCCAGTCGCAGACGTTCGGCGGCGACGTCTCGCCCGAACGGTCTGCCGAGATGTGGACGCAGCTCGGAACGGGCGACAGCGAGGTGTTCACGCGCGCCCTGCTCGGCGCCGGCGTGCGGCTCTCGCCGCGCGAGTCCTTCGAGCTCTTCTGGGGCACCCCGGTTCGCACGCGCCACGCGCAGACCTACATCGCGAACTTCGAGCGCATGCTGCGGAACGCCGAGGCCTGCGACCCGGACGGCCTCATCTGCGACGCGATCCTCGGCGACGGCTCGGGGCGCCTCTACTCGCTGATGACGCGCCTGCGCGACGAGCGGCCCGACGGCGCGCAGATCGTTCCCGCCGGCTGATGCTGCGCGCCGCGTTCTCGCATGCGCAGCGACGCCCCGTAGCCTTCCGCCGGCGCGGGGGGCGACGACGCGGCCGCGCAGCGTACTGAGCGTCCTCGCCTAACCCCGCCTCACGTCCCCGATCTTCACCACCCGCGCGTCGAGAGGAGCGATCTCTTCCTCCGGCAACAAGAAGCGCCAGAACACGCTGCCGAACGCGCGGCCCTCGGTGTCGAGCCAATTCGGCACGCCGGGGTCGCGGCCCGCGAGCACGATGCGGAAGCTGCCGTCGGGCTCGAGTGCGGTCTGCTTGCGGTTCAGCGAGATGCGCCGGAAGCGGTAGTCGAAGGTGTGGGTGTGACGGTTCCAGAGCACGACGTTCGCGAAGCGGCACTTCGGGAAGCGGCCGCGGATCTCGAGCGCCTCGTCGGGCGCGAGCACGAACGGCGCCATCGAATAGACGTTGTCCTTCGCCGCGAAGCCCACCTGCGTGTTGCTGCCGTCCTTCTTCGGCTGCGGGAACGTGTTCGGCACGAGCGAGACCCAGGGCGGCAGCAGCTTCGGGTCGCGCCGGGCCGGCGCGACGCTCGTGCGCAGAAACCGCACGACGCGGCGGATGCCCGCGGCGACCGACGCGTCGCTCGGCGGCGGCGGCGGCTCGGCGAGATCGAGGCGGTCGATCGCCAGCGGAACGTGGTGGAGCTGGTCCGCCGCGATCGCCGTGGCGTTCTCGTAGTAGTGCCGCGTCGAGAGGCTG
Organism: uncultured Spirochaetales bacterium; assembly: GCA_964501435.1. Lineage (GTDB taxonomy): Bacteria > Myxococcota_A > UBA9160 > UBA9160 > UBA6930 > VGRF01. Next base: position 48,899 of record CAZCTH010000013.1, on the reverse strand, counting down.
CTCGCGGCGGGATCGAGGCGCAGCCAGTTGCCGTGCGCGGGCTTTTCGGCGCTCGCCACGATCTCGTAGCTGCCGTCGGGCGCGATCTCGAGCTCGGCATCGTTCAGCGTCGCGCCGAGGCCGCTCGGGTTGCCGCCTGCGTCGCCGCCCAACTCGACGGTGAACGACGTGTAGATCGCGCCCGCGGTGTTGCCGCGGATCCGATAGCGGTGCGCCGCCGAGACGGGCGTCGCGAAGTAGATCGCGTCGGGGTTGTCGCCCAGCAGCTTCTTCTCGGGGGTGACGAAGCGCTTCCAGGCCGGCCGCTCCGGCGACGGCTCGAAGTAGACCTCGATCGCGTGGTGGAGGTGGAACATCACCAGCCGGCGCGCCTCGGCCTGGTCCATCGGCCCGCGCAGGCCCCACTCCTCCGTCGCGAAGCTCGCTTCGAGCTCGCCGAGCGCGTCGCGCAGCGCGAGCAGCGCGGCACCGGATTCGCTCCCGTCGGCCGCCTCCGCGGCCGCTGCTTCGGGAGCGGCGCTCGCGGAGCGCGGCGCGAAGATCTCGGCGGCGGCGAGCCAGCCGAGGCCCGTCGCCGAGCCGGTGAGAAAGTCGCGGCGGTCCATGCGCGGTCCTCCCGAGCCGGCGAGGTAGCACGCCGCGGGCCGCGGTAGCGTCCGGCGCATCGGAGGCCCGCCCATGATTCGTCTCGTCTTCCTGCTTCGCCGCAAGCCCGGCACGTCGCTCGCCGACTTCCAGCGCTATTGGCGCGAGGAGCACGGCCCGCTCGTCGCCAGCGTGCAGATGAAGATCGGCGCGCTGCGCTACGTGCAGTCGCACACCATCGACGACCCGATGAACGCGGCGGCGGCGCAGGCGCGCGGCGGCATGGAGCCGATCTACGACGGCGTCGCCGAGCTCTGGTGGGAATCGGAGAAGGCGCTCGGCGAAGCGCTCGCGACGGACGCGGGCCGCCGGGCTGGCGCGCTGCTGCTCGACGACGAGAAGAAGTTCATCGACCTGCCGAATTCGCCCCTCTATCTGAACTACGAGTATCCGCAGGTGAACCCCGGCCCGGAGAACCTGCTCGCGCGCGAGATGAGCCCCCTCGTGAAGCTGCACTTCCCGCTGCGCCATCACGCGCACCAGACGCTCGCGGAGGCGCAGCTCTACTGGCGCACCACTCACGGCCCGCTGATCCGCTCGATGGCGCAGGGCATGGGCATCCTCCGCTACCAACAGGTGCACTACTTCGCGTCGCCGCTGGAGAGCGCGCTGCGCGAATCGCGGGGCACCGTGCCGCCGCCCTACATGGGCCACGCCGAGGTGTGGTTCGAGCGCCCGGCCCGCAGCGGGCCCGAGGGCGTCGAGGGCAACCGCCGCGCGGTGGCCGACGAGGCGAAGTTCATCGACTTCAAGCGCTCGACGATGTTCCTCACCAAGGAGCGCGTGTTCATCGACCGGATGTGAGCGACGCGCCGCGCCCCCTAGGCGCCGAGCCCGAGCATCTCACGCGCGACTGCCTCGGCCAGCTCGATGCCGTCCACCGCGGCCGACATGATGCCGCCGGCGTAGCCCGCGCCCTCGCCGCCGGGGTAGAGCCCGCGCACGTTCAGGCTCTGCATGCGCTCGTTGCGCGTGATGCGCAGCGGCGACGAGGTACGCGTCTCGGTTCCGGTGAAGACGGCGTCGCGCAGCGCGAAGCCGGGCAGCTTGCGATCGAAGGCGGGCATCGCCTCGCGGATCGCGGCCAGCGCCCAGTCCGGCAGGCTCGGGCGCTTCGGGTCGGCAAGGTTCGTGAGCTGCACACCCGGGCGGTAGGACGGCAGCACGGCGCCCAGCGCGGGCGACGCGACACCTTGCAGGAAGTCGCCCACCAGCTGGCCGGGCGCCCGATAGCCGCCGCCGCCGAGCTCGAAGGCGCGCGTCTCCCACGCGCGCTGGAATGCGATGCCGTCGAGCGGGTGCGCGCGGCCGTCGGCGCCGCGCCGCACGGCGTAGTCGTCGGGTGTGAAGCCCACCACGATGCCGGCATTCGCGTTGCGGTCGTCCCGCGAGTACTGGCTCATGCCGTTGGTGACGACGCGATCGACCTCGCTCGTGGCGGCGACGACGGTGCCGCCCGGGCACATGCAGAAGCTGTAGACGGAGCGCCCGTTCGCGGCGTGGTGCACGAGCTTGTAGTCCGCGGCGCCGAGCCGGCGGTCGCCCGCGTGGGGACCGAAGCGCGCGCGGTCGATCAGCGACTGCGGGTGCTCGACGCGGAAGCCGATCGAGAGCGGCTTCGCCTCCATGAACACGCCACGCGCGTGGAGCGCCGCGAACAGATCGCGCGCGCTGTGGCCGGGCGCGAGCACCACGTGGTCCGCGCGCAGCTCCTCGCCGCTCGCGAGCGTGAGACCGCGCAGCGCGCCGGCCTCGATGCGCACGTCCGCGACGCGCGCCTGGAAGCGGATCTCGCCGCCGAGCCCCACGATCTGCGCGCGCAGCTTCTCGACCATGCTCACCAGGCGGAACGTGCCGATGTGCGGCTTGCCCGAGGTGAGGATCTCCTCCGGCGCGCCCGCCTGCACGAACTCGGTCAGCACCTTGCGCGTGAGATGGCGCGGGTCGCTGATCTGGCTGTAGAGCTTGCCGTCGGAGAACGTGCCCGCGCCGCCTTCGCCGAACTGCACGTTCGACTCGGGGTGCAGCGCGCTGCGCCGCCACAGGTCCCAGGTGTCCTGCGTGCGCTCGCGCACGGTTTTGCCGCGCTCGAGCACGATCGGCCGCAGGCCCATCTGCGCGAGCACGAGCGCCGCGAAGATCCCGCACGGGCCGAAGCCGATCACGAGGGGCCGCGGTCGCTCTCCGGCGAAGAAGCCCTCCGGCGCGTGGCCGAGGAAGCGGTAACGCATGTCGGGCGTCCGCTTGACGTGCGCGTCCTTCGCGTGCGCCGAGAGCAGCTTCTCCTCGCCGCCCACCTGGCAGTCCACGGTGTAGATCCAGGCGATCGCCGACTTCTTGCGCGCGTCCCAGCTGCGCTTGTGCACCGTGAACGCGCGCAAGTCCGCGTCGCGCACGCGCAGCCGCGCCACGATCGCGGCGCGCAGCGCGGCGGCGTCGTGGTCGAGCGGGAGACGCAGGTTCGTGATGCGGAGCATGCGTGCGGAATTTCTCGCGGTCTGTGGTGCAGTTCATAGGACGCCGTGCGCGCGGACTCTAGGCTCAGCGCATGCTGATCGTGCTCGTCGACCAGAAGAGCGAGAAGCCGATGCGCAACGTGGTGCGCGGCGAGGATCCGAAGCCCGCGGTCCAGATCGGCGACCGCACGCTGCCGGTCGTGTTCGCGGGCGGCGGCGCGACGATCCTCGCGAACGACGGCGCGCACCGCATCGTGGCCGGCACCGCCAAGGTTTTCTGGACGGCGGGGCGGCGCGTCAGCGCCTGGATCGAGTGAGCGGCGCGCCGCGCGCGCGCGTCACTCGAGCGCCACGAAGATCGAGCGGCGCGGCTCCGCATCCAGCGCGCGGCTGATGTGCCCGCGGCCCGTCGTGTCCTCGGCGAGCAGCACGTCGCCCGGGCCGAGCACGCGCTTCTCGCCGCTCGCGACCTCGATCTCGACGCGCCCGCCGGACAGCATGATCACGTACTGGCGGCGCGGCGCGGTGTGGAAGCCGAGGTCGTAGTCGGCACCGGTCTCGCGGAACAGGATCGACTTCGCCGGCAGCGCTCTCGACATCGCGCCGATCGCGCCGAGATCGCCGAGCGCGATCTCGAGATCCTCGAAGTGCGATTCGCCGTCGGGGCCGGTGTAGAGACGCGTCACGCGCTGGGTCGCCATGCGCGCAGTGTGGCGCGGGGCGGGCGAATCGCGCGAGCGGCGCGCGAAAGGAGAGGGCCGGCCCCGGGTTGGACGGAGCCGGCCCTCGCGTTGCAGGGCAGGTGGGTGGAAAGCGAGATCAGATCCGGCGCCGACGACCGAGCGCCGCGAGGCCGACGGCCCCCGAGCCGAACAGCGCGAGCGTTCCGGGCTCCGGGACCGGGTTCACCTGATAGAAGCTGGTGAGACCGATCGAGTCGCCCGCCGTCAGCGTGAACGTATGCGTGATCGAGATCGTGCCGTTCGCCGCAATGCTCGCGATCGTCGCGCCGGGCAGGCCGAGCGCCTGCGAGACTGTCGCCGATCCGCCCGCGAAGGGAACGCTCACCGGCACGAGGCCCGCGCCGAGGAGCTGAAGCGTGGTCGTCCCGTCGTTCTTGGCGGTGTAGACGTAGCTCGAGCCCGCGGCGAGGCCGACGCTTCCGACGCCGTCGCCGTTCGCGTCGGTGACCGTCACGCCGACCGAGCCGCCGATCGACGACACCGGGACGATCGGCGGCGTGATCGGAAGCGTGACCGTGAACGTGTAGGTCTGCGTGATCGACGAGCTGTTCAGGATCGTGAAGTTGCCGTTGACGAACGGATCCTCGTCGGCGGTGACGTCCCAGCCGAGCGTCCAGGCGCTCGCGACCTGTTGGCCGACGAACAGTTCTTCCTGTCCGTTCCCGGTCGGCGTGCCCACGAGAGGCGCGGGCCTCCACGTCGACGTGCCGCCCGAGGCGTTGATCCAGGAAAGCTCCACCTGCAAGGTCGCCGCCGCGGCGGGGCCCGCGAGCAACAGTACCGCGAGCGCCGTCCCTAAGCGTTTCAGAGTCCGCACAAACCCCCCTTTCGTGTTTCGATCCGCCGCATTCGAGGCCCGGCGAACGCGAGGCAGGCTAAGCGGCACACGTGGCGAGGGTCGCAGCGTTTCCGGCACGAGATCGGGGCGAATCTCGGAGCGAGCTCGGAGCCTCGCGTCGGGCGCGTGAAGCCAGCGCGCGATTCCGCGACGGATCGGAGGAGCAGAGGCTCCGGCGACGGCTTCTGAGCAGCGCGAACCGGTCCGCCGGGGAGCCTCGGCGCCTCCGTCAACCCCCGGGCGCGAGCGCGTCCGTCAGCCGCGTCGAGTACCCGAAGGTCTCGAAGTCCGAGCGGTAGAGCCTCGCGACGATTGCCGCGCTGGTCTCGTCGTAGTGCGCCGCGAGCTTGCTCTCCGCGTGGGTCGCCGCTGGTCCGGATCGCTCAGCCGAGGTCGCGGGCCGGCCCGGCGCGATTCGCGCGAAAATGGCACGCAGATCCTCGCTCAGCGTTTCGACTTTGCCGATCCGGTCGAATCGCTCCACAGGCAAGAGCATCAAGGACGTCTGCGGCGCCCAGTGCGCGTTCTCGAAGAGCCCGCCGTGGTCGAGGTACGTGCAGAAATCGCGGAAGCTCGGGTCGATTGCTTCGATGCCTGCGCGCTGCAGGTACTTCCGCTTCCGGCCGCTCGCGATCTTGTTCAAGTATGCCGAGAGCGCCCGCGCGTAAGGGTTGCGCACGACGGTGAACTTGAAGAAGTCGTCGAGCTCGGCGACCTCGTTCGCATCCAGATCGGAGGGCCGGGCGAACGATCGCTTCGCTTCTCTCGCGGGCACGATGCGGCGGAGCCTCAGCTCGACGAGCCTCACCGCCACCGTCGAGTTGGCGCACTTCGGAACGCGGTTGAAGAAGAGGCGCCGCTCGACGTCGACCGCTCCGCGTGCATCACACGCTGCGAGCGGAAGCGCGTGGCGGTAGGGAAATCGCACGTAGAAGGGCGCGCGCGCGATTCGTTCCGCTCGCGAGCGCGCGCCGATTCGGTCGATGAGCTTGCGCCAAGCGGCCACGAGCAAACGCCTCCCTGCTTCTCCCAGTCTTCAGCGGATTCGCGCGAGCCAGCGCGTCAAACCGCGACCGGCCCGAGATCCCCGATCATGCACTTCACGCTGCCGCCGCCCTTCTTCAGGAACTCGCTCACGTCCACGAGCAGCGGAGTGACGCCGCGCTCCCGGATGCGCCCCTGGAGCGCATCCGAGATGCCGCCGGGCATGACGAGGAACGACTCGCTTCCGCGCGCGAGGGTGAAGGAGTTCGCGGCGTAGCGCGCGGCGTCGGCCTCGGGGATCTCGACGAGCGCGTCGGCGCTGAACGCGGCGGCGAGCTTCTCCCAGCCGCCCGGCGCCAGCGCGGCGCGGTAGACGAGCAGATGCTCGCGGCGCGGGCCGAAGGCGCAGAGCGCGGTGTCGCCGTGGTAGTGTGCCTCGAGCGCGAGCTCGACCCGGACGATCTCGCGCGGCGCGACGATCTCGCGCAGCAACGGCTCGACGGCGGAGTCGGTGCGGAAGCCGTAGACGCGCTTCCAGGGCGGCAGTCCGAGCGTCGGGACGAAGCGCTGCCTCTCGATGCCGCCGTGGGTGAGGACGTACTTTCCCGCGACCGGGAAGAAGTCGGCCTCGCCCTCCATCCGGAAGCGCGCGTCGATTTCGCGCACGTCGAAGCCGGCGGCGGCGAGCACGGGGCGGTAGCGGGCCTTCTCGCCGGCGCGGGTGGGCAACAGGTTCGCGAGGTAGAAGCGCTTCTGTCCGTGCGGCGTCTCGGCGTCGACGTCGGTGAGGAAGCCGGCGTTCGCGGGGTACACGAGCCCAGGTTGCGCGGGGTCGGGCGGGACGACGAGCACGCGCACGCCGAGCTCCCGTAACAAGTCGCGCAAGTGCGCCCACTGCTTCTGGGCGAGCGCGCGGTCGACGGAGCGCTTCGTGCCCCAGCGCGTGCGGGTGTGCGGGTTGGCGCCGCCCTTCACGCTGAAGTGGGTGGGGTCGCCCATCAGGATGGTGCGGTGGAGGGTCACGGGTTTCGGCCCGTGGAGGGTTCGGTGTTAGCGCGGGCGCCGCGCCTTGCGGGGGGCCGGGGGCCGCGGAGCGCGATGGCTCGCTCGGCCCTCGGCGGCAGACCCGATCGTGCGGCTGGGCCACGCAGCGTGAAGCCACAAACCTGCATTCTCGCGGGGTCTCGCTGCGCTCGACTCGCGCTCCGCGGCCCCCGGCCCCCCGCAAGGCGCTCCTCGGCGGGGCTCGCGTTGCGCGCGCGCGAGTCGACGACGAGGTGGGCGGGCGGATTCGGCGCGGCTTCGAGCCGCGCCGAATCCGTTGCGGGCGTTCGAGACGTCGCGGGCCCGCGGGAGTGTGCGCGGCGCGGTTCGTGAGGAAGCCGTCGTTGCGGGCGCGGAGTGCTCGCACGGGAGTCGGCAGGGCTCGGCGCGCGCATCGGCTACGGCTCCGGGACGCCGGGGGGGAGGGTCTTGGGGTCGAAGCCGGACTCGTTCAGCAGCATCGACTGCGGCTCGGTGCAGTAGAGCGTCGCGAGGATGGCGGCGGGGCGGTGGTTGCCGCTCTTCCTGCCGCCGCCGAAGGGGAGCTTGCCGCTCGCGCCGATGGTGCCGCGGTTCCAGTTGAGGATGCCGGTCTGGATGCGGCCGGCGCAGTGGTCGAACACGGCGCGGTCGCGCGTGACGACGGCGGCGGCGAGGCCGAAGTCCGAGTCGTTGACCGCCGCGATCGCCTCGTCGAGGTCGCTCACGGGATAGAGCGCGGCCTCCGGCCCGAAGATCTCCTCGCGCTGATAGGCGTGGCTCTGCACGAGCGAGCCGAAGCGCACGAGGGCGGGCGCCACGTAGGGCGCGATGCGCGCGATCTCGCCGCGGAAGATGCGTTCGCCGCCGGCCTCGCTCGAGAGCGCGCGGTAGCGCATGACCTTGTCGAAGGCGGCGCGCGAGACGAGCGGGCCCATGAACACGCCCGGCTCGAGCGGCGGGCCGATGCGCAGCCCGCCGAGCACGCGCACGAGGCGCTCGGTGAACTCGGCTTCGACCTCGCGGTGCACGAAGATGCGCGACAGGCACGAGCAGCGCTGGCCCGTCGTGGACGCGATCGAGAGCGCGGCCTCGGCGGCGGCGAGGCGCAGGTCCGCGTCGCGCCACACGAGCATCGCGTTCTTCCCGCCCATCTCGAGCGCGAGGATCTTCCCCGGCTGGTCGAGCGTCGAGTTCGCGAGCGCGCGGCCGACGTTCCACGAGCCGGTGAAGAGGATGCCGTCGACGCCGGGGTGCAGCGCCAGGCTCTGGCCCGCCGGCGCGCGGCCCTGCACGAGCTCGAACACGCCGCGCGGCAGGCCGGCGTCGCGCAGCGCGCGCATCAGCCACTCGCCGACTGCGGGTGCGAGGTCGCTCGGCTTGAACACGACGCAGTTGCCCGTCGCGAGCGCGGGCACGATGTGGCCGTTGGGCAGGTGCGCGGGGAAGTTGAACGGACCGAGCACGGCGAGCACGCCGCGCGGGTGGAACACGGCGCGCGCGCCGGCGCCGGCCTCGATCGGCGCGACGAAGCGCATGCCCTCGTCGAGCGTGACGTCCACCTTCGGCGCGATCAGCGCCGCTTCGCCGCGCGCGTCCCAAAGCGCCTTGCCCACCTCGCGGGCGATCAGCTGAGCGAGCTCCTCCTGGCGCTGCTTCGCGATGTCGCGGAAGCGGCGCAGCACGGCGGCACGCGCCTCGAAGCCGGCGTCGCGCCAGGCGGGGAAGGCCGCGCGCGCGCGCTCCACCGCCTCGTCGATCGCGGACGCCTCCCAGATCGGGAAGCGCCCGATCTCGTCGTTCGGGTCGGCGGGCGAGACGCTGCGGAGGATGTCGGGCATGCGGTCGGCTCTCTCGTGGCGGCGGGCCGGGGCCCGCGCCGGCGCGCTACGGCAGCGGAGTCACCGCGACGCGCTCGCCGGCCTTCAGGGCGAGGGCGTCGCGCACGTCGGCGGAGACGAGCGGCGCGCCGTCGCCGTCCAGCGGCACGACGGTGGCGCGGAAACGCCCGTTCGCCTCGGTGCTGAGCAGCGCGAGCGTCTCGCTCTGCGTGCCCTGCGAGCCGCGCGGGATGCCGGGCAGCACGAGCTCGCGGCGCTCGCGCACCGGCACGATCGCGTCACGCGCGGCCCCGTAATAAGGCCCGCCGTCGAACGGGTCGACCTGGTTCATCGGCGAGAAGCCGATCTTCTCGAGGATCGCGACCGCCGCCTTCGCGGTCTCGTTCGGCTGCCCGATCATGCGCTGCGTCTCCTCGGGGAAGAGCGCGACGTAGACCGGGTCGACCGGGAACAGGTCCGCGATGAACTGCTTGGTCTTGGCCGAGAGGTGGTCCGCGGTGCGGAAGTCGAGCCCCGTGAACTTCGCGCCGAACGCCTCCCACAGCCGGTTCATCCCGGGCGCCTCGAAGCGCGAGAGCATCTCGGCGATCACCTGCTTCTCGAAGCGGCGCGGATGGGCCGCGATGTAGGCGAAGCGCACGATCGAGAGCGCCTTGCCGCACTTGCGCGGGTGATGGCGATACGCCGGGTCGATGATCAGGCCGCCCACCTCGGTGGGGCCGTCGGTGGTGGACTGCAGGCGCAGCTTCTTGTGCTGGAAGGCCTTGCCGAGCTCGGGACTGCGCCGTTCCTCGGTGGAGACGTCGAGCCAGTAGTACGGGCGCCCCGGGCGGCCGTGCTTGGCCATGATCAGCGAGGTGCCGATCGTCTTCTTGGTCTCGGCGTCCTCGAGCGCGAACATGTAGATCGCCTCGCGCCAGTCGAGCGCATCCTCGCCGCGCGTGGAGCGGAACGAGCGGCCGGAGAGCGCGATGCGCTCGACCAGGAACTCCGAGTCGGCCGGGAGGTTCATCGAGTCGAGCTGCTTCGCGAGCCCGACGAGGTCGTCGAGGTCGCCCTCGCTCACGGGTCTGAGGATCAGCATTCGAGTCCCTTCTCGTTGGCGACGCGGCGCAGCGCCCGTTCGAGCGCCGCGAAGCCCGCGTCGAGCTCCTCGTCCGTCACGTTCACCGGCAGCAGCATGCGGATCTTCATCGGGTCCTTGCCCGCGCCGAACACGAGCACGCCTTCCTCGAACGCGGCCTTGATGACCGCGTTCGCAGTGGCGGGCGCGCCGTCGAACGGGATGAAGGCCTGCATCGCGCCGATGCCGCTGCGCGGCCCGATCGCGCGCGGCATGCGCAGCGCGAGCGCGTCGAAGCGCGCGGCGACCCGGCGCGCGATGCCGGCCACGCGCCCGTTCGGGCCGAGGTAGCCCTCGTCCGCGAGCTTCTCGATGATGCGCGCGCCGACCGTCATGCCCACCGTGGCGCCCGCGTAGGTGCCCGCCACGAGTCCCTCGCGCGGGTTGTATTCCTTCGTGTACAGGACCGCGCTGCCCTGCAGCACCTTCCCGACGGTCACGAGATCCACGTAGTCCTCGAGGCCGAACGTGCGGTGCGCGAAAAGCTCGCCGGTGCGCGCGTAGGTCTGCACCTCGTCCACCCAGATCGCGATCTTGGCCGCGCGGCAGCGCTCCATCAGCGCCACGAAGAACTCGCGCGGCGCGGTGTTGAAGCCGCCTTCGCCCTGCACCAGCTCGAACAGCATGCCGGCGATCTGGCCGGGATAGCGCTTGATGTGGGCGTCGAGGGCGGCCAGCGAGCGCTGGGTCCCGCCTTCCACGCGCGGGTCGAAGAAAGGCACGTAGAGCACGTTGCCGCGCAGCGGCAGGCCCTCACGGAAGCCCGGCTTGTCGGTGACCTCGGCCATCGTCGTGGTGCGCCCCGCGAAGGCGTTCTCGAACGCCACCACGAAGTGCGCCGGGTGGTGCTTCTGCCAGATCATCTTTAGCGCGTTCTCGTTGGCCATCGCGCCCGAGACCGAGAGCCAGACGTGCGCGAGCCGCGGCGAGGCGTGCTGCAGCAGCAGCTTCATCAGCTTCGACTGCTCGAGGCCCGGCGCGAGGTTGCCCTGGAACACGACGTCGCGCGCCGCGGCGACCACCGCCGTCTCGAGCAGGTCGCGCTCCGAGTGGCCGAAGGCGTAGACGCCGATGCCGCCGATGAAGTCGAGGAGCGTGCGGCCGTCCGCGAGGCGCAAGCGCGCGCCTTCTCCGAAGCCGCTCAGCAGCATCGGCAGGAAGAGTGGTCGCCCGCGCAGCTCCGCGATCTGCTGCATCGCCTGGGCGTAGCCCTCGGGCGACAGCGGGCTCTCGGCGACCGCGCGCTGCACGGCCTCCACGAGGGCGCGCGCGGCGCTGCGGACGGCGGGGGAGGAGGCGACGGCGGAAAGCGGGTCGGCGACGGGCTGCGACATGGCGCGGAACTTATCGGCGGAAATGCGCGCCGCTTGGGCCGATTGGGGCACGCCGGAGCCTCCGCCGCGGTGCCGCGGGGTCGGTAGGAACGCGGATGCGGCGGGCCGGGACGGCGCGACGCGCACGAATTCGCGAAGTCGATTGACCCGGGACCCGTATGCGCCGATACGTTCCGCCATGTCCGCAGAGCTGAAGCCCACGCGCCGCCAGAAGGAAACGCTGCGCGGCGAGCAAACGCGCCACCGCGCGCGCAAGCAGGCGCTCCAGGCGACGGTGCCGTACCTCGCCGTGGTGCGCGCGCCGCGCCATCCGCGCGCGGGGCGCGAGATGGGCAGCGACTTCAAGGTCGCCACCTACAACGTGCATCGCTGGTCGGGGCTGAACGGCGCCAGCACACCGGACGCCGCGCGCGCCGGATTCGTGATCTCGGAGCTGGGCGCGGACGTGATCGCACTCCAGGAAGTCCTGAGGCCCTTCGACGCCGAGGATCCGCTCGAGCGCATTGCCGACGCGCTCCACCTCCACGTCGCCTTCGCGACCGCGCGCGTCCACCGGCTCGGCGAGCTCGGCAACGCGATCCTGTCGCGTTGGCCGATCACGAGCGTGTTCACGCTCGATCTGACCTTCTCGAACGTCGAGCGGCGCTCGGCGGTCGCCGCCCAGTTCACCACCGACGCCGGCCCGGTCGCGATCGTCGCCACCCACCTCGCGCTGGTCGACCGTACGCGCCAGCAACAAGTCGAGCAGCTGCTGGGGCACCCGCGCCTGCAGGGCCCCGTCGTGTTGCTGGGCGACATGAACGCCTGGCGCCGCTGCAAGGCCACCCGCGCGCTCGACGAGGAGCTCGGCGACGGCCAGCGCTTCCCGCGCACCTTCCCGGCGACGAGTCCGTTGCTCGCCCTCGATCGCGTCTACGCCCGCGGCGCGAACGTGAGCGAGGTGGTCGCGCACAAGACGCCGGCGGCGAAACGGGCCTCCGACCACCTGCCCGTGGTCGCCCGGGTGAAGATCTCGTCCTAGCGCGCGCGGCCGACGGCCGCGGCTATCGTGCCCGCGTGCTCCGCGTCGCCCTCACGCTCGTCGCCTGCCTGCTCGTCGCCTGCGCGACGGTCGACGCCACGCGCCTGTTCCACTCCGGCACGGCCGCACTCGATCGCGGCGACGCCGCGGCCGCCGTGCGCGACCTCGAGGCCGCGGCGCGGCTGCTGCCCGAGTCCTCCGCCGTGCACAACCATCTCGGCCTCGCCTACGCGTCGGCCGAGCGGCACGGCGACGCGCTGCGCGAGTTCGAGCGCGCGGTGGCGATCGACTGCGACAACCGGGCCGCGCAGACCAACCTCGCGCGCGCGCGCGCCCACGCCAGGAATTAGGCCGATGTCCAACGAGATCGAGCAGAAGGCGCTCGCGAGCTACCTCGAGGACCACAACCTCAAGCACACCAAGCAGCGCGAGGCGATCCTCGACGTGTTCCTCGAGGTGACGGGCCACATCACCGCCGAGGCGCTCTTCAACCGCGTGCGCGAGCGGCACGCGAACATCGGCTTCACGACGGTCTACCGCACGATGAAGCTGCTGTGCGACGCCGGCCTCGCGATCGAGCGCCACTTCGACGACGGCGTCGCGCGCTACGAGATCGAGCACGAGCACCACGACCACCTCGTGTGCACGCGCTGCGGGAAGATCGTCGAGTTCGAGTGCGCGATGATCGAGAAGGCGCAGGAAGAGATCGGCAAGCGCTACGGCTTCCGCCTGCTGCGCCACCGCCACGAGCTGTACGGGCACTGCCCCGAGTGCCAGAAGCGCGACCGGCCGGTGCGCTGACGGGCGCCGGCGGGAACCCGGGCCGTCTCGCTCAGTACTCTTCGATCTCTACGGAGTCGTCGTCCTTGATCTCCGCGATCGTGATGGGCGCCCCGCAGTAGCCGCAATAGATCTCGTCGCCGGGGCCCGCGTCCTCGAGCGCGACGTCGGTGTCGCAGATCGGGCACTCGATGAATTTCGGTCTCGCCATGACGGAAGGCATCGGCCTGCGCTCCGCCAGCTTGAGCGCGCCGCCGGGGCGGTCAGAAGTGCGGGAGCTTGTCGCGCAGTTCCGAGAGGCGGGGGGCGGCCTGGTCGCGGACGGAGAGCGTGGGCGCCTGGACGGGCCAGGGGATGGCGAGGTCGGGGTCGTTCCAGGCGATCGCGATCTCGGTCTCGGGCCGGTAGGGCTCGGTCACCTTGTACTCGACCTCGGCGGTCTCGCTGATCACGAGGAAGCCGTGGGCGAAGTTCGGCGGGATCCACAGCTGGCGGAAATTCGAGGCCGTCAGCGGCGTCAGGAAGTGCTTGCCGTAGCTGGGCGAGCCGACGCGGATGTCCACGGCGACGTCGACGATCTCGCCCGCGATGCAGCGCACGAGCTTGCCCTGCGCGGGGTCGAGCTGCGCGTGCAGCCCGCGCAGCGTGCCCTGGCGCGAGCGCGAGTGGTTGTCCTGCACGAACGGCGCGGTGATGCCGTGCTCTGCGTAGCGCTCGGCGCGGTACGTCTCGAGGAAGAAGCCGCGCTCGTCCTGGAACACCTTGGGCTCGATCAGCAGTACGCCAGGCAGCGTCGTCGGGTGGACCTTCATCGCGCCTCGCCGAGACGCGGCTCGCGCGCGATGCGCTCGAGGTATGCGCCGTAGCCGTTGTTCTTCATCACGGCGCCGAGCCGCGCGAGCTGCTCGGTGTCGATCCAGCCCATGCGCCACGCGATCTCTTCGATGCACGCCACCATCAGGCCCTGCCGCTCCTGCACGGCCTGGATGTACTGACCCGCCTGGAGCAGCGACTCGTGGGTGCCGGTGTCGAGCCACGCGAAGCCGCGGCCGAGCAGCTCGACGCGCAGCTGGCCGCGCGCGAGGTAGGCGAGGTTCACGTCCGTGATCTCGAGCTCGCCGCGCGGCGAGGGACGCATCGACGCCGCGACGTCCGACACGCCCTGGTCGTAGAAGTAGAGCCCCGTCACCGCCCAGTTGGACTTCGGCTGCTTCGGCTTCTCCTCGATCGAGAGCGCGCGCTGCTGCGCGTCGAGCTCGACGACGCCGTAGCGCTCCGGGTCGCGCACCCAATAACCGAACACGGTGCCGCCCTCCTTCCGCTCGCTCGCCGCGCGCAGCGTCTCGGAGAGGCCGTGGCCGTAGTAGAGGTTGTCGCCGAGCACGAGCGCCGCGGGGCCGCCCGCGAGGAAGGCGCGGCCGATCAGGAACGCCTGCGCGATGCCGTCGGGCTTCGGCTGCGCGGCGTAGGAGATCGACATCCCCAGCTGCGAGCCGTCGCCGAGCAGGCGCTGGAAGCTCGCCTGGTCTTCCGGCGTCGTGATCACGAGCACGTCGCGAATGCCGGCCAGCATCAGCACCGACAGCGGGTAGTAGACCATCGGCTTGTCGTAGACGGGCAGCAGCTGCTTCGAGACGCCGCGCGTGATCGGGTACAGGCGCGTGCCCGTGCCGCCCGCGAGGAGGATGCCTTTGCGCTTCATGGGGGCTCTTCTCGGCTCGCCGCGCGGCCGGCTTGCGCGGACCCGTCCTAGGGCAGGAACTGGTTCACGTTCGCGAGCTTGCGCGGCAGGTACTCGTCGATCACGTAGTTCAGCCCCCACTTCGCGAGGGCCTGCTGCTCGGCGCGCACCCCCATCTGGAGGAGGTCGTTCATCGCCTTCTGCCAGGGCTTGTGGGCCTTGAAGAACGGGTCGTTCTTGAGCGCGTCGCGGGCGCGCTTGATGTCCACGTCGAGCAGCGGGTGGGTCGGCAGCTGGTAGTCGCGGATGTCCTGCGGCGTGACGCCGAGGAAACGCGCCTGCGGCACGCAGAAGAACTGCGAGAGGTGCGCCGCGTTGCCCGAGCCCACCTTGAGCGTGCGGTAGATGTTCGAGATGCCGTAGGGATCGCAGTCCACGAACGCGTAGACGGGGATCTTGCACTCGTCGGACAGCTTGCGGATGAAGCGGCGCGTGGCGCGCGTCGGTACGCCGGCGAGCGAGACGAGGATGCAGTCCGACGTCTGCCAGAACTTGTGGCTCTGCAGGCGCTGGAACACGCCGCCCGTCTCGATCGCGAGGATGAACTTCGCGTCCGTCTCGAACGAGAGGTGCTCGACCGTGCTCGGGATCGAGTAGGCGCCGCTGCCGAAGCGCGTGCAGTCGATGCGCTCCACCTCGCCCGTCTCGCGGTCGGGGTCGAGCACGACGAGGTTGCCCGCGACGGCGCCGCCGTGCTCGTCGGGGATGAAGCGCAGCTGCTCGCGCGAGAGGCCGCGCACCGAGAACATCGCCTCGATGTCGTCCATCACCGCGTCGCTCTCGGTCTGCTCGTCGAAGCGCGCGTCGTTCCAGTTCTTGGACTGGTAGTAGGCATCGCGCTTCGTGGCGAAGTCGTTCGTCTCCACCAGCGTCTTCGAGAGGCCCATCATGCGCAGCGTCTGCGCGAAGCTCTTCACGGTGTTCACCGTGAGCGTGCGGACCTTCTTCTGCTTGCCGATCTCGAAGTAGCCCTTCGTCTCGGCGTACTTCACGTTCGCGAGCGAGCGGATCGGGAACGCGAGGTCGGGCTTGCCGCGCTTGTTCACCTGGGTGTGCACGCCCGACGCGCTGTCGCGGATCGCGCCGACGGTGACGTCGTCGAGCGCCGAGTTGCGCCGCCGGATCTCCTCGGCGCGCTTCGCGGCGTCCTGCTCGCTCGCGGCCTTCGGAGCCTTCTTCTTCGTCGCCGCGCTCTCCGCCTTCGCCTTCTTCGCCGCCATCAGATTCTCCGGCTCTTCTCGAGCAGCTGCGTGAGATTCTCGACGACCTTCGCGCGCTCCTTGTCGTCGAAGCCGAGGATCTCCTGCAAGCCGATCGCGACCTGCGGGAGGTACTTGTCGATGTAGGAGCGCTTCTTCGCCTCGTCGGCCTCGCGGCGGCGCTTGCGGATGAACATCGCGACCTGGCGGCCGCACTCCTGCAGCGCGAGCCGCATTTCCTTCACGATGTCGTCGTAGTGCGCGATGGCTTCCTTGCTCTCGGAAGTGAACGGCACCCACACGCTCGCGATGTGGATCATGATCAGCATCGGGCCGACGGGCAGCGCGCCCTTCGGCTGCTGCAGCTGGTACGAGCGCCAGTCCGTGCTGATCACGGCCTTGGTCGCCGCGCACGCGCCCTGCTGGTACTGGAGCGGCACGCGGTTCGCGTAGCGGTAGAGCGTGACCGTCTCCTCCGCGGGCAGGTCGCCGCCGTAGGCGAGCCCGGCCTCGATCAGGAAGGGGTTGCCGCGGTAGACGACCGGCTTGCGCGTCACGGTCGCGTAGAAGTCCGCCTTCACTTCCTGGCGCAGCGCGCTCTCGATCAGCTTCTCGCCGATCGGCGCGATGCAGTCCGTCGGCGGCGCCATGATCTTCGTGGCGACGATCGCGCGGTGCAGCTTCTCCGCCTCTTCGCGCGTGATCTCGTGGGGCCGGCGATTGTTCTTCACGTGCGCGCGCTCGCAGATCTCGTCCGCGAGCCGCCCGCTGATGCGCGAGAAGTCCTGCTGCAGGCAGCTGCGCAGGTTGCGCGCCTCGGTGTCGCGGAACATCTGCATCAGCACGCCGAGCTCGACGCCGTAGGGGTGCGGCTTGATCTCCGCGGTCTCCGGCGGCAGCTCCTTCGTCACGCGATCGAACAGGATCGCGCCGTTCGTCTTGTCGGGGCTGGGCGGCAGGAATTCGATGCGCGCGTGGGGGTTCGCGAGGGCGATCTGCCGCACGTAGGCCTCGACGCCCTGCTTGCCGCCGCGGTACGCGCCCTCGAGCTCGATCTCGACGCGCGTGCCGTGGGCGCTGGCCCACTCGACCGTCTCCTCGCGCGTCACGCGCGGGTCGTTCGTCTTGGTGTCGATCACCAGCTCGAACAGGTTCGCCGGCTTCTTGTCGCCCGTGCGCGTCACGATGCGGACCGGCTTGCCGGTGGTGAGCAGCCCGTACATGCCCGCCGCGCTGATGCCGATGCCCTGCTGGCCGCGGCTCTGCCGCAGGCGGTGGAACTTCGAGCCGTAGAGCAGGCGCCCGAAGATCTTCGGCACCTGCTGCTTCACGATGCCGGGGCCGTTGTCCTCGATCGAGACGCGGAAGCGCGTCTCGCCGAGCTGCACGATCTCGACGCGGATGTCCGGCGCGATGCCGGCCTCCTCGCAGGCGTCGAGGGAGTTGTCGACCGCCTCCTTGACCGTGGTGAGCAGCGCCTTCGCCGGGTTGTCGAAGCCGAGCAGGTGGCGGTTCTTGGCGAAGAATTCCGACACCGAGATGTCGCGCTGCTTCTTCGCCATGTCCGAGGCCGTGGCGTTCGAGCGCGCCTTCGGCGCCTTGCGGCGCCCCGCGCGGTCGTCGCTGCCGGTCTCCACGTCGTCGTCCTCGGCGGCGGCGACGAGCGCCTCCACCTCCGGCTCCCGCGGCTCCGCCTTCGGCGCGTCGCTCCCCGCGCCCGGCGCAAACAGGCTCCCCTGCCGGTTCATCTCCCGGTTCCCCCCGACGCCGGATGATGCGCGTCGCGCACGCCAGAGCAAGGCCGCAAATCACAATCCAAGCTCGCGATCGCTCTCGATCCGTGGCGCGCTCGCGCCGCCATTCCGTCGCAGCGCGCCGCCCATTCTCCCTCGGGCGCATGCCTGCGCTTCATCCAAGCACGCACTACCTCGACGCGTGGACGAGCAACCCAGTCGACAACGGCGGATCGCGCGGCTCAACGCCGCGCGATCCGCCGCCCTCCCCAACAAGTGTGTCTCGACGCTGCGCACGGAGACGCACCCCCGAGGAGCGCGTTGCGGGCGGCCGGGGCGCCGGAGCGGAGGTCAAGCGGAGCGAGGCCCCGCGAGAATCCCCGCGCGAGCCGAGCCGCATCGCTGCCCATGCGGCAACAACGGCGCGCGCGCCCAGGGCCGAGTGAGCCACGACGCGTAGGCGCCCCCGGCCGCCCGCAACGCGCGGCGCCCGCGAGACGCACACCCAGCCGCAACCCGGGCCGCAACCCGCCCGAAGCCGCCTCAGGCCAGGGCGATCTTCTGCCCGCGGAAGTTCCCGATCAGCCGCACCCGCCCGCTGCGCAGCAGCTCGACCACGGTGGCCACCACTTCGCGGTCGTCCTCGGTCAGCTCGCCGAGCGTGGTCACGAGCTCGAGCAAGGTGGTCTCGACGACGGCGTCGCCGCTCGCTTCCGGGAGCGTCCGTTCTCGCAGCGCTGCAGCCGAGGTTCGCATCGTCGTCGCCTCCACGTGCAGAGTGAGATGCACCGCACGTGCCATCTGTTCGCGGGCCTCTTCGGAGGCGCGCGGCCACGCCTCGAATCGCTCTAACCCGGCGTGTGTGCAGCGGTTTCTCCCCAGCACGGCCTGGCGCCGCCGCGCGCGGGAGGTGACGGATTTCGGTCGACGCGGCTGAAAATCGACACTGCGAGGACGCCGGGAGTCCTCGCCCGGCGGCTCCGGCGCCGAGAACGCCGCAGGCGGATGGCGTCGCGTTCGGCTCGCACGGCGTTGCCGTCGCCGCGAGAGTCTCTTCCATGGGAGAAGCAAGGAGGGCGGGGATGCCGCGACGCGCGTTCGGAGCCTTGGTTGCGGCGACCGTCTTGGTCGCATGGAGCCAAGCCAGTCCGTGCGGCAGCGAACTGCCCGACCCCGAAGACGATGCGTGCGAGGTCGCGACAACCGAGTCGCGGGTGGACGCGATGGTCTCTACGCACGGTTGGATGCTTGGGGCAGACGAGGTCCGCCGGTTGTCCGAGCGAGGGTCGAACGGTGATCCCGAAGCGGCTCATCGCGTGGCTCTGCACTGGGCTGCCATCGACGACGGACGCGACGATCGTGGGAGGAACTGGTTCGAGCTCGCAGCCGAGAACGGATCGTCGGACGGGATGATCGGGTTCGGAGCCGCCCTCACTGAGATGGGGGGCGTCGATCGCTGTGCGAGGGCCGACTTCTGGTTCGCCGCAGCGAGCTCGTCCGCGCGCGATCCGATCTCCGACGCGGAGGCGCGCGAATGGATTCGCACGTTCGGGTGCACGGGACCTAAGACCCTCGGGGCTGCTGAGCCCGGAGGGCCGGGCCGCGATGGCCTCCGCGCGTCGGCGCTTGCGGGCGACGCCTCCGCTGCGTTTGCGTTGGCTACTTCCTCGACGGGCCGAGAAAAGGAGAAATGGGAGCGGATTGCCGCCCAGAACGGTCACCGCGTCGCCGCGGCGCGCGTCGCAAGGGCGCTGGCGCAGACGGGCGACCGTTTGGACTGCATTCGCGCGCTGCACTGGGAACGCCGAGCGGCGAGCCGCAGCGCAGGGCTGTGTGACACCTCGGCCGGCGAAGGCGCGGATCGATCGAGCCCAATGCGATCGCTCACCGAGAGGCCCCACCATGACTAGCGTGTCGAGACTGCGCACGGGCATCCTGAGCGTCGCCGCGCTCGCGTTCGCTGCGGCATCCATTCAGTTCGTCGTGGGAGTGAACGGCGCGTGGGACGAAGCCGCGCGGGACCTGGAGGCCCGCGGCTACGCGGAGGACTCGCGGGAATTTCCTCTGCTGCCGCTCGCCAGCCACACCGGATTCTCGCAGCGGGTGTCGTCCGTCGAACTGAGCTTCCGGCTCGAAGTCGACGGTGAGTGGGTGCCGGCGAGGATGCTCTTGGAGCGGCCCGCGAGTGGACAGTGGAGGGTTCTGAAGTCAGAGATCCGTCGGGGAGCGTGGAGGCCCCTCGAGGCAGCTCGTTGATCCGCACATCGGAAGCACTCGGCCGCGCCGGGTGCGTTCGTGGAGGAGACCTCGAACGATCGAGTGACCTGATCCAGCTCCCTCGAACCAACGGATTCGCGGAAGAGAGTGACAGGCGGGACGCTTCACGGCGCCGCGGCTCCCCGCAGACCCGCCGCCTCCGCCATCGCGCTCGCTCCCACGCGGTCGTCGCCCACCAGGTCCGCGATCGTGCGCGCCACGCGCAGCACGCGGTGCGCAGCGCGCGCGCTGAGGCCGAACTTCTCGACCGCGCGCCCGAGCAGCGCGCGCGCGTCGGGCGTCGCGGCCACGAACTCGTGCAGCGCGCTCGCGGGGATCTCGCTGTTCGTGGCGACGCACAGCGCGTCGAGGCGCCGCGCCTGCCGCTCGCGCGCGCGGAGCACGCGCGCGCGCACCACGGCGCTGGTCTCGGCGCCGCTCGGCGCGTCGAGATCGCGGAACGGCACCGGCTTCACCGCCACGTGCAGGTCGATGCGATCGAGGAGCGGGCCCGAGAGGCGCGCGGCGTAGCGCGCGAGCGCGCCGTCGTCGCAGCGGCAGTCGCGCACGCCGCTCTTGTGCCAGCCGCAGGCGCAGGGGTTGCTCGCCGCGACGAGCAGGAACTGCGCGGGCAGGGCGACGCGGAGCTGCGCGCGCGAGATGGCGACGACGCCCTCCTCGAGCACCTGCCGCAGCGATTCGAGGCAGCGTCGCTCGAACTCGGGCAGCTCGTCGAGGAACAGCACGCCGCGGTGCGCGAGCGTCACTTCGCCGGGCAGCGGCGGGCTGCCGCCGCCGAGCAGGCCGGCGCGGCTCGCGGAGTGGTGCGGCGCGCGGAACGGGCGGACGCGCGAGATCGGCGCGCCTGCGTCGAGCGCGCCGGCGACGCTGCGGATGCGCGCGACCTCGAGCGCCTCGGAGGCGCCGAGCGGCGGCAGGATGCCGGGCAGGGCGCGCGCGAGCAGCGTCTTGCCCGCACCGGGTGCGCCGCGCAGCAACAAGCCGTGCGCGCCGGCGGCAGCGATCTCGAGCGCGCGCTTCGCGTGCTGCTGCCCGCGGATCGAGGCGAGATCCGGCTCCCACGCGAGCAGGCCCCCCGCGAGCTTCGCCTCCGCCCGCGGCAGCGCGCCCGCCCCGTGCAGCCAGGCGAGCACGTCCGCGAACGCGTCGGCGACGTAGACCGGCGCGTGCTCGGCGAGCGCCGCCTCGGCGCCGTTCGCCGCGGGCACGACGATGCGCGTGCAGCCCGCGCTCGCGAGGGAGAGCACCTGCGCGAGCACGCCGCGCACGCCGCGGATCCGGCCGTCGAGCGCGAGCTCGCCCACGAGCCCGAGGCCCGCGGTGGCTTCCCACGGCACGGCCGCGGACGCGGCGAGCACGCCCACGGCGATGGGCAGGTCGAGCCCGGCGCCGGATTTGCGGATCGATGCGGGCGCGAGGTTCACCGTGACGCGCCGGTCCGGGAAGCGCTGGCCGACCGCGGCGACCGCGGCCCGCACGCGCGCGGCGCTCTCGCGCACTGCCGCCTCAGGCAGGCCGACGATGTCTACCCGCGGCAGCTGCGAGCTGATGCGCACCTCCACCTCGACGGCCACGCCGTCGACGCCGACCAGCGCGCCGCCGAGCACGCGCGGCACGCGCACGGAGGCGTCGTCGCCGCCTTCCACGATTTCTTCGCAGATCGTGAGGTCGAGCTCGGCATCGCCTTGCTCGTCCGGAACGGGAGGGTTGGCCACGGAGTCGCCAACGGGACCGCGGGGGTGCGGCGGGCGTTGAAGGCAGGGCCCGCTTGCGCGAACCCTGCCTTCCACCCTTGAGAAGCCCCGCCAGGGATGGGGCATCCGGACCATAAGTGGGCCGCGCGCGCCGAAAGTGTCACGCGCGACGCGTGATTGCCGAGCGCGCGGGCTAGTTTTTTCCGCGTGCGCGCGCTCCGTCGCTCCATTGCCGGGATTTTCCGTCGCTGCGTCGCAGCGGCAGCGCTCGGAGTTGCCGGTTGCGGCGGCGCACCGACGGTGGAGCCCGCGCCGGCCGCTTCCGCGCCGCCGGCGGATCCGACGCAGTTCCAGTCGGAGCGCTTCTCCGCGAGCCTGCGCGCGCTCGCCGCGTTCGGCGCGCGGCCGCCCGGCAGCGAGGCGCTCGCACGCGCGCGCGCGTGGGCGGAGGCGAACGCGCCCGAAGCGCGCGCGCAGGCGCGCATCGTGCTCGTCGCCCCGCTCGCGACGGGCGCCAGCGACGCCGACGCGCTCGTCGAGGCCGCCGCCGGCGCCGCCCTGGCGCTCGAAGTGGCGCGCATGCTCGGCGCGCGGGGCGAGCCGGTCGGCATCGCGTTCGCGGCCGGCGAGCCCGCACCGGCGACGCTCGCGGGCGCGGAGGTGGCGGTGTTCGTGCGCCGCGCCTGCGCGCTCCCGCAGCGGCGCGACCTGCTCTCGCACCGCGTGCTGCGCGAGCGCTTCTTCGCCGCGGCGGGCGTCGCCGCGGGCGAGTTCGAGCAGGCCGAGGCGCCCCACGCTGCCTTGCTCGCCGCGGGGGCGAAGCGCATCGTGGCGCTGGACGCCCCCGCGCCACCGGGTACTCCTTGCGCACCCGGGGCGTTCGCCGACGCGCTCGCGCGCTTCGTGAGCGACGCCACGGCGCTGCTCGCCCGGGGCCGCTCGAATTTCGATCCGCCCGCTGCGTCCGAATCACCGTGATGGCGCAAAACCGCGCCGCGAAAGGGAGCTCGATGAACCGCTCACTCCGTCTCACCGGCACGACCCTCGGCCTCGTCGCCGCCGCGAGCTTGCTCGCGAGCTGCGCGACGCAGACCGGCACCGTGCTCGACGACAAGCGCGCCCAGGGCGCGCTGATCGGCGCTGCCGCCGGCGCCGCGACCGGCGCCGCCGCCTCGAAGCACAACGCGAAGGGCGCCGGCATCGGCGCGCTGGTGGGCGCGCTCGCGGGCGCGGGCGTGGGCCACTACCTCGAGAACAAGGAGCGCGCTGCGCAGGAGCTCGACGCGATCCCCGACGCGAACGTCGAGATCGAGGGCGACACCGTCACCGTCTCGTTCGCGGGCGAGGTGATGTTCGACTCGGGCTCTCGCAATCTCTCGCCCGGCGCGATGTCGCGCCTCGACTCGGTCGCGGCCACGATCAACCGCTACCCCGATTCCGAGGTGCTCATCAAGGGCCACACCGACTCCCAGGGACCCGAGGACGCGAACATGCGCCTTTCCGAGGACCGCGCGCTGATGGTGAAGAACCAGCTCGTGGTGAAGGGCGTCGACGGCAACCGCGTGACGACGCTCGGCTTCGGCGAGAGCCAGCCGCTCGTCACGAACGCGACGCCCGAGGGCCGCGCCCAGAATCGCCGCGTCGAGATCGAGCTGCGTCCGTCGCAGCGCACGCGCACGTCGGGCTACTGAGCGGCGCGTGACGCGCGGGCTCCGTTCCACGCCCCGCTGCGGGCGGCTGCTGGCCGCCGCAGCGGGGCTGTTCGTTTGCGCCGCCGGCGCGCGCGCGGACTCCGCCGTGCAGCTGCGCCTCGAGTCGCCGATGCCCGGCGCGCGCGTCGAGGGCTTCGTGCACCAGGCGCGCATCGCCGGCAGCGCGCTCGCCGATGCCGCCGATCCGCAGGCCTTCGACGTGATGCTCGTGATCGACGTGTCCTACTCGACGCGCGCCGCGAGCGGCGGCGACATCGACGGCGACGGCATCGTCGGCGTGGACCCGGTCGCCGAGGGGCTCGGCAACCTGTTCCCCGGCGACGTGCGCAGCACGGATCTCGACGACACGATCCTGCGCGCGCAGGTGCGCGCCGCGCTGAAGCTGCTCGAGGACGTCGACGCGCGGCGCGTGCGCGTCGGCGTGATCACGTTCTCGGGCGACGTCGACCCCGCCACGGGCGAGCGCGTGTCGGAGACGCAGCAGGACGCGCGCCTCGAGATCCCGCTCACGAGCGATTTCGCCGCCGTGCGCGATGCGCTCGCCGGGGTGATCGCGCGCGGCCCGAACGGCGCGACCAACTTCGGCGCCGGCATCCTGCTCGCGGTGAGCGAGCTGAACGGACTCAGCGGCGCGCGCAGCCAGCCCCGCGCCGACGCGAAGAAGGTCGCGCTGTTCCTCACCGACGGCCTGCCGACCTTCCCGATCGGGCGCGGCACCGATGTCGACCCCGGCGACGAGGAGTACGCGCTGCGCGCCGCCGAGCTCGCCGAGGCGGCGGGCGTCTCGGTCAACACCTACGCGCTCGGGCCCGAGGCGCTGAAGTACAACCGCGTCACCACCGAGATCGCGCGCCTCACGGGCGGCGTCTACACGCCCGTGCAGAGCCCCGACGACGTGATCGCGCTGCTCGCCGGCACGAGCTTCTCGGACGTCGAGGACGTGGTCTTCACGAACCTCACGACGGGCGACTTCTCGACCGACGTGCGGCTCGCCGCCGACGGCAGCTTCGCGGGCTACGTCCCCGTGCGCGAAGGGCGCAACCGCGTGCGCATCGTCGCGCTCGCGAGCGACGGCACCCGGGGCGAGCTCGAGCTCGAGCTCGACTTCGCGCTCAGCCAGGTGGGCTCGCGCGACAAGCTGGCCGAGCTCGAGCGCATCCGGCGCCAGAACCGCGAGCTCGAGATCAAGCGGCGCAGCCTCGAGATCGAGGCGTTCCGCGCGCAGCAGCGGCGCAGCCTCGAAATCCGCGTACGCGAGGACGGCGAGAAGCCGGGCAGCACCGCGCAGCCGGCCGAGCCGCCGCCGACGGAAGCGCCGCCCGCGCCCGAGAACTGACGACCGGGCGCAAGGGCGCCCGGCGGCGCGCGCTCAGAGCGGCGTCAGGCCAGCGTCGTTGATCTGGCGCTGCTTCAGCTTGCCCTTCTCGTAGACCGACTTCACGTCGATCGTGCCGTCCTGGTTCTTGTCTTCCTCGCGCAGCGCGAGCAGCGAGCGGCCGCTCGCGATGTCGTACGTCTCGAAGGTGTCGCGCTTGCCGTCGCCGTTGGCGTCGCGCTCGATGCGCGAGATCAAGTCCTTGTCGTAGGACGTCCACGCGTCGATCTTGCCGTCGAAGTTCTGGTCTTCCTCGGCGTGGTCGAGCAGCTTCGCTTTGTAGAAGACGACGCGGTCGATCTTGGCGTCGGCGTTCGTGTCGTGGCGCTCCTCGGTGAGCACCCCGGCGGCGAAGATGAAGAACGCGTCGCGCTGGCCGTTCGCGTCGCGGTCGATCTCGCGCGACGTCATGCGGCCGTCTTTGCCGTACATCTGCCACTCGTCGGCCTTGCCGTCGCCGTCGTTGTCCTGCTCGATGCGAGCGACCGCGCCGGCCTCGTAGATCGTCCACTCGTCGAGGTCGCCGTCGTAGTCGCGGTCGGCTTCCTTGCGCAGGATCGCGCCGGTGGCGTCGTCGTGGAAGCGCACCTCTTCGGGCGCGCCGTCGCGATCGGCGTCGAGCGAGCGCACGAGCACCGCGAGCTCGCGCGTGTTGCCCCACGCGCCCACGGCGATCTTGCGGTGCTCTTCGTCGAAGATCGCGGCCGGGAGGTCCTTCTCCGCCGGCGCGATCGGCGCGTCGCGCGTGTCCGAGACGGCGCCGGGCGTGCCGGGCTGCGGCTGCTGCGCGACGGCCTCGAGCTGCTCGTTCTGCTCGATCTGCCGTAACAACTCTTCCTGGCGCTCGAGCTCGCCCGCGATCTCGTCCTCGAGCTCGCCCTGGCGCTGGCTCTCGCGCTCGATCTCGCGCTCCATCTCCTCTTCACGGCCGCGCTCGCCGCCGGGCGTGCGGCCGCCGGGGCCGCCGGAGCCGAGCGGCGACTCGCCCGTCACCGCGCCGTAGATCATCGAGGCCACGCTGCCGACCGCGGCGCCGATCGGGCCGGCCTGCGCCCCCACGATGGCGCCGACGAGCATGCCCTGCGTCGCGGCCTTCGCGCGATCGCCGGCGGTCACGCCCTGCGCTTGCGGGTCGTCGTCCGTCGCGACGTCGTCTTCGGGTAGATCGGCGGTCGGGTCGTCCGGGTCTGCGGAGGGCGGCGGGCTCGAGACCGGCGGCCGCTTGCGCGATTGCGGCGGCGCGTTGCCACTCGTCGCGCAGCCGGCGGACGCGGCGACCGAGACGCACAACAACACGGCGAGTGCACGCATCGGATGCCCTTCCTTCCTCGTCGCTGTGAGTGCCCGTCCGATTCGAGAGGCGACGTTCGATCCTACTCCCGGCCCCGAGGCGAGCCAAACGGGATGCAAGCCGACGCGTTCGCATTGCGAACCCGCGGCCGGCAAGAAGGATGCGCGCGACCCGCAACTTGGGTTACGGCCGCGAATGCGAGCCCGGGAGGGCGACGTCGCGTGACGATCCCGCGACACGCACGCGCGGAGCCGAGCCACTTTCAAGCACGAATCCCGTCCGACACTCTTGATCCCGCGGGGAAGGTCGCCTACCTTGCCTCCTTCTCGCGAGAGCGGCCCCCGCCGCACAGAGGCGCCTGCCGATGTGCACCCTCATCGCCTTGCATCGCTGCTACCCGACCGCCCACCTTTTGGTCGCGGCGAATCGGGACGAGTTCCTTGCGCGCCCGGCTTCGGGCCCGCGCCTGCACACCTGGGGCGAGCGGCGCGTGATCGCGCCGCTGGACGAGCGCGCGGGCGGCACCTGGCTCGGGATCAACGACGCGGGGGTCTTCGTCGCGCTCACGAATCGCCCGACGCAGCGCCTCGACGCGGCGCGCCGCTCGCGCGGCCTGCTCGTGGCGGACGCGCTCGCGAGCGGCTCGGCGACGCGCGCGGCCGAGGCGGCGCTGCGGCTCGCGCCCGGCGCCTACAACCCGTTCAACCTGTTCGTCGCCGACGCCGAGCATGCCTTCGCGATCGTGTACGAAGAGAAGCCGCGCGTGCGGGTGCTCGCGCCCGGCGTCCACGTGATCGGCAACGCCGATCCGGACGACGTCGGCGTCCCGAAGATCGCGCGGCTGCTCGGCGAGGCCGAGCGCATCGCGGCTGGCCCCGAGCACGACGCGCTCGAGGCGCTCGCCGCCCTGTGTCGCTCCCACGACGCGCGCGGCGACGACGCGCTCGCGCGCACCTGCATCCACACGCCCGAGTACGGCACGCGCAGCTCCACCGTGCTGCGCCGCGGCGCCGCGCGCGAGCGCGACGTGCTTCGCTTCGCCGGCGGTGCGCCGTGCGAGACCGCTTATTCCGACCTGACCCCGCTCCTTCGCGCGCTCGACTGACGAGCCGGCGCGCCCGGGGCACACGACGAGGACCGCAGCGTGAGACGAATCGGCAGCAACATCCGCAAGCAGACCACCGACGCGAAGGCGAACCGCCTGTCGCGCAACATCATCCGCTACACGACCGACGAGAAGCCGAAGAACGAGTACCCGAAGCGGATCGTGTCGCCGCCCGCGGCGAAGGACTGCTGCACCGACGAGAACCGCGTCGTGGTGGGGCAGGTGAAGGAAGTCGAGGGCTTCAAGTTCTGTTACAAGATCTGCGCGACGTGCGGCCACGCCGTCCGGTACTTCTACCCCGCCGCCGAGGGCACGAGCGACGCGGTCAAGAGCTACCGCTCGTGGAAGAAGTACATGGTGCAGTGACCGGCCGCGCTCGGCTCGCCTGAGAGCCGAGCGCGCGCGGTCGCGAGAAGGGCTGCGATGCCGGCGAAAGACCCGCGCGACGAGGCGCGTACGCCGGCCACGCGGCTCGAGCAGGCCGAGGCGTACCTCCAGGGCCTGATCAATCTCGAGCGCGCGCCGAGCTACGCCGGCGCGCGCCTCTCGCTCGCTCCCATCGAGGCGCTGCTCGCGAAGCTCGGCAATCCGGAGCGTTCGCTGCGCGTGCTGCACGTCGCGGGCTCGAAGGGCAAGGGCTCGACGGCGTTGCTGTCCGAAGCCTTGTTAGGGGCCGCTGGCCTGCGCGTCGGCACGTTCACGTCGCCGCACCTCGAGCGCTGGACGGAGCGCTTCCGCATCGACGGCCGCGAGATCGACGGCGACCGCCTCGCCGCCGCCGTGGAGCGGCTGCGCCCCGCGGTGGACGCGCAGCGCGAAGGCCCCGAGCCGCCGAGCTTCTTCGACGCCACCACCGCCGCCGCGCTGCTGCTGTTCGCGGAGGCGCGCGTGGACGTCGCGATCCTCGAGGTCGGCCTCGGCGGCCGCCTCGACTCGACCAACGCGGTCACGCCCGCGGTCACGTGCATCACCACCATCGAGCTCGAGCACACCGAGAAGCTTGGCTCGACGCTCGCCGCCATCGCCGGCGAGAAGGCCGGCATCGCGAAGCCCGGCGCGCCGCTCGTCACCGGCGCGCTCGCCCCCGAGGCCGCCGCCGTCGCGGCCCAGCGCGCGCGCGACGTCGACGCGCCGCTCGCGCGCCTCGGCCAGGAGTTCTTCGCGAGCGTGCTCTCCGAGACGCTCGACGGCGCGCGCGTGCGCTTCGAGGAGGGCGACTTCGCCTGCGAATTCGCGCTCGGCGCGCCCGGTGCGCATCAAGCCGCCAACGCCGCCCTCGCGCTCGCCTGCGCGCGCCGCCTCGGCGTCGCCAGCGACGAAGCCCTTGCGCGCGCCGCCCAGCGCGCCTTCGCCGACCCGCGCCTGCCTGCGCGCATCGAGATCGTGTCGCGCGCGCCGTGGATCATCATCGACGGCGCGCACACCGAGGAGTCCGCGAAGGGCCTCGCCCGCGTCCTCGCGCAGATCCCGCGTCGCTCCGCCCACCTCGTCGTCTCGATCTCCGCCGGCAAGGCCCTCGCCGCGATCTGCGCCGCGCTCGCGCCTCACGCCGACCGCGTCACCGTCACCCGCGCCGAGCCCATCCGCTCCCTCACCCCCTCCGAAGTCGCCGACGCGTTCCGGGCCATCTCGCCGGCCCTCGACCTCCGCGTCGTCCCGAACCCCCACCTCGCGCTGCGCGCCGCCCGCGACTCCCTCGCGCCCGACGACCTGCTCGTCGCCACCGGCTCCTTCTACCTCGCCGGCATCGCCCGCAGCGTCCTCCGCCCCTGACCGGCGCGTCGCCGCCCCGCACCCACCCCGCCCGCCCCCCGCGGCTCGGCGAGTCCTCGACGCCGAGTTTCTCCGCGCTCGCGCCATCTCCGCTCCGATCCACCCCCGCGGCTCGGCGAGTCTTCGACGCCGAGCGCCTCCGCACGCGCGCCATCTCCTCTCCACCGCCCAAGCGGTCGAGCCGCAGCCTCCGCCCGACCGACCCGTGCGCCGCACGCCCCCACGTCCATCCCGTGAGACGCAAGCGAAGCGCGCAGCGAGGCGGAGTCTTCGGAGCCGAGCGAAGTAAACCAAGGGCGCTTCTGCTTTCGCGCGCACCCCGCCCGCCACCGCCCCGACGCCCGCGCGCGAAAGCAGAAGCGCCCGGACCGGCACCTCGCGAAGGCCGAGGGGAGGGGTTGCCAGTCCGGGCGCCAAGAAGGGCGTTCCGTCGGGTGGGGGTAGAGCAACCCGTGTGCCAACCCCGCGCTCGCGCGAGCCAGGGCAGCGCAAGGTGCGGAGTTCCAAGGCTCCGGCGTCGTCGCCTGCCGGTGCACGAAGCGGCAGCGGGTTTCGCGCCGAACGCGGGTGCGACGCCAAATTGCGTCACCGGAGCGCCCACCTGCCGATCGCGCGCGTGCGCGTGTCAGGTGCGCGTGGCCAGCGCCTCGACGTGCGCCGGCCCGGTGCCGCAGCAGCCGCCGACGCCCGCGGCGCCCGCGGCGCGCCAGCGCTCGGCCTCGCGGGCGAAGTCCGCGGGCGCGAGCGCGTGCGCACCGTTCGCGGCGGGCGCGCCGAGGTTCGCGTATGCGAAGAACGGCAGCGCCGCGGCGCGCAGCACCGGCAGACACGCGGCGAGCTCGCGCCACGGCGCGCAGTTCACGCCCACTGCGACGGGCGCGAGCGGTGCGACGCGCGCGATCGCCTCGGCGAGCGGCTCGCCCGAGAGCAGCCGCGCGCCCTCGCCGCACACGAAGCTGACGAGCGCGGCCGCGCCGGCCTCGCGCGCGGCGCGCAGGGCCGCCTCCGCCTCGCGCGCGCAGTTCATCGTCTCGATCAGGATCGCGTCCGCACCGCCCGCGACCAGGTTGCGCGCGTGGGCCGCGTGCTCGCGCGCGAGCGTCGCGTCGTCGGGCACGCGCTCCGGCGCATAACAATCTTCGAGCGGCGCAGCGGAGCCGAGCACCAGCGCCTCCGGCGCGCCCGCTTCTTGGGCGCCCTCCCGCGCGAGGCGCAGCGCGAGCGCGCTGAGCTCGACGGCGCGCGACGCGAGACCCGCGCGCGCCAGCACGTGGGCCTGGGTGCGGAAGGTGTTCGCGGTGAGCGCGGTCGCTCCGGCGCGCGCGTAGTCCCGGTGCACGGCGCGCACGGTGGCGGGCGCTTCCAGCAGCGCGTGGGCGGACCAGAGCGGCAAGGTGCAGGCGATGCCGCGGCGCTCGAGCTCGGTGCCGGTCGCGCCGTCGAGCACGCGAATGCGCGGCAGGATTTGCGACGCCCCGCCGATATAGTGCGCCGCCATGTCACTCCCGACGCTCGCACGGCACGAGCGCGCCGGCCGCCTCGAGCCCGTGCGGCTCGGCATCCGCTATTCCGCCGACGTCCCGCCGCAGCGTAGCGGCGACGGCGTGCTGGGACCGATCGCCTTCGCGGAGGCGCCGCTCGTCCCGGGCACCCACCGCATCGGGCCCTTCGAGGTCGCGGTGTCCGTGGATCTGCGCGGCGGCGACGTCGCCTACGACGTCTCGCTGCGCTCGATCGCGGACCAGGCGCTGCATCTCGAGTCGATCGTGGTCGGCGTGCGCTGGTGCGCACCGGACGGCGAGCGCGGCGTGCGCTTCCTGCGCAACGGCTGGCAGTCGTGGTCGGCCTGCTCGTCCGAGGCGCTCAGCGAAGCGGGCGCTCCGGCGTTCCCGTCCGGCGCGTGGCTGCGCGGGATGTTCCACGGCATCGGTGCGCCGCCGCCCGACCGCTCCGGCTGGCACGAGTCGGATCTCGCGACCGCCGCTGCGACCCCGTCTGGCGCCGCGTGCCTCGCCGGCCTGCTCGAAGCGGGCCGCGCGACCGGCCTCGTGTTCTTGCGACGCGAGCCCGACGCGGTGCGCCTCGAGGTCGAAGCGCAGCTCGAGGTCGCGCTCGCCGCCGGCGCGGGCGTCGCCGCGGAGCGCGTCGTGTTCGCGCTCGGCGACTCGGCCGACGCGCTGCTCGAGCAGTTCGCCGCGGAGCTCGGGGCGCGCGCCGGCGCGCGCACGCGAGCGCCGTTCCAGGCGGGCTGGTGCAGCTGGTACCAGTTCTTCGCCGCGGTCTCCGAGACCGACGTGCTGCGCAACCTCGAGGCGCTGGCGAAGCTGCGCGCCGAGCTGCCGATCGACGTGGTGCAGATCGACGACGGCTTCCAGCGCGCGATCGGCGACTGGCTCGACACGAACGAGCGCTTCCCGCGCGGGCTCGCGCCGCTTGCCGGAGACATCCGCAGCGCGGGCTTCACGCCGGGGATCTGGACGGCGCCGTTCTGCGCGGTGGCCGAGAGCGACCTGTTCCGCGCGCACCCGGACTGGCTCTTGCGGCGCGGCCCGCAGCCGTTCCTCGCGCTGATGCACGCGCAGTGGGCGGCCGATTCGCGCGTCTACGCCCTCGACGCGTCCCAGCCCGCGGTGCAGCGCCACCTGCGCGAGACCTTCGCCGCGCTCGTCGAGCACGGCTTCGCGTACTTCAAGATCGACTTCCTGTACGCCGCGGCGATGCAGGCCGACGCTGCGGACGCTGCGCTGCCGCGTGCGGCGCGCCTGCGGCGCGGCCTCGCCGCGATCCGCGCGGGCGCCGGTGCGGACGCCTTCGTGCTCGGCTGCGGCTCCCCGCTCGGCGCGGCGGTCGGCCTCGTCGACGGCATGCGCATCGGCCCCGACGTGGCGCCGCACTGGGCGCCGCGCCCGGTTCCGCGCATCCCGGGCATCGAGCACACGGGCCCGTCGACGCAGCACGCGCTGCGCGCCATCGCGGCGCGCGCCTTCATGCACCGCCGCCTCTGGCTCAACGACCCCGACTGCCTGATGGCGCGCAGCCGCGGCACGGAGCTGACCGCGGAAGAGGTGCGCTCCCTGGCGGCGGCGATCGCCGCGAGCGGCGGCATGGGGATGATCTCGGACGACGTGCCGAGGCTCGCGCCCGACGAGCTCGCGCGCGTGCGCGACACGCTCGCGCTCGCGCGGGAGGTCGATTCGGGCGCGTCGCAGGGAACCGCGCGCGCGCTCGACCTGCTCGGCGAGGGCGGACCGCGCGGCATCGTCAGCCACACCCAGAGTGCGGTGCTGCTCGCCGCGCTGAACGACACCGACGCCGCGGCCGTCTTCGAGCGCGACTGCGCGCGCGAGCTCGCCGCGCGCGGGCCGCTGCCGCCGTTCGCACTGCTCGGCAGCCGCGAGCCCGAGCCGCGGGACGACGCGACGCTGCGCGCTCGACTCGCGCCCCACGAGACCTTGTTCGTGCGCGTGCCGAAGGACGTGCGGCTCGCGGTGTTCTGCGATTACGACGGCACGTTCGCGCGCCAGGACGTCGGCTCGACCATCGCGCGTACCCACGCGGCCGAGAAGCGCGCGGCGCTCTGGAAGCGCCTCGAACGCGGCGAGCTCGACGCCTGGGCCTACAACATGGAGCTGCTCGACGGCCTCCCTTACCCCGAGCGCGCGCTGAACGAGTTCCTGCGCACGATCGAGATCGACCCCGGCGGGCGGGCGCTGGTCGCGTGGTGCGAGGAGCGCGGCATCCCCTTCCGCATCCTCAGCGACGGCTTCGACTACAACCTCGAGCGCCTGCAGGTGCTGCACGGCGTGCGCTTCGCCCACGACTCGAACCGCCTGTGGTACGAGCGCGATCGCTGGCGCATCGCGGCGCGCCATCCCGATCGCAGCTGCGGGTGCAGCACCGGCGTGTGCAAGGCGGCGCGCATCCGCGAGTTCCGCGCGGGGCATCCGGGCGCGCGCGTGGTGCACATCGGCAACGGACGTGTGTCGGACCTGTGCGGCGCGCGCGCCGCCGACGTCGTGTTCGCGAAGGAGTCGCTCGCGGAGGAGCTCGCGAAGCAGGGCGTCGCGTTCGAGCCCTTCGAGACGCTCCACGACGTCGTCGCGGGGCTGGCGCGCTTCCTCTAGCTCCGGCTCAGCGCGGGTCGTCGGGGCCGAGCTCGCGGTCGATGCTCGGGTCGCGCACCGCCGGAGGCGGAGGAGGAGACGGCGGTGTGCGCGGGATCGCGCTCGCGTTCGCCGGCAGGCGCGTGCGGTCGAGCGGCATCACCACCCACAGCACGATGTAGATCACGACGCCGAAGCCGCTCGACAGCACGGTGCCGAGCACGAAGGCGAGCCGCACCACCGCCGTGGGCAGGCCGAACAGCAGCGCGAGGCCGCCGCACACGCCGGCGATCATGCGGTCGCGGTCGGTGCGCACCCAGTCGCCCACCGGCGCGCGCTTGCGGCCGCCGATGTAGGAGCCGCAGTGCTTGCACTTGATCGCTTCGACGCGCACTTCCTCGGCGCAGTAGGGGCAGATCTTGGTTTCGGACATCGCTCAGGCCTCGCGGGCGCGCAGGCGCGCGCGCTGGTGTGCGGCGATCGGCAGGAAGCCCGCCGCGAGCGCGAGCCAGACGAGCGCTCCGCCGGCGTAGGCGAACGCGAGGCCGTTCGCGATCGGCAGCGGGAGCCAAGCGTCGAGGTAGCCCGGGAGGCGCGGCAGGAAGTAGGCGTTCCAGGCGACCACGAGCGCGAGCGGCACCGCGGCGGCGATCGCGATCTTCGCGAGCTCGGTGCGGAAGCCGGCCGGGAGCCGCCGCGCGGCGACTTGCTCGCGCAGCTCGCGCTTCGCCCGCGCCAGCGTCGCCTCGATCAGCGCGCGGGGCGGGGCGCCGACGCGGAAGGCGTCGAGCTCGCGCGAGAGGGCGGTCAGCTCGCGCTCGAGGTCGAGATCGCGGTCGTCGTCTCGCAGCTCGCTCATGCTTCGCTCCCGCCTTCTTCGACGATCCGCTCGCGCAGGGCCTTCACCGCGGCGTGCAAGCGGCTCTTGATCGTGCCGCGCGGCACGCCGAGCACGCGCGCCATCTCCTCCTCGCCGAGATCCTCGTAGTACCGCAGCACCAGAACCTCGCGCAGTCGGTCCGGAAGGGCGAGCACGCGCTCGCGCATCGCGTCGCGGTCGGGCAGGGCCAGGCTCTCGGACGGCTCGCGCAGCGTCTCGTCCTCGACCCGGAACGAGTCCACCGCGCGGCGCATCGCGTCGACGCGGCGATAGCGGTCGCGGCAGAGGTTGTTCGCGATCTGGTAGAGCCACGCCGAGAAGCGGCGCTCGGTGTCGAAGCTCTCGCGCGCGCGTACGACGCGAATCCAGGTCTCCTGGAACACGTCGTCGGCGGCGCTCCCGACGCGCCGCGACAGGAAGCCGTACAGGGGCCCCTGGAAGCGCTGCATGAGCTGCTCGAGAGCGCGCTCGTCGCCCGCCTGGAGCCGGGCCATCAGCTCTTCATCGGTGGCCACGGCGCCCGACGGTATCGCAGTGCTCCTCGCGGCCTTCGGAGCGGGCCGGGTTCGGGTGGGGAACAGCGAGAGCGGGAGGGTGGCAGTCGTCATTTCGCACGCGCTACGCGGGGCGGGCGCGGCCCGTTCGCCGTTCGGCTAAAAAGGCCGGCCCCTCTCCCGGCTTCCCGAAAGGCCCCGCGTGTCGTCCCCTCGCATCGCTGTCGTCGGCGCCGGCATGGCGGGCCTCGCTGCTGCGCATCGCCTGCTGGCGGCCGGCGCGGAGGTGGTCTTCGTCGAGCGCGGAGCGGCCGCCGGCCGCGCGGCGGAGCGCGCCGTCGACGGCTTCCGCGTCGAGCGCGCGCCGCTGCTGGTGGGCGCCCGCGACGCCTCGCTGCATGCCTTGGCGGGGGCGCTCGCGAGCGCGGGTCGCGCGCCCCTGGTGCGCCCCGTCGCGATCGCGCAGTTCCACGAGGGCGCGTTGCGGGAGACCGACGCGTGCGACTTCGCGGGGCTGCGCAAGCTGCCGGGGATGCCGCTGCGGGAGGGCTTCCGGCTCTTGCGGCTCGAGCGCCTGCTGCGCCGCTTCCGCGGGATCCTCGGCGCGGAGCACCCCGAGCACGCGGTGCGGCTCGACGACCGCAGCGTCGCCGACTTCACGCGGCTCTACTTCGGCGACGCGGTGCTCGCGCGCTGGGTGCAGCCGCTGCTCGCAGCGGACCTCGGCCTCGAGACCGCGAACACCAGCCGCGCGGCGTTGCTGCGCCATCACGTCGGGCGCGCCGAGCTCGGTCTCGGGCGCCTGCGCACGAGCGTCGCCGCGCTCGGCGAGGCGCTCGCCGAGGGCGCGCGGCTCGTCGCGGGCGACGTGCGCGGGATCCGCCCGGTCGCGCGCGGCGTCGAGCTCGCGCTGGTGAGCGGAGCGCGCGTCGAGGCCGACGCGGTGGTGCTCGCGATTCCGCCGCGCGAGACGATCCGCGTCGCCGCGGACCTGCTCGTGGCCGCCGAGGCGGACGTGCTCGGCGCGACCCGCGCCGAGTCCGCGGTGGTCGCGAGCTTCGCGTGCGACGCCGAGCTCGCGCCGCACTCCGTGTGGGCGCGCATTCCGCGCGAGGCGGGATTGCCGCTCGCGGCGGTCGCGATCGAGCCCGGCGCGGAGGGCTGCTTCGCGCCGCCGGGCCAGACGCTCGTCCAGCTGGTCGCGACGCCGGTCTTCAGCCACGCGCACCTCGAGGCGGCCGACGACGCCATCGCGCGCTCGCTGGCGGCCGCGCTCGAGCGCGTGCGCCCGGGCGCGACGCGAACCGCGCGGCCGCTCGAGATCGCGCGCTTCGAGTGGGCGCGACCGCGCTTCGACGTGGGCCGCTACCGCGCGCTCGCCAACTTCGCGCGCGTGCAAGCCGACCGCCGCGCGCGCGGCCGGCGCCTCTACTTCGCGGGCGACTACCTGAACGCCCCGACGCTCGAGGGCGCCGCCACCTCCGGCCTACGCGCCGCCAACGCCGCGCTCGCAGACCTCTTCGCTCTTCGGGGACGTTCCTTGACTAACTGAACTTTCGAGAAAGTTCAGTTAGTCAAGGAACGTCCCCGCCCCCGAGGTGGGCGATGGTGACGCCTTCGCCGCCGCGGCCAGGGCCGGGCGCGAAGCGGGCGACGTGCGGCAGCCGCCGCAGGTGCTCGCGCACCGCGCTCTGGAGCGCGCCCGTGCCGACGCCGTGGATGATCTCGAGCGACTCGGAGCTCGCTCGCGCGGCGTCGTCGAGCGCCTGCTCGAGCGCGGCGAGCGCCTCGTCCACGCGCATGCCGCGCAGGTCGACGCGCCGCGCGCTCACGCCCTCGGGCAGCAGGTCGACGCGCACGAAGCCCCGCGCCGGCGCCGTCTCGCCGGCGCTCACCGGGCGCAGCCGCCCCGCGTCGATCGCGATGCGCGCGCCGCCGAGCTGAACGAGCGCACGGCCCGCGCGATCGGGCAGGGCGACCAGCGTGCCCGCCGCGCCCCCGTCGACGCGCACCGCGTCGCCGACGCTCAGGCCGCCCGCGCCCGCGCGCTGCGGGGCCTCCTGCGGCACGCGCGCGCGCTCGCCGTGCTCGGCGCGCTTCGCCTCGCTCTCGAGCGCGACCAGCTTCTCCCGCGCCCGCGCGGCCTCCTGGGCGCTGCCCTTGCGCTGGAGGTCGCGGATCACCCCCGCGATCTCGCCGTGCGCGCTCTTGAACGCGGCGTCGAGCTCGGCGCGCATCTCGGCGATCAGCTTGTCGCGACGGTCCTGCAGCTTCTCCAGCTTCTCGCGGTACGTGTCGCGCGCGGCCGCGCTCTCCTCGCGCAGCTGTGCAGCCTCGCGGCGCTCCGTCTCGAGCGCGGCGCGGCTCGCCTGCAGCTCCGTCAGCAGCTGGTCGAGCCGCCGGTCCTCGCGATCGATCAGCGCGCGGGCGCGCTCGATCACGCGCGCGGGCATGCCCATGCGCGCCGCGACCGCCGTCGCCGACGACGCGCCCGCCATGCCGAGACGCAGGCGGTAGGTGGGCGCGAGCGTCTTCGGATCGAACTCGACGCTCGCGTTCTCGAAGCGCGGATCCACGTCCGCGAGCTCTTTCAGCAGGTTGTAGTGCGTGGTCGCGACGACGCGCGCGCCGGCGTCGGCCAGCGCTTCGAGGCACGCCTGGGCGAGCGCTGCGCCCTCGCTCGGGTCCGTGCCGACGCCGACCTCGTCGAGCACGGCCAGGGTGCTGGCGTCGGCCTCGGCGACGATCGTCGCGAGCTGCGCGATGTGCGCCGAGAACGTGGAGAGATTCTCGTGCAGGTCCTGCGCGTCGCCGATCGAGGCGACCACGTGCTCGACGGCCGCGATGCGCGCGCCTTCGGCAGCGAGCACGAACAGCCCGGCGCGCGCGGAGAGCGTGGCGAGCGCGAGCGCCTTCATCGCGACGGTCTTGCCGCCGGCGTTCGGGCCGGAGATCACGAGCACGTGGAAGCTTTCGCCGAGGCGCACGTCGTTCGGCACGACCTCGCGCGCGGGAATCAACGGGTGCCGCAGCAAGTCGAGGTGGAAGGCGCCGCGCTCGTCCAGCGCGGGCTCGCTCGCGTCCGTCGCGAGCGCGAGGGCCGCGCGCGCGAACGCGAGGTCCACGTGGGCGAGCGCGTCCAGGTTCGCGTCGATCTCGGGCGCGTGGCGCGAGGCCGACTCGGAGAGCTCGGCGAGCACGCGCCGCGTCTCGCGCTCGACGGTGAGGTCCGCCTGCTTCTTGCGGTTGTTGAGCTCGACGACGGCCGCGGGCTCGACGAAGAACGTGGTGCCGCTCGCCGACGCGTCGTGGACGATGCCGGGCACCTTGTCGCGCGAGCCGGCGCGCACCGGCAGCACGTAGCGGTCGCCGCGCAGCGTGACGAAGGAGTCCTGCAGCGCCGGCGCGACGTCGGCGTCGCTCAGGTAGCGCTCGATGCGCTCCTTCGCGGCGACGGTCAGCTCGCGCGCGGCGCGGCGGGCGCTCGCGAGCGCGGGAGACGCGGCGTCCGAGACCTCGCCGCTCGGGTCGATGGCGCGCTCGATGTGCCCGGCGAGCGCCGCGTGGTCGACGATTGCGCTGGCGACGGCGGCGAGGTGCGGGGCGACGTCGCCGCGGCGCTGGAGGAAGCGCCCGGCCTCGGAGCACGCGCGCAGCGTGGCCGCGAGATCCAGCAGCTCCGCGCCCGCGAGGGCGCCGCCGCGCGAGAGGCGCGGCAGCAGGGGGTCGACGTCGCGCACGCCGGCCGCGGGCGACACGTCGCCGGCCGCGAGGATCGCCCGGGCCTCGCGGGTCTCGGCCAGCCGCTCGCGGGCGGCGCTCAGCGCGGGGGCGAACAGCGCGAGCCCGAGCGGGTCGAGCGCTTCCTTTGCGCGGGGCGTGCGCAGCTGGGCGCGCAGCTGCTGCACCAGCTCGGGCCACTCGAGGCGTGAAAGGGTTTGCTCGGAGACGCGGAATGTCATCGCGGGCGGGTTCATAGGGAACGGCGCGCGCCTGTCACATTCCGGCCGGCGCCCGCCGATGAGGCCCCCGATGCGCGACGACCTGCTCACCGAAGCCGTTTGCGAGGACACGCGCGACCTCTCGCGCCGTAGCGCGCGCGAGATCGTGGCGGCGATCCACGCCGCGGACCGCACCGTGGCCGAGGCCGTCGAGCGCGTGCTGCCCGAGATCGTGCGCGCCGTCGACCTGCTCGTGCTCGTGCTCCAGGGCGGCGGGCGCTGGTTCAACGTGGGCGCCGGGACCAGCGGCCGGCTCGGGATGATCGACGCCGCGGAGCTGCGGCCGACCTTCGGATTCCCGGCGGACCGCGTCGTCGGGATCATGGCCGGCGGCGAGGCCGCGCTCGTCCACGCCGCGGAGGGCGCCGAGGACGACGCGCAGGCCGCGCGCGACGCCCTGCGCGCTCGCGACCTGATGCCCGGGGACGCCGTGCTCGCGATCTCCGCGAGCGGCCGCACGCCGTTCGCATTGGCCGCGCTCGAGGAGGCGCAGGCGGTCGGCGCGCGCCGCATCGCGCTGACCTGCGATCCGTCCTCGCCCATGGCGAAGGCTGCGGAGGTGTCGATCGCCCCGTGCGTCGGCCCCGAAGTGATCCGCGGCTCGACGCGCATGAAGGGCGGGCTCGCCCAGAAGATGGTGCTTCACACGCTCTCGACCGCCGTGATGGTCCGCCTCGGCCGCGTCGAGGGGAACGAGATGACGAACCTCGTGCCTTCCTCGCGCAAGCTCGAGCGCCGCGCGCTGCGCATCGTGCGCGACCTCACCGGCGCCTCGGAGGCGTGCGCGCGGACGGCGCTGGCTGCGTCCCACGGCAGCGTGAGCGGCGCGCTCGCGG
Organism: uncultured Spirochaetales bacterium; assembly: GCA_964501435.1. Lineage (GTDB taxonomy): Bacteria > Myxococcota_A > UBA9160 > UBA9160 > UBA6930 > VGRF01. Next base: position 9,897 of record CAZCTH010000013.1, on the reverse strand, counting down.
TGTTGCGCAAGCGCGAGCCGAGCGCTTAGGGACGCGTCACTCGCCGCCGTGGCGGCGTGCGCCTTCGGCGATCGCGCCGTTCACCCGCTCGCGCACGCGCGACGTGATCGCGCTCGGCGCCGCCTGGCCCGCAGCTCGGTGCGCGCGCTGCGGCTGCGCCGCGGCCGCTTCGGCGGAGGCTGCATCGGTCTCGTCGGGCTCGGCGTCGGCCTCGGTCGCGGCGTCCTCGCGCCCGAGCAGCGGCGCGAGCGTCGCGTCCACGCCCTGCGTGGCGATCGAGGCGCCGAGGTAGACCCCGAGGACGAGCAGGACGAATCCGACGAGTCGCGCCATGTCGGGCGCTTCGGCGCGCCCGGCCGCGAACTGAACCGCGCGCCTACAGCGCCCGCAGGCCCGTGATGTGCTCGCCGAGAATCAGCGTGTGGATGTCGTGCGTGCCCTCGTACGTGCGCACCGTCTCGAGATTCATCATGTGCCGCATCGACTGGTAGTCGTCGACGATGCCGTTGGCGCCCAGCAGGTCGCGCGCGTTGCGCGCGACGGTCAGGGCCATGTCGACGTTGTTGCGCTTCGCCATCGAGACCATCACGGGCTCGAGCTTGTGCTCGTCCTTGATGCGCCCGAGTCGCAGCGCGAGCAGCTGCGCCTTCGTGATCTCGGTGAGCATCTCGGCGAGCTTCTGTTGCGTGAGCTGCTTGCTCGCGAGCGGGCCGCCCTGGACGATGCGGTCCTTCGTGTAGGTGACGACCTCGTCGAAACAAGCCATCGCCGCGCCGATCGCGCCCCAAGCGATGCCGTAGCGCGCCTGCGTGAGGCAGGAGAGGGGGCCCTTCATGCCGGCCGCGAGCGGCAGCCGCGCGGAGTCGGGCAGCGCGACGTTCGTGAGGAACAGCTCCGAGGTGACCGACGTGCGCAGCGAGAACTTGCCCTTGATGTCGCGCGCCTCGAAGCCCGGCGTGCCCTTCTCGACCAGGAAGCCGCGCACGCCCTCGTCCGTCTGCGCCCACACCACGGCGATGTCGGCGAGCGAGCCGTTCGTGATCCAGCGCTTCGTGCCGTTCAGCAGCCAGCCGCTGCCGCGGCGCTCCGCCTTGGTGCGCATGCCCTGGGCGAAGCTGCCGAAGTCCGGCTCGGTGAGGCCGAAGCAGCCGATCGCGCGGCCCGCGGCCATCGGCGGCAGCCAGCGCTCCTTCTGCGCGTCCGAGCCGAACGCGTAGATCGGGTACATGCACAGGGAGCCCTGCACCGACGCGAACGAGCGCAGGCCCGAGTCGCCGCGCTCGAGCTCCTGCATCACGAGCCCGTAGGCGACGTTGTTCATGCCCGCGCAGCCGTAGCCGTGCAGGTTCGCGCCGAAGAGGCCGAGCTCCGCGATCTGCGGCACGAGCTCCATCGGGAACGCGCCGTCCTGCCGGACGCTCGCCTGCACGCGCGGCAGGTATTCGCCCGAGACCCAGGCGCGCACGCTGTCGCGCGCGAGGCGCTCCTCGTCCGAGAGCAGCTCGTCGAGCCGCAGGAAGTCGACGCCGGTGAAGCTCGCCACGAGAGATCTCCTCGATTTCGCGCCGTGCGCGGCGGCGCAACGTAGCCGGAAATGCAAAGGGCCCGGCCGCGAATGCGGCCGAGCCCTTCCTGGGACGCTCCCGGTTTCAGGCGCTCGCAGCGTGCTGCGGGGTCTTCGGATGCTTCGCCGAAGCCTTCAGCTCGCGGGCCAGGGCGGCCACGCGCTTCTCGAGCTTCTCGACGTCCGACGCGGTCGCGATGCCGGCCATGCCGAGCATCTCGCCGAAGCGAACCTGGGCCTGGTCGCGCAGCTCCTCGGCGCGCTTCGCGGCCGCGCTGTCGCGCAGCTCTTCGCGAATGCGCTCGGCGCGCTCTTCGGCCTTCTCGCGCAGTTCCTGCGCGCGCTTCGCGATCGGGCTCTTCTCGAGCTGCGTGCGGAGCTTCTTCACTTCGCGCTCGACGCGCGTCTCGATTTCCTTGCGGCGCTTGTCGGCGTCCTTGCGCAGCTGCTTCCAGTCGCGCTCGACGGTCTCGAACGCGTCCTCGAAGCGGGCGCGGGCCTCGTCGATCACGTTCGTCCGGGCCTGGGTCTTCGGCATGTCGGTTCTCCTCTCGGGTTTGCGGCCAGCGGTCGTTCCCGACAGCCGCAAGGAGATGGATAACACGATGCGTCAATGCGTCAAGAAAATAAAATTTATAAGTAAATACGAATACTTACGAATTACGCGACGCGGCATTTCGGCGCCCGATCGACGCGCTGCGCCAAGGCGGCGCTACCAGCGCACGACCGCGCTCGCCCAGCTGAAGCCCGAGCCGAAGCCGGTCATCGACACGAGCTGGCCGCGCTGGAGTGCGCCCTCGGCCTCCGCTTCGGCGAGCAGCATCGGAATCGAGGCGGCGGAACAATTTCCGTAGCGCTGGATGTTGTTACGGAGCTTCGCCGGCGGCAACTGCAGCGCGTTCGCGACGAACTCGTTGATGCGCAGGTTGGCCTGATGGAAGAGAAAGAGATCGACGTCCTCGGCCTTCGCCCCCGCTTGCGCGAGCGCCTCGCCGAGCACCTGCGGCATGCGCGTCACCGCGTGCTTGAAGACGAACTTGCCGTCCATCTTCGGGAAGTGCGCCTTGCGCGCGAGCACCTCGGGCGTGAGCCGCGTCGGCGTGTGCCCCGAGCCGGGCGCCTCGATCCAGAGCTTCTTCGCGTACTTGCCCTCGGCGTGCATGCGCACGGCGAGAATGTCCGACGGGTCGTCCGGGTCCGTGTTCGCCTCGACGATCACCGCGCCGGCGCCGTCCCCGAACAGCACCGCGACGTCGCGACCTTCGGTCGAGACGTCGATGCCCGTCGAGTGCACCTCGCAGCCGACCAGCAGCACGCGCCGGAACTGCCCCGACGCGACGAAGCTGCGCGCGACGCCGAGCCCGAACAGGAAGCCGCTGCACTGCGCGCGCAGGTCGAAGCACGGGACGTCGCCGCCGAGGCGCTCCTGCAGGAAGAACGACGTGCCCGGAAAGTCGGCCTGCGACGAGAGCGTCGCGAGCACGATGCAGTCCACGTCGCCGGGCTCGAGGCCCGCGCGCTCGAGCGCCTGGCGGCTCGCGGCCTCGGCGAGATCGGCGGGCTGTTGGCCCTCGCTGATCCAGCGCCGCTCCTGGATGCCCGAGCGCTGGCGGATCCACTCGTCGGTGGTGTCCATCAGCCCTTCGAGGTCCTTGTTCGTGACGCGACGCTCCGGCACGTACATGCCCGTGCCGGAGATGCGGGTGCGAATCATGGGAGGCTCCTCTCGCTCTCGCCGTAGTCCGCGGTGAGCGCGAACGAGACGGGCTTGGACTCGAACAGCTCGAACTCCGCGCGCTCGAGCACGGCCTCGAAGCCGGTGCGCTGCAGCGCCGAGACCGGCACCGCGCCGAACTCGGCCGCGAGGCGCGCGCCTTCGCCGGGCGGCAAGCGGTCGATCTTGTTGAACACCAGGATCTCGGGACGGTCGCGCAGGCCCATCTCCGCGAGCACCGCGTGCACGGCCGCCATGCGCCGCTCGAGGCCATCTCCGGACGCGTCGACGACGTGCAGGAACACGTCCGCCTCGCGCAGTTCTTCGAGCGTCGCGCGGAAGGCGGCGACGAGCGTCTCGGGCAGGTTGCGGATGAAGCCCACGGTGTCGGTGACGATCACCTCGCGGTCGCGCGGGAAGCGCAGCCGGCGCGAGGCGGGGTCGAGCGTCGCGAACATCTTGTCGGCGACGAGTACGTCGGTGCGCGTCAGCGCCCGGAGCAGCGTGCTCTTGCCGGCGTTCGTGTAGCCGACGATCGAGAGCACCGGCGCGCCGCGTCGACCACGCCGCGCGCGGCGCTGCTCGCGCTGCTCGCCGAGATGGCGCAGCTCGCGCTCGAGGCGCGTCACGCGGTCGCGCACGCGGCGCCGGTCCATCTCGAGCTTCGTCTCGCCCGGGCCGCGCCCGCCGACGCCGCCGCCGAGGCGCGACAGCGACGTGTCGCTCTGCGCGAGCCGCGGCAGCGTGTACTTCAGCTGCGCGAGCTCGACCTGCAGCTTGCCGTCCCGGCTGGTCGCGCGCTGCGCGAAGATGTCGAGGATCAGTTGCGTGCGATCGATCACGCGCAGGTCGAGCGCCTCGGCGAGGTTGCGCGCCTGGGTGCCGGAAAGGTCGTCGTCGAAGATCACCAGGTCGACGTCGCTCTGGAAGCAGCGGATCGCGAGGTCCTGCAGCTTGCCCGAGCCGATCACGGTGCGCGGGTCGGGGTGCGGCCGGTTCTGCACGAGCACGTCCACCACGGCGACGTTCGCCGAGCGCGCGAGCTCGCGGAGCTCCTCGGTCGAGGCGTCGGTCTCGTCGCGGCTGCGCCCGGCGGTCACGACCACCAGCACCGCGCGGTCCTCGCCCGCGACCTTGCGCGTGCGCGTGCCGCGCGAGAGCTCGTCCTCGAGGCCGCGGATCCAGTCGAGGAAGGGCAGGTCGAAGCGCGAGGCCGGCTTGGGCGGCAGATACTGGATGCCCGCTCCGTCGCCGTTCGCGGGCCGCAGCGCCGCGACGTGCACCAAGCCGGGCAGGCCGTCGGGCTCGACCGCGACGGTCGCCATCGCGTCGAGATGCAGCTTCGCGAGGTCGGTGAGGTCGTCCTGCGAGAGCGGCTCCGCCTCGGCGAACTGCGTGTGCAGGCAGCGCAGGCCGCGCAGGCGCCCCGGGCCGGCGCGCATGCGGCCCCAGTCCGGCATCGTGAGGCCTCGGTTCCCGCCGCACATCACGTGGGTGACGGCGCCCCGGCGGTCGATCAGCACGCCGACCACCCGCCGGATCTCGTGCGACAGCTCGGTCAGCTCGCGGGCCAGCTCGTGGGTGACGAGGCGATCCGCCGGGATGCTGCGCCGGCCGAGGTGCTCGAGCCGCTTCACGTGGCTCGCCTTCAGACCGCTCGTATTTCCCTCGACGCGCACTTCGACCGCTGGCCCCTCTCCTTGGACTCCGGCAAACCGGGCGCAGCTTACCCTCCGCCTCGCGGGATTGCGCCCGCGGCGGGCATCACATCCCCAGGGGGTGTGTCAGCACCGACACGCAACCGCAACGGGATCGCGGCTGCGGGCCACTACTTTGCGGGCTTCGATGGCCGATGAAGGCCATGCAACGCCGCGCGCGCGGCACGCGAGAGGAATCGACGCATGACCGCGAACGCGAGGCTGGCCGTGCTGCTGCTGGCTGCCGGCAAGGGCACCCGCATGAAGTCGCGGCGCACGAAGGTGCTCCACGAGATCTGCGGGAAGCCGATGCTCGCGTATCCGCTCGCGGCGGCGGCACAGGTCGGCGCCGAGAAGCTCGTGGTCGTGATCGGGCGCGATGCGGATCAGGTCGAGGCCGCGTTCGCAGGCCGCGCACAGTTCGCAGTGCAGGCCGAGCAGCGCGGCACCGGCCACGCCGTGCAGGTCGCGCTGCCGAAGCTCGGCGATTTCGCGGGCGACGTGCTCGTGCTCTACGGCGACACGCCGCTGCTGCGCGCCGAGACGCTGGCGCGCATGCAGGCGAAACGGCGCGAGACGGGCGCGAAGCTCGTGATCCTCACCTCGCCCGAGCCGCTGCCCGGGCTCGTCGTTCGGGGCGGCGACGGGCGCGTCGAGCGCATCGTCGAGAAGACCGACGCGACGCCGGAAGAGCTGCGCATCCGCGAAGGCAACACCGGCGTGTACCTGTGCGACGGCGCGTTCCTCGCGAGCGCGGTCGCGGAGCTGTCGCCGAAGAACGCGCAGGGCGAGCTGTACCTCACCGACGTCGTCGCGATCGCGCGCGCGCGCGGGCTCGCCGTCGAGGCGATCGTGCTGGAGGACGCGGACGAGGCGCTCGGCGTGAACACGCGCGCCGAGCTGGCGCGCGCCGCCGCCGTGCAGCGCCGCCGCAACGTCGAGCTGCACATGGCGAACGGCGTGACGTTCGTCGATCCCGAGAACGTGTACGTCGACACCGACGTCGAGATCGGCCGCGACACGCAGATCGACCCCGGCGTCGTGATCACCGGCCCGACGCGCATCGGCGAGGGCGCGCACGTGAAGGCGCACTGCGTGGTCGAGTCGTGCGTGCTGGGCGACGACGTGGTGGTGGGCCCGAGCGCGCACCTGCGCCCCGGCTCGGAGCTGAAGAGCGGCGTGCGCATCGGCAACTTCGTCGAGGTGAAGAACAGCGTGCTCGGCCGCGGCGTGAAGGCCGACCACCTCGCCTACATCGGCGACGCCGACGTCGGCGAGGATTCGAGCTTCGGCTGCGGCGCGATCACGGTGAACTACGACTGGGAGAAGAAGCACCGCACGACGGTCGGCGAGCGCGTGCGCATCGGCTGCAATGCGAACCTGATCGCGCCGATCTCGCTCGAGAGCGACAGCTACGTCGCGGCCGGCACCACGATCACGAAGACGGTGCCGACCGACGCGATCGCGGTGAGCACCGGCCGCCAGAAGAATCTGGAAGGCTGGGGCGCGAAACGGCGCAAGAGCGGCGGACACGGAACTCATTGAGCGCGAGCGGCCGTCCCAAGGGCGGCCAGGCTGTAGCGGCGGCAGGCAACCGAGAAGGAGAAGCGGATGTGCGGGATCGTCGGGTACGTCGGGCGCAAGCGCGCCGTGCAGGAAGTGCTGATCGACGGCCTGCGCCGCCTCGAATACCGCGGCTACGACTCGGCCGGCGTCGCCGTGTGGGACGGCGCCGCGCTGACGATCCGCCGCGCGGTCGGGAAGCTCTCGAATCTCGACGCCGAGATCCGCAGCGAAGATCTCGCCGGCGAGATCGGCCTCGGCCACACGCGCTGGGCGACCCACGGCAAGCCGAGCGTGCCGAACGCCCACCCGCATCTCGCGGGCAGCGTCGCGATCATCCACAACGGCATCGTCGAGAACTACCGCGAGATCCGCGTCGAGCTCGAGGCCGCCGGCCGCACGATCCTGTCTGAGACTGACACCGAGCTCGTCGCGCACTTGATCGACCAACAGGTCGAGCGCGGCGTCGACCTGCTCAGCGCCACGCGCAGCGTCGCGAAGCGCCTGGTCGGCTCCTACGCGCTGGCCGTGTTCTCGACGCGCACGCCCGATCACATCGTCGTCGCGAAGAGCGGCGGCAGCCCGCTGATCTTCGGTCTCGGCCAGGGCGAGTCGTTCCTCGCCAGCGACATCCCGGCGATCCTCCCGCACACGCGCCAGATGCTGTTCCTCAGCGACGGCGAGTTCGCGGTGCTCTCGCGCGACGGCGTCCAGATCGTGGACGCGGAGGGCCACCTGATCGAGCGCGCGCCGCGCACGATCCAGTGGGACCCCGTCTCCGCGGAAAAGGGCGGCTTCGATCACTTCATGCAGAAGGAGATCTTCGAGCAGCCGCGTGCGCTGCGCGAGACGCTCGGTACGCGCCTGCGCGACGGCGAGCTCGATCTCGACCTCGACGGCATCGACCTCTCGCCGCCCGCGGCGAAGGCAATCGAGCGCGTGACGCTGCTCGCCTGCGGCACCGCCTATTACGCCGCGATGGTGGGCAAGTACCTGATCGAGCAGCTCGCCGGAATTCCGTGCGAGGTCGACCTCGCGAGCGAGTATCGCTACCGCCGCCCGATCGTCGGCCCGAACGCGCTCGTCATCCCCGTCTCGCAGTCCGGCGAGACGGCGGACACGCTCGCGGCGCTGCGCGAGGCGAAGGCGCTCGGCGCGCGCGTGCTCGCGGTGTGCAACACGCGCGACTCGGCGATCGCGCGCGAGAGCCACGACGTGCTCTACACGATCGCCGGGCCGGAGATCGGCGTCGCGTCGACGAAGTGCTTCACCGCGCAGTTCCTCGCGCTCTACCTGATCGCGCTGAAGCTCGGCATCTCGCGCAAGACGCTCGGTGGCGAGGAGCTGAAGGAAGCGTTCGCGAATCTGCGCAGCCTGCCGCGCATCGTCGAGAAGACGCTCGCGCTCGACGCGCAGATCCGCGCCGTCGCCCAGCGCTACTTCCGGGCCTCGAACTTCCTCTTCCTCGGCCGCGGGATCATGTACCCGATCGCGCTCGAGGGCGCGCTCAAGCTGAAGGAGATCTCGTACATCCACGCCGAGGGCTACGCGGCCGGCGAGATGAAGCACGGACCGATCGCGCTGATCGACCAGAACATGCCGGTCGTCGTGATCGCGAACCGCAGCCCGGTGTACGACAAGATGATCTCGAACCTCGAGCAGGTGCGCGCGCGCGACGGCCAGGTGATCGCGATCGCGAGCGAGGGCGACGAGGCGATCGCCGAGAAGGCCGACGCCGTGATCCGCATCCCCGAGCTCGGCGAGCACCTGACGGCGCTGCTCGCGACGATTCCCGTCCAGCTGCTCGCGTATCACGTCGCGACGCTGAAGGGCACGGACGTCGACCAGCCGCGGAATTTGGCGAAGTCCGTGACGGTAGAGTAGGGACGGCGTTGGTTGCGGCGCTCGTTGCGTTTGGGCCTGCGCGCGGCTGACGGCCTTGTTGACTTCGCTCCGCCGCTCGAAGACTCGCGGCTTCGCTGCGCGCTTCGCTTGCGTGGGTGGCGTCGAGGTTCGAGCAGAGGGGGATCGAGGTCGGCCCCGCATGGTGGCGGTGCGGCAGGCATATTGCTGCGTTCGGGCATGCGGGTGCTTTGGGGACGTTCCTTGACTAACTGAACTTTCCGGCGCGACTCGCGATGGTTCATTTGGTCAAGGAACGTCCCCGATCGCGGTGCTCGGGCGGGCGGACGGCGATGTAGCGTCGTGGGCTCCGGAGGGGGCTGCGATGCTCGGTCGGCGGTGGGTTGCGTCCTGTGCGTGCGTTCTCGGAGTCGCGATCGCTGCGGGCGCGCGAGCGGAGGAGGCGGCCCAGGAGCGCGTTTCGGAGTTGCTCACGCGTGGGGAGGCGCTGGAGCGGGCGGAGCGGGTGCATCCGCGGATTTGGATGGCGTCGGGGAATTCGAATGCGTACGTGGTGACGACGCCGGGCGGGAACGTGCTCGTCGACACGGGGGCGACGTTCGACGCGGAGCGGACGGCTGCGGCGCTCGCGGAGGTGCCCGGCGAGATCGCGGCGATCGTGCTCACCCACGCGCACGTGGACCACGTCGGTGGGCTCCCGAAGTTCGCGCGCGGCGGCGTGCCGGTGATCGCGCATCGCGCGATGCGCGGGCGGCTGCAGGACCAGATCCGGCTCACGCCGTTCCGCAACGCGCGCGCGCGGGTGCTGTGGGGGCGCGTGATGGACGCGCAGGACGCGCATCCCGTCCGCGACGTCGCGCCGACGGTCATCGTCGACGACGTGCACGAGCTGACCGTCGGCGGCACGCGCTTCGTGGTGCTGGCGACGCCGGGCGGCGAGGGGCCGGACGGGCTCAGCGTCTTCGTCCCGGAGCTGCGCGCCCTGTTCACTGGCGATCTGTGCGGCCCGACCACCGCGAGCTTCCCGAATCTGTTCACGCTGCGCGGCGAGAACCTGCGCGAGGCGGTGCCGATGGTCGCGTCGCTCGATCGCGTGCTCGCGCTGCGGCCGCGACCGACGCTGTGGCTGCCCGGGCACTTCGAGCCCGTGCGCGGCAAGGAGCCGATCCGCGTGACGCTGCGTCGCACGCGCGACGCCGTCGCCTACGTGCACGACGCCACGGTCGCCGGGATGAACGCGGGCAAGGACCTCTGGACGCTGATGCGCGAGGTGAAGCTGCCGCCCGAGCTCGCGGTCTCGGAGCAGTACGGGCGCGTGGCGTGGGGCGTGCGCGCGATCTGGGAGAGCTACACGGGCTGGTTCCGCTACGAGTCGACCGCGGAGCTGTACGCGACGCCGCGCAGCGCGGCCGACGCGGAGCTCGTCGCGATGGCGGGCGGCGCGCGCAAGGTGGCCGAGCGCGCGCGGCGGCTCGTCGCGCGCGGCGACCCCGAGC
>CAZCTH010000012.1:0-67230 GCA_964501435.1 uncultured Spirochaetales bacterium | reverse complement strand
CATCGAGGAGCGCTCGTCGCGCCGCCGGCGACCGGCGCCGGCGGCGCGCTCGTCTACGTCCCGATGCTCTACGCGACGGCGAGCGCGCACTACGTCCACGCGGCCGCGAAGCTCGACGTGTGGCAGACGCTCGCGCTGGCCGCGCCGCTCGACGAAGCGGGCGCCGCTGCGCCGTGGGACGCGCTGGTCGAGTGGCCCGCGAAGCCCGCGCTCGCGGCGGCGCCGGAGCCCGGCGCGTCGTTCGCGTCGCTGCCCGCGCTGGCGCAGCGGCCCGCGAGCTACGCGCGCTGGGCGAAGATGCTCGAGTCGAGGCTCTTCCAGGCCCGGCCGCTCACCCTCTACGAATGCAGGGCGCCGAAGGCGCTCTCGAAGCCCGGCGAAACGCTCGGCGACTTCCGTGCGCGGCTGCGCGACCAGCAGCGCGAGAGCCGCGACCTCGAGGTCGAGAAGCTGCGGCAGAAGTGGGCGCCGAAGCTCGCCGCGCTCGAGGAACGCCACCGCCGCGCGCAGGTGCGCGCCGAACGCGAGAAGGACGACTACGCGAGCAAGAAGCTCGAGACCGCGGTCTCTCTCGGCGCCTCGGTGCTCGGCGCGCTCTTCGGCCGCAAGCTCGCGAGCGCCACGAACGTGGGCCGCGCCGCGAGCGTCGCGCGCAGCGTGGGGCGCGCGGCGCGCGAGCGCGAGGACATCGCGCGCGCCGAGGAGAGCGCCGAGGCGGTCGCCGCGCAGCGTGCGGAGCTCGAGGCGCAGTTCCAGCGGGAAGTCGACGCGCTGCGCGACGGCGCGGCGGCGGGGGAGCCCGAGGTCGCGGAGATCGCGGTTTCGCCGCGCAAGGGCGACCTCAGCGTCGACTCCCTGGTGCTGCTCTGGGTCCCGCGCGGCGCCTGAGCGCTCGGGCCATGCGCCGCGGCTACCCTGCGGGCGCAATCAGGGGGTTGCCGCCGATGCGCACTGCTCTCGCACTTCCGCTCGCCGCGTGGCTCGCAGTCGGCTTCGGCTGCGCGCCCGCGAATCCGGTCGCGAACCTCGAGCGCACCGCGAAGGCGCAGGAGCAGGTGTTCGCTTCGGCGTTCGCGGAGAGCCTGAAGCGCGCGCAGGCCGGCGAGGTCGAGGCGATGCGCGTCACCGGCCAGATGTACGCGATCGGGAGCGGGACTCCCGTGAACCACGCAGAGGCGCTGCGCTGGTATCGCGCCGCGGCCGAGCAGGGCGACGCCGAGGCCGCCTATCGCATGGGGGTGATGATCGATTACGGCGTCGGCGCGCCGGCAAATCCTGCGGAGGCGGTGCGCTGGCTGCGCATGGCGGCGGAGAAGGGCTACCCGAGCGCGCAGCGCCAGCTCGCCGACATGCTGGCCCAGGGCCGAGGCGCGGCGAAGGACGACGCCGAGGCGTCGCGCTGGTACCTCGCGGCCGCCAAGCTGGGCGAGCCGGCTGCGATGTCGGCGATCGCGCAGCGCCTCGACGGCGGCATCGGCGTCGCCGCCGATGCGACGGAGGCGCTGCACTGGTATCGCGAGGCGGCGGAGCGCGGCAGCTCGATCGACCAGTACCAGGTCGGCTTCCACTACGACATGGGCATCGGCACCGTCGAGGACGACTACGAGGCGGTCGCGTGGTATCGGCGCGCCGCCGAGCCCGGCAACACGGACGCGCAGTACGCCCTCGGCACCCTGCACGCGGAGACGAAGGGGGCCCTGCGCGACCCCGTCGAGGCGTGTCGTTGGCTCGAGATCGCCGTGCGCTCGGGCCACCCGAGCGCGCGGCGCGCGCTGCTCTCGGTCGAGCGCCAGCTCGAGCCCCGCGAGCTCGACGACTGCCGCAAGCTCGCCGACGCCTGGAGCACGAAGCACACCAAGCCCGCGCCGACGCCCGCCGCGCCCTAGCGCGGCGCGCATTGTGCCGTGTGTGTGAAAACCGGGCGCCCGCACTCGCCGGGGCGCGAGGGACGTTGTACGCACTGCGCGCCGCAAATCGCGGCATTGCCCTTGCGTCCGCTGCGCGCCGCGCCTCGGTCGCCTCGACCGGGAGCCTCGATTGAGCGCAGCGCAGACTTCGTCCCCGCAGTGGCAGCCGCAGCCGCAGGTGTCTTCCACGCAGTGGCAGCGCGTCCTGACTGCGTACGCCGAGCCCGAAACGCGTCGCAGCGCCGTCCAGCTCGGGGCGAACCTCGTCGGACTCGCGGCGTTGTGGGCCGGCATGTGGCACTTCGCGGAGAGCGCGTACTGGCTGAGCTTGCTGCTCGGCATCCCGACCGCCGGCATCGTGCTGCGCCTGTTCTCGATCCAGCACGACTGCGGGCACGGGGCTTTCTTCAAGTCGCGCGCGGCCAACGACTGGACCGGCCGCGCGCTCAGCGTGTTCAGCCTCGTGCCCTACGCCTATTGGCGCAGCGCGCACGCGGCCCATCACGCGGCGATCGGTCGCCTCGACAAGCGCGGCGTCGGCGACATCGACCTTTCCACCGCGAGCGAGTACGCCCGGATGTCGTGGCTCGGACGGCTCGGCTACCGCGCCTACCGCCACCCGTTCGTCCTGCTCGTGCTCGGCGCGCCCTATCAGTTCTACCTGCGCTTTCGCTTGCCGCTCAACCTGCCCGACCCGGAGCGCGAGTCGCGCAACAGCATCCTCGCCATGAACGCCGCGCTGCTCGCGATCGGCCTCGCGATCCACGCCACGCTCGGCCTCGGCGCGTTCCTGTGGATCTACCTGCCCGTGATGACCTTCGCGGCCGCGGTGGGCATCGGGTTGTTCTACGTGCACCACAACTTCGAGGGCGGTTACTGGAAGCTGCCCCCCGACTGGCGCCACCGCGACGCGAGCCTGAGCGGCTCGTCCTATCTCGCCCTGCCGCGGGCGCTGGAGTGGTTCACGGGCAACACGGGCATCCACCACATCCATCACTTGTGCCCGCGCATTCCGAACTATCGGCTGCGCGCGTGCATCGAAGCGCATCCGGAGCTGGCCGACCTGAACCGACTGGCGCCCGGCGACATCGTGCGTTGTTTTCGGCTCGCGCTCTGGGACGAGGCGACTGGTCGCCTCGTCTCGTTTCGAGAGGCGCGGGCCGCGGCCCAATTCATGGAGTGAAGCGATGCGAACGATCGTGCTCTTCGTCGCCGTGTGTCTCGGGTCTCTCAGCGCGGCGCTCGCAGAGCCGATCCGCCTCGCGGTCGACCTGCGCGAGGCGCCGCAGCGCGTCCTCCACGCGAAGCTCTCCATCCCCGCCGCGCCCGGCTCGTTCGCCCTGCGCTATCCGAAGTGGATTCCCGGCGAGCACGCGCCCGACGGGCCCGTCGTCGACCTCGCGGGCCTGCGCGTCAGCGCGGGCAAGCAGGCGCTGAGCTGGGAGCGCGACCCGATCGACATGCACCTGTTCCGCGTGACCGTGCCGCCGGGCGTCACGCGCATCGACGTCGCGCTCGACTACCTCGTGCCCGCCGGCGGCGAGGGCTTCACCGCCGCGCCGTCGACGTCTGCGCAGCTCGCCGTGCTCGCCTGGAACACCGTCGTGCTCCAGCCGGACGGCGTGCGCCCCGCGGCGCTCCAAGTCGAGCCGTCGCTCGAGCTCCCTGCCGGCTGGGAAGCCGCGACCGCCCTGCGCATCTCCGAGAAGCGCGGGGCGCGCGTGCGCTACGCGCCGGTTTCGCTCGAGACGCTGGTCGACTCGCCGGTGCTCGTGGGGGCGCACTACCGCGCGGTACCGCTCGCCGCGCCGGCGGGCACGCCCGATCACGTGCTGCACGTCGTCGCGGACAGCGCGGCGGCGCTGGACGCGAAGCCGGAGGTGCTCGCGTCGCTCGCGCACCTCGTGCCCGAGGCCCACGCGTTGTTCGGCGCCTACCACTACGGCCGCTACGACTTCCTTCTCGCGCTCTCCGACCACGTCGCGCACTTCGGCCTCGAGCACCACGAGTCGAGCGACAATCGCCTGCCCGAGCGCGCGCTGATCGACGCGCCCTTGATCCTCGCAGGCTCCGGCCTCTTGCCCCACGAGTACGTGCACTCGTGGAACGCGAAGTATCGCCGCCCCGTCGGGCTCGCGACCCGCGACTACGTGACGCCGATGAACGGCGAGATGCTCTGGGTGTACGAAGGGCTCACCTCGTACCTCGGAGACGTGCTCACCGCGCGCTCCGGCCTGGTGACGCCCGAGCAGGCGCGCGACGGCCTCGCGCTGCAAGCGGCCTCGCTCGCGCACACGAAGGGGCGCGAGTGGCGCCCGCTCGTCGATACCGCGCGCGAGGTCCAGCACCTATTCAGCGGCCGCTTCGATGGCTCGAGCTGGCGCCGCGGCGTCGACTTCTACGACGAGGGGGTGATGCTCTGGCTCGAGGTCGACGCGCTGATCCGCACGCAGACGAAGGGCGCGAAGTCGCTCGACGACTTCGCGCGCGCGTTCTTCGGCCCGCCGAACAGCGGTCCCGAGGTGAAGCCGTACACGCGTGCGGAGCTCGTCGCGGCGTTGAACGCGGTGGCGCCCCGCGACTGGGAGGCGCTGTTCGCGCAGCGCATCGACCGAGTCCGCGCGGGCCCGCCGGTGGAAGGCCTCGAGGCCGCGGGCTGGAAGCTCGTCTACGGCGAAGAGTCGAACGCGATCGCCGACGCCTACGCCGCGGGCTCGGAGGGCGGTAGCGACCTCCGCTTCTCGCTCGGCGGCTACCTGAGCGGCGAGGGACGACTGGGCGACGTCGTGCCCGACTCGCCGCTCGACGCGGCGGGCATCGGGCCCGGCGCGACGATCGTCGCGGTGAACGGTCGCGCCTACTCGTCCGACGTGCTCGCGGACGCGATGAAGGCGTCGAAGGCGAGCGGCGCGAAGCTCGCGCTGCTCGTGAAGAACGCCGACTTCTTCACGACGCACGCCGTGGACTACCGCGGCGGCGACCGGCATCCCCATCTCGTCCGGGACGAAGCGACGACCGACTGGCTCTCGGCGATCCTCGCGCCGCGCACCTGGAAGCCGGAAGAGAAGAAGGACGAGCCGAGCGCAGAGAAGAAGTGAAGCGCGCCGGCCTCGCGCTCGTGGCGGCGGCGCTCGCGTTCGTCGCGATCACGGGGATCGCCCTCGAGAGCGGCGGCGTCGCGGTGGTCACGTCCACGGCGCCTGGCGGCGCGCTGCGCGAGACCCACGTGTGGTTCGTCGAGCTCGACGGCGAGACGTGGTTGGAGGCGGGCGCGCCCGAGAACCCGTGGTTCGTGGACGCGCAGGCCGCTCCCCGCCTTCGCATCCGGTTCCCCGATGGCGCGGTGGGTCACTTCCGCGCCGAGCCCGCGCGCGACGCCGCGTCGCAACGCCGCATCCGCGAGGCGCTGCACGCGAAGTACGGCTGGCGCGACGCGTGGGTGGGGATGTTCGTGGATGCGTCGAGGTCGGTGGCGGTGAGGTTGGTGGCGGAGTGAGGTGTCGGGCTCGCTCGTGCGCCTCGCGGCCGGGGCGGGCGGCGCCGGCGCGGAATGGCTCGGCTGCGGCGGCTCGGGTGGGTGTACCGGGCGTCGCGCCGCGCCGGCGCCGCCCACCCCGGCCGCGAGGGGGCGAGGCGTGCGGCGACGATCCACGGAGAGCAGAGTGAAGCCAGCGCGCCGTCGAGGCGCGCTGGCTTCACGGGCAGCTGAGAATTGCGTCGAGGGCCGCGGTGCCAGCCGGATCAGATCTTCTCGGCGGCGCCTTCCTTCTTCGCGCGCTCGACGTTGGCCTGACGCGCGGCGAGCAGCTGGGGCATCACGGCGTCGAGCTCCGACTGCGTGAAGACGGCGCCGCCCTTCGTGAAGGCGCGGATCACGGCGGGCTGCTGCATGATGCCGACGTCGCCGCCCATCACGTTGATGATCTGCGACGTGAAGCCCTGGCCCTTCGCCGAGCACAGCCAGCTCACCACCGGCGCGATCTGCGCGGGGCTCTGCGCCGGCGCGTTCGCGCGCTCCGGCTCGCCGCGCCCCTGCATCAGCGGGATCGTGAGCCGCGTCGCCGCGCCGGGCGAGATCGTGTTCACCGTGCAGCCGTACTTCGCGAGCTCGAGCGCGAGCACGCGGCTGAAGCCCGCGATGCCGGCCTTCGCGGCGCCGTAGTTCGCCTGCCCGAAGTTTCCGAACAGGCCCGACACCGACGAGAAGTTCACGATGCGGCAGCCCGGGCGGTTGCTCGCGCGGACGTAGTTCGCGAACGGCCGCGAGCACGCGTAGTGGCCCTTCAGGTGCACCGCGATCACCGCGTCCCAGTCCGACTCCTCCATGTTGTAGATCGTCTTGTCGCGCAGGATGCCGGCGTTGTTGACGAGGATGTCGCAGCCGCCGAACGCGTCGAGCGCGGTCTTCAGGATGCGCTGCCCGCCTTCGACCGTGGCGACGCTGTCGAAGTTCGAGACGGCCTCGCCGCCGAGCGCCTGGATCTCCGCGACGACCTCGTCCGCGATGCGCGCGGCCCCGGTGCCGTCGGGTGCGCCGCCGAGGTCGTTGACGACCACGCGCGCGCCCTCGCGCGCGAAGTCCAGCGCCATCTCGCGGCCGATGCCGCGGCCCGCGCCGGTGACGACTGCGATCTTGCCTGCCAGAACGCCCATGTCGATCTCCTCTCGTGGTTGGCGCGGCGCTGGGGACGCCGCGCGACTTCAACCGAGATTGCACCGCATTTCGACGGTGCCGCGCCACGCGCTTCGTCGAATCCCGGTGGAATTCCCGATGCTCGCACGGCACGGAGGGGCCGATGGATCCCGCGCCACACCGACGCGTGCCGACGACCGGCCGGGAGCCGCCACCACGCAGCGTCGCCCACCGAGGAACCCATGAACGCCCCCAAAACCCCCAACTGCGCTCACCCGACCCGCCGCGACCTCCTGCGAGTGGGTGCCGTCGCAGGAGCGGCTGCGCTCGCGGGTCTCGCGCCGACCGCTGCGCAGGCATCCGGCAAGGTCGAGGCCCTGCTGCTGTCGTGCATGGACTTCCGGCTGATGGACGACGTCGAGCGCTTCATGAGCGGCCCGCTCGCGCTCCGCAACAACTACGACCACGTGGTGCTCGCCGGCGCCTCCCTCGGGGCGGTGACGGACCGCTATCCCGCGTGGAACGAGACGTTCTGGGGGCACCTCGATGTCGCGATCCAGCTCCACGGCATCCGCCGAGTCATCGTGATGGACCACCGCGACTGCGGCGCCTACCGCGTGATCCTCGGCAAGGATCTGGCGGGCGATGCCGCTGAAGAGGCGCGCGTGCACGCGGCGAAGGCGAAGGCGCTGCGCGCGAAGATCGTGGCGAAGTACGAGCACCTCGACGTCGAGCTCCTGCTGATGGCGCTCGACGGGAGCGTGCAGAAGATCGGCTAGCCGGAGCTAGCGCCCCACGTACTTCGCGGGCCGCTTCTCGAGGAACGCCTTCACGCCCTCGCGGTGATCTTCCGTCTGGAACAGCTCGCCGAGCGAGCGGCTCACCCACTCGCCCAGCGACTTCCAGTCGGGGTCGAGCGCCTCGCGCAGGCCGGCCTTGAGGCGGCGCACGGCGAGCGGCGGGTTCGAAGCGATCTTCGTCGCGAGCGCGACGGCGGTCTCCATCAGCTGCGCGTCCGGAACGACCCGCGTGACCAGGCCGATGCGCAGGGCCTCCTGGGCGTCGATCACGTCGCCCGTGTAGAGCAGCTCCGCGGCCTTCTCGCGGCCGACGAGCGAGGCGAGCCGCGAGAGGCCGGCGACGTCGCAGCACAGGCCGCGCAGCACGAACAGCTCGCCGAACTTCGCCCGCTCCGAGGCGACCCGCAGGTCGCACATCATCGCGAGCTCCATGCCCCAGCCCACCGCGGCGCCGTTCACCGCAGCGACGATCGGCACGTTGCTGGTGAGCAGGGCCTCGGCCGCGGGTGTGAGGCGCGGCGCGGCGGAGGCCAGCCGCTCGCCGGCCTTGCCGTCGCCGCCGCCCATCACCTGGCGCACGTCGTCGCCGGAGCAGAACGCGGTGCCGGCGCCGGTGATCACGAGGCAGCGCGCGGTGGTGTTGCGCACCGCGTGCTCGAGCTCGGCGTAGGTCCGGAAGGTGAGCGCGTTGCGCTGCTCGGGGCGGTCGATCGTCAGGATCTCGACTTCGCCGCGGCGCTCGATGCGGATGTCCTGGGGATTCATGCGGGCTCCGGGTTGGCGCAGCGCGGGGGGCGCGCCGGCACGGGGGACCCGAGTGTCTGGCGGCCCGCGCGCCGGGGCAACGGGGCGACCGGGGGGGCGCGCGATTGCGTCGCCGCGACTGTGCGCGCGCGCATAGAATGCGCGTCCCGCCCCTGGAGGTGCCGAGATGTCGCAGCAAGCGCTGGCCGCAGAGCGTCCGCTCGCCGGAATTCGCGTCGTCGATCTCGCGGATGGCCGCGGCGAGCTGTGCGGGCGCCTGCTCGCCGACCTCGGCGCCGACGTGCTGCGCGTCGAGAAGCCCGGCGGCGCGGCGTCGCGCGGGTTCGCGCCGCTGCACGAGGGCGTGAGCCTCCACTTCGCGTGGCGCAACGCGAACAAGCGCGGCGCGACGCTCGATCTCGCGAGCGCCGCGGGCCGCGCGCAGCTGGGCGACCTGCTCGCCGGCTGCGACGTGCTGCTCGAGTCCGCGAACGCGACCGAGCGCGCGGCCCACGGGCTCGCGCCGAGCGCCGTCGCCGCGGCGCACCCGCACCTCGTGCACGTCTCGCTCACCGACTTCGGGCTCACCGGCCCCTACGCGGACTGGATCGCCACCGACGCCGTGCTCGAGGCGATGAGCGGCATGATGTTCAAGGCGGGCATCCCGTCGAAGCCGCCGCTGATCCCGCCCGTGCCGCTCGCCCTCGACGTCGCCGCGGTGACGGCCGCATGGGCGACGCTGCTCGCGCTCTGGCAGCGCGGCCCGACCGGCTTCGGGCAGCACCTCGACTTCTCGCTGCTGCTCGGCACCGCGCAGACCACCGACTGGTCCTTCCCCAACGCGAGCTTGTTACGGGAGAAGGGCTTGCCGGTGATGGAGGTGCGGATGGGCAGCGGGCCCGTCTACACGATCTACAAGTGCAAGGGCGGCTACGTGCGGCTCGTCGTGCTCTCGCCCCGGCAGTGGCGGGCGATGTGGGAGTGGCTCGGCAAGCCGGAGGAGTTCGCCGACGCGCACTGGGAGCAGTTCCCGGCGCGCTTGATGAACGCCGACGTGCTCGCGAAGCGCTACGAGGCGCACTTCGCCGAGCTCACGATGGAGGAGGTGTCCGCAGAGGCGCAGCGCCGCGGCATCGTGTGCACGCCGGTGCTGCGCCCGAGCGAGGTGCTCGCGAACGTCCACCTGCAGTCGCGCGGAACGTTCGTGAACGCGCGGCTCGCCGCGGAGCTGCCGGAGGGCCCGGTCGCGAGCGGCTTCCTCTCGCTCGACGGCGTGCGCCAGGGCTTCCGCACGCCCGCACCGTCGCCCGGGCAGGACGACCTCGCGGCGTTCGCAGCGGGCGCGGCGAAGCGCGCGGCGCCCCGCGGCGTGCGCCCCGCGCCGTCGCTGCCGCTCGCGGGCCTGCGCGTGCTCGACTTCGGGATCGGCGGCGTGGGCGTCGAGGCGAGCCGGCTGTTCGCGGAGTACGGCGCCGACGTCGTCAAGATCGAGACGCGCACGTATCCCGACTTCATCCGCGCGG
Organism: uncultured Spirochaetales bacterium; assembly: GCA_964501435.1. GTDB lineage: Bacteria > Myxococcota_A > UBA9160 > UBA9160 > UBA6930 > VGRF01. The sequence goes on along the minus strand of CAZCTH010000012.1, from coordinate 57,623 downwards.
TGACCGGCGGCTGGACCTCGCCTTCGTTCGTCTCGTCGAGCCGCAGCAAGCGCTCGTTCGGCGTGAACGTGAAGAAGGCCGCGGGCCTCGCCGCACTGAAGCAGTTGATCGCCCACGCGGACGTGATCATCGAGAACAGCGCGACGGGCACGCTGGACGACATGGGCGTCGGCTGGAAGACGGTGCGCGCGATCAACCCGCGCTGCGTGATGGTGTCGAGCCAGCTGCTCGGGGCGCGCGGCGCGTGGAAGGACTGGATCGGCTACGGGCCGAGCACGCAGCCGCTCGGCGGCCTCGTGCATCTCTGGAACTACGACGACCAGGAGTTCCCCGCCGGCTCCGGAGCGATCTTCCCGGACCACCTCGCGGGGCGCGTGTGCGCGCTCGCCGCGATGGCGGCGCTGCTGCGGCGCGAGCGCACCGGCGCGGGCGGACACGCGGAGGTCGCGCAGATCGAGTCCGTCACCGGCATGCTCGCGGAGCTCTTGCTGAAAGAGGGCCTCGCGCCCGGGTCGGTGAAGCCGCGCGGCAACCGCAGCGAGCAGGGTGCACCCTGGGGCGCCTACCCCTGCGCGGGCGAGCAGCAGTGGTGCGTGATCTCGGTGCGCAGCGACGCCGAGTGGCGCGCGCTGTGCGCCGCGATGGGCGACGACGCGCTCGCGGCCGACGCGCGCTTCGCCACCGCCGCCGGCCGCGCCGCGGCCCAGGGCGAGCTCGACGCGCGAGTGGGCGCGTGGACGAGGACGCTCGCGAAGCGCGAGGTCGCGGCGCTGCTCCAGCGCCACGGCGTCCCGTGCGGGCCGATGTTCGCGGGCACCGACCAGCTCGACGACCCGCATTATCAAGCGTGGGGCTACGCGCGCTTCATCGAGCAGCCCGCGCTCGGCCGCATGGCGCTCGAGGGCCCGGCCTTCGCGGCGACGGGCATGAGCGACGTGATCGTCGCGCCAGCCCCCGAGCTCGGCGGCCACACCCGCGAGATCGCCCGCACGCTGCTCGGCATGAGCGATGCGCAGATCGAGGCGCTCGTCGCCGAGGGCGCGCTCGAGGACCCGCCGCCGCCGCGCCAGCCCGTGATGTGAGGCGGGCGTCGCATTCGCTGCGGGCCGCCTGCGCTACCCATGGACTGCGTGTCGACGACTTCCCGATCCGCGCCACCCGCGCGAAGGAGCCCCCCATGAACGCCAAGCCCTCGTACCTCGGCCTGCTCAACGCGATCGCGCTCGGCGAAGGCCGCGCGCACCAGTTCCTCTCGTGCTGGGCTGCGAAGACGACCGACGCCGACGTGAAGAAGGTCCTGCAGACGGTGGCGATCCGCGAAGGCGAGCACTCCCACGCCTTCACGAAGCGGCTGTGCGAGCTCGGCTACGGCGTGCAGGATCGACCGGATCCGAGCTTCGCGAAGAACATGGAGATCGCGAACGCCGATTGCAGCGACCTCGAGAAGTTCGAGGCCCTCGGCTACGGCAAGCCGCCCGGACCGGACTTCCTCAAGGCGATCTTCGAAGACAAGACGATCGACATCCAGACGGGCGCGCTACTCGGCCGCTACATCGCGGAAGAGCGCGACAGCGAGCGCATGCTGAACGGTTGTCATCAGGTGCTGTGCGAGCGCGCCCAGCGCGGCGGTCGGCCGGCGACGAGCGGCGGCGAGCTGCGCGCGCTGCACGATCGCCTCGACGAGATCTGCGCCGCGATCGGGAAGCTCCAGCACGAGGTGACCGCGCTCCGGCGGTAAGGCGGAGTCGCGGCGAGCCGTCGGCCTGCGCGTCGCTCGGGCCGCGCGTCGGCCTAATGGCTCGGCGGGTCGGCGGGGTCGCGTTCGAGCAGTGCCTTCGCAGCGGCGACGGCCTCGCGGGTTCCGGCGAGGGCGAGCAGGTCGCCGCTTTCGAGGCGCTCCTGGGCGCCCGGAAAGACGATCGAGCGCTCGCCGCGGGTGATCGCGAGGACGGTCGCGCCGGTGAGGCCGCGCAGGTCGAGCTCGCTGAGCGTTCGACCCGCGGCGGAGCAGCGCACGCTCAGCTTCACGGCCTCGGGCTCGCCGAGGCCGGGGAGCAGCCGGCTCACGGGCGCGAGCGCCGCAGGGGCGGGCGTGCGGCCGCCGCGCGCCTGCGCGGCGAGCGCCTCGATGATGGCGCTCGCGCCGGCCTGCACGTGGCCCTGGAGATCGGCCGTGCTGCGCCAGAAGGTCACGGCGAGGGCGACGACGCCGAGCGACAGGCCGAGCGCGCTCGCGCTCGGCGGCAGGAAGGGCTGGAGCAGCGCGAGCAAGGGAAGCGTCACGACTAGCACCGTGGCCAATTGCAGCGTGACGACGAGCGCGCGGCGCGGCGCGATGGAGAGATCGAGCTGGCCGGGCCGCGCGTCGGGGAGGGCGACGCCCGCGAGCAGCACGCCGACGCGCCGCGCGACGCGCACCAGCCCGAAGGCGAGCGGCGCGGCGACCGCAAAGCCTGCCGCCACCACGAGCCCGCGCGCGATCCCCGTGCCCACGCCCACGTTCGCGTGGAGCCAGCCCGCGAGCGCGTCCGCCCACACCGACGTCGCGACGACGCACCCGGCGAGCAGCGCGGCGTCGAGCGCGAGCAGCCCTGCGAGCCGGCGCAGGCGCGCTCCGAGCGTCGACTCGCGCGCTGCGCCTCCGAGCTTCTCGAGCCAGCTCCCGTAGAGCGCGGCGAACGTCTGGATGCGGCGCGGCAGCTTGCGATCGAGCAGCGCGGCGGCGCGCGGTCCGGCGCGGATCAAGCGCGGCGTGAGCACCGTGGTGAGCGCCGAGACGGCGACCGCGACGGGATACAGGAACTCGCCGACGGCGCCGATCGCGATGCCGAGGCTCGCGATGATGAACGAGAACTCGCCGATCTGCGCGAGGCTGAGCCCCGCCTGCACCGACGTCCGCGTGCCGTTCCCGGTGAGGAACGCGCCGAGCGACACGCTCGTCACCTTGCCCAACACCACGGCTGCGGTGAGCGCTGCGATCGCCTGCCAGTGCTCGGCGACCATGCGCGGGTCGATCAAGATGCCGACCGACACGAAGAAGATCGCGGCGAACAAGTCGCGCACGGGCCGCACCAGTTCTTCGACCCGTTCCACCTGCCCGCACTCGGCGATCAGCGAGCCCGCGAGGAAGGCGCCGAGCGCCACCGAGTAGCCGAGCTCGTGCGCGAGCGACGCGAACCCGAAGCACACGCCGAGGCTCGCGATCAGCGTCGTCTCGGCGCGGCCCAGGCGCAGGATCGCGCGCATCGTGCGCGGCACGATCGCGAGCCCGACGGCGGTGGTGACGACCAGGATGGCGAGCAGGCGGCCCGTCGACGCAGCTAGCGCGCTCCACGAGAGCGAGGTGTCGAGCGCCGCAGCGGGCAGCAGCGCGATCAGCAGGATCGCGACCAGATCCTCGACGATGAGGATGCCGATCACGAGCTCCTTCAGGCGTCCGCCGATGCGCTCCTCCTCGAACGCCTTGGCGATGATCGTCGTGCTCGAAATCGCGAGCATCGCGCCGGTGAAGAGCCCCTCGCGAGCGCTCCAGCCGAACGCCTCGCTCACGGCGAACCCCAGCGAGAACATCACGCTGCACTGGAGCAGCGCGGTGACGACGACGCCGAAGCCGATGCGCAGCAGGCGCTGCAGGCTGAACTCGAGCCCCAGCGAGAACATCAACAGCACGACGCCGAGCTCGGAGAGCGTCTGCACGATCGCGCGGTCCGCCACGAGCGGGATCGGCACGTGGGGCCCCACCACGAACCCGGCGAGCACGTAGCCGAGCACGACGGGCTGGCGCAGGCGCTGGCTCAGCACCGTCATCACGCCCGCGACGCAGAGCACGGTCGTCAGCGCCGTCAGGAACTCGTGCGCGTCGTGCATCCCCGTCTCCGCCCTCTTCCTTGTACCGCGCACGGCCGCCATGCGCTCCACACGCATTTCACGGAAGTGCCCTCGGAGCGCGGATTCGCTCTATCGCAGCGTGACGGGACGTTGCACGCGGCGCCGCTGGGCCGTCGCGGGAGCACGTCAGCCTCGCCGCGCGTGGGAGGTACGCGGTGAGCGATCCGTTCTTCTTGTTGGGCGCCGAGCGAGCCGGGATGATGCTCGTCGAGACGATGCTGGCCGCGCACGCCGAGCTTCGCTGGGGCGGCGACTTCGACTACGCGCTCGAGTGGCAGGACGCGGAGAGCTCGGAGTGGCCGCCGCTGATTCCGTACTGGCAGCACCTCGCGTTCTCGAAGCGCGCGCGTCAGCTCGGCCTGCGGATCGATCCCGCGCTCGACATGCCGTCGCTCCTGCGGTCGCTCCTCGCGCAGCAGCGCGGCGAGCGCCCGGGGCCTTTCGGGGTCGCGGTCCACGCGCACTACGAGCGCGTGCTGCGCCTCTGGCCGAGTGCGCGCTTCATCTACGTGGCGCGTTCCTCGGCCCGGACGGGCGGCGCGCCCGACCTCGAGCAGCGGCGCGCGTCGGACCTCGCGTGGAGGCGCATCGCGAGCCGGATCGACGCCAGCCGGCGCATCGAGCTGCGCTACGAGACGTTGCTGACGCACCTGCCGACCGAGCTCGCCCGCGTGTGCGGGTTCCTCGGCGTCTCGTTCGACCCGGAGATCCTGCGCATCGCGCCCAGCGAGCCGGCGACCTCGAGCGAGGCGTCGCCCGCGTCGCCGGGCCCTTCGCTCGCGCTCCGCTTCGCCCAGGGGCTCGGGCTCCGGCTGTCCCCCCGCTTGCGGGGGTGAGCCGAGCGGGCGGCAGCGTTCGGCTTTCGGCCCGGCGCGGCTAAGGTCGGCGCTCCGCGCCCCCGAATGCAGGTGTCCATGACGACCGCACCGCTCTTCGACGCCTCTCGCCTCACCTTCAGCGAAGCCGAGCTGCTCGACTCGGGCGCCTACGAGGCCCCGCTGGTCGCCGGCGGCGTGCGCTGCCACGGCGGCTTCGACGCCAGCGGCGCCTATCGCTCGCCGCGCACGCTGCACCGCGCGCCCGCGGTGGCCGCGTGGCAGGCGCGGCTCGCGCGCGAGGGCGCGCCGCTCGTCGAGGTGCCGCGCGCGCTGATGCCGCCGCAGTACCCGAACGTCGCGCAGGCCAAGCTGCTGCTCCGGAACGGCGTGCGCGACCCCGTCGTGCGCGCGCTGACGATCATCTCCATCGTCGAAGGCTTCGGCGCGATCATCCGCGACGTGAAGGTGCCGGTGCTCGCCGACCAGTTCGTGGAGCCGCTCGACGGCACCGCCCTCGACCACCTCGGCCGCGGGCTGTTCGAGGCGCACGCGCGCGACGAGGCGGGCTGGCGCGAGGAGGGCGGCCACAAGCAGATGTGGGAGGCGGCCCGCGACCTCGCGCTCGAGAAGCCGAAGATCCCCGCCGACGTGATGATGCGCATGATGGGACGCACCGGGCAGCGCGGCCCCGCCCCGGAGCGCCCGTTCCCGATGCTCGACCCGACGCTCGAGCGGATGCTGTCGATGATGGCCCAGGTGCTGGTCGTCGAGATCTTCGCGGAGGGCACGTTCGCCTGGGGCGTCGAGCTGCTCTCGGATCCCGCGGTCTCGGCGAAGCCGAAAGAAGCGGGCGACATGGTCCGCCACATCCAGAGCGACGAGAAGCCGCACGTCGAGTACCTGAGAACTGCGCTGTCGGAGACGCGCGCGCGCACGCTGCGCACCGTGGACGGCAAGACGATCGCCGGCCGCGAGGTGGTGGACGGCCTGCTGCACCGCATTCTCCACGCGATCACGCGCGACCGGCCGCGCGACCAGCGCGAGGACGTGCGCGCGGGCCTCGCCGAGTCGATCCAGGCCGCGGCGAACCCGCGCGCGCTGCAGGAAGAGTTCGACGCGCTCGAGACGCAGTGGACGCCGCCCGCGCGCACGGGCTTCGAGAAGAGCGCGGCGTAGGCCCCGGCGCCGCGATGAACGTCTTCACGCGCATCCGCCGCACGCTCCGCGTCGGCACGCTCGCGGCGCGCTTGTGGCTCCACTACAAGGTCCCGGAGTATTGGGGCAAGCTGCTCGGGCGCGGCGCGCCCGACGCCGCCGCGAAGCGCCGCCAGCACGAGATCGCGGCGGGCTGGATCCTCGACTGCGCGCTCACGATGCGCGGCGTGATCATCAAGATGTGTCAGGCGATCGCGACGCGCGCCGACGTCTTTCCCCCCGAGTTCGTGGAAGAGCTGAAGAAGTGCCACGACGCCGTACCCGCGAAGCCGTTCCCGGTGGTGAAGGCGGCCGTCGAACGCGAGCTGGGCCAGCCGCTCGGCGCGGTGTTCGCGGAGTTCTCGGAGACGCCGATCGCCTCGGCCTCGCTGGCGCAGGTGCACGCGGCCCGCCTGCTCTCGGGCGAGGAAGTCGCGGTCAAGGTGCAGTACCCGGACATCGAGGACGTCGTGCGCACCGACCTGCGCAACATGGAGCGCGCCTGTCGCGTCTACGAGCGCTTCGACCCGCAGCCGCTCGAGCTGCTGCCGCTGCTGCGCGAGCTCACCACGCACATCGGCATGGAGCTCGACATGCGCCGCGAGGCGGCTTCGTGCGATCGCGTGCGCGAGATGTTCGCCGACGACCCGCGCGTGTGGATCCCGCGCATCCACCACGCGCTCTCGACGAGCCGCGTGCTCGTGATGGAGAAGGTCGCGGGCATCAAGGTCACCGAGAAGGCCGCGCTCGAAGCCGCGGGGCTCGCGCCCGCCGACGTCGTGCAGGATCTGATGCGCGTGTACGTGCGCATGATCCTCGCGGCGGGCTTCTTCCAAGCCGACCCGCACCCCGGCAACTTGATGGTGACGCCCGACGGACGCTTGATCGTGCTCGACTTCGGGCTCTCGAAGGAGCTGCCCGACGGCTACGGCCTCGGCCTGTTCGAGCTGATGTTCTCGATGATGACGATGAACGAGTCCGCGATGATCCGCGCCTTCCAGGAGCTGGGCTTCCAGACCAAGACCGGCGACACCAACACGTTCTTGTTGCTCGCGCGGCGCATGATGAGCCGCAGCGACTCGGGCGCCTTCGAGGGTGAATTCACCGAAGAGATGACCGACGAGCTGTTCGAGGCGATCCGCCAGGATCCGGTCGTGCGCGTGCCGAGCGACTTCGTGCTCGTCGGTCGCGTGTTCTCGTTCCTTTCCGGCATCGCGCACACGCTCGGCTCGCGCGCGAACGTGCTCTCCGCGATGGGTGCCGGCCCGCCAGGCTGAGGCGCGCTGCCGCGGACGCGTGAGAGCGCTCTCGGCCCGCGGCGGCGATTCACTCGAGCGCGAGCGCCCGGAACGCCGCGACCTCGGCGTCGTCGAGGCCGAGCGCTTCGCGCCGATAGCGGTCGAAGTCGCCGTAGTTCTTTTCGATCGCCTCGAATGCCGCGTCGAGATACGCCGGCTCGACGCCGAACAGCGGGCGCAGCGCGTCGGTGTCGGCGCGGAACAGCGAGAACATCCAGATCATGCGCAGGCGCTTCTCGGTCGCCGCCGCCGTGTAGTGGTTGGTGAGCAGGAAGTCCTCCATCACCGTCTCGCGCGGTACCCCGAGCACACTGAGGATCATCGCCGAGGCGAAGCCCGCGCGATCCTTGCCGGCCGTGCAGTGCACGAGCGCCGGCAGGTTCTCGGGCTTCGTGATGCGCTCGAACATCGCGGCGTACTGCGGTGCGAAGGTCGTCGCGAACTGTCGGTTGCCTTCGATCAGCATCCCGCGCAGGTCGAGGCCGTCGAGATCGCCCGATTGAATGCGCTCGCGCAGGTCCTTCACCATGAAGCTCTCGGCGCCGATCGCGAGCTCCGCGACGCGCGGCGGATCCGCGGCGGGCAGCCGATCCGGCTCGGCGTCTTTCTCGACTTTCGCGCGGAAGTCGCACACGAGCCGGATGCCGAGACCCGCGACCTTGGCGAGATCGGCGTCGGTCAGCTGGGAGAGATTGTCCGAGCGATAGAGCAGGCCCCACTTCACGCTGCGCCCGTCGCTCGTCGCGTAGCCGCCGAGATCGCGGAAGTTCGGCGCGCCCTCGAGCGCGAGGTGCCGCTTCTTCACGTGGTCCGGCATGCCGGCGTAGAGGTCGCTGCCGCACGCGACCAGCGATGCGACGAACGCGAGCGACACGGCCGAGACGAAGAGCGGGCGAACGCGCATGCGACCTCCGGTGCGGTGCGAGCCGCGACTGCGTTAGCGCAAGCGTCCGAGCCCGGGAAGGAAGCGACCCGTGCGCGCGGCCCCCCGGGAGAGTTGCACCCAGTGCGTGAGCGCGAGGCCCGCCGCGTGCGCGGCGATGCCGAGGGCAGCCTGTGCGGGGCTCACGGCGGGTCGCTCGCCCAGCAGGGCCGCGGCCGGCGAGGCGAGCCCGAGCGGTTCCGGGGCGCGCGCAAAGCGTGCGCGGCTAGAGTGCTCCACCTCGCGGCGGAGGACGAACCATGACGATGCCCTACGAAGAAGCGGTTGCGGCGCTGACCAGGCCGGGCGGCATGTTCGAGGTGAACGAGGCCGACGTGCGCGGCACGCGCATGAAAGTGTTCAAGAGCACGCCGCCGTCGATGCGCATGCTGTTCGCGCTGGCGAAGCTGCGCGCCGCGCAAGAATTCATCGTGTACGAGGACGAGCGCTGGACCTTCGGCCGCGTCGCCGAGAGCGTGGACGCGATCGGCCACGCGCTCGTGCATCACTACGGCGTGCGGAAGGGCGATCGCGTCGCGATCGGCATGCGCAACTACCCCGAGTGGATCGCGGCCTTCGCGGCGATCACTTCGGTGGGCGGCATCGCGGTGCTGCTGAACGCGTGGTGGACGGCGGACGAGGTCGCCTACGGGCTCGAGGACTCGGGCGCGAAGCTGCTCATCGGCGATCTCGACCGCATCGAGCGCGCCGCCGGCGCGATGGAGCGGCTCGACATCCGCGCGCTCGCGGTGCGCAGCGAGGGCAAGCCGCTGCCGCCGCGCACGGATCGCGCCGAAGACGTCGTGAAGCTCGGCTCGCCGCTGCCCGAGGTGGCGATCGACTACGACGACGACGCCACGATCCTCTACACGTCGGGCACGACGGGCCATCCGAAGGGCGCGGTCTCGACGCATCGCGCCGTGCTGTCGTCGCTCGGCGCGTTCGCCTGCCGCGCCGCGGTGCAGGCGATGCGCTTCCCGAAGGACAAGGAGGCGCAGACGCATCCGACGTGCTTCATCCTCACCGTGCCGCTGTTCCACGTGACGGGCTGCGTCGCGGTGATGCTCACGTCCTTCGCCGCGGGGACGAAGCTCGTGATGATGTACAAGTGGGACCCGGAGCGCGCGCTGCAGCTGATCGAGCGCGAGCGCGTGACCAACTTCGTCGGCGTGCCGACGATGGCGTGGGACATGCTCGAGTCGAAGGCGTTCGGGAAATACGACACCTCGAGCCTCGTCTCCGTCGGCGGCGGCGGCGCGCCCGCACCGCCGCAGCTCGTGCACCGCATCGACAAGTCGTTCGGCGGGAAGGGCCGCCCGAACATCGGCTACGGCATGACCGAGACGAACGCGTACGGCCCGCAGAACGCGGGCGACGACTACGTGCGCAAGCCCACCAGCGCCGGCCGCACGGTGCCCGTCGTCGAGGTGCGCGTCACCGATCCCGACGGCCGCGTGCTCGGGACGGGGCAGGTCGGCGAGATCTGGTTCCGCGGCCCGCACCTGATCCGCGGGTACTGGAACAAGCCCGAGGCCACCGCGCAGACGATCGTCGACGGCTGGCTGCGCAGCGGCGACATCGGGCGCATCGACGACGAAGGCTTCGTGTACGTCGAGGACCGCGCGAAGGACATGGTGCTGCGCGCCGGCGAGAACGTGTACTGCGCCGAGGTCGAGGCCGCGATCTACGAGCATCCGGCGGTGTACGAGTGCGCCGTGTTCGGCCTGCCGCACGAGCGCCTGGGCGAAGAGGTCGCGGCGGCGATCCACCTGCGCCCGGGCATGTCGCTCGCGGAGGAGGAACTGCGCGCGCACCTCGCGAAGCGCATCGCGGGCTTCAAGATCCCGAGCGTGGTCGAGTGGAAGCACGAGCAGCTGCCGCGCAACCCGGCGGGCAAGATCCTGAAGCGCGAGCTACGCGACGCCCTCGCCAAGGCGCGCGCCAAGTGACGCAACCGATCGCGACCGCGCGCTTTCGTCGCGTCGAACCCGAATGGGGTCAGACCCCAGGCGGGTTCAGCGCGGCGCGGAGGTCGCCCTTCGTCTGGGCGAGCAGATAGAGCAGGTAGAGGCTCAGGAACGGCGCACCCAGGAAGAAGGCGCCGATGCCGAGCGCGATGCCGGCGCCGCTGAAGCGGTTACGCCACGCGACCCACAGTCCCGACAGCGACAGCATGAACATGAAGTCGAGGTTGAACTGCCCGGCCCAGCCGAGCTTCGCCATGTCGCCGAAGAAGGTCGGGAACAAGTTCGGTCCGTGGTCGCGGATCACCAGTGCCGTATAGACCCATACGATCGCGACGATCGCGATCAGCCAAGCTCGAAATGCGGTCATGAGTTCGTCCTCCGACGCATCCCTTACCGCAACCGGCGCGTCGCGCTCCATTCCCTCTCGAGTAGAGTGCGCTCCCTCGCGAGGGATCCATGAAAGTCGGCGTCTGCCTCCCCTACATGAAGCCCGGGCTCGATCGCGCCGCGATCCTCGGCTGGGCGCGCGCCATCGAGGCAGGCCCCTTCGACGCGATCTCCTGCGGCGAGCGCGTCACGGGCCCGACGGTCTCGCTGGGCGCCACGATGGCCGCCGCGGCCGCCGTCACGCAGCGCGTACGCATCGTGCCGACGCTCTACGTGCTGCCGATGCACGACGCGGTCGCCGCCGCGCACGAGATCGCGACGCTCGACGCGATCGCCGGCCCCGGCCGCGTCGAGGTGTGCGTCGGCGTCGGCGGCCGCGAGGCGGACTACCGCGCCGTTGGCGCCTCGTTCGCGCAGCGCCACCAGCGCCAGGACGAGCAGGTCGCGCGCATGCGGGCGATCTGGCGCGGCGAGCCTCCGTTCGCAGGCGCGGATCCCGTCGGCCTGCGCCCGTCGCGCGCCGGCGGCCCTCCGATCTTTGCCGGCGTGATGGGCCCGAAGGCGTTCGCGCGCGCGGCGCAGTGGGCCGACGGCGTCTACGTGTGGAGCGGCAACGGCGAGAAGCGCGAGATCGCGCGCTTCCTGCAAATGGCCGACGAGGCGTGGCGCGCCGCGCGGCGGTCGACACCTCCGCGAAGGATCGGCGGCTTCTGGCTCTCGCTCGCAAGCGGCGACGCGCAGGCGAAGCTCTCGAAGTACGTCTACGAATACACGCGCGTGTTCGGCGAGGCCGCGGGGCAGGCGATGGCGAAGATGGTGAATCGCGCGACGCCGGACGCGGTGAAGCAGGCGCTCGACGCCCTCGAGTCCGCGGGCTGCGAGGAGTGCTTCCTCGTGCCGGCGACGGCGGAGCTCTGCGAAGTGGAGCGCGCCGCGGAGATCGTCGCGAAGCGCTAGGGCGCACCCCCACGGCGACGCCAGGAACGCGCTAGCAACTCGCGCGTCTCGGAAGGAGCCCAGGCCATGTCCGATCCCAGTCGCCGCGAGCGCGGCGTCGCGATGATGAAGAAGGTCTACGCCGGCGACGTCGTCACGCCGCCGCCGGGCGCGATGCCGTTCAGCGACTTGATGCTCGAGCAGCTCTTCGCCGAAGTGTGGACGCGCGAGGACAAGCTGAGCGTGCGCGACCGCCGGCTCGTGATCATGGGCATCATCGCCGCGCTCGGCGAGAAGGACACGTTCGGCATCCAGACGCGCGCCGCCGTGAAGAACGGCGAGCTGACGGCGGACCAGGTGCGCGAGGTGCTGATTACGGTCGCGAACTACGCGGGCTACCCGCGCGCGGCCGGGTTGATCGCGCCCACGGAGCAGGCGCTCGCCCAGGCGGCGAAGGATGCGGGGCCGAAGTAGCCGCCTGAGACTATTCGCATTCGCCGGCGGGGGGCGGAAACGCGCCGCACCTTCCATAGGCTCCCGGCCACCCACCGGTTTCCAGCCATGCCCCTCCGCCTCCCCCACGCCGTGCGCCGCCACCCGTTCGCCTTCGCGGCGGGCTTGGTCGCGTGCGCCGCGCTGGCCGCGTTCTGGCTGTCCCTGCCGGGCATCGGCGACCTCTCGCGCTATCGGCCGCCGCTGCCGAGCGTCGTGGTGGATCGCCACGGCAAGCCGATCGGGACGTTCGTCGAGGAGCGCCGCCGACTCGTCTCGCTGCGCCAGATCCCGCCCCACGTGCGCGACGCGTTCCTCGCCGCCGAGGACGACGGCTTCTACCACCACTTCGGCGTCGATCCCGTCGCGCTCGCGCGCGCGGCCCTCGCGAACGTCCGCGCGGGCGGCGTCGTGCAGGGCGGCAGCACGATCACGCAGCAACTCGCGAAGAATCTGTTCCTGTCGTCAGAGCGCAGCCTGCTCCGGAAGCTGCGGGACGCCGCGCTCGCGATGCGCATCGAGTGGGCGCTCGACAAGGACGCGATCCTCGAGCTCTACCTGAACCAGATCTACCTCGGCAGCGGCGCCTACGGCGTCGCCGAGGCGGCGGAGACGTACTTCGGCAAGCCCGTCGCGAAGCTCACGGTGTCCGAAGCCGCGCAGCTCGCGGCGCTGCCGCGCGCGCCGTCGCGCTTCTCGCCCCATGCGAACCCCGAGGCCGCGGAAGCCGGGCGCCGGCAGGTGATCGCGCGCATGCGCGAGACCGGCCGGCTCGCGGCCGCCGACGCGGAGGCTGCGCTGCGCGATCGGCCCGCGGTGCTGCCGCCTCCGCCCGCGCCGGTCGCCTACGCCGAGGCCGCCTATTTCGTCGAGGAGGTGCGCCAGCAGCTCTTCGAAGAGCTCGGCGCCGAGACCGTGCTGCGCGGCGGCCTGCGCATCGAGACGACGCTGAACCTGCGCCTGCAGCGAGCGGCGCTCGCCGCGGTGAAGAGCGGCCTCGCGGCAGCGGAGCAGCGCGCGAAGCGCGCGGGCCGTGCGACCGCGCCCGAAGGCGCGCTGCTCGCGGTGGACGTGCGCAGCGGCGAGGTGCTCGCGATGGTGGGCGGCCGCGACTTCGGCGCGAGCCGCTTCAACCGCGCGGTTCAGGCGCGCCGCCAGCCCGGCTCGGCGTTCAAGCCGTTTTGTTACGGCGCCGCGCTCGAGGCGGGCTATCCGCCGAACGCGACGCTCTACGACTACCAGTACGAGCACCGCGACGCCGCGACGGGAAAGCTCTGGCGCCCGAAGAACGCGACGAACCGCTTCAAAGGACCGGTGATCATGTCGGAGGCGTTCGCGCGCTCGCTGAACAACGCGACGATCCGGCTCGTCGACGAAGTGGGCGTGGACGCGGTGATCGACTTCGCGCGGCGCGCCGGCATCCGGTCGCCGCTCGGTCGCGATCTCGGCATCGCGCTCGGCACCAACGAGGTGACGCTGCTCGAGCTGACGAGCGCCTACGGCACGCTCGCCCGCGGCGGCAAGCGCCGCGATCCCCGCTTGATCCGCCGCGTCGTCGACGCGAACGGCGAGGTACTGCGCGAGGACCTGCCCACCAGCGAGCTGCCCGAAAGCCGCGTCCAGGGCCGCATCCGCGCAGCCGACGCGTATCTCGCGACCTACCTGATGCGAGAGGCGGTGCGGGCCTGGTACGGCACCGCGCATCGCGCCTCCGCGCTCGGACAGAACCTCGCGGGCAAGACGGGCTCGACGAACGACAACCGCGACGCGTGGTTCATCGGCTTCTCGCCCGCGATCGTGGCCGGCGTGTGGGTCGGCAACGACGACCGCACGCCGATGCCGCGAGACCAGACCGGCTCCGGCGCCGCGCTGCCGATCTGGACCGCGTTCATGGAGCGCGCACTGCAGGACGAGCCGGTGGGCGACTTCGCCGTGCCGAGCGGGGTCGCGTGGGCGGGGTTCGAGCCCGAGACCGGCGCGCGCGTCGTCAGTCCCGTCTACTACCCGGGCTGGGTGCCCGTCGCCGCGGGGCGCGAGCTGCGCCGCGCCAAGTTCGTGCCGTCGCCGTGGAAGCCGAAGGAGCCGGAGCCGCCTACGGCGATCGCCGCGGCGGAAGGCGTCGCGACGGATGCGTCGGCGAGCGCGTCCGCACCGGCGGAGTCGCCTGCGGCCGATCTGTTCGACGCGCTCCTGCCCGACGTCGGGGCGGGGCCGCCGCCAGAACCGGCCCCTGCCGCCGATCCGCCGCCGCCCGCCGACGCCGCGGCACACTAGGTTCGCGCGCCGCGCTCAGCGCGGGTCGAACTCGACGTGCAGCCGCTTCAGCGCGCGCAGGCAGTAGTTCGGCGCGATCGCGAAGTCGTTCTTTCCCGGCGCGAGGCGCAGGTTCCGTGTTCGGTCGAGCAACGCGGCGAAGCCCCAGTGCAGCTCGCGGCGCGCGAGCGGGGCGCCGAGGCAGTGGTGCGTGCCGGTGCCGAAGCCGAGATGCGTCGCGGCGTTCTTGCGCTCGAGATCGAGCGCGTCGGGGTTCTCGAACTGCTCGGGGTCCCGGTTCGCCGCCGCGTAGCGCACGTTCACCGTGGTGCCCTTCGCGAGCGTCACGCCGTGCATCTCCACGTCGCGCGTCGTCACGCGGAAGAGCCCTTGCACCGGCGACTCGAGCCGCACGACTTCCTCGACGAAGGTCCGCAGGTAGCGCTCCGGCTCCGCGGCGAGCTTGGCGTACTGCTCCGGGAACTGACACAGCAGCCACACGCCGCCGGAGAGCGCGTTCGTGGTGGTCTCGCTGCCGCCGACGAAGGTGTCGGCCATCATGTGCGCGTGCAGCTCGTTGTCGTTCAGCGGGCGATCGCCCATCGGCGTGTTCACGAGATCGGAGAGCACCGTGTCGTCGGGATGCGCGCGCAGCCGCTCGTAGATGCGCTGGAAGTAGTGCTGCGCCTCGATCTCCTGCTCGACGCTCCAGCGCTCCTCGTCCTCGGTCTGCATCATGCCGAGGCGCTGGATCCACGCATCCGTCCACGCCTTGATGCGCCAGATGTCCTCGCGCGGCGCGCCCATCTGCTGGCCGATCACGATCAGGGGGAGCGGCACCGCGAGCTCGCTCACCAGCTCGCACGCGCCCCGCGGTGCGAACGCCGCGACCAGCTCCCGCGCGGTGCGCTCCACGAAGCCGTCGAGCTGCTTGATGCGCCCGGCGCGAAACGCCTGGGTGAACACCTCGCGGATCTCGCGGTGACGAGGGTCGTCGTAGGCGGCGAGGGTCGGTGCGGGCAGCCAGCCCTTGTCGAGATACAGGCGGCGCATGCGCTCCTGCCGCGGCGAAGGCGCGGGCCCCGTTCCGCCGCGCGCGCTGCTGAAGGTCTCCGTGTCGAGCAGCACCCGCCGGACGTCCTCGTAGCGCGTGAGCAGCACGAAGCCGGTGCGCGGGTCGCGATAGACGGGCGCTTCGCGGCGCAACTGCGCATAGGCCGCGTAGGGTTTTCCGGAGAGCTCGGGGTCGAGGAAGTCGAAGGCTGCGCTCACGGTGTCTCCTCGGTCGTTCGGGCTCGGCGTCCGCCGGCGGGCCGCGACGCGCCGGGCTCACCCGGACCGTGCGGTCGCTCGCTCGCGCTGGCTCTCGATCCCGTCGCCCCCGCGAAATCGCATCGCGGCAGCCGTTCCCCACAGCGTAAACTACGCCGCCTCAAACCCGGCAACTTCCGTTGCCCGAGGAGAGTCCATGGCCGTCGAGACCCACAAGACGTACTGCCGCTTCTGCCACAACTACTGTGCGTTCGAGGTGGACGTCGAGAACGGCAAGGCGGTCGCGGTCCGCGGCGACGCGAGCGACCCGATCTACGGCGGCTACTCGTGCATCAAGGGCCGCCAGCTGCCCGAGGCCCACGCGCATCCCGAGCGCATCAAGCGCCCGTTGAAGCGCCTGGCCGACGGCTCGTATGAAGAGATCTCCCTGCGCCAGGCGCTCGACGAGATCGCGGCGAAGGTGAAGGCGATCGCCGACGCCCACGGCAAGCGCGCGGTGGCGAGCTACTGCGGGACGTACGCGTTCCAGAACTCGGCGGCGCTCGCGGTCTCGAAGGCGTGGCACAAGGGCTTCGGCTCCGAGTCCTACTACACGAGCGTCACGATCGACCAGCCGAGCAAGGCCATCTCGGTGTCGCGGGCGGGCAACTGGCTCGCGGGCATGCACGGCTTCCACGAGAGCGACGTGGTGATGCACATCGGCAACAACCCCATCGTGTCGCAGTTCGCGCCGTTCGGGGGAACGCCCCCGTGGAATCCGGTGAAGGAGCTGCGCGACGCCAAGGCGCGCGGCATGAAGCTGATCGTCGTCGACCCGCGCCGCACCGACATGGCGCGCCGAGCGGATCTGTACCTCCAGATCCGGCCGGGCGAGGACCCGACGTTCCTCGCCGGCATGCTGCGCGTGATCCTCGACGAGAAGCTCCACGACGAGGCGTTCTGCCAGCAGTGGATGAACGGCCTCGACAAGCTCCACCGCGCGGTGAGCGAGTTCGACCTCGACTACGTCGCGCAGCGCACGCATCTCCCGAAGCAGCAGATCCTCGACGCCGCGCGCACCTTCGCGAAGGCGAAGCGCGGCATCGCCGTGACGGGCACGGGCCCCGACATGTCGCCGCACCCCACGCTCACCGAGCACCTCGTGGTCGCGCTCAACATGATCTGCGGGCGCGTGAACCGCGCGGGCGAGAAGGTGCCGAACCCCGGCATCCTGACGCCGCCGACGCCGAAGAAGGCGCAGCCTTCCGGCCCGTTCCCGATGTTCGGCCACGGACCGCGGAGCCGCGTCCGCAACCTCGGCGAGATCATCGGCGAGATGCCGAGCGCCGCGCTGAGCGACGAGATCCTGCTCGAAGGCGAGGGCCAGGTGAAGGCCCTGTTCGTGATCGGCGGCAATCCGCTCGTCGCCTGGCCCGATCAGCAGAAGGCAGTGAAGGCGATCGACGCGCTCGAGCTGCTCGTGTGCATCGACATCAAGCGCGCCGCGACGGCGAAGCACGCGGACTACGTGCTGCCCGGCAAGATGTGCCTCGAGCGCGCCGACGTGCCGATCCTGTGCGACACGTGGTACGAGCTGCCGTACACGCACTACACGCCCGCGATCGTCGAGCCGCCCGAAGGCTCCGAGGCGATCGAAGAGTGGGAGCTCTACTGGGAGCTGGCCGCGCGCCTCGGCACGAAGATCAAGCTCGCCGGCGGCGAGCTGCCGCTCGACGCGAAGCCGAGCAAGGATGCCGTGCTCGAATGCATGCTGAAGGGCGGCCGCGTTCCGTTCAGCGAGGTACGCAAGCACCGCGGCGGCACGGTCTACCCGGTCGCCGAGGTCGTCGCGCCCGCCGACCCGGGCTGCGACAAGCGCTTCGAGATGACGCCCGCTGGCATCGTCGAAGAGCTCGCCGAGGTGCGCCGCGAGTCGCTCGCGGAAACGTTCACGCACCGCTTGATCAGCCGCCGACTGCGCCAGGTCTACAACTCGTCGGGCCGCGAGCTCAGCGAGTCGCGCAGGAAGGGTGGCACCACGAACCCGGCATTCATGAGCCCCGCCGACCTCGACGAGCTCGGCGTGCGTTCCGGCGACGTGCTCGAGATCGCGTCCGCCCACGGGCGCATCTTCGGCGTCGCGGAGGCGGCCGACGACATCCCGCCGGGCGTGGTCTCCATGGCGCACGCGTGGGGCGATCCCTCGGCGAACCCGAAGGAAGTGCGCGAGATCGGCTCGTCCACGAACGCGCTGATCTCGAACGAGGTCGGCTTCGATCCGATCACGGGCATGGCGCGGCAGAGCGCGATTCCCGTGAACGTGCGGCGTGCGCCGGTCCTGATCTGAGCCCTCGTCGAGTCCCGTCGCGCTCGCGGCGCCGCGCCGCCGCGGTGCTCGCAGCGTGCGCGACGCTCGCCGTGGCGGGCGTCGCGTTCGCCGCGGAGCCGCCGCTGCGCGCGGGCTTCGGCCGCGCGTCGATCACACCCGTCGTCGCCGATGCGTGGACCGACGTGGACGGCGACGGGCGCTACGACGAGGGGATCGACCGCTATTTCGACCGCAACGCCAACGGCCGCTTCGACGCGGTGTACATGGCGGGCTTCCAGAGCGCGCGCCCGGCCGCGGGCGTGCACGACGAGCTCGAGGCGGTGGCGGCGGTGTTCGACGACGGCACGACGCGGGTCGGCATCGTCGCTGCGGACGTCGTCGGCCTCTCGCACTCGTTCGTCGAGAGAGTTCGCGCCGTCTACGCGAAGGAGCTCGGACTCGACTACGTGCTCGTCCACGCGACGCACAACCACCAGGGGCCCGACACGCAGGGCCTCTGGGGCCGCTCGCGGCTGCGCAGCGGCATCGGGGACGGCTACCTGAAATTCCTGCGCCAGCAGATGGGCACGGCGCTCGCGCAGGCGGTGCGCCGCCTCGAGCCCGCGGAGATCTCGGTCGTCGAGATCCGCGGGCGCGATCGCCGGATCGGCACCGTCGACACGCGCAAGCCCGAGGTGATCGACGACGGCCTGCGCGTCGCGCTGGTGACGCGCGCCGGCGGAGACGACGTGCTCGGCACGCTCGTCAACTTCGGCAACCACCCCGAGCTGCTCTGGGACCGCAACTTCGAGCTCAGCGCCGACGTCGCGGGCTGGGCGCGGCGCGGCCTCGACGCCGGGCTCGTCTACGACCGCGCGCTCTACAAGGCCGGCTTCGGCGGAACGACGCTGTGGCTCACCGGCAACATCGGCGGCCTGATCACGACGCCGCCGAGAGTCGGCGTGATGGATCCGCGCAGCGGCGCCCTCGTGACGAAGCCGTCGCAGCAGAAGGCGCGCGCGCAGGGCTACCAGATCGCCGAGGCGGTGATCGACGCGCGCGCGGCCGGCGACTTCGCGCGCGTCGCGGCGCCGCGCATCTCGGTGCTGGCGCGCGACATCGACGTGCCCATCGCGAACTGGTCGCTGCTGCTCGCCGGCTCGCTCGGCGTACTCGATCGCGACGTCGACCTGCGCTGGGGCTGGGAGAGCGCCAGCGAGGTCGCGCTCGTGCGCATCGGCGAGCTCTGGATCGCGTGCGTGCCCGGCGAGCTCTATCCGGAGATCGCGGTCGGCGGCATCGAGAACCCGCCGGGCGCCGACATCCGCGTCGCCCCCGTCGAGACGCCCCCGCTGCGCAGCGCGATGCGCGGCCGCGTGAACATGATGGTGAACCTCGCCAACGATTCGCTCGGCTACATCATTCCGCGCAGCGAGTGGGACGCGAGTGAGCCCTGGATCACCGGTAGCGCAGAGCCGAGCTACGGCGAGGTGGTGTCGGCGGGCCCCGACACGGCGCGCATCGTGCACCGCGCGCTGATGCGCGTGTTCGAGATCGCGAACGGCGAGCGGCGGCCGAAGAAGAAGTGATGCCGCTCGGCGGTGCGCCGCGGGACGGAGGAAGATCCATGCTCGAGCTGCGGCCAGGCTGCGAACGCTGCGACCGCGATCTGCCGCCCGACACGCTCGCGGCGCGCATCTGCTCGTTCGAGTGCACGTTCTGTCGCGACTGCGCCGACGGGCCGCTCGCTGGGCGCTGCCCGAACTGCGGGGGCGAGCTCGTGCGCCGACCGATCCGCCCCGCCGAGAAGCTCGCGCAGCATCCCGCCAGCACGAAGCGAGTGTTCCGTCCGCCTGCGAGCGGCGCCTGACGAGCGGCGCGCGCGTTTCAGCTTGAAACGGCGCGGCGCAGCTTGAACGGCGCCCGCGGCATTCCGCCCGCGAGCGCTGCGCGCGCCGTGGCACGCGCGTTGCAATTCATTAGGGGCCCGGCTCGTCCGGCGTCGCGGTGGGGGAGGAATGCGCGCGGGGGGGTCGTCGCCGACGCCGGCAAGGCGGCTCGCGGGTGAGCCCGGTGCACACGCGCGCGGACGCCGGCCCGGGCGTGGCGGTCCCCCGTGCTGAGCGCGCGTTTCTACGAGCTGCTGGTGCTCGCGGTGATCGGCCTGCTGCTCGGCGGGGCGCTCGCCCTCGTCGGACTGATCGTGCGCCACCTGTTCATCTCGGCGCAGCTGCGCTGGCGCGCGCGGCGGACCGACGCGCTGCTGCCCCTGCTGGCCGCGAGCATCGACGACCCGGATCAGCGTTCGCTGTTGCTCGCGAGCCTCCGGCCCGGGGATCTCGCGGTGCTGTTGCCGATGCTCCTGCAGCTCGCCCTCGATCTGCGCGGCGAGGAGCGCGAGCGCGTCGCGCAGCTCGCGGGCGAGCTGGGCGTCGCAGCGGCCGAGCGGCGCCGGCTCGGCAGCGTGCGCTCCCTCGCGCGCGCTGCGGCGGCCAAGAACCTCGGCTTGCTGCGCGTGCGCACCGCGCTGCCGGCGCTGCTGGAGCGCGTCGCGCGCGACCGCGATCGCGCCGTGCGCCTCGCTTGCGTCCGCGCGATCGGCGAAATCGGCGGGGCCGAGGCGGTGCGCGGCCTGCTCGGGCTGCTCGACGATCCGGCACCCGGCGTCGTGCGCCGCGTCCAGGAGGTGTTGCTCGACACGGCGCCGGATGCGGTGCTCGAGATCGTGCGCCACGCCCGCGCGGCTCCGAGCCAGGGCGTGCGCAGCGCGGCCGTGGAGCTGCTCGGCGCGCTGCGTGACCCCCTCGCGAGCGAGCTGCTGCTCGAGCTCACCGCGGCACCCGACGTGGAGCTGCGCACCAAGGCCGTGAAGGCGGCGGCCGCGATCGGCGACCCGCGCTTCACGGACGCGTTCGCGGCGCTGATCCGCGACCCGGCCTGGCCCGTGCGCTGCCAGGCCGCGACCGGCCTCGGCGCCGCCGGCGCGATCGAGGCGGTCCCCGTCCTGCGCGAGGCCATGGCGGACCCCGTCTGGTGGGTGCGCTTCAACGCCGCCTCCTCGCTCGCGGAGCTCGGGCGCGCGGGGCGCGCCGCGCTCGCGGAGGCCACCACCGACGGCGACGAGCGGCGCCGGGACGTCGCGCACTACGTGCTGCAGCGCACGAGCCGCGCGCCGCTGGCCGCCTGATGGACGCGTCCTGGCAAGCGCTCGCGTACTCGGCGATCCGCCTCGCGGACGAGGTCGTGCTCCTCTACTTCCTCGTGCTCAACACGCTGATCCTCGCGCTCGTGTTGCTCGGCTTCCGCACCACGCGCCGCGACACCGCCGGCGTGCACGCGAGCGATCTGCGCGCGCTGATGCAGTCGCCGCTCATGCCGCCCGTCTCGGTCATCGTCCCGGCGTTCAACGAGGAGGCCAACGTCGCCGAGACCGTTCAGTCGCTGCTTCAGCTCCGCTACCCCCGCTTCGAGGTGCTCGTCGTCAACGACGGCTCGACCGATGCGACGCTCGCGCGGCTGATCGAGCGCTTCGAGCTCTATCCCGCGAAGCGCGGCTTCGACGAGCGCGTCGCGTCGAAGCCGATCCGCGCGATCTACGAGTCGCTGCGCTTTCCCGATCTCGTCGTCGTGGACAAGCAGAACGGCGGAAAGGGCGACGCGCTGAACGCGGGCCTGAACGTCTCGCGCTACCCGCTCTTCTGCGGCATCGACGGCGACTCGGTGCTGGAGGAGGAGGCGCTGCTGCGCGTCGTGCGCCCCTTCCACGACCACCCCGACGAGATGGTCGCCGTGGGCGGGACCGTGCGCATCGCCAACGGCTCGAGCCTTCGCGCCGGGCGCATCGTCGACGTCGCGCTGTCGCGCGACCTGCTGCCGCGCATCCAGGTCGTCGAGTATCTGCGGGGCTTCCTGTTCGGACGCATGGGCTGGGCGTCGCTCGGCGGATTGCTCGTCATCTCCGGCGCGTTCGGCGTGTTCGAGAAGCGCGCCGTGCTCGACGCCGGCGGCTACGCGACGGACTCGGTCGGCGAAGACATGGAGCTCGTGGTGCGCCTCCATCGCTCGCTCTGCGAGCGCGGGCGCCCATACCGCATCGGCTTCGTACCGGAGCCCGTGTGCTGGACCGAGGCGCCGGTGAGCCTCGCCGTGCTGCGGCGACAGCGGGTGCGCTGGCAGCGCGGCCTGATCGACTCGCTCAGCCGGCATCGCGTGATGCTGTTCAACCCGCGCTACGGCTCGGTCGGCATGCTCGCGATGCCCTACGCGCTCGCGTTCGAGATGTTCGGCCCGGTGGTCGAAGTCTTCGGCTTCGTGGTGGTCCCGCTCAGCTACGCGCTCGGCGCCTTGAACGTGCACGTCGTCCACGCGTTCTTCTCTGCGGCGATCCTCTACGCCGTGTTCCTCTCCGTGCTCGCCGTCCTCCTCGACGACCTCGCGTTCCGCCGCTACCGCGGCGCGTGGCAACTGCTCTCGCTCGCCTCGGCGGCGCTCGTCGAAGCCGTCGCGCTGCGCCCGCTCTGTTCCGCGTGGCGCGTGACCGGCTTCTACCACCACTTCCGCCGCGATCTCTCCTGGGGGCGCATGGAGCGCACCGGCCTCGTCGCGCCCGCCCCCGCGCCCGGCGCCGGCGCGCGGAGGGCGTGACGTGGCGCTGATCCTGCTCGTCGAAGACAACCGCGTGACGGCCGAAATGCTCAAGGTGCGCCTCGGCCGCGCCGGCCACGAGGTGCTCCACGTCGCGAACGGGCTCGAGGCGCTCGAGACGCTGCGCGCCGCGCGCCCGGACCTGATGTTGATCGAGACGATGGTGCCCGAGCTCGACGGCCTGCAGCTTCTCAAGCAGGTCAAGCGGGACGCGGTGCTGAGCAGCATCCCCGCGCTCGTCGTTTCCGCGCGCACGCAGGAAGAGGACATCCTCGCCGCCCTCGCCGCCGGCGCGGACGACTACCTGACCAAGCCGATCAGCCTGCGCGAGCTCGTCGCGCGGGTGGAGCACGCGCTGGCGCAGGGGCCGCAGCCGCTGCGCATCGCCGTCCAGCCCGAGGCTGGCACGGTGGTCGTGGGCGAGGTCGTGGACGCGAGCCCGCGCGGCACGTCGGTGCGCTTCCACCAGGAGGGAGCCCCACGCTTCGCGCTCGGCGACATGGCGAAGCTCTCGGTGAGCTCTCCCGCGATCCGCAGCGCGATCGCCCTCGCGGCCAAGGTCGTGTCGCGCGGCGAATCCGAGGCCCATCGCACCTACGGCTTCGAGCTCTTCCGCCGCAGCGACGAGGAGCGCGAGATGGCGCGCGCCTATCTGAACCTGATCGGACGGCGCAACGCGTTCCGGGCCGAGCTGCGCGCAGAGGAAGACGTGGCGGTGGCCGTGTTCGCCCAGGCGCGGGGCGAGTCGCACGAGCTGATCGGCACGATCCTCGACGTCTCGGTGGGCGGTCTGCGCGTTCGCCTCAAGGCCGACGCCGACCGCATCCTCTACGCCCACGACGTGCTCGAGATCCGCTTCGAGCTGCCGGGCCGCGACACGCTCTTCATGTTCGCGGCCGAGATCCGCCACCGCGTCGAGACGCCGAGCGGCGTGGCGTACGGGCTGCGCTTCGACCCGCAGCACTCGCCCGACTTCGTCGAGCAGCTCGAGCAGGTGAGCGAGTTCGTGATGGAGCGCGTGGAGTGACGCCGCGGCCCCCTCCTCCGCGAACGCGTGCGCGGCTGCGGCCCCGCATCGCGTAGGATCGCGCCGAGGACACCGCGATGGCCGCCGTCTCGCCCGCTCGCCCGCCCTGGATGACCGCGATGGCCGCGCTGTGCGCGCTCGGCGTCGCGTTCCTCGTGGTGCGCGACTTCACGCTGCCGGAAGTGCGCGACGTCGAGGTGTGGCTCGGCTTCGAGCTGCGCGGCCGCGCAGCGCTGCTCACCGCGCCGCTGCACTGGGCGATCCTCGGGGTGGGCGCATGGGCCTACTGGACGCAGCGGCCCTGGATCCCGCGCGCGACGGCGCTCTATCTGCACTACGTCGCGCTCTCGCACCTCGTGTGGAGCGAGGCCAGCCCGAACGGCCGCGGCTTCGCGATGGGGCTCCTCCAGGCGGTCTTCTTCAGCGCGCTCGCGATTCCGTTCTGGCGCGCCCACCGGGCCGCCCGCGCGCGGTAGGCGCGTCAGCCGAGTCGACCCGAGAAGATCAGGAATCCGAAGCACACCGCGTTGAGCGTGGCGACGCGGCCGAGCCACTCCCAAGCGCGCGAGCGGACGAGCTCCGGGTGCCCCTTGCGCCAGCGCACGACCCCCTGATGACCGATCAGGAGCAGCGCGTGATAGACCCCGTACGCGAGAAACCGGATGCCCGTTCCGTGCCAGGCGCCCATCAGACCGAAGGTGATCAGGAATCCGACCGAAGATGCGACGTAGCGATTCCCGCCGAACCAACGTCCCCGCGTCGCCGCCATCACGAAGCGCATGTAGACGTGGTCGCGAAACCAGGTCGAGAGACTGATGTGCCAACGGTTCCAGAAGTCGGCGATGTCGATGGCGAGATAGGGTCGATCGAAATTCTCGGGCGTGCGCACGCCGAAGAAGTGGCTGACGCCGACGGCGATGGCGCTGTAGCCCGCGAAGTCGAAGTAGAGGAACGCGGAGTAGACGTACATGTAGGCGACCACGCCGAGCACGCTCTCGGCGGATTCGAGCGGATCCAGCGCATCTTGAAGCGTCGCCGCAATCACGAACTTGAAGAGCAGCCCGTCGAACAGGCGGCCGACGCCTTTCTCGACGAGCGCGAAGAACTCGCGCGGGGCCGGGCGGCCCTCGAAATCCGCGGCGAAGCGCCGATGGCGGTCGATCGGTCCGGCGGAGATCGAGGCCGGGAAGAACAGGTAGGCGAGCAGCGTCTGCGGGCGCGGGTGGGCGAGGAGACCGTCCTGCACGGAAATCAGCGCGTCGAGCGCGCGGAACGTCACGTACGAGATGCCGACGAAACCCGCCGGACCGCCGACCCGAAGCCAGAGGCCGAGCTTCGCCGTCAAGAGCGGCGCGAGACTCGCGGCGATCGCGAGGACGAAGGCGGTCCGCGACCGGGTCCGACTCCTGACCTGCGCGAAGCCGAGGACCAGCGTGAGCTGGAACACGGCGAAGGCGGCGACGGCGCCCAGCTCGCCGACCTGGGCTGCTGGCGCGGCGTCGAAGCTTCCGTGATGCACGCACGCCATCAGCACTGCGGCCACCAGGATCGAGACGGCTCGGGCGCGCCCGAGCATCCCCAAGACGAGCGTCGGCAGCGCGACGACCAGAATCACGACGAAGTACGGGAGATCGGTGTACGGGAGCATCGCGGCTAGCGACTCATCTCGAGCAGCGCTTTGCGATCGACCTTTCCGTTCGGCGTCATCGGCAGCCGCTCGATCACGCGTACGCGCCGGGGCAGCATGTATCCCGGAATTCGCGCTGCGAGTGCTCGCTTGAGTGCAGGCCCCGGGTCCTCCGCTCCGCCGTCGCGGCTTGCGAGCACGGCGAAGGCGCTGAGTGAATCGGGCGCGCCCGCTCGTCTCACGACGACGACCGCGGCGGCGAGTACGTGCGGAAGCGCGACGAGGTTGGCCTCGATGTCGCCGAGCTCGATGCGGTGGCCGTTCAACTTGATCTGGTCGTCTCGTCGCCCGTCGAAGAACAGGAAGCCGTCTTGCTCACGACCGAGGTCGCCCGTGCGATAGGACCATGTCCCGCGCCAATCGAGGAAGGCGCGTGCCGTGAGCTCCGGCGCCTCGAAGTATCCGGCGCTCACCTGCGGGCCCGAGATCAGAATCTCCCCGCGTTCGCCGCTGCGCGCCGGTGCGAGCTCCGGCGTGACGATGTGCGCCGGGCCGTCGCCACGCGCGCGTCCGATCGGGAGCGACTCGAAGCGGTCGAGCAAAGCGCGGTCGATCTCGACGGACGTCGCCGCGACAGTCGCCTCGGTGGGGCCATACGTGTTCCAGACCGAAGCGGCGGGGAATCGCTCGAGCAGCGCGCGCGCCGTCGCAGCAGGCAGCGTCTCGCCGCAGAACAAGAAGCGGCGGAGGTGCGGCAGCATGTGCGCGCCGAACTTCGGCTCGTGAAGACAGAGCTGGGCGAAGCTCGGCGTCGACACCCACACCGTGATGCGCGACCCGGCGAGCACGCGGAACAAGCGCCCGAAGTCGGCGAGGTCCTCGCGCGAGACGCTGACGAGCGTGCCGCCCGACGCGATCGCGGGGAGCACGCTCATGATCGACAGGTCGAACGAGTAGACGGCCTGGTCGAGAATCCGCTCACGGCTCGGCGCGAGTCGCTGCTCCTCGAGCAGCCAGTCCTGGAAGGCCCGCAGGTTGCCGCGGTGGATCGGCACGCCTTTCGGTCGGCCCGTGCTGCCGGAGGTGAACATCACGTACTGGAGATCGTCGTCGGAACGCGCGCGGGGCGGCGCCGACCCGCCTCGCGCGGCGGCGCGAGCCACGAGCTCCGGCGTGAGCGTCAGCGGACTCTTCGCGGATTCCTCGATCAGCGCGCGGCGCGAGTCCGGCAGGCCGGAGTCCACCGGTACGTAGGGGTGCCCCGCCAACCCGGCACCGACGAACGCCATCAGCGCCTCGGGTTCCTTGTGCGCGTTGACGACGATCGGGGTGCCCGGTCGCACGCCTTGCTCGGCGAGATGCCTCGCGACGGCGTGAGCGCCGGCGAGCAACTCGCGATACGTGAGGACGCGCCCGTCCGACTCTTGCACGGCCCCCTCGGGCGTCGTTCGCGCCCAATGTTCCACCGCGGCGAGGAAGTCTTTGCGCATCAGAATCCCTGATAAACGAAGCTCGGGTGCCGACCGACCCGGTGCATCGAAACGACGCTCAACGCGCAGAGGACCGCCAGGTAGTAGAGAGCTCGAAGCGCGAACCGCCCGAGCTCAGTCGAGGGTGTCATGGACGTACTCGTCGAGCATGGAATCCAGGAAGAGCCATCCCTTCGGGCTCGGGTGTCCGAACGGATCCTGGAAGAAGAGCGGCTCGTACTCGAGCGACTCGAGCGTTCGACAGCGAACGCGGTGGCGGCTCGCGAGCTCGCGGATGCGCGCGTAGTAGACGCCGCGGGCCGACCGCGAGATGCCGGTGTGGTCCGCGTGGGCGCCGGCGAAGGGCAGGCTGATCAGCAGCGCGTCGCCGCCCTCGCGTTCGATCAGCTCGAGCAGCAGGTCGAGATCTCCCCACCGCGGCGACGCTGCGAGTCTCGAGAGGAAGCGCGCATTCGAGGTGATTCCCCGCATGCGCGCGAGATGCGCGGGACTCGCCCACTGCGGCGGGACGAATCCGAAGGCATGACCGCGAACGGACTCCCCGTAGTCGGCCTCGGCGCGTCGAAGCAGCTCCGGGTAGTCGATCGGTGCATGCGCGGCCCCGCTGGGGGCCTCACCCACCCGCAGGCGCAGGATCGCGGCTTCGTCCGCGAGCGCGAGCGTCGCCGCCTCCAAGCGGCCGAGCCAGCGAACGACGGGCTCGGCCGTACGAGCGATCTCGCCATCGCTCGCGAGCACCGCGAGGGCGCTCGCGAGAAACGAGTCGTCCGCCGCGATCTGCGGGATTTCGCGCAATCGCCGCGCGATGCGGCGCTGCCAGTCTCGGTCGAGCTCCGTCCCGAACAGCGTCTCGTACGTTTGGAGGCGCGACGCATTTCCGAGATAGCCGGCGCTGTCCTGTGGGCCCGGTGCCGCGAGGAAGGTGGGCGGAGTGACCACCACGACGATCTTCCGGCCGCGAAGGCGATCGCCGAGCGGCGCGATGCGCTCGAGCGTGACGAGGGGAGGCACGCCGCGGTTTCCGATCGGAAACGCGGCGAAGCCCGTCGGAAGCGACGCGAAGAATTCGCCGGCCCGATTCGCACTCGGGCGGACGAGCTCCGAGCTTCCGTAGACGACGAGGAGATCGCGGCGCGCGATCGCCTCGCGCGCGAGCAGCGTGCCCTGGGTCTTCGCGGCGACCATCAGCGGCGCGATGCGAACGACGTCGCGGCGAACCCGCGCCGCGCTCGCGAAGCAGAGCAGCGCCGCCAGGGCGAACGCGACTGCGAGCGCCGCCAGCGCGGACGCCACGGCGCCGAGCTTCGCGCGCGGGGCAGCCGTGGGCGGTGCGGGTTCCACGGGAGCGGTGCGTCTTCGCTAGTGACCGACGGCCGCGACGCGGCGCTCGACGTCGGTCACGATGCGATTGGGCGTCGCCCACGCAGCCCGGTCGAACTCCGCGGGTGACAGCGGGAAGCCGAATTGATCCGAGAGTCGGACGATCAGCTCGACCGTCTGGAGCGAATCCAAAACGCGAGCGCCGAACAAGTCGAGGTCCGGGCGCGTGCGAACCTCGTCGCTGTCGGCAACGGTCGCGATCACATCGAGCACGGCATCGCGAAGCGTCACGGCCCCCTCCGGAACTCGGTCGAACGACGACCCGATCGTTCGGGCGCAATCGAGCTGCAGAAACCGAATGATACGGATGCACCTCGGATCGAACGTGCCATCCGCGTTACAACTCGGTAATGCGAACACACCGTCGCGCCCGCAGCGCCGCAGGAGCTCTCCGACGGAGAATGCGAGCCCCTGCCGGCCGGACTGGAGGAGCGCGGTGCCCCGCTTCCCCCGCGCGGTAGGATCCGCGCCCGACCCCCTCTTGCGCCCCGGAGTCTCCGATGTCCGACCCCAAGCCGCGCACGCTCGGCGCGGTCCTCTACCCGCAGTTCGAGCTGCTCGATCTCTACGGGCCGCTCGAGATGTTCGGCTGCCTCGGCCCCGCGCTGCAGATCGTCACGGTCGCCGAGCAGGCGGGCCCCGTGCGCTCGTCCCCCGGACCGAGCACCGTCGCCGAGCACTCGTTCGCGAGCGCGCCGAAGCTCGACCTGCTGCTCGTGCCCGGGGGCGTCGGCACGTTCCCGCAGCTGAAGAGCGAAGCGATGCTCGGCTTCCTGCGCGCGCGCGCGCCGCAGTGCGAGGTGGCGATGTCCGTCTGCACGGGCTCCGCGCTCTTCGCCGCGGCCGGCCTGCTCGACGGGCGCCGCGCCACGACCAACAAGCAGTTCTTCGACGTGACCATCGCGAGCGGGCCGAAGACGACCTGGGAGCGCGAGGCGCGCTGGGTGAAGGACGGCGCCTACGTCACGTCGTCGGGCGTCTCCGCCGGTACCGACATGGCGCTCGCCGTGATCGCGCAGTTGTTCGGCGCGTCCGTCGCGCAGCAGATCGCCGACATCACCGAGTACGAGTGGCAACGCGATCCCGCGCGCGATCCGTTCACGAAGTTCCTGAACCAGGCGAAGATCGCGCCGGAGCTGCTCGCGTGAGCGCCCCCGAATGCAAGGGCGAGCCCGGGCGCGTCGCGCCCGAGATCGACCCCAACCGCTGCGAGGGCAAGGCCGACTGCCTGCGCGTCTGCCCCTACGACGTGTTCGAGCTGGGCGTGCTGCCGCGCGAACGGCGCAGCGCGCTCTCGCTGCTCGGGCGCCTCAAGGGTTTCGCCCACGGCTGGAAGCAGGCGTTCGTGGTGAAGCCGGACGACTGCCACGCGTGCAGGCTGTGCGTCGACGCGTGCCCCGAGGACGCGATCCGACTCGTCGCCATCAGGAGCTGACGCTTGCCTTCGTTCTCCAAGCCGCCCGTCGTCTCCGCCGAAGAAGCCGCGTCGCTGGTGAAGTCCGGCGACTGGGTGGACTACGGCATCAACGGCGCCCAGCCGGTGGTGTTCGACCGCGCGCTGGCGGCGCGCGCGGGCGCGCTGCGCGGCGTGAAGATCCGCGGCGGGCTCGCGCTGAAGCCGCGCGCCGTGCTCGAGGCGGACGCGACGGGCGAGAGCTTCCAGATGCTCGCGTGGCACTTCAGCGGCGCCGATCGCAAGGCGCACGACGCCGGCCGCACGCACTACATCCCGATGAACTTCGGCGAGTCGCCCGACTACTACCGCCGCTTCATCGAGCGCGTCGACGTCGCCTGCATCCAGACCGCGCCGATGGACGAGCACGGCTACTTCAACTTCAGCGCCGCCGTCACGTACCTGAAGGCAATGACCGAGCGCGCGACGAAGCTCGTGATCGAGGTGAACCCCGCCTTCCCGCGCGTGTTCGGCTGCGAGGAGGGCGTGCACGCGAGCGAGGTGGACTGCGTCATCGCCGGCGACGGCGCGCCGACGCCGGTGCTGCCTGCGGCGCCGCCGACCGAGGTGGACAAGACCGTCGCGCGCCTGATCGCGGCCGAGATCGAGGACGGCGCGTGCCTGCAGATCGGCATCGGCGGCATGCCGAACGCGGTCTGCTCGATGCTGAAGGACGCCGGCGTGAAGGACCTCGGCGTGCACACCGAGATGCTGGTCGACGGCATGGTCGAGCTCTACGAGGCCGGGCTGATCACCGGCGCGCGCAAGCAACTGAACCGCGGGCAGATGGTGTTCACGTTCGCGCTCGGCTCGCCGCGCCTCTACGAGTTCATCGACCGCAACCCGGGCGCGCAGAGCTACCCGGTGGACTACACGAACCTGCCCGACAACATCGCGCGTAACGAGCGCGTCGTGTCCATCAACAACACCACGCAGATCGACCTCCAGGGACAGGCCGCGAGCGAGTCGAGCGGCCACCGCCACATCTCCGGCACCGGCGGCCAGCTCCAGTTCGTGCGCGGCGCCTACCAGTCGAAGCGCGGCAAGTCGTTCATCTGCCTTTCGTCGGTGTACGAGCGGAACGGCAAGCGCGAGAGCCGCATCGTCACCACGCTCACGCCCGGCAACGTCGTGACCACGCCGCGCACCGACACGATGTACGTCGTGACCGAGTACGGGATGGTGAACCTGAAGGGCCTCTCGGTGCCGGAGCGAGCGCGCGCGCTGATCGCCATCGCCCACCCCGACTTCCGCGAGCCGCTCGAGCGCGAGGCGCGCGAGAAGAACCTGATCCCGCGCATCTGGCGCTGAGCGCGTCGTCCGAGGAAAGCCAGCGATGAACGATCTCTCCGCCTCCTTCCTCGCGGCGCACCCGCAGCTCTCGCTGAAGCAGCGCAAAGAGTGGGTCGAGATCCTCGTCGACTTCGAGACGCGCAATCAGTACGTGGTGCGCGGCGCCGGCGGAGAGGAGGTCGGCACCCTGGTCGAAGAGGGCGGCGGCTTCTGGGGCGCCGTCAAGCGCTGGTTCTACCGCTCGCACCGGCCGCTCGAGGCGGTTCTCTGCGATCGCGCCGGCGCGCCGGTGCTGCGCCTCTCGCGCGACTTCTTCTTCCTGTTCTCGGATCTCCACGTGAGCGACGCGAGTGGCGCGCGGATCGGCGGCGCGCATCGCCGCTTCGGCATCCTCTACCGGAAGTACGACCTGCGCGATGCGCACGGCCGCACCTTCGCCCGCGTCGAGAGTCCCCTGTGGCGGATCTGGACCTTCTTCGTGAAGGCGGAGGACGGCCGCGAGGCGACGATCGGCAAGAAGTGGGGCGGCGTGCTGCGCGAGGTGTTCGCCGACGCCGACACCTTCGGCGTCGACTTCTCCCGTGCGACCTGGACGCCCGCGGAGCGCGCCGTGATCTTCGCGGCCGCCGTCTCGATCGATTTCGACTTCTTCGAGAACAACGCCGGCGTCGGCGGCGTGCTCGACTTCTCCTGAGCGCTCGCAACGAGCGCCCACGCGCCATCGCCTCGCGCGATCGAAGGCTCTCATGCACCGCTCCTCGCCGAAGCGCATCTCCCCCGAGGCCGCGGCCGCGCTCGTGAAGAGCGGCGATTGGGTCGACTATGGCGGCGGCATCGTCCAGCCCATCGCATTCGATCGCGCGCTCGCGGCGCGCGCCGGCGAGCTGCGCGGGGTGAAGATCCGCTCGATGTTCACGGGCGTGCCGCGGGCGGTGCTCGCCGCGGATCCCAGCGGCGCGTCCTTCACGTGGCTCTCGTGGCACATGAGCCTCTACGACCGCGCCTTCGCCGATCGCGGCCTCGCGCACTACGTCCCGATGAACTTCGGCGAGGCCCCGGACTACTACCGCCGCTTCCTTCCGCCGGTGGACCTCGTCTGCATCCAGGCCGCGCCGATGGGCGGCGGCTGGCTCAACTTCGGCGTGTCGGCCACCTACCTGCGCGCCGTCATGGAGCGCGCGAAGTGCATCGTGATCGAGGAGAACGAGGCGCTGCCGGTGATGTACGGCAGCGAGAACGCCGTGCACGAGAGCGAGGTGCACTACGTGATCCCGGGCAGCGGCGCGCCGCCGCCCGAGCTGCCGAACCCCGCGGCGACCGACGTGGACGTCGCCGTCGCGAAGCGCATCGCCGAGCGGATTCCGAACGGCGCGTGCCTGCAGATCGGCGTCGGCGGCATGCCCAACGCCGTCTGCACGCTTCTCGACGACGCGGGCGTGAAGGACCTCGGCATCCACACCGAGCTGCTCACCGAGGGCATGCTCGAGCTGTTCGAGGCCGGCGTGATCACGGGCGCGCACAAACGCCTGAACCGCGGCCAGATGGTGTGCACCTTCGCGGGCGGCTCGCAGCGGCTCTACGCCTTCCTGCACCGCAACCCCGCCGCGCAGAGCTTCGCCGTGGATTACACGAACGCGGTCGACGTGATCGCCACCAACGACGACGTCGTCTCGATCAACAGCACGACGCAGATCGATCTCCAGGGCCAGGCCGCGAGCGAGAGCGCGGGCCATCGCCACATCTCCGGCACCGGCGGCCAGACCGACTTCGTGCGCGGCGCCTATCGCTCCAAGAACGGGCAGGCGTTCCTGTGCCTGTCGTCCACCTACGAGAAGAAGGGCGCGCGCCAGAGCCGCATCGTCACGACGCTGACGCCCGGCAACATCGTGACCACGCCGCGCACCGACGTGATGTGGGTCGTCACCGAGTACGGCTGCGTGAACCTGAAGGGCCTGTCGGTGCCGGAGCGCGCCGTCGCGATCATCGGCCTCGCGCACCCGGACTTCCGCGAAGGGCTCGCGCGCGAGGCGCGGGAGCTGAAACTGATTCCGCGCGGGTGGGCGTGAGCGCCGCGCACGGCTCGGGCGCGCCGAAGGCCGAGGCTCGGAGTAGGACGAGAGACCGGTTGAACATGCACTTCAAACTGTCATGACAATCTGAAGCAGCAAGATCGAACGTTCAGCGTGCCCTGCTCAGCTCCCGAGACTCAGCTTGTACGTCACCAGCGCCACCGCGACCTCGCGCCCGGCGGCGTCCTTCACGCTGACCTCGCCCGTGCAGATCTCCCTGCCGCGCCGCCGCACGCGCGCGTCGGCGACGAGATCCTGCCCGCGCCCGGCCGACACGAAGTTGATGCTGAAGCCGATCGTCGTGCCGCGCGCCTTCGGAGAGGCATCCGGGTGCGCCCAGAATGCGGCGGTTGCCGCGGCGTCCACGAGCCCGGCGATCGCGCCGCCGTGCACGGTGTCGCCGAGGGTCGTCACGTCGAGGCGATAGGGCAGCCTCACCTGCACGCGATCGGGCTCGGCGCTGTCGAGCGCGAGGCCGAGCAGCTTGCCGTAGGGCGAGCGCACGATCGCGAGGTCGACGAGCTGGCGGACGGCGTCGGGCAGGGCGGACATGGCGTTTCTCCGTGGCGCGGTCGAAGCGTAAGGCAAGCGCGGCGAATCGCGCGCGCAGTTCCTCGGCGGGGAACCGGCGCGCTCGCCTAGGATGCCGCGGGCGCGGGGGAGGAACGCATGCGGGCGAGTCGGGAAGTGCTGGAGGCGAACGCGAAGCGGCACGCGCAGGCAGAGGCGGACGGCGATCTCGCGACCACGCTCGCGACCCTCGAGGACGACCCCGTCTACGAGCTCGCGACGCTCGGCATCTCCTTCCGCGGCAAGGACGCTGCGCGCACTTATTACGAGCACTTCTTCGGCACGTTCCAACCGTGGATCGCCGGCTTCGAGCTGGTGAACCAGTGGGTCACCGACGAGGGCGTCGGCGAGGAGTACTTCCTCGACGTCGCGCCGCCGGGCCAGCCGAAGCAGCGCCACCGCATCGTCGGGATCCTCGTGTTCGGCGAGGCGCGCCTCGCCGGCGAGCGGCTCTACGCGAGCGATGCGCTGTTGCGGATCATGCTCGGGCCCGCGTACGAGATCGCGGAGCGGCAAAGCGGGCGTCGCGCGGCCGACATGCCGCGCGTGGAGGAACTCGAGCGCGTGCTCGCGTCCGCCCCGCTGCTCGCCATCGGCGCCGACACGACGCAAGCCGACGTTCGCGACAGCTACCGGGGCTTCGGAACGCTCGATCGTCACGACCTCGGTGGCCGGCGTTTCTCGGGCACCTCACCCTGGGAGCGCCACCCGTTCGACGACGAGCTGCTCGTCACCACCGAAGGTGAGGCGGAGATCACGCTGCTCACGGAGTCGGGCCCGGTCACGCGCAGGCTCACGCCCGGCACCCTGTTCGTGGTGCCGAAGGGCACGTGGCATCGCCAGCACGCAGCGCGCAGCGCCACGATCTGGGGCGTGACGCGCACCGCGCACGACGAGATTTCGTTCGAGGACGATCCGCGCGCGACGAAGCCGTGAGCGCGCGCCCGCTCAGCGCCCCTTGAACGTCGGCTCGCGCTTCTCCACGAACGCGCGCGCCGCTTCGCGGTGGTCCTCGGTGAGCCCCGTGTGCACGTGGTGCGTGGCCTCGAGGTCGAGGCAGTCGAACACGTCCGCGCCGGAGGCCGCGCGGTGGATGTTCTCCTTCATGTAGCGGTAGGCGACGCTCGGGCCGTTCGCGAGGCGCAGCGCCAGCTCGCGCGTCGCCTTCTCGAGCTCGGCGGCGGGCACGACGCGATTCACGAGGCCGATGCGCAGCGCCTCCTGGGCGGAGACGCGATCGCTCAGGAAGTAGAGCTCCTTCGCGCGCGCGGCGCCGACGACCTGCGTCGCGAAGTACGTGCCGCCGTAGTCGCCCGAGAAGCCGACGCGCGCGAACGAGGTGACGAGCACCGCGTTCTCGGCGGCGACGCGGAAGTCGCACGCCATCGCGAGGGCGAAGCCGGCGCCCGCGGCGGCGCCGGGCAGCGCGGCGATCACGGGCTTCGGCATCGCATGGATGCGGCCCGCGGTCGCGCGCTGCGAGAGGCGCTGCGCATGGATGCGCGCGTCGAGGCCCGGGCCCTCGCCGCCGCCCGCATTGCGCTCGTTCATGCCCTTCACGTCGCCGCCCGCGCTGAACGCGCCGCCCGCGCCGGTAACGACGACGCAGCCGACGTCGTGCGCCGTCTCCGCCACCTCGAGCGCGCGGGCGAGCCCGGTGAGCATCTCGTTCGAGAACGCGTTGCGCCGCTCGGGGCGGTTCAGCGTGAGCGTCGCGACGCGATCTTCGATGCGGGCGAGCAGGTGATCCGTGCCGGTGTCGATCGTGCGGGCGGTCATGCGGGGCCTCCAGGTGGCCGCGACGCTATCGCGCCAGCCGCCGGCAGCGCTCAGCGCCCTCGGAAGCGCGGCTCGCGCTTCTCGACGAACGCGCGCGCGGCCTCGCGGTGGTCCTCGGTGAGCGCGGTGGTGACGAGATTCTTGGCCTCCGCGTCGAGGCACGTCGCCATGTCGGCGCCCTCGGCCGCGCGGTTCAGGTTCTCCTTCATCAGCCGGTAGGCGACGGCCGGGCCGCTCGCGATGCGCAGCGCCAGCGCGCGCGCCGCGCTCTCGAGCTCGGCCGCGGGGACGACGCGGTTCACGAGGCCGAGGCGCAGGGCCTCCTCCGCGCTCACGCGATCGCTCAGGTAGTAGAGCTCACGCGCCTTCGCGCTGCCGACGATCTGGGTCAGGAAGAACGTGCCGCCCCAGTCGCCGGAGAAGCCGACGCGGATGAACGACGTGACGAGCACGGCGCCCTCGGCCGCGATCCGCAGGTCGCAGGCGAGCGCGAGCGAGAGGCCGCCGCCTGCGGCGGCGCCGGGCAGCGCCGCGATCACCGGCTTCGCGAGCGTGTATAGGCGGCCCGAGGTGATGCGCTGGAGTCGCGACATGCCGTGGATGCGCGCATCCACGCTCTCGTGCGCGCGGCCCGCGCCCGCGGCGTTCTGCTCGGCGAAGCCCTTCACGTCGCCGCCCGCGCTGAACGCGCCCGCGGCGCCGGTGAGCACCACGCAGCCGACGTCGCTCGCGGTCTCGATCTCCTCGAGGGCGCGCCCGAGGCCCTCGAGCATCTCGATCGAGAAGGCGTTGCGGCGCTCCGGCCGGTTCAGCGTGAGCGTCGCGACGCGGTCTTCGACGCGCGCGAGCAGGTGGTCCGTGCCGGTGTCGAGCGTGCGGGCGGTCATGGCATTCGGGCTCCGTGAGGCGCGCGACGCTACCGCGCCGCGCGGCCGGGCCGTCGGCGAAATGCGACCGGCGCGCCCCGATCCGTGGCATCGTGGGCCCTCGCTCGGGAGGAGGCGCGATGAAGACCCGTCCGCTCGGCCGTACCGGACTCCGCGTCCCGGTGCTGTGCCTCGGCACCATGACGTTCGGCTTGCAGTGCGATCGCGACACGTCGTTCGCGATCCTCGACCGCTCCGTCGAGGGCGGGCTCGACTTCCTCGACACGGCCGACGTGTATCCGCTCGGCGGCACCGTCGAGACGGTGGGCCGCACCGAGGAGATCCTCGGCGAGTGGATGCACGCCCGTAACAACCGCGACCGGATCGTGCTCGCCACGAAGTGCCGCGGGCCGATGGGCCGCGGCGCCAACGACGTCGGGCTCTCGCGCCAGCACGTCCTGAAAGCCTGCGACGCGAGCCTGCGCCGGCTGCGCACGGATCGCATCGACCTCTACCAGACGCACTTCTTCGACCCCGACGTGCGCATCGAGGAGACGCTGCGCGCGCTCGAGGATCTCGTGCGCGCCGGCAAGGTGCGGTACGTCGGCTGCTCGAACTATCCGGCGTGGCGGCTGTCGGAAGCCCTCATGGCCGCGCGCGAGCTCGGCATCGAGGGCTACGTCTCGATCCAGCCGCGGTACAACTTGCTGTATCGCGACATCGAGACCGAGCTGATCCCCATGTGCGTCTCTCAGGGAATCGGCGTGATCGTCTACAACCCGCTCGCGGGCGGGTTCCTCTCCGGAAAACACCGGCTTGCGCCCGAGCCGGAGGAGCAGGGTCGCTTCACGCTCGGCACCGCGGGCAAGATGTACCGCCACCGCTACTGGCAGGAGGCGCAGTTCGCGGCGGTCGAGCGGCTCAAGAAGGAAGTGGAGGCGCGCGGGCTCGACCTCGTGAGCGTCGCGGTCGCGTGGGTGGTCGCGCAGCCGGGCATCACGTCGGCGATCATCGGCGCGAGCAAGCCCGCGCAGCTCGCGGCGTCGCTCGCGGCGGCGGAGCTCGCGCTCGACGACTCGCTGAAGGCGGCGTGCGACGCGATCTGGTGGGAGCTTCCGCGCCGACCCGTGGCCGAGGGCTATCGCTGATTCGCCGCGGACCCCGGCGCGGACCGGAGCAAGACGGCTCGGTCGAGCACGGAGTTGCCCATGTGTTGCCGGATCGGCCCCCAAAACCCGGTCGCACCCACGGGGATCTTCTGGCCGGCTTGCGGCCACCCACCGGCGCCGTCTGGCTCGCGCTCGGGGATGGATCGCAGGAGTCTCGCGATCTCCTCGAAACTGCACGCGCAAGAGCGCTTGACAGATGTTACTGAATGCCCCCCAATGGGCACTATCCCACGGCGTACGCCGTTCTGGTGACGCCCCACGTCTTCACAGGAGAACGCTGACCATGTTGCTCGACCTTTCGCGCAGGGGCCTTCGCGCCCTCGCGCTCACGGCATTCGGCCTCGTCGCGGTCGCGGCGTCGGCCCAGACCACGAACACCGGCGGCTTGCCGGACGAAGGCATCCTGCGCCTTCAGCTCGGCGACGTCGACCGCCTCACCTGGATCACGCCGTCCACCACGGACGTCGACCTCTACCAGACGATCCACGACCTCCGGACCCTCACGGGTCGCGCGAACCACAGGTGCATCCTCGCGGTGATTCCCGACGAGGTGCCGCCGAATCTCGTGAAGATCACGGCGGGCGTGCCGACCTCGAACCAGCCGGGCATCTTCGGCGACTCGATCGGCGTGTTCAGTGGCGGCAGCGGCTCGAACGCGCGCGGCGTGGACTGCGGTCGCGCGGGCGTGAACGAGTCGCTCACGATCAAGCTCGCGAGCGCGGTTTCCGGCCGCGTCGCGCGCCGCGCCGAGCTCGACGTCGAGGTGAAGCAGAACGCGCGCATCCGCGCGATCGCGCGCCTCGGCACGAACATCGCGAGCACGTGGGAGCTGCGCAGCGGCGGCGGCATCGTGCCCGGCGAAGGCTCCGGCAATCCCGGCGACCCGATCTTCAACTGCTCGGCGCTCTCGGACTCCGGTCCGGACGCCGGCGCGGCCGACAACTGCCGCTGGGTGATCGACGGGATCTGGGACTCGCTCGAGCTCGTGACCCTCGCGGGCGAGTGGTCGCTCGAGGGCGGCAGCGACTGGGGCGCGCAGGCGAGCGCCAACCGCACCGACATCTTCCTCACCCGCGCGAGCGGCATCCTCGACTGCGGCGCCTCGACGATCACCGCCGGCGACGGCTCGGTGAGCGCAGCGATCACGGGCATCCGCCTCCAGAACGCGACCGGCACCGCCTGCGTGCCGATCCCGTACCTGCTCGAGTCGAACGGCAATGCGGTCAAGTTCGAGAAGGACCTGTTCGGTCAGACCGACGCCGCGATCATCTTCAAGATCGAATGGCTGCAAGAATCGGCGGTCTTCCCGATCAACCCGACGGTGCAGTTCTTCGGGGCGAGCACGACGCCGGTTCCGATCGGCTTGTGCGTCGGCACTCCGCTGCCGGGCGGCGACCCGTTCAACGCGACCGACCTGGACATCACCGCGTTCTCACCGACCGCGATCGACCAGGACCCGACGCTGCCGGGCATCCAGTACGGCTGTCTGCTCAGCGAGACGACCGACTACGTCGGGACCAACCTCATCAAGGTCACGCAGCTCATCTATCTGCGTGGCGACTGGGCGGCCAACCGGTAGTCATCGCCTCCAATCGCACGTCGAGCGCCTTCAGGATCTCGGCGGAGCGAGCTTCATCCCCGGGCGAGGGGTCGCGGCCTGAGCGCCGCGCCCCCTCGCTCCGGAGGAAGAGGAGCTGGGCTTCCTCGTACGGAAAGCCGAGCTCCTTGGCCGCCTGCAGGCCGATCTCGATCTCGCGCTCCGCTTCCGCGAGGCGCCCCAGCCCGAGCAGCGCGCAGGCCTTGGCGTGGGCCGCCATCGGCACGAGGCCGCTCGCCGCGTCGCCCGCCTTCGCCGCGGCGCCCTCGATCAGCGCGAACGTCGCCTCCGGCTCGCCCGCGATCACGCGCGCGAGCCCCTGCACCGTCGCAGCCTCGAGCGAATACATGCGCTTGCCCAGCGCCTCGAGTTGCTCGCGCGCGAGATCGCCGACGCGCACCGCCTCGGCGACCGCCCGGCGCTGCACGAACACGCGCGCGAGCTGGATCTCCGCGTAGGCCTTCAGGTCGACGTGGTGGATCGCGCGCAGCACGCGGATCGCCTCGTTGAGCAGCGGCTCCGCGTCGTCCGCGAGGCCCTGCTTCACGAACATCTCGCCGAGGCTCATCGCGGTGCTCGCGACGGTCACCGAGTCGCCGGCCTTCAGCGCCGCCTCGCGCGCGGCGCCCCAGTGCTCGACGGCCTCGGCCCAGCGGCCCTCCATCGCGCCCACCATCCCGAGGTTGCTCTGGATCACGCCCTGCATGCGCGTGTCGCCGAGCTGCTCGTAGAGCGAGAGCGCCTCGCGCATGCGCGCGCCGAGGCCCGAGACGCCGAGCGCGAGCGCCGCGAGATCGCGCGTGAAGAGCGCGCGCGCGAGCGCCGCGCGCTCTCCGCACGCGCGCGCCTCGCGCTCCGCGCCCTCCGCTTCGACCGCTGCCTGCTTGTGGCGATCGAGCGCGTACAGCACGAGCGACGCGAACGCGCGCAGCTTCGCCGCCGCCTGCGCGGCTTCGCGCGACGACGCCGAGCGCGCGAAGCGCAGGCCGCGCGCGAGCGCCCGCATCGAGCGTTGGAACGCACCCGCGCGCTCGTGCGCGCGCGCTTCGCCGAGCAACAAGTCGGCACGGGCGACGGGGTCGTACGCCACGAGCTTCGCCGCGCGCCGGTAGGCCTCGAACGACTTCTCGAACATGCCCGCCATCTCGCACACCGCGCCGAGGTCGCGGAACAAAGCGACGCGCTCGTCGGCGCTCGCCAGCGCGAGCGCGCGCCCGGCGTCGACGGCGAGCTCGTAGAAGCGGGCGGCGTCGGCATTGGCGCCGGTTCGGCGCGCGCGCTCGGCGGCCATGCGCGCGTAGCGCCAGGTGCGCGCGTCGTCTCCCGCCAGCGAGAAGTGCAGCGCGAGCGCGTCGGCATGGGCGCCGGGGTCCACACCGGAGCGCAGCTCGAGCGCGTCGCCAGCGTTCCGGTGCAGGCGAGCGCGCAGGCGATAGGCGAGCCCGGCGTAGATCGTGTCGCGCACGAGACCGTTGCGGAAGCGCAGCCGCTCGGCGCCGTCGGGCTCGAGGAACTCGCCGAGCCGCGCGAGCGTCGCCGGCTCGAGCGTGGCGTCCTCGCTCGCGAGC
The DNA here is from genome assembly GCA_964501435.1 of uncultured Spirochaetales bacterium. Taxonomy (GTDB): domain Bacteria; phylum Myxococcota_A; class UBA9160; order UBA9160; family UBA6930; genus VGRF01. The sequence continues at coordinate 17,377 of CAZCTH010000012.1, read as the reverse complement.
AGCTCACCGAGTGCTTCGAGACTGAAGCTGCGGCCGAGCACGGAGGCGTGGCGCAGGAGCTGGCGCACCACCGGGTCGAGCGCGTCGACCTGCGCTGCGAGCGCGGCCTCGAGCGAGTCCGGCACGGCTTCGAGTGAGCCCGCTTCGCGCGCCGCGCGCAGGCTCTCGAGCGCGAACAGCGGATTCCCGCCGGCGCGCTTCACGAGCAACTCGAGCTCGTGGGGTCGCAGCGGCGCGGCTTCGCTCGCGGCGATCAGCAGCGCGCGCGTCTCGCCGTCCGACAGGGGGCTGAGTTGCAGCGCCCGCGTCCCGTCCTTCGGGCGGAAGCCGCCTTCGGAATCGCGGCGCACCACGAGCAGCAGCCACGGTCGCGTACCGCACTCGGCCTCGATGCGCGCGAGCAGCCGCGCCGAGGCGTCGTCGGCCCACTGCGCGTCCTCCACCTGGACCACGAGCGGCCCCGGGCGCGCCGCGGCGATCAGCTGGATCACCGCGTCGGCGGTGCGATCGGGCCGGAACTGCGCGTCGAGCGCGGCCACTTCCGCGGAGGCGGGCAACTCGACGTGCGCGACGTCGCCGACCAGCGCGAGCATCGGCAGCAGGCTCCCGTCCAGTCGCGCGACGCCCTGCTCGAGGGCGGCGCGCATCGCGGCGGGCTCGCCGCGCGGGATGCCGAGCAGTGCGCGCAGCGGGTCGCGCAGCACGCGGTACGGGCTCGTCGCCGCGTAGGGCTCGGCGAGCAGCGCCAGATCGGCGTCGCGGCCGGCTTCGGCGAGCGCTTCGCGCAGCAGCCGGCTCTTGCCGAGGCCGCTCGCGCCGCCGATCGAGACGACACCGCCGCGGCCCGCGGCGAGCTCGCCGAGCGCGTCGCGGAGCACGCGGCGCTCGGCGTCGCGGCCGATGAACGCGAAGCCGGCGATGCCCTCGCGGCTGCGCGTTCCGCGCTCCTCGCCCACGGCGTACACGATCAGCGGCGCCTTCTTGCCCTTGAACGTGAACGGGCCGGCCGGCTGCACGTCGAACAGCGTGAGCGAGTAGTCGAGCACCGCCGGATGCGCGTAGATCGCGCCGGGCGGGGTCTTCGCGGCGATGCGCGCCGCCGTGTTCGTGGTGTCGCCCATCGCCGAGTAGGCGGCGCGGCGCGCGGTGCCGAGCTCGGCGGCGAACACGTGGCCGCGGTTCACGCCCATCTGGAGCGGCAGGGGCGGGCGCGCCGCGTAGATCGCGCGCAGCGCCCGCAGCATCGCGCCCTCGTCGTCCTCGCTCGCGGTGGGCGCGCCGCAGGCGGCGAAGACCTTCCCGCCGTCGCGATCGACGTCGACGGCCAGCAGCGTCACGCCCTCGGCGTCGAAGCAGCGCTGGATTGCGTCGAGGGTCGCGTCGAGGGCGCGCGCAACCGCGGCGGGTCCCTCGTTCGCGAGCATCGCGTCGGTGCCCGAGAAGCGCAGGAACGCGATGCACGCGACGCGGTGCTCGGGCTCGGGCGCGCCGCGCGCGAGCACCTCGCCGAGCCGGCGCGGAAACAGCGCGCGCACGGCGCCCTCGTCGAGCGCGCGCTCGGGCCGCGGGGCGCCGACGCGGGGCGCGCGCCGCCATCGCAGCAGCAGCTCGCCGTCCTCGCGCGGCGTCACGGCGCCCTCCGGCAGCAGCGCCGCCGTCGCCGGGCTGACCGCGATCTCGCCGGCATTCGCGGCGCCCTCGGTGGCCACGACCTGAGTCGCCGCGGGGCCGAGCACGACCAGCTCGCGGTGTGCGCCGCCGACGAGGAAGAAGTCCACCGCGCCCGCGTGGAGGCCGACCGACATCGAGAGGCGCAGGGGGCCGACCGAGGTGCGCGTCTTCGCCGCCTTGCGCAGCGCGCTCTGCATCTCGACCGCGGCCGCAGCGGCGCGCACGGCGTGGCCTTCGCCTTCGAAGAACAGCAACAGCGCGTCGCCGCCGAACTTGAGCAGTCCGCCGCCGCGCTGGCGCGCGAGGTCGAGCATCGAGCCGAACACGCGGCTCAGCGTCTCCACCAGCTCCTCGCCGCCGGCGCGGCCGCGCTGCGCCAGCCGCTCGGCCAGCGCCGTGAACCCGGAGATGTCCGCGAAGCAGAGCGTGCCGTCGATCGCGCGGTGGCGGCGTTCGGGCGCGTCGAGCGCCCAATCGAGTGCGAGCTCCGGGACGTGTCTGCGCAGGCTGCCGGTGGTCATTCGAGTGCGCGCACTTTAACTATCGCCACCGCAACATCTCCCCTCCTTCGGTGGCGAGGGGCGACGCCGCGCGAGTTCGGCGATCTTGCGGCGAGCCGGAGCGCCGCGCGAGCGAGCAAAGGAGGCCGAGTTGGCAGGACAGGCGGAAACCGACCAGCGGCGCGGCGTCTGGAAGGGCTTCGCGCAGCTGCTCGGCCTCGCGCTCGTGCTGCTCGCCGTCGCGAGCTGGCTCGAGGGCAGCGACGCGTGGCGCCATCCCATCCGCTGGCTCGGCACCCTCGACTCCGCCGCCGCGCTGTCGGTGCTCGCGGGGTCCGCGCAGATCGTCGCCGGGGTGCTCGCGATCCTGATCACGGTCGCCGCGATCGTCGTCGAGCTCGCCGCGAACCGGTACACGCACCGCATCACGCAGCTCTTCGCGCAGGACCGCGTGACGGTCGCGGTGATGTCGTTCTTCCTGCTCACGACGGTGCTGTGCGTCTGGCTCGCGGTCGCGCTCTCGGGCGCCGTCGGCCCCGTGCCGTTGATCCCGCGCGGCGGGTTCCTGCTGGCGATGGGCCTGATGACCGTGTGCCTGCTGATGCTGCTCCCGTACTTCGCCTATCTCTTCTACTTCGTCTCGCCGCTCCACGTGATCCGACGGATTCGCGCCGAGGCGCTCGAGAGCGTTCGCGGGGCCAAGGGCGGCGACGTTCGCGCAGCGAAGTCCGCGGTGATCGAGGCGGTGGAGGAGCTCGAGGACATCGCGCGCAGCGCGATGAAGAACAGCGACCGAGGCATCGCGATGGCCGCCGTCGAGGCGCTCAGCGACCTGCTCGCGGACGTGACCGGGCTGCGCGGCGAGCTGTCCGCGGACTGGTTTCTCGTCGACGACGTGATCGCGCGCGACGCCGACTTCGTCTCCATGGCCGCGCCCGCGCTCGCGGCCGTGGCGAGCGAGGGCACCTGGTTCGAGGCGAAGATCCTGCGCCAGTGCCACGCGCTGTTCGTGGACGCGGTCGGCAACGCGCGCGACGTGGCGCAGATGCTCGCGATCCACACGCGCCGGCTCGCGGAGATGGGCGCGGCGAGCCACCCGCCGTTGCTCGAGCAGTGCCAGCGCGCGTTCCACAGCTACCTGCGGGCCGCGATCAACGCGCGCGACCTGCGCACCGGTTACTTCGTGATGCACCAGTACCGCTTGTTGGGCGAGGACCTGCTCGCGCGCGGCCAGGAGCCGGCTGCGGTCGAGGTGGCGAGCCGCATCCGCTGGTACGGCCGCCTCGCGAGCGCGAGCGAGCTGCCGTTCCTGCTCGAGGTGGCGGCGCACGATCTCGCGAACCTGATCGAGACTTCCGCCGAGAAGGCGACCGCGCGGGACGCGCTGCTCGAGGTGCTCCTCGCGATCGACCACGAAGGCGCCGAGAACCTGCTCGGCGTGCGCAAGGCGCAGATCCAGCTCGCGACGTTCTTTCTGGCACGCGGCGAGGAGGGCCCGGCGCGGCGCATCGCGCGCGATCTCGTGGGCGAGCGCCGCGGGCTGCTGCTCACCGCGCGCGAGGAGATCGAGCACGAGGTCTCTCCGCAGTACTGGGAGATCCAGGACCGCGGCACGAACTTCTCGTACCTGCCGCCCGATCGCCGCGCGAAGCTCGGCACCTTCTTCGCCATGGTGGACGAAGCCGCGCGCGCGCCGAGCCGCGGAGCCTAGGGATGGCGGCGAAACGGCGCGTCGCCGCGGGCAAACAGCGGGCCGCCGCGAGCCGCGCCGGGGCAACCGGGCGTGCCGCCGAGTCCGCCTATGAGCGGCTCTGGCGCGTGGCGGCGCGGATCCCGCGCGGGAAGGTCCTCACCTACGGGCAGCTCGCCGAGCTCGCCGGCCTGCCCCGCGCGGCGCGACAGGCCGGCTATGCGATGCACGCACTGCCGAGCGGCTCGCGCGTGCCCTGGCAGCGGGTCGTGAACGCCCGCGGCGAGGTCAGCCCGCGCAGCGACCCGGGCGGCGAGCTCGTCCAGCGCGCCCTGCTCGAGCGCGAGGGCGTCCGCTTCGACGCGCGCGGCCGCATCGACCTCGCCCGCTACGGCTGGCGGCCACCGCCCCTGAGCGCCCGGCGGCGCGGGTGCCCCGGCGACCTCCGGCGCTAAGGTGCCGCGCCTATGCGCACCCCTCGCCTCGGCCTCGGACTCCCCCTCGCCGCGCTCGCGCTCGGCGCCACGCTCGCGGCACCCGCTGCCGGTCAGGACGCCCTCGCGGGCCTGATCGAGGAGAAGCAGGCCGCCGTCTCCGACGACGCCCAGCTGCTCGAGGGCATCGCGGCGCAGGTCGGTTCCGACATCGTGCTCGTCTCCGAAGTCCGCGAGCTCGCGGCGCCCACCCAGGCCCGCGCCAAGGCGGCCGGGGCGAGCGAGCGCGACTTGCGCATGATCGAGGCGCAGGCCCTCGAGCGCCTGATCGAGAAGGCGCTGCTGCGCATGGTCGTGAAGCGCGCCGAGCTCCAGGCCACCGACGAAGAGGTGGACGGCACCATTTCCGAGATCGCGTCCGACAACGGCATCACCCCCGAGCAGCTCCGCGCGAGCGTCGAGGCGCAGGGGCTCACGTACGCGGGCTACCGCGACCGCATCAAGGGCGAGATCGAGCACTCGAAGGTCGTGAACGGCGTGATCGGCTCGCGCATCGAGATCAAGCCCGAAGAGGTGCAGGAGATCTACCAACGCGAGTTCGCCTCGCGTCCCCAGAGCGGCGAAGAGTTTCACGTGCGCACCTTCGTCGTGGCGCCGCAGGCAGGCATCGACCGCGCTGCCGCGTGCGGGCGCGCGCGGGATGCGCGCAGTCGCGTCGCCGGCGGCGAGGACCTGCTCGACGTCGCGAACGGGGTCGCCACGATGGACCCCGAGCTCGGCTGGGTGCACGAGAGCCAGCTCGCGCCGTGGATCGAAGCGGCGGTGCGACCGCTCGCCGCCGGACAGCTCAGCGAGGTGAGCGAGGAGCCGTTCGGCTGCGCGTTCGTGCAGCTCCTCGAGCGCCGCGAGATGAAGCCGGTCGCGTTCGAGGACGCGCAGCGCGCGATCATGAACAAGCTCTATCAGGACCGACTGCAGACCGAGTACGGCAAGTTCATCGACGAGATTCGCGAGCACACCTACATCGAGCGCAAGGGGACGGTCGCGAGCATCGAAGAGTTCGCGCCCGCGGCATCGGAAACGCCGGGCACCTGAGGCGAGCGAAGCGCGCAGCGAGCGAGCGGAGTCGAACAGTGACCTCGTCGCCCGGCACGCCCGCGGTGATCGCGATCCGCGGCGCGCGCGTCCACAACCTGCGAGACGTCGACGTCGACGTGCCGCGCGGTCGCCTGGTCGTGATCACCGGGCTCTCCGGCAGCGGCAAGTCCTCGCTCGCCTTCGACACGCTCTACGCGGAAGGTCAGCGCCGCTACGTCGAGTCGCTCTCCGCCTACGCGCGGCAGTTCCTCGATCAGCTCGCGCGCCCCGAGGTCGAGTCGATCACCGGCCTCTCGCCGTCGATCGCGATCGAGCAGGCGACGGTGAGCCGCAGCCCGCGCTCGACGGTGGGGACGGCGACCGAGCTGCTCGATCATCTGCGCCTCTTGTTCGCGCGCGTCGGCGTGGCGCACTGCCACCGCTGCGGAAAGCCGATCTCGAGCCAGACGCTCGAGCAGATGACCTCGCGCGTGCTCGCGCTCGGCGACGGCGCGCGGGCCACGTTGCTCGCCCCGGTCGTGCGCGAGAAGAAGGGCGAGCACAAGAAGGAGCTCGCCGAGCTCGCGGAGAAGGGGTTCGTGCGCGCGCGCATCGACGGCGCGCTGCGCGACCTCGCCGACGAGATCAAGCTCGCGAAGACGAAGGCGCACACGATCGAAGCCGTCGTGGACCGCGTCGTCGTGCGCGAAGCCGCGCGCGCCCGCATCGCGGAGTCCCTCGCGACCGCGCTCGGCCTAGGCGGCGGCGTGTGTAGCGTCGCGTGGGAGACGCCGCGCGGCGTCGAGGAGGCGCTCTTCTCGCAGACGAGCGCGTGCCCCGACTGCGGCGTCTCGTACCCCGCGCTCGAGCCGCGCCTGTTCTCGTTCAACAGCGCGTCGGGCGCGTGCCAGGCGTGCGCCGGCCTCGGCACCGCGAGCGAGCTCGATCCGGAGAAGGTGGTGCCCGACCCGTCGCGCGCGCTCGGCGTCGCGATCGCGCCCTGGGGCGGTGGCCGCGCGACGCGCTACTACGAGCAGCTTCTCGAAGGCGTCGCCGCGCATCTCGGAGTTTCCCTCGAGACGCCCTTTTGCGAGCTGCCGAAGAGCGCGCAGAAGCTCGTACTGCACGGCGCCGGCGAGCGCGAGCTCGAGTTCAAGCACGGCAAGCGCGGCCTGCGCAGCGTGACGCGCAAGTTCGACGGCGTGCTCGGCGAGCTCGCGCGGCGCATCGCGGCGGGCGAAGTGAGCGACGAGGAGCGCGCGCGCTACACGCGCGAGGCGCCGTGCGGCACCTGCGGCGGTGCGCGGCTCGGCGTCGTGGCGCGGCACGTGCGCGTCGCCGGCAAGACGCTGCCGGAGGTCGCGGCGCAGCCGCTCTCCGCGACGCGCGCTTGGCTCGACGCCCTCGCGCTCGGCCCGAACCAGCGCGCGATCGCCGACCGCATCCTCGAGGAGATCCGCGAGCAGCTCGCGTTCCTCTGCGACGTCGGCCTCGACTACCTCTCGCTCGACCGCCCCACGGCGACGCTCTCCGGCGGCGAGGCGCAGCGCATCCGCCTCGCGACGCAGGTGGGCGCACACCTGATGGGCGTGCTGTACGTGCTCGACGAGCCGTCGATCGGCCTCCACCCGCGCGACCACGCGCGCCTGCTCGCGAGCCTCGAGAAGCTGCGCGACGCGGGCAACAGCGTCGTCGTCGTCGAGCACGACGAGGAGACGATCCGCCGCGCCGACTGGGTGATCGACGTCGGCCCCGGTGCGGGCGTGCACGGCGGCCGGATCGTCGCCGAAGGGACGCCCGCGCAGATCATGGACGACGCGGCCTCGCTCACCGGCGCGTACCTGTCGGGGCGGCGCAGCATCCGCACGCCGCTGCGGCGCCCGCGGGACGACGCGCCGCGACTCGCGCTGCGCGGGTGCCGCGCCAACAACCTGCGCGACGTGTCGATCGAGATTCCGCTCGGCCGCTTCACGGTGGTCACCGGCGTTTCGGGCTCGGGCAAGTCCACGCTCGTGAACGACACGCTGCACCGCGCGCTCGCGAAAAAGCTCCACCGCGCGCAGGCGGAGCCCGGCGAGCACGACGCGCTCGTCGGCGCCGAGGCGCTCGAGCGCGTGGTGGACGTCGACCAGGCGCCGATCGGGCGCACGCCGCGCTCGAACCCCGCCACCTACACGGGCGTGTTCGGCGGCATCCGGGCGCTCTTCGCGGCGGTCCCCGAGGCGCGCGCCCGCGGCTACGGCCCCGGCCGCTTCTCGTTCAACGTGAAGGGCGGCCGCTGCGAGACTTGTCAGGGCGACGGCTCGCTGCGCATCGAGATGCACTTCCTGCCGGACCTGTTCGTGCCCTGCGAAGTATGCGCGGCGCGCCGCTACAACCGGGAGACGCTCGAGATCCGATACAAGGGCAAGAGCATCGCCGAGGTGCTCGAGATGTCGATCGAGGAGGCCACCGAGTTCTTCGCGAACGTGCCGCGCGTGCGGCTTCCCCTCGAGACGCTGCGCGACGTCGGCCTCGGCTACCTGCACCTCGGGCAGCCCGCGACCACGCTCAGCGGCGGCGAGGCACAGCGCGTGAAGCTCGCCAGCGAGCTCTCGCGGCGCGGCGACGGCAAGACGCTCTATCTGCTCGACGAGCCGACCACGGGCCTGCACTTCGCCGACGTCGAGCGGCTGCTCGACGTGCTGCAGCGCCTCGTCGAGCGCGGCAACACCGTGCTGGTGATCGAGCATCAGCTCGACGTGGTGAAGGTGGCCGACTACGTGATCGATCTCGGCCCCGAGAGCGGCGCCGGCGGGGGGCGAATCGTCGCGGCCGGCACCCCCGAAGAAGTGGCGCGCTGCGCGGAGAGCCACACCGGTCGCGCGCTCGCCGAGGCGCTGCGATGACGCCCGCGCCCGGCCCGCCGTTCCCGAATCCGAGCGTCGCGTTCGCGATCGCCGCGCTCGCCATGCTCGCGATCGTGGCGATCGCCGCAGGCTTCGGCGGCGGCGCCGCGCCCAACACGTTCGCCACCGCGCCCTACGCCTTCGCCACGGCGATCGGCTTCGGGGGCCTCGGCACGTTCGTCGCGCGCTACGTGCCCGACCCGGCGCCACGGCGCATCGGATTGACGCCGTTTCCGCTGCGCGCGGTCGGCCCCGTGCTGCTCTTGCTGCCGGCGGCGCTCGTGCTCTCCGAGGCGGACAACTGGATCCGCATCGCCTTCGGCGCCGCGCCGATCGAAGGCCTCGGCAAGCCGCAGCAGCCGGCGCTCGAGGAGATCCTGCGGATCGTCTTCCTGCAACCCGTCGTGCGCGAGTTCTTCTTCCGCGGCGTGTTGCTCCAGGGCACCGTCTCGGCGCTCGGCCGCGCGCAGGGCATCGCCTTCATCGCGCTGGTGCAGACGCTGCTCTTCGCCGAGGGCGACGTGACGACACCGGCCGGCGCGGTGAGCGGCCTGGTGCAGACGTTCGCCTTCGCGGCGCTGCTCGGCCTCGTGCGCCTCGCCAGCGGCTCGCTGCTGCCGTGCATCGCGCTCAGCGGCGGGCTCGCCGCCGTCGGCGTCGCCGCGAGCGTCTACCCGGACCGCGTCGCGATCCCGGGCTTCAACGCGCCGGGCGGCACGACGCCGCTCGTCTTCCTGATCCCCGCGCTCGCGTCGGTCGCACTCGGCGTCGCGCTGCTCGTTCGCCAGCTCGCGAAGGAGCCCGCGCTGCCGCCGATTCCACCGCCCACACCGTCCGACGACGAGGAGCCGGGCGGATTGTTCTAGCGGTCGGCGCCGCTCAGGTCCCGATCAGCTTCGGCATCGGGCCCTTGCCGCTGCCGAGCTGTCCCTCCGGGCCGAAGTGGCCGCGGCCGGGAACGTGGTTCACCTCGACGCGGATGCCGTCCGGATCCTCGAACAGGATCGAATAATAACCAGGCGCCCACGGCCCGACGTCGGGCTCGCGCAGGATCGCCACGTCGGGCTCGCCGCGCAGGAAGTCGCGCACGGCCACGACGTCCTCGTTGCTGCGCGCGCGGATGCAGAAGTGGTGCAGGCCCGCGCGCGTCTGGTCGAACCGCGTGCCGCGGTGCTCGGGGGCCGTCGCGCGCACGAGGATGCCGGTGCGCGACCCGATGCAGTAGATCGTGTCGGCGCTCTTGATCAGCGTCTTCATCGACAGGAAGTGACAGAAGCGCTCCCAGAACGGGAGGCAGCGCTCGACGTCGTTCACGCTGATCTGGATGTGGGCGATGCCGTTGGCTTCGATGGAAGTGCGCGGCGTCGTCGGGGCGTCGTTCGAGCGAGTCATGGGGTTCTCCTGGTTCGCTTCGCTGGCGAGGCGGGGGCGCCCTCATGGCCGGCCCGAGCCAGCCTTCGGGGTCCGCGAGCATCGCGCAGCTCGCGCTCGCGCCGCATCGTGGGTGGCTCGGATAGATTGCGCACGCGTTTGGGGGATGCGGCGTGGAGATTCGTCCGGCTCGGGAGGGAGATCGCGCGGCCGTCGAGGCGCTGCTGCGGGCCGCGGAGCTGCCGTGGGAGGACGTCGCGCCGCACCTCGGCGCGTTTCTCGTGGGCGAGCGCGGCGGCGCGCTGGTGGCCTGCGCGGGGCTCGAGTTGCTCGGCGAGGCGGCACTCGTGCGCTCGGTCGCGCTCGACGCGCCGCTGCGCACCGCCGGCCTCGGCGCCGCGCTGTGCGACACGCTGCTCGGCGACGCGCGCCGCCGCGGCGTGCGCGATGCGTACCTGCTCACGACCAGCGCGCCGCGCTTCTTCGCGCGGCTCGGCTTCGCGCCGATCGCGCGGGACGCTGCGCCCGTCGCGATCCGCGGGACGCGCCAGTTCGCCGAGCTGTGCCCCGCGAGCGCGGTGCTGATGCATCGCGCCCTCGCGCACCCCGCGGGCGCGACCGCCGGACCCGACCAGATCGATCGCGCGAGCAGGTCCGAAAACGGCTAGTCGGGAGGTGCCGCTCGCGTAGGATCGCTCGCCATGGACGCCGAGAAGTCGCGAGCACCGACGGAGCCCCGCAACGCGGAGGACGGCCCGCCCGCCGCGCTGGATGCGCGCGCCGCCTACGCCGTGCTGCTGGCGCGCGACGCGCGTTTCGACGGGCGCCTCTTCGTCGGCGTCTCCACGACGGGCATCTACTGCCGGCCCGTCTGCACCGCCAAGACGCCGCGCGCCGATCGCTGCTCGTTCCACGCGAGCGCCGCGGCCGCCGAGCGCGCCGGCTTCCGCCCGTGCTTGCGCTGCCGCCCGGAGCTGGCGCCCGGCCTCGCGCGCGTCGACGCGCTCTCGCGGCTCGCGCAGCGCGCGGTGCGCCGCATCGAGGACGGCGCGAGCGATCTGCCCGCGCTCGCGCGCGCGCTCGGCGTCTCGGAGCGGCACGTGCGCCGCGCGCTCGGCGCCGAGCTCGGCGTGTCGCCGGCGGAGCTGATCCGCACGCGGCGCCTCCTGCTCGCGAAGCAGCTGCTCACCGACACGCCGCTGCCCGTGACGAACGTCGCGTTCGCGAGCGGCTTCTCGAGCTTGCGCCGCTTCAACGCCGCGTTCCGCGAGCGCTACCGGCTCGCGCCCAGCACGCTGCGCAAGAGCGCGGCGGCGAAGCCGATCGTCGACGGAGCGGGCGGTGCGTCGCTCGACGCGATCGTGCTCGACCTGTCGTTCCGCCCGCCGCTCGCGTGGGACGCGCTGCTCGCGTTCCTCGCGCCGCGCGCCACGCAGGGCGTCGAGGCGGTCGCGGACGGCGGTTACGCGCGCACGGTCGAGGCGGGTGCGCTGCGCGGCTGGGTGCGCGTCGCACCCTCGCCGCGCGCGAACATGCTGCGCGCCACCGTCTCCGCGTCGCTCGCGCCGGAGCTGCTCACGGTGACCGCGAAGCTACGCGCGCTGTTCGACCTCGCCGCGGACCCCGCGCGCATCGAAGCGCAGCTCGCCGGCGACGCCGCGCTGCGCCCGCTGCTCGCGAAGCGCCCAGGCTTGCGCGTGCCGGGAGCGTTCGACGGGTTCGAGCTGCTGGCGCGCGCGATCCTCGGCCAGCAGGTGTCGGTGGCCGCGGCGACGACGTTCGCCGCGCGGCTCGGTGAGCGCTTCGGCGAGGCACTCGCAACGCCGCTGCCCGCACTGAGCCGCCTCACGCCGAGCGCCGCACGCATCGCTGCCGCGCGGGTCGACGCGATCGCCGCGATCGGGCTCACGCGCCCGCGCGCCGAGAGCCTGCGCGCAGCCGCGCGCGCCTGCGCCGACGGTGCGCTCGACCTCGCGCCGGGCGCGGATTTCGAGGCGACGCGCGACGCGTTGCTCGCGCTCCCGGGCATCGGGCCGTGGACGGCGGACTACGTGCTGATGCGCGCGGTCGCGTGGCCCGACGCCTTCCCCCACGGCGACCTCGGCCTGCGCCGCGCCCTCGGCATCGACGACGCGCGCGCCGTGCTCGCGCGCGCCGAAGCCTGGCGCCCGTGGCGCGCGTACGGCGCGCTGCATCTCTGGTCCTCTCTCGCGAAGGAGACGGCATGACCCCGATCGACACGCTCCACACGCGCATCGCGAGCCCGCTCGGCGAGCTCGTGGTCACGTCCGACGGCGCATCGCTCACGAGCGTGCGCTTCGCGCAGCACGCCCACGCGGCGCCGCTCGCCGCGGGCTCGCGGCGCGACGACGGCGCCGCGCCGCTCGCAGAGGCGCGGCGCCAGCTCGCCGCCTACTTCGCCGGCGAGCTGCGCGTGTTCGCGCTGCCCCTCGCGCCGCGCGGCAGCGAGTTCCAGCAGAAGGTGTGGGCCGCGCTGCGCGAGATTCCATTCGGTGCGACGTCCAGTTATGGCGCTCTGGCGCGCCGGCTCGGCGCTCCGAACCACGCGCGCGCGGTGGGCCACGCCAACGGGCGCAATCCGCTCTCGATCTTCGTACCGTGCCATCGCGTCGTCGGCGCGAGCGGCGCGCTCACGGGCTACGCAGGCGGCGTCGACCGGAAGCGCTGGCTGCTCGCGCACGAAGGAGCCGTGAAACCGTGAACGACCCGACGTACACCGGCGGCTGTCTGTGCGGCGCCGTTCGCTACGAGGCGCGAGGCGTCGCGACGCATCTTTGTTTCTGCCATTGCGCGAGCTGCCGTCGGGCCGCGGGCGCGACGCCCGTCGCGTGGGCCACGTTCCCGACGGAGCGCTTCGCGATCACGCAAGGCACCCTCGGCCACGTGAGGTCGTCGCCCGAGGCGTCGCGCGGATTCTGCGCCGCGTGCGGGACGTCGCTCACCTACCTCCATGCGGTGCGGCCCGGCGCCATCGACGTGACGATCGCGACGCTGGATGCGCCCGAAGCGCTGCGCCCCGCCTACCACATCTGGGTCTCGGATCGCGTGGCGTGGACGCCCTTGGAAGACGGCCTGCCCCAATATTCGGGCTGGCGCACTGCAGGCTGAACGCGTACAGACCGCCGCCATGTCGGGCCCAAACGAAGGCGACGCGCCGCACTCCGGAGCGCGCGATCCGAAGCAGCTCGCGGGCCTCGCACTCGGCGCACTCGGCGTGGTGTACGGGGACATCGGCACCTCGCCGCTTTACGCCCTGCGCGAGTGCGTGAACACCGGCCCCGGCGGGCACGGCGTTGCGCCGACGCCCGAGAACGTGCTCGGGCTGCTCTCGCTCGTCTTCTGGGCGCTGCTCGTCGCGGTGACCGGCAAGTATCTGTGGTTCGTGCTGCGCGCCGACAACCACGGCGAGGGGGGCATCCTCGCCCTGTTCGCGCTCGTGGAGGAGATGACGCGCAGCGCGCGCACGCGCTCGGTGAACGTGTTGCTGCTGCTCGGCCTGTTCGGCGCCGGCCTGCTGGTGGGCGACGGCGTGATCACCCCCGTGGTGTCGGTCTTCGGCGCCGTCGAGGGCCTCGGGGTCGTCGCCCCTGCGCTCGAGGCGCTCATCGTTCCGCTCACGTGCGCGATCTTGATCGGGCTGTTCGCGGTGCAGCGCAGCGGAACGGAGCGCATCGGGCGCGCCTTCGGGCCCGTGATGGCGGCATGGTTCGCGGCGCTCGCGATCTCCGGGGTCTGGTCGCTGGCGTCCGAGCCGCACGTGCTCGCCGCCGTCAACCCGCTCTGGGCCGTGCGCTTCCTCGCGGCGACCGGCGCAGAGGGTTTTCTGCTGCTCGGCTCGGTCGTGCTGGTGATTACGGGAGCGGAGGCCCTGTACGCGGATCTCGGGCACTTCGGCCGCGTTCCGATCCGCGCGGCGTGGCTCACGATCGCCTTGCCGGCGCTCCTGCTGAACTACTTCGGGCAAGGCGCCGCCTTGCTGCGCGATCCCGCTGCTGCGGCGAACCCGTTCTACGCGCTCGCGCCCGGCTGGACGCTCTACCCGATGCTCGCGCTCGCCACCGCCGCGGCCGTGATCGCTTCGCAGGCGCTGATCTCCGGCGTGTTCTCGTTGACGCGCCAGGCGGTGCAACTCGGCTTCTGGCCGCGCGCGCGCATCGTTCACACCTCCGCCGACGAGGCCGGCCAGATCTACGTACCCGAGGTGAACTGGGCCCTGCTCGTCGCCTGCCTGATCATCGCGCTCCAGTTCCGCGGTTCGTCGGCGCTCGCGGCCGCGTACGGCGTCTCGGTCACGGGCACGATGGTGATCACCTCGCTGCTGTTCGCGCTCGTGGCGCGCGTGCGCTTCGGGTGGTCGCTGCCCGCGACCATCGGGCTGCTCGTCGCGTTCCTCGCGATCGACCTGTCGTTCTTCGCCGCGAACCTCGCGAAGCTCTTCCATGGCGGTTGGCTGCCGCTGCTGGTCGGCGCCGCGGTGTTCACGATCATGACGACGTGGCGCACCGGCCGCGCGGCGCTCGCGAGCTCGCGCGAAATGAAGTCGCTTCCGCTCGGCGCGTTCCTCGCCGACGTCGGCGCCACGCGGCCGCTGCGCGTTCCGGGCACCGCGGTGGTGATGAGCGGAACGCCCGACGGCGTGCCGGTCGTGCTGCTGCATCACTTCAAGCACAACCGCACGCTGCACGAGCGCGTCGTGTTGTTCAGCGTGACTACCGATCGACAACCGCGCGTGCAGGCGCCCGATCGCGTGACGCTCGAGGATCTCGGCCACGGCTTCTTCCGCGTCAACGCGCGCGTCGGCTTCATGCAGGATCCGGACGTCCCGAGCTTGTTGCGCGAGGCGCGCCCGCTCGGCCTCGAGATCGAGCCCGGGCAGGCGAGCTACTTCCTCGGCCGCGAGTCGCTGCTCACGAACGGGCCTGCGCCGCTCGCGCGCTGGCGCAAGGCCCTGTTCGCGTTCCTGTCGCGAAACGCTCGCCCGGCCACCCAGTTCTTCGGGCTGCCGCCGAATCGCGTGGTGGAGCTGGGGGCCCAGGTCGAGCTCTGACGCGGCGCCGCGTGCGTCTGAAGCCAAGATGAAGAACCGGGCTCGGCGGCACCCACCCGGGTGATAGGCTGGCCGCAGAGCTTCTCACCGGGCTCGAGGCTGCAGATGTCGTTGCGACTTTCGGTCGGGGCGCGCTGGGCGCTGCGCTACACGCTGGCGATGGCGGCGACGCTCGCGGTGTTCGCCGTCGTCGTGCAGACCGTCGCGCAGCAGCGCTCCGACGAGGCCGCGAAGCTGCTCGCGCGCACGCAGGCGACGGAGCTGCTCGACGCGCTCGAGACGCAGGCGCGCGTCGGCACGGCGGCCGAGTACGAGCGCTGGTGCGCGGCCCACCTCGCACGCCGCGTCGCGCAGGCGGACCGCGAGCTCGAGCTCGGCATCCGGTTGCTCGGCTTCGACGGCCGTCTGCGCCACGCGGCGGGCACGTTGAGCGGCATCTCGGTGATCTTGCCACCCGGCGTCGCGCGCGGGCGTGTGCCGCTCGAAGTGCTCTCGGGCAAGCTCGGCGCGCGCGGGCGCTTCTTCGTCGCGTCGTCGGCGGCGCCGGGCGGCTTCCTGCAGGTCGCGGTCTCGACGCGCCACTGGACCCGCGGCCTCGCCGCGCTGCGCAACGTCATGCTCGCGGCGTTCCCGCTGATGCTGTTGCTCTCGGGCGTGACGGGCTTCCTGCTCGCGCGCCGCAGCCTCGCGAGCGTGGACGAAATCACGCGCATCGCGGACCACCTCTCGAGCGCCAACCTGCACGAGACGATCCCCGTCAGCGGATCGGGCGACGAGCTCGACCGGCTCGCCGTCACGCTGAACGCCATGCTCGGGCGCATCCGATCCGGCGTCGAGCAGATGCACCGCTTCAACGCGAACGCGGCCCACGAGCTGCGCACGCCGCTGCATCGCATCGGCAGCATGCTCGACGCGACGCTCTCGCAGCCGCGTGAGGCCTCCGCCTACCGCGAGGCGCTGCTCGATCTGCGCGCCGAGGTAGACGCCCTCGGCAGCGGCGTGAATGCGCTGCTGCGCCTCGCGCAAATGGAGGCGGGTCTCGACCCGACGCACACCGCGCCCGTCGAGCTCGGGAAGCTGCTGCGCACCCAGGTGGAGTTCTTCGCGCCGCTGGCCGAGGCGCGCGCGATTGCGTTGCTGCTCGTCGAGCCGCTGCCCGAGGCCACCGTGCGCGGCGACGCGAGCTGGCTCGAGCGCTTGTTCTCGAACCTGCTCGACAACGCGCTGAAGTACGGCAGCGCCGGCGGCCGCGTGGAGGTGGCGTTGCGGCTCGAAGGCGACTTCGCGCGCGCGACGGTCGCCGACACGGGCCCCGGCATCGCCGCCGAGGAGCTGCCGCACCTGTTCGAGCGCTTCGCCCGCGGCGTCGGCCACGGCGAGCGCGGCGGCTTCGGGCTCGGGCTGCCGCTCGCGCGCGAGATCGCGCGCGCCCACGACGGCGCGCTCGCGGTGGAGAGCGAGATCGGGCGCGGCAGCCGCTTCTCCGTGCTGTTGCCGCTGTTGCGGGGCGAGGCTGCGCTCGCCGTGCGCAAGGATTCCGCGCGCTCGCGCGCCGCTGCGGGCCGAGCGAGGAGGAGCCATGAAGGTGCTCTACGTCGAAGATGACGCCGAAGCGCGCGAGCTGATCGCGCGCTTCCTCGGCGAGGCCGGCCTGAGCGTCGAGACCGCCCCCGACGGTCGGCTCGGCCTCGAGCGCGCGCTGGCGCGGGCCTACGACGCGCTCGTGCTCGACGTGAAGCTGCCGGGCCTCGACGGCTTCGAGCTGATCCGCCGCATTCGCGCGGCGGGCGTCACGACGCCGGTGCTCTGCCTCACCGCGCTCGGCGAGGTGGCGAGCCGCGTGCGCGGGCTCGAGCTCGGCGCCGACGACTACCTGGCGAAGCCGTTCGCGCTCGCCGAGCTGCTCGCGCGCATCCGCGCACTCGTGCGCCGCCGCGAGCGGCCGCTCGCGAACAAGATGCGCGTGGGCGACCTGTGCGTGGACCTGACGGCGCATCAGGTGAAGCGCGCGGGCAAGGCGCTCGCACTCACCCCGCGCGAGTTCGACCTGCTCGCCTACCTGATGCGCAACGAGGGCAGCGTGGTCTCGCGCCAGATGATCATCGAGCGGGTCTGGGGCGAGGGCTTCGACTCGTACTCGAATGCCATCGACGTGCACGTGAACAACCTGCGCAACAAGGTCGACAAGCCGTTCGAGAACCGGCTCATCCACACCGTGAAGGGCGTCGGCTACGTGGTGGAGGATCGCGCGGCGGCGAAGCGCGAGTCGGCCTGAGCGCGGCCTGCCGCGTCAGCTCTCGAGCTCGAAGCGCAGTCGCGCCAGCACGCCGGGCACGGCGACGTGCACGCCGTTCCACTCGCACGGCGCGTAGCGCCAACGCGAGACGGCCTCCGCTGCGGCCTCCTCGAACCAGCCGGGCGGATCGGCGTCCACGATCTCGACGTTCGCCACCGCGCCGCTCGCGAGGATCGTGAAGCGCAGCGTCACGGAGCCCTCGCGCGAGGCGCGCGCGGCACGCCGCGGGTACTTCGGCTCGGGGCGGTGGATCGGGCGCGCGTTCCTCACCCACGCTTCGCGCGCGATCGTCTCTCCGATCGGCGCGTCCGCCGGGGCCGGCGGCGCGGGCGGCGCGGGGAGCGCCTCCGTCTGCGCCGCTTCGGGCGGCGGCGTGGCCGCG
>CAZCTH010000011.1:0-67993 GCA_964501435.1 uncultured Spirochaetales bacterium | reverse complement strand
GTTGCGCGCACGGAACGCGAAGCCGCCCGCGACGGTCAGCGCGGGCACCGCCCACGCGGCGCCCGACCACGCCTCGGGCCCCGTGAGCGCGCCCGCCAGCGCGGCGGCGCCGAGCCAGATTCCGATCGGCGCCGGCAGCATCGCGGAACCGAACCACGCGAACACCGCGAGGCCGAACAGCACGGCCGTGAGGGGAATCAAGAGCAGGCTCCAGCCGCCGCTCGCGAGAAAGCCCGCGCCGGGGAACCACAGGCCGAGGCCCGCGGCCTGCCAGCCCGCCGACAGGCCGAGCAGCGTCGGCACGAGGCCGAGCGCGCACAGCGCGGCGTATGCGAGCGCGGTGCGCTTCAGCTTCGCGGCGGTGATCGGGCCGAGCGCGCGCCCGCTGCCGGTGAAGCGCTGCGCGACGAAGTCCTGCGTGAGGCTGGCCGCCATGCGAGCTCCTTGGGTTCAGTGAGCGCTCAGTCGAGGGCCGCGGCGCTCGAAGAGCACAGGTACGGGATCTGGAACACGTGCGGGCGATGCGCGTCGCCCGCTTCGACGGCGGCCCACGCGAATGCAAAGGCGAGGGCGCCGCCGCCGAGCGCCAGTGCGGCGCGGCGGGGTGCGGCGAACAGCGAGCGCGGCGGCGCGAGCGACCCCGCGTCGCCGAGGCGCCACGCGGCGTTCGCATTCAGCGGGACCACGGCCGGCGCGAGGCCGAGCACGCGCTCGCGCAGCCAGTCGAGTACGACGAGCAGCTGACTCACGACGAACGCGGCGAGCGCGCAGCAGGCCATGCAAACCTCGCGGCGGGCAGGGTGCTCCATCGCCGCGGCGCGCACAACGCGAGCCCGCGGCAGCGTGATCCGCGTCGCAGTCTCGCGCGCCGCGCCGTCAGGGCGCCGCGCTGCCGCGCTCGCGGATCAGCTCCGCCGCGGTGCTCCGCAGAGCGTCGAGCGAGAGGGGCTTCAGGAGTAGCCGCGCGTGGCCCCAACCCGTGACGACGCGATCGTCGACGGCGTCGCTGGCGCCGGTCGCGAGGATCACGGGCAGATCCGGGCGAAGCCGCCGGACCTCGTGGACGAGGCAATCCCCGCTCAGGCCGGGCATGGTCTGATCGGCGACGAGCAGCTCGTAGGCGTCGCGGTCTCGCGCAATGGCGCGCAGCGCCGCGTCGCTCGAGGTGAACGCGTCCACCCGGTGACCGTGCGACGCGAGCGCCTCGCGCACCAGTGCGGCGATGCCGGGCTCGTCGTCGACGACCGCGATGCGGCCGGAGACGACGAGCTCGGGGGTCTCGCGGTTCGGCGCGCCCGCGCCCTCGCGCGCAAGGGCGATCGAGCGCGCGAGCAGATCGCGGCCGCGGAGGCCGGCGCGCTCGATCTCGCGCAGCCAATCCGCCAGCAGCGGATCGCTCGCGCCGGCGCGCTCGAGGGCGAGGCCCGCGTAGCCGAGCACGCTGGCGAGCAGATTGTTCAAGTCGTGCGAGATGCCGCCCGCGAGCTCGCCGAGCCCCTGCAGCTTCTTCGCTTCACGCAGTTGGAGCTCGAGCTCGCACTTCTCACGCGCGAGCCGATCCTGGGCGTCGCGCCCGCGCGCCGCGCGGATCACGAACGCCGTCGCCAGAAAGCTCGAGTCGAGCGCGCCGACGGCGGCGGCGACGTACCCGCCCGCGCGGTTCGCGAGCCCGAGCACGCCGACCTGCGCGGTCCCGAGCGTGAGCGGCACGCCGCAGAAGCTCGAGAATCTCCGCTCGCCCTTCGGGCCGTCGGCAGCGGCGGCGAGATCGTTCGCGATCACGAGCCCACCGCGCTCGCAGGTCGCCGCGATCCACGCCGCGCAGGCGGAGAGCGAGAGCTCGCTCGGCGCACCGTCGGCGCGGACCGCGACGAACGTCTCGACGTCGGCCGAGCCTTCCGCCGCCGCGCTGCGCAGCGCGGCGATGAAGCCGAGCTCGCTGCCCGTGAGCGCGAGGAGATGCCCGAGCACACGCTCCAGCGTTCGCTCCGCGCCGCGCCCGGACGCGAGGTCCGCGAATGCGTCGCAGACCAGCGTTCCGACGGGCGAGGTCGCCATGCGCGGATCAGTGCTCGTCGACGTACCTGCGCAGCCTGCGCAGGCGCTCCCGCATGGCCTCGAACGAGAGCACCTTCGTCGAGGTCTCCCACGCGCCGAGCAGCGCGGCCGCCGCGAGCAGCGAGCTGCGCACGTCCGGGGCCGCGCCCGAGAGCGCGAGAATCGGCACGTCGGGCATGCGCTCGCGCAGCGCGCGGATCAGCTCGATCCCGTCGGCGCTCGGCATGAACAGGTCGGTGATCACCGCGGCCGGCGTCGAGTCCTCTGCCGCGAGCAGCGCGTGCTCTCCGTCGTCCGCCTCGGTGACCCGCCACCCGTCGATCTCGCACATCGTCCGCAACAGGCCGCGGAACAGCGGGTCGTCGTCGACGACGAGCACGGTGGGCGACTCGGAGGCGGTCATCGCGGTTCCTCGCTTCCGCTAGAGGACAATTGCATGCTTAGGGTCGTTTCGCAGAAATGCACGAAGAAAGATCGCGCGCGGCACCACGCCCCTCTGCCCCAGCGCGACGACCCATTAGGCCACGCTCAATCGGCGAAGCGAAGCGACGCCGGGTCGCCCGCCGGCCCCTGCTCGAGCAGCTCGATCACGTTGCCGAACGGATCGCGGCCGTACGCGAAGCGCTGCGGCGCCTCCCCGAAGGGAGCCGCGTTGAAGGCGACGCCGTTCGCAGCGAGGTGGTCGTAATCCCTCCGGTAGTCGTCGGTGACGAGCGCGATGTGCGTGATGCCGATCCGGTTGACCGGGCGGCGCGCGTCGCCGGCCTCGGCGTCCTGGAACTCGAACAGCTCGAGGCACGAGCCGCCCTTCCGAATCATGCGCACCTTGCACGCCGCGTTCGCCACGCCGAAGGCCTCGTTCATGGGCGCGAAGCCGGGCGGAAGCTCCGCCTCCATGACGACGCGGAAGCCCACCACGCCGCAATAGAAGTCGAGTGCGCGCTGCAGGTCGGGAACCGCGAGCGCGGCGTGGTGCAGGCCGAGGATCATGTTCGCCTCCGTGCGGGGCCGCAGGCTACCCCGCCGCGCCGCGCGCCGTCAGCGCGTGAAACCGCCGCCGGCGACGGAAGGGCTCTCGCGGCGCGCTCTAGAGTCGCGCGCGCGGGCCGCCGAGCAGGTCGAGCTTGCGACGCACCGCACTCTGCAGGCGCGGGTCGTCGGCGAGCTCGATCGCGCGCGCGAAGGCGTCGCGCGCCGCGTCGCGCCGGCCGAGCTCGCGGTAGGACATGCCGAGCAGCGAGTAGAACGTGGGATCCGCGCCGGAGCTGCGCAACGCCTCGCGGAGCTGCCGCGCGGCGCCCGAGAAGTCGCCGGAGAGATAGGCGACCTTCGCGCGCTCGTAGCGGTAGTACGGGTTCTGCAGCCGGAAGTTCGCGGCGCGCCGCTCGTACCACCGCGCGAGCTCGACGTGGCCCTCGCGCTCGTGCAGGGCCGCGAGGTTGCTGGTGGCGACGAGCTCGCGCGGGTTGATGCGCAGCGCCTCGAGATAGCTCGCCTCTGCGCGCGCCGGGTCGCCCTGCCGCCGGTACCAGGCACCGAGGTTCACCCAGGCCTGGGCGAGGGTGCGGTCGAGCGACAGCGCGTGCGCGAAGTGCGCGAACGCCCCGCCGGAGTCGCCGGCCTCGAGCCGCTCGACCCCGAGGTTGCTGTAGTAGTGCGCCGCGGCGCGGGCGTCGGAGATCGCGCGGCGCGGATAGGCGGCGCGGAATTCGGCCATGTTGAAATCGACGACCTGGGTCGTCCCGTTGCGCGCCGCGACCACCGCGTTCACGTGACGGCTCACCACGAAGCTCTCGTCGCGCGCGGTCCAGATCGGCGGGACGTCCACCTCCTGATAACTCACGTCGAGGCCGGACTCGCGCGCGAGCGCCACGAACAGGTTGGTGAACGAGAGGCAGTTGCCGCGGCGCGCGTGGAAGGTGCCCGCCGCGCTGCGCGTGTCGTCTCCGTAGTCGACGCGGAAGCTCGCGCCGTCGAGGACCGCCCGCAGCAGCTGCCGCAGCCGCGTGGGGTCGTCGCGGCCCGTCACCTCGCGCGCCAGGAACGCGCGCATGTCGTCGTCGAGGGAGGTGATGCCCGCAGCGGCGAGGGAGCGCCCGTCGGGCGGCGGCAGCGCGACGAAGCTCGCGCCGAGCGCGCGCGCTCCGGGCGTCGCGGGAACGCCCGCGCAGGCGCCGAGGGCGAGGGCGCAGGCGACGAGCAGCAGGCGCAGGGGGAAACGCATCGCGATCGCCTCCGGTACGGGTAGCTTCGCGATGCTAGTGCGCGAGCCGGCGCGCGCGAGCCGTAGCCGGCGCGCGAGGAGGGGTCGTGGGCGGAACGAGATTCGAGGAAATGGCGTCGCCGGCGCTCGCGAGCGGCGCCGTGGCGGCGGTCTCCGCGAAGTTCGCGGAGGGCTACGCGCGCATCCGCGAGGTGACGGACCGCGACGGCGCGTGCCCCGCCGCCGCGAAGGCGCTGTTCATGGCCGCTGGCGCCGCGGTGAAGGGGCACGGGGATGCGCTCGCCCGCGAGCTCGCCCGCGCGTGCGCTCTCGGCCTCTCGCGCGAGCACGCCGAGGGCGCCGCGCTCGCGACGCTGATCTCGCGGGGGGAGACGGTCTGGGCGACGTTCGCCGCTGCGCTCGCGGGTTGTTATGGAGAGCGCCCCGCAGAGGCCCCGCGCGAGCGCCCCGCGCTGCCCGTCGACCGCGCCGCCGCGCTCGCCTACTTCCAGCGCGCGCTCGGCCAGGTGCCGGGCTACGTCACGGCGCTGGCCGACGGCGCGCCGCGCGCGCTCGAAGGCTACGTGCTGATGCGCGAATGGTCGCTCGGCGAGAATCGCCTGCCGACGAAGACGGTCGAGCTGATGCTCACCACGATGAACGCGGTGGACTACGCCGTGCGCTTCGCGGCCCTCCACGCGAACAGCGCCCGCCGCGCTGGCGCGAGCGAGGCCGAGGTGGTGGAGGCCCTGCTGTGCGCCGTGCCGATCGCCGGGATGCCCGCGTGGCTCACCTGCGCCGAGGCGGTGTTCGAGGCGCCGAAGGCCTGAGCCCCGTTGCGGGGCCGTGCGTCGCGCACCGCAGGTTCAGCCTTCCACGAACCCTTTCCACCCCGCCATGTACTCGATGAACGCGGGGCCGAGGGACTGCGAGCGCAGGTAGTCGCGCGTCACGGGCGTGTCCACGGGCACGAAGCCCTCCTGCGCCGCGCGCACGGGAAAGTCGTGATGGAGGATCGCGGCCCGGCCGAGCAGCACGAAGTCCACGTTCGCGCTCAGCGCGGAGCGCACGTCCTCGGGCGTGCGGATCTTCCCGGCGACGCCGAGCCGCGTGCGGCCGCGCTCGAGGTCGGCAAACCAGCTCGTCAGCGAGCGGCCCTTGAACTCCGCCTCTTCGGGCTCCTTCGTCACGTCCCACAGCGACATGTCGAGGTAGTCGATGCGATCCTCGCGCATCAGGCGCTGCGCCACCGCGCGAGCCTCTTCGAGCTTCATGCCGAAGCGCTCGGGCGAGAGCCGCACGCCCAGCTGGAAATCGCGGCCGCAGCGCTGGCGGATGCCGGCGACCACGTCGAACAACAGGCGCGAGCGGTTCTCGAGGGAGCCGCCGTACTCGTCCTCGCGGCGGTTCGTCTCGGCGCTGAGGAACTGACAGAGCAGGTAGCCGTGGGCGCCGTGCAGCTCGACGCCGTCGAAGCCCGCGCGCTCGGCGCGCTCCGCCGCGGCGACGAACGCCTCGCCGGTCTGCGCGATCTCCGCCGTCGTCATCGCGCGCGCTCCGAACTCTTCGTTCGCGGACGGGCACCAGGGCGTCTGGCCGATCAGCTTCGCGGCTGCGCGCATGCCGCCGTGGTAGAGCTGCACCGACGACAGGCTGCCCGCGGCGCGGATCGCGCCGGCGAGTCGCGTGAGCCCCGGCAAGTGCGCGTCGGAGAAGATCCCGAGCTGCCCCGGGAAGCCCTGGCCGCTTTCGTGCACGTGCGCGGCGCACGTCATCGTGAGCCCGAAGCCGCCCGCCGCGCGCGCGCGCAGCCAGTGGAATTCGTCGTCCGACAGCGTGCCGTCGGCGTGGCTCTGGGAATTGGTGAGCGGCGCGAGCATGAAGCGATTCTTCATCGCCGGGCCGCGGGCGAAGGACAGCGGTGCGAACGGGTTCGACATGGGGCGGTTTATAAGACAGGCGCTCACGCTTTCGCGAGCAGCGCCCCCGCCATCCCCGACGAGACGAGCACGCGCTGCGCGCCCTCGACTCGATTCGCGGCCGTGCCGCGCAGCTGTCGCACGCCCTCGGTCACGAGGTTCATGCCGTGGATGTAGGCCTCGCCCGCGTGCCCGCCGTGGGTGTTGGTCGGGATCGTGCCGTTCAGCTCGCAGTGGCCGTCCGCGACGAAGTCCTTCGCCTCGCCGTGCGCGCAGAAGCCGAACGCTTCGAGCTGCTTCAGCACGTTCGGCGTGAATGCGTCGTAGAGCAGCGCCACTTGCACGTCGGAGGCAGAGGCGCCGGAGCGCGCCCACAGCCGGCGCGCGGTGCCGATCGCCTCGGGCATCGTCGTGAGATCGGCGTGGTAGTAGTTCGAGATCACCTCGACGTCGAACGGGATCGACTGCGCGGACGCCTCGATGCGCACCGGCGGCTGCGCGAGGTCGCGGGCGCGCTCGAGCGTCGTGATCACGGCGGCAGCGGCGCCCGCGTTCTCCTGACAGCAGTCGAGCAGGCGCAGCACGGGCTCGACGATCCAGCGCGAGGCCTGGTGCTCTGCGAGGGTGATCGGCTTGCCATGGAAGATCGCCGCAGGATTGGTCGCCGCGTGCTTGCGCTGCAGCACCGCGACGCGCCCGAAGTCCGCGTTCGTGACGCCGAACTCGTGCATGTAGCGTTGGATCGCGAGCGCAGCCCAGGTCGCCGGCGCCTGCGCGCCGAACGGCATGCACCACAGCAGCGAGCTCGTGCCGCCGCCCGGCGCCCAGGTTCCGCCGGCCTGCGGCTGTCCGTAGCGATAGGCCGCGCCCTGATTGATCGCGCGCCAGATCAGCACCGTCTCGCACGCGCCCGAGGCGACGGCGGCTGCGGCCTGGTGGAGCGTGCCGATCGCGCCCGCGCCGCCGCCGGGCACGCGGGCGGTGAAGGCGAGATCGCGCACGCCCAGCGCGCGGCACATGCCGATCTCGTCCACCGGGTCGAGCGTGTACGTGACCATGCCGTCGACGTCGGCGGGCGCGACGCCCGCGTCGTTCAGCGCTGCGAGGGCCGCCTCGGCGGCGAGCCGGGCCTCGCTGCGCTCGTCGCGGCGCGCGTAGGTCGTCTGCCCGATGCCTGCGATCGCCGTCGCGCGCCCCGTCACTCCGTGGGCTCCGCGCGATGGAACACGGGCACCGCCGATCCGCCCGCCGTGGGCGCGAAGTCGACCGCGACGCGCATGCCGTTGCGCATCGCCTCGGGCGCGACGCCGACCACGTTCGAGACGATCCGCAGCCCCTCGTCGAGAGCGATCAGCGCGACGATCGGCGCCTCGGCGAAGCCGATCGGCGCCGGGTGGCGCGGCACGATCCAGCTGTAGACGGTGCCGCGGCCCGAGAGCCGCACGACCTCGCGCGCGAGCGAGTGACAGTGCGGACACATCGGCCGCGGCGGATGCGCCAGCGCGCCGCACGCGCCGCAGCGCTGCGCGACCAGCTCGCCGCGCGCGCAGGCCTCCCAGAAAAACGCGTTCTCCGCCGTGACGATCGGCGCCGGCCGCGTGGCCCCACTCATCTCGCCCCTCCCCCGTTCGCGAACGGCCGGGGACGTTGGTTCACGAGACGCGCGCACCGCGTCGCGATCACTCGTGAACCAACGTCCCCGGCCTCTCGCGAACGCATCATTGGTCCGCGGCGGGCTTGGGCAGCCACTTGCTCGGGATCACGACGCGGTGCGGCCGGCCGGGCTCCCAGTCGAGCACGCAGCTCGCGCACAGATCGTCGATCTCTGCAGGGGAGCGGCCGAGCTCGCGCAGGATTTCGCGGCTGTGCTCGCCGACGATCAGCGGGCGGCCCTGCACGCGGCCCGGCGTCTCGCTGAGGTCGCACAGCAGGCCGATCTGGTCGAGCTTGCCCACGAACGGATGCGGATGCGACGCCGTCCAGCCGCGCGCGCGCAGCTCCGGGTCGTCGTGCAGCGCGAGCGCGAACTCGGGGTCGCAGATCTCGCACGGCACGCCCGCGGCGTCGAGCGCGGCGAATGCCTCGCGCGCGGGGCGCTCCGCGAAGCGCGCGGCGAGCGCGGCCGCGAGCTCGGCGTCGTGCTGCGCGCGTGCGGCGGCGCTCGCGAAGCGCGGATCGCTCGCCAGCGCGGCGAGGTCGAGCGCGCCGCACAGGCGCGCGAAGGCGGCGTCGTCCGGCGCGAGCACGCACAGCCAGCCGCCTCGCGCCTCGTAGAGGCGATGCGTCGCGGAGAAGCCCGTCTGCGAGGCGTCCGTGCGCGGGCGCGCGAAGCCGCTGCCGTCGGGGCGCGCGACCGTCGTGCTGGTGTTGAGGAGCTGCGCGTACACGATCGAGGTGTCGCAGAACTGGCCCTCGCCCGTGCGATCGCGGTGCGCGAGCGCCTGCAGGATCGCGATCGCCGAGAGGAATCCGTTCCCGGTGTCGCCGAGCGAGCAGAAGCTCCACATCGGCTTGCCGCCGCGGCCCATGCCGCCGTCTTCCCACTGCGTTCCTGCGAGGCAGCCGCCCGTCTGGTCGTTGCCCGGCAGGTGCGCGCGCGGCCCGCTCTCGAAGCCGCGCGAGTGGCAGTAGACGAGGCGCGGGTTCACGCGCGCGAGGCTCTCGTAGTCCACGCCGATCCGCTGCGCCGCGTCGGCGCGCATGTTGTGCTGCACGACGTCGGCGCGCGCGACGAGCTCGTGCAGCACCTGCATCGCGCGCGCGTCCTTCAGGTCGAGGGCGATGCTGCGCTTGCCGCGATTGGCCATGTAGGCGATGTGGTTCGCGTGCCAGTAGATGTCGTAGAGCGCGTTGATCTTGATCACGGTCGCGCCGAGGTCGGAGAGCAGCTGCGCGCCGAACGGCCCCGCGATCGCGAGGCCGAGGTCGAGCACCGTGATGCCCTCGAGCGGCGCGCGCAGACTGCGCCCAGAGGCCGGCACCGGCGCCGTCGGTCGCGCCGCGAGCGCGGCCGCCTCCGCCTTTACCGCGGCGGTGTGCGCGCCGGGCCTCGCGGGCGGCGCGCCGATGCGCGACGGGTTCTTCGCGAGGCGGATCACGCGGCCGACCTGGCGGATCGTGCCGAGCTCCGGGTCCTGCACCTCGGCGACGCAGCCGTCGGCGAGCAGCAGCGGGTCCGCGAGCGACTCCTCCGGCGAGCGCACGGCCTGGATCGTCATGTTCGCCGCCGCGGCGGCCGTGACCCACGCCTGCGCGGGGAACTTCTTCACCGCTTCGGCGAGGATCGGCTGGTAGTGCTGCATCACCACCAGCTCGCCGGGGGCGGTGCCGAAGCGGTCCGGATCCCGCTTCGCGGCGAGGTCGGGCGTGGCGGTCAGCGTGTCGCCCGCGGACGCCCCTAACAAGAAGCGTGGGTTCGGCACCCAGTTGTGGATCCAGCGCCCGTCCGCGCACGCGAAGTGCCCCTTCGGCGAGCGCGCGCACAGGATCCACGAGTCGAAGTCCTTGGCTTCGACGTGCTCGGCGCGCTGCCACACGCCACTCGCGCAGGCGAGGGCGCCCTGCAGCAGCGAGGTCTCGACCCACTGCCCGCGCCCGGTGATCTCGCGTGCGCGCAGCGCCGCGTGGATGCCGAGGCTCGCCGCGAAGAACGCGCCGAGGCTCGGGTAGAAGGACGCCGGGAAGACGGGGCCGGGCCGGGGCGGGCCCTGCACCGCCGACCAATCGTGCTCGAGGTGCGCGAACGGATCGGGTCGCCCTGCCATGTGGTTCAGGGCGCCCTCCGGCCAGCCGCGCTGCTCGAAGTGCAGGCCCGTGCGCGCCGCGACGAGCGCGTCCCAGCCGGGCCGCGCCGAGTGTCGATTGCCGCGCCCGTATCCCGTGATCGAGCAATAGACGAGCCGCGGGTTCGCGGCGGAGAGCGTCGCGTAGTCGATGCCGAGCCGCGCCGTCGTGCCCGGCGCGAAGCTCTCGACGAGCACGTCGGCGTGGCGCGCGAGCGAGAGGAACGCCGCGCGATCCGCCGCGTCCTTCAGGTCGAGCACGGCGCTGCGTTTGCCGCGTTGCCACACGCGGTAGCCGAGCTGCGCGCGGAACGGATCGCCGCCGGGCGGCTCGATCTTCGTGACGTCGGCGCCGGAGTCCGCGAGCAGCATCGCCGTCATCGGGCCGGCGACGCCCCACGACAGGTCGAGCACGCGCAGGCCCGCGAGCGCGGGCGCTCCCGCCGCCTCCATCTAGGAGATCCCGTACATGCGCGCGCCGTTCGCCCAGGTGATCGCGTGCACTTCCTCCGCGGGCACGCCGGCGAACTGCTTCAGGATCTTCGCGCCTGCGTTCGGCCAGTTGCAGATCGGGTGCGGGAAGTCCGTGGACCACAGCACGTTCTCGATGCCGATCGCGTGGCGCTGCTCCACGCCCTCCGGCTCGTGCACGAAGGTCACCGCCATCTGGCGCTTGAAGTACGTGCTCGGCAGCTCCTTCACGCCCGGGAACACGTAGTGGTGGTGCATGCGCGAGTCGAGGTAGCGGATGAAGCCGGGCAGCCAGAACAGGCCCGGCTCGACGAAGACGACGCGCAGCCGCGGATGCCGCTCGAGGATGCCCGTGAGGATGTACCAGGACAGCGTCTCCGCGATCGCGAAGCCCGGCTGCGCGGTGAAGATGCCCTTCTGCGGCGTGGGATCGCGGCGGAACACGTCCCACAGCGACTCCTTCAGTGTGAGGTGGTTTGCGACCACGACGCCGGTTTCCTCGAACGCGCTCCAGAGCGGCTCGTAGCGCGCGTCGTGGTAGTCGGGCATGCCGACCTCGCTCGGGAAGTTCGGGATCTGGATCGAGCGCGCGCCGAGCTTCGCGAGGCGGTGGATCTCGCCCACCGCGTACTCGACGTCGATCAGCGGCAGCTGGTAGGTGATCAGGATGCGCTTCGGGTTCACCGACGCGAACTGCCAGAGCGTGTCGTTGTAGGCGGTGGCGCATTCCTTCCAGCGCTCTCCCACCTGATAGACCTTCGTGGTGAAGTCGAACTCCGAGTACATCACCTCGCATTCGACGCCGTCGGCGTCCATCGCGGCGAGGCGCGCGGTTGGGTCGAAGTAGCCCGGGTGGCGCGCGGCGGCGAGGTCGACGAAATCCTCGAGCTCGAGCTTCTGGCCGTTCTGCAGCCGGTCGCGGTGGGCGTCGAACTTGGCCATGCCGGCGTCCCAGTCCGCGTGGAATTTCGCGGCGAGGTTCTTCTTCACCTGATCGGAGAGGATCACGCAGTGCGAGTCGGCGGAGAACAGGCGTTGCGCCATCGCGGCTCCTTCGCGGCGAGCCGATGCTAAAGTCGCTTTGGTATCGAGGTCAAGCGCGATGAAGCGAAGCGGCGCAGCGAGCGGGGCGAAGCGGGCGAAGCGGGCGGGGCGAGGCGCGGCAGGCGCGAGCCGCGCGGCCGCGCGGGAAACGCGCGCGGGCGACGCGGATCGCCTCGCGCGGCACCTGCTCGCGCTCTCCACCGCGATCCGCGACCGCACGAGCGCCGGG
This sequence comes from uncultured Spirochaetales bacterium, assembly GCA_964501435.1. Taxonomy (GTDB): domain Bacteria; phylum Myxococcota_A; class UBA9160; order UBA9160; family UBA6930; genus VGRF01. The sequence continues at coordinate 56,287 of CAZCTH010000011.1, read as the reverse complement.
CTGCTCGCGCACGGCTTCACGCTCGGCCCGGCGACCACCCAGGTGCTGCCGAACCTTCCGCTCGAAGGCCTCGGCCTGGGCGACCTCGCGGGGCGGCTGCGCCTCACGCTCCAGCGCACGGGCCAGCTCGTGCAGCAGCTCGAAGACGAGGGGGTGGTGGCACGGGAGCCGGATCCGCGCGACGGCCGCGCGAAGCGCGTCGTCTACACGCGGCGCGGTCGCGCCCTCGTCGCCGACGCCGACGCCGTGCTCGCCGCGATCAGCGCCGAGCTCGCGGCCCACCTGGGCGAGGCGCGCTTCCGCAGCTTGTGCGCAGCGCTTGCGCAGCTCGACACGGCCCTCAACGGCGAGGACGCCGCGCTGCTGCTTCCGCCACGGGCGTGAGCCGAGGGCGCGAGCCAATCCGGCCGGGGATGCGGCAGAATCCGGGCGCCCGAGGATTGCGCGCCGGAGCCACGCGCCCGGCAGCCGCGAGGAGCCGACCATGAGCGATCCCTCTCAGTTCGACGCCGACGCCCTGCGCGCCAAGTACCGCGCCGAGCGCGACAAGCGCCTGCGCGCCGACGCGAACGATCAGTACGTCGAGGTGACCGGCCGCTTCGCGCACTTCCTCGAGGATCCGTACGTCGACCCCCTCGAGCGGGCCCCGCTGTTCGACGAGCGCGAGGTGATCGTGATCGGCGGCGGCTTCGGCGGGCTGCTCGCGGCGGCGCGCCTGCGCGAAGCCGGCGTGAAGAGCCTGCGCATCATCGAGAAGGGCGGCGACTTCGGCGGCACGTGGTACTGGAACCGCTACCCGGGCGCCGCGTGCGACGTCGAGTCCTACATCTACCTGCCGCTGCTCGAAGAGGTCGGCTACGTGCCGAAGGAGAAGTACTCGACCGCGCCGGAGATCCTTCAGCACTCGCGCGCGATCGGGAAGCACTTCGGCCTCTACGAAGACGTCTGCTTCCAGACGGAAGTGACGCGGCTGCGCTGGGACGAGGCGGCGAAGCAGTGGGTGGTCTCGACGAACCGCGGCGACGAGATGCGCGCGCGCTTCGTCGCGATGGCGAACGGGCCGCTCAACCGGCCGAAGCTGCCCGGCATCCCCGGCATCGAGAGTTACCAGGGCCACTCCTTCCACACGAGTCGCTGGGACTACGCCTACACCGGAGGCGGCCCGGAGGGCGGGCTCACGCGGCTGCGCGACAAGCGCGTCGCGGTGATCGGGACGGGCGCCACGGCCGTGCAGTGCGTGCCGCACCTCGCCGAGGGCGCGAAGCAGCTCTTCGTGTTCCAGCGCACGCCGTCGTCGGTGGACGTGCGCGCGAACCGCGAGACGGATCCGGAGTGGGCGAAGAGCCTGCGCCCGGGCTGGCAGAAGCAGCGCATGGAGAACTTCAACGTCCTCGTCTCGGGCGGCTGGCAGCCCGAGGACCTCGTGAGCGACGGCTGGACCGACATCATCCGCAAGCTGCTGGTGCGCGCGCAGACCGACCCGAACGCGGTCGCGACGCCGGAGGCCGCGACCGGAACGCTCGAGCTCGCGGACTTCGAGAAGATGAACCAGATCCGCGCGCGCGTGGACGAGGTCGTGGCGGATCCGGCCACCGCGGAGGCGCTGAAGCCGTACTACCGGCAGTTCTGCAAGCGCCCGTGCTTCCACGACGGCTACCTGCCCGCGTTCAACCGGCCCAACGTGAAGCTGGTGGACACGAACGGGCAGGGAGTCGAGCGCATCACCGCGAAGGGCGTGGTCGCGAACGGCGTCGAGTACGAGGTGGACTGCATCGTGTTCGCCACGGGCTTCGAGGTGGGCACGAGCTACGCCCGCCGCGCGGGCTACGAGATCGTGGGCCGCGGCGGCATGACGCTCACCGAGAAGTGGGCGAACGGCGTGCGGACGCTGCACGGCATCCACAGCCGCGGCTTCCCCAACTGCTTCATCATGGGCACGCAGCAGTCGGCGTTCACGGTGAACTTCCCCCACGCGATCGACGAGCAGAGCCGCCACATCGCCTACGTCGTCGGCCACGCGCTGAAGAACGGCGTGAAGACGCTCGAGCCGACCCAGGCGGCGGAAGACGCGTGGGTGGAGACGATCGTGCAGCTCTCGCGCTTCGGGCGCGACTTCCTCGAGTCGTGCACGCCCGGCTACTACAACAACGAGGGCAAGCTCAGCGACCTCGCTGCGCAGAACGGCTCCTACGGCGCCGGGCCGGATGCGTTCTTCCAGCGCATGAAGGAGTGGCGCGAGGCCGGGCGACTCGACGGCCTCGAGCTGGCGAAGAACTAGGGGGCGCGCGTGCCCGCCTACGTGATCGCCGACGTCGAGGTGACCGACCCCGCCGGCTTCGAGGACTACCGCTCGCGCGTCGCGGCCACGGTCGCGCAGTTCGGCGGCCGCTACCTCGTGCGCGGGGGCGCCACCGAGACGAAGGAAGGCGACTGGACGCCGCGGCGTCTGATCTTGCTCGAGTTCCCGACGATGGCGCGGGCGCGGGAGTGGTTCGCGTCGCCCGAGTACGCGCCGCTGATCGCGCTGCGCCAGCGCACCGCGCGCACGAAGCTCGTGTTCGCCGAAGGGCTCTGAGCGGCGTCAGCCCGCGAGCAGGTCGGACACCGCCGACGCGAGCTGGCTCTGCTTGAACGGCTTGGCGAGGAACGCGATGCCCTTCTCGTGCGCGCGCCACGCGCCGAGCTCGAACTCGGAGTAGCCCGAGACGAACAGCACGCGCATCTGCGGCGAGGCCTCGCGCAGCCGCGCGGCGAGGTCGGTGCCGCGCATGCCCGGCATCACGACGTCGGTGACGAGCAGGTGCGGGCCCCGGCCCGTGCGCGCGAGCAGCTCGATCGCCGCGGCGCCGCTCTCAGCCGCGTGCGCGACGTAGCCCGCCTGCGAGAGCGTGGTGCGCATCAGGTTGCGGATGCGCGCGTCGTCCTCGACCACCCATACCTCTGCGGCGCCCGCCGTCGCGCGCGGCTCGCGGGGAGGGTCCTCTGCCGCGCGCAGGGGCTCGCGCGCGTCCGGCAGCAACACGCGCACGGTCGTGCCTGCGCCCTCCGCGCTGTCGATCAAGATCGCGCCGCCGCAGCGCCGCACGATGCCGTAGGCGCTCGCGAGCCCGAGGCCCGACCCGCGGTGCGCCTCCTTGGTCGAGAAGAACGGGTCGAACGCGCGGCGGCGCACCTCTTCGCTCATGCCCGTGCCCGTGTCGCCGATCGCGATCTCGGCGTAAGGCCCCGCGTCGAGGCGCAGCTCCTCGGCGCGCGCAGCGTCGAGTGCGAGCGGGCGCACCGCGACCGCGAGCCGACCGCCCCGCGGCATGGCTTCCTTGGCGTTCGTCACGAGATTGAGCACGACCTGCTTGAAGCGACCCGGCGCGATGCGCACGGTCATGGCGCTCGGGTTCACGTCCACCGAAAGCGCGACTTCCTCGCCGAGCACGCTGCGGATCACCGGAGTGAGGGCTTCGATCTCGTTCGCCGGCGCGATCAGGCCGTCGGCGCCCGGATCCGAACGCCCGAAGGCGAGCAGCTGGCCCGCCAGCTCGGCCGCGGAGTCCGCCGCGCTGAGAATCTGCTCCCGTGTCTCCGACTGCGGGAGCATCGAGCCGAAGCCGGTGATGACGGTGAGCAGGTTGTTGAAGTCGTGGGCGATGCCGGCGGCGAGTACGCCGATGCCCTCGAGGCGCTGCGTCTGCTCGAGCTGTTCGCGGCGCCGCACCTCGTCGTCGATGTCCCGCGCCGCGAACAGCCAGCGGCCGTCGCCAGCCCTTTCGCCCATCGGAATGCCGAAGATCTCCACCCACAGCCAGTGCCCGTCGCGATGCCGCACCCGCGCCTCGGCGCGCACGCGGCCGGCCGGACTCACCGAGACGCGTTGATTCAGGATCCGCACGTCCTCGGCCCGCACCAGCGACTCGCCGATCGGCAAGACCTCCGCCGCCGTGTAGCCGAGCAGTTCCTTCACGCCGTCGCTCACGAACAGCAGGGTGCCGTCCTTGGTCTCTGCGATGCACGGGAAGGTCTGCTCGACGAACGTCCTGAGGCGCTCGCGCTGGAGGCGCGCGCTGCCCTCGGCGGCGCTCAGCTCGCGCGCGGTGCGCGCGCGCGTCGCCTCGACGATGCCCGACGCGACGCCGATCGCGAACGTGACGACCGAGATGGCGATGCTCATCGAGCGCATCGGGGTGTCGGCCTGGAGCCACAGCGGGAGTGCGAAGGTGGCGCCGATGGCGGCAGCGGTCCACGCGACGGCCGCGCGTGCGCCGATCAAGTGCGCCGCCGCCACCGGGATCGCGATGAACGCGAAGGCGCTGAGCCCGTGGCTTCCGCTGTAGCTGTACGCGGCCTGCGCGAAGACGACCGCGATGAAGTAGTGGGCCGCTGCGGAGACCGAGCGCGTCCAGCGCAAGACGAGCAGCGTCGGAGCGTGGGTCAGGATGTGAAAGAGCAGCCAGCGCGGTCGGTCCTCGGCCCACGTCACGGCCGGCATCGCGAGCACCGTCGCGACGTCGACGGCGAGCGCGATCGCGAGCGCGTACAGGACGAGCCGGCCTCGGCGGCGCTCGTCCGGCGACTCCGCGCGCAACTCGTCCGGAAGCAGCGCGTCGAGGCCTCGTTTCGCCATCGCCCCATCATGGCAGAGACGGCGCGGGCGGCGCTCCCCGGAGGCTCGGGTCAGACGGTCTGGCTGAAACGCGGCCGGTCGGCGCCGGCCGCCGGCTCGAGGTAGGCGTCGAACGCCATCGCCAGGTTGCGCAGCACGAGCCGGCCGCGTTCCGTAACAACGAGACTGCCGTCGCCGGCGATCTCCACGAGCCCGTCCGCTTCGAGGGGCCGGAGGCGGGCCAGCTCGGCGCCGAAGCGGTCGCGAAAGGGGGTGCCGTCGGCCGAAACGTGCTCCGCCGCGCGCACTTCGCCGAGGCACATCAGCTGCTGGATCACGGCGCGCCGAGCGGCGTCGTCGGGGCTCAGGCGGTGCCCGCGCATCGTCGCGAGGCCGTGGGCCGCGACGGCGGGCTCCCACTCCGCGAGCTCGCGCTGCGACTGCGCGTAGCTGCCCGGCAGCTCGCTGATCCCGCTCGGCCCGAAGCCCACGAGCGCGAGCCCCGCCTGGGTCGTGTAGCCCATGAAGTTGCGCCGCAGGCTGCGCTCACGCAGCGCGATCGCGAGCGGATCCTCGGGCCGCGCGAAGTGGTCCATGCCGACGTGCACGTAGCCGGCGCCGAGCAGTTGGCGGATCGCGCCGACGAGGGTCGCCAGGCGGTCGCTCGGCGCCGGCAGGTCGCCGCGCTCGAACCCTCGCTGTTGCTTCGCGATCCAGGTGACGTGCGCGTAGCCGTAGAGCGCGATGCGGTCGGGCGCGATCGCGATCACCTCGCGCAGCGTTCCGGCAAAGGACTCGCGCGTCTGGAAGGGCAGGCCGTAGATCAGGTCGAAGCTGACTCCCGCGAAGCCGAGCGCGCGCGCGTTCTCGACGACGCCAGCGGTGAGCGCGACGCTCTGCTCGCGGTGGATCGCCCGCTGCACCCGCGCGTCGAAGTCCTGCACGCCGAGCGAGATGCGCGAGAAGCCGCAGCCGCGCAGCGTCTCGAGCTGCGCCGGGGTGGTGACGCGCGGGTCGATCTCGATCGAGATCTCCGCGCCCGTCTGCGCAGGGAACGCGCCGTTCAGCGTGCGGAACAGCCGCTCGATCTGCGCCGGCGCGAGGTGCGTCGGCGTCCCGCCGCCCCAGTGATGCTGCAGCACGGGCAGGGCGGCGCCCACCGCCTCGCGCACCGCGTCCACCTCGCGCGCGATCGCGTCGAGGTAACGCTCGGGCAGCCGCGCGTCGCGCGTGATGGTGCGGTTGCACGCGCAGAAGTGGCACAGGCTCCGGCAGAACGGCACGTGGGCGTAGAGAGAGATCGGCGCGCCGCTCGCGCCCAGCGCGCGCAGATCCCGCGCGTAGTCGCCGCGCCCGTACGCCTCGCTCCAGACCGGCGCGGTCGGATAGCTCGTGTAGCGCGGCCCGGCGCCGGAGTAGCGCAGCAGCAGGGCCTCGAGCGCGGCGTGGGACTGCGCGTCGTCCGGGTCCCTAATACTCGACATCGGCCTCCCAGCGCTCCCCGTTCTCCGCGCGCTTCACGCGCATGCGCGTCATGCAGGCCATACAGTAGACGCGGTCGCCTTCCCGCAGCTCGCGCGCCGCGCGCACGACGATCTTGCAGACGGGGCAGAGCACCTCGTTCGGGCCCAGGGCGTCGCCCGGGCCCTCCCAGCGCCGGTAGTACTTGCGGTACTTGCGCGGCACCTCGTCGAAGCCGCGGTCCTCGAGCGCGAAGGTCTTGCGGGCGCCGGCCTCACCGCTCATGCGACGCCCAGTCGCGCCACGGCGGCGCGGTATTCGTTCGCCAGCTCGCTCACGCCGGCGGCCGGCGCGCCGACGGTTTCGAGCGTGTGCTCGAAGGTCTGCAGGACGAGCGGCTCGAGCTCGGCGCGCACGCCGCGCAGGCGTTCGCGCAGCGGCACGTCGAGCGCCGCACGCCGTCCGAGCTCGTTCTCGCCGAAGCCCATGTGGCGCCGCTCGTCCTTGATCACCCCGAGCAGGATCTCGCGCGTGCGCGGGTCGGCGCTGCGCGCGTGGCGGTGGAACACGGCGAACTCCATCGCCTCGAGGATCACGTTCTGAGCGAACAGGGCCGCGTGCCACTCGCCGCCCGCGACGAGCGCGAGCAGCTTCGCCTTGAACTCGAGCAGCGCGGGATGCGCGCGGCGCGCGATCTCGGCCTCGAGATCGCGCACGCCGAGCTCCGCGAGGCGGTGCGCGAACACTTCCAGGTGCCGGCCCTCGTCCACCGTCTGCGTCGCGAGGAAGATCTTGCCGACGCGCGACGGCGCGCTGCGGATCAGCGCGCCCGCGCCCTCGAGCGCGGCCGTTTCGCCGACGCAGTAGCTGCACAGCACTGCGATCAGCCGCTCGCGCTCGGCCTCGCGCAGCGCGGGCGCCGGCTCGTCCGAGTGCCCGAACTCGGTGCCCTCGAGATAGCCCTGCACCGAGGCGAACCAGAACTCGAACGAGCGCACGCGCTCCACGAACTCGGTGAGCGCCGTGCCGTGCAGGTCCGCCTCGCTCACGCGACGGGCCGCAGTGGCGTCTGGTAGTCGATGCCGATGCGCTCGAGGCGAAGCTTGAACTCCTTCAGGATCGTCGCGCCGAGCACGGCTTCGAGATCCTCGGGCTTCGCCTCGCCGAGCTTCACGCCGTGCCATTCCTGCGGCGCGCTCGGTTCGGCACCCGCAGCGCGCAGGCGTCGCTGGATCTCCTCCTGCGGCGTCTGTTTGCGGAAGCGATCCGCGAAAGTCGCGAGCATGTAGTACGACATCTCGCGCTGCATGCGCTCGACGTCACCCTTGCGATCCGGGTTCTCGCGAATCAGCGAACCGATGCGGTTCTCGCCGAAGCCGACGTGACGGCGCTCGTCGGCGATCGTCCCGGAGAGCGTGTGCGCGAACTTCGGGTTGCCGGCCTTGTTGCCCGCGTGCATCAGCTCGAAGACGTGAAAGGCCATGCCCTCGAGGATCACGTTCTGGCCGACGACGCCGGCGACGAAGTCCTTCCGGTCGACCTTCTCGAGCAGCAGCTCCGCGAAGCGCACGAGGTTCGGGTTCGCGTGGCGCGCGATCACCGCCTCGAGCTCGCTCGGCTTCACGCCGAGGTCGAACAAGCGGTGCGTGAAGACCTCCACGTGGCGCGCCTCGTCGAGCGTCTGGGTCGCGAGGAAGCGCTTGCTCGGCTCGTCCGGCGCGGCGTTGATCAGGCCCGACGAGGCGGCGAGGGCGCAGCGCTCGCCGACCACGAGCTGCACCGTCGTCCCGATCGCCTCCTCGCGCAGCACCGGATCGGTGAGCACGAAGTCCGGCTCGCGGGCGTCCGCGGCGTGCCCGTAGTCGGTGTCCATCAGGTACCCCTGCGGGCAGGATTCGAGCCAGTACTGGATGTCGTAGCCCTTCAAGAAGTCGGTCACGGCGGCTCTCCTTCAGGCGCGATGACGGGAGCCAACGCAACTCTCGTGCCTCGCGATCGCGCGCGCAGTTGCCGGTTCCGAGCGGCGGCGCGCCCCACGGCGGGGCAGCCTGGCGGGGCGACGCGGAGTCGGCCCGGGCGCGGTAGCGTGCCGAGCGCGCGCGACGCTGCGCGCGAGGAGGCCCGATGAGCGAAGCGAAGGCGCGCGGCTTGAATCTCGCCGAGGCGATGCCGGACCTGTTCGCGAAGTACCTGAAATTCTTCCGCCCGGCGCACGAGGAAGGCGCGGTGCCCGCGCGCATCAAGGAGATCGCGCGCCTCAAGGTGGCGGCCCTGAACGACTGCGACACGTGAGGCTTCGCCCGGTACGCGTCGGCGACGCGTCAAGGACTCGACGAGGAGACGATCCGCCAGATCCACCTTCCCGAGAGCGAGCGGAGGCTCGCGCCGCGGGATGCGCTCGCGGTGCGCTACGCGGAGCGGATGGCGACGGACTTCCGCACGATCGACGCCGCATTCCTCGCCGAGCTGCGTGCGCACTTCGCCGACGCGGAGATCGCCGAGCTCGGCTTCATGATCGGGCAGTACGTCTCGTTCGGGCGCATGCTCGTGATCGCGGGCGCGGACAAGGGCGCCTGCGAGATCTACGTCCCCAACTACTGAGGCGCGCGCCGCCGGAGGACCGATGTCGAAGGATCTCGAGAACTACGAAGCCGTCTCGATCTACCGGCTCAACCCGGACGACCAGGAGAAGCTGCTCCGCACCGCGCGCGAGTGCGTCTTCAGCTGGTGCACCAAGGACAGCTGGCCCGTCGGCGTGATCATGAGCTGTTATTGGAAGAACGGGAAGATGTGGCTCACGGCGGGCGCCCACCGCCATCGCATCGCCGCGGTCCAGCGCAATCCCCAGGTGTCGGTGTGCCTGACCAGCACGGGCACCGAGCTGGGTCCCAGCAAGACGATCACGATCAAGGGCCGCTGCCGCGTGCGCGAGGACCGCGAGACGAAGGACTGGTTCTATCCCGAGTTCGCCTTCCACCTACGCCGCGAGCAGGCCGCCGCGGACGCGTTCGCGAAGATGCTCGACTCGCCGCTGCGCGTGGTGCTCGAGGTGACGCCCGAGAAGTTCATCACCTACGACGGCGTGAAGATGCGGCAGCACACCGCGGGCGAGCTCGACCCGAGCCAGCTGGCGGCGCCCCTCAGCTCGGACACGGAGCGGCTCGCGGCGGAGTTGCGGAGGCGCGGCCTCGCGTCCTGAGCGGAGCGGGCCGCGGCGGCACTTTCGACACGGCTCTCCGGCCCGGCATCGCCCCTGCAGCTAAAGCGCAACACCCGCCTGCCGATGGGTGGCTGGTGGTGGCGAACCCTTGGCTTCGAGCGCACGGCGTCGGCGACGCGCCCAGCGATGGGCGGGGTCTCACCGATGGCGACTGGGTGCGTCAGCCGCTGTGGATCGCGGCGATCCAGTCTGCGCTGCTCAGCGTGGCCTTGCCCCTCCTCGCCGGCCTCACGACCAACGCCGAGATCAACACCGTCACCACGCTGCTCCTGCTGGCGGCGATCTACTTCGGCGATCCCCGGCGCACGGCGTTCCGCTTCTTTCTCCACGCCGCGAACGCCTCGACCCTGTTCGCCCTGTACTACGCCGTCTTCCTCGGCGGCGCCCCGGGCGCACTGATCGTCTACTACACGCCGCTCGTGTTGCTCGGGGCCGCGCACATGCTCAGCGCGCGCGCCGCGATCTTCTGGGCGATCCCGTGCATCGGGCTCTCGATCGCCAGCGAGTTCGTGCCCGCGTCCGTCCGCATGGACCCGGGTCCCTTCACGGCGATCGTCACGGAAACCGGGCTGATCGTGACGATCCTCGCGTACGTCGTGTCGCTGCGGCGTGCCTACGACCGCAAGGCATTGCAGCTCGAGCGCCTCGCGATGACCGACTCGCTCACCGGCCTCGCGAACCGGCTCGAGCTGCAGCTCGCCTTGCGCCACGCGCTCTCGCGCGCGCAGCGCTTCGGCCGCCACGGCGCGATCGTGTTCGTGGATCTCGACGGCCTGAAGGGCATCAACGACCGTCTCGGACACGACGCCGGCGACGCGCTGCTGCGCACGCAGGCCGAGCGCCTGCGCAAGGTCACGCGCGGCATCGACGTCGCGGCGCGCCTCGGCGGCGACGAGTTCGTCGTGCTGCTCACCGAGTACGACGATCCGAAGGGCGCCGAGGTGTTCTCGCGCAAGGTGCTCGCCGCGCTGTGCGTGCCCATCCGCGTCCGAGGCGAGTCGCTCGAGTCGAGCGCGAGCGTCGGCTTCGCGGAGTTTCCGCTCGTTTCGCGGGACGCCGACACGCTGCTCGCGCGCGCCGACGAGGCGATGTACGCCGCGAAGCACGCCGGCGGCGGGCGCATCTACCGCGCGACGGCGCAGGGCGCGGTCGAAGTGGCGTGAAGCGCGGGCCTCACGGCATCGCGACGGGGCCTCGGTAGCGCGCCGCGAGCTCCGGCTTCCCGAGTGCCTCGTACGCTTCCACGAGGTCGCCACGCGCCGACTCGAGCCAGCTTACGGACGGCTCCTGCTGCTTGGCGAGGATGTCGTGGCCGGCCGAAGTCTCTCGGACGGCCTCGGCCAGCTTGCCTTGACGAAGCAGCGTGCGGCCCAGCTTGATGCGCGCGATGCCGACGTTCAGATGGTCGGCCGGGAGGGTCGCAAGGAAGATCGCGAGCGCCTCGCGAAAGTACGGCTCGCCTTGCGCGTGGCGGTCGGAGCGCATGTAGACGCTTCCGACGTTGGAGACGGCGACCCCTACGAGGTAGTGGCCTTCCGGATAGGCCTTCCGGTAGATCGCGACCATGCGCCGGAAGGCCGCCTCCGCCTCGTCGTAGCGCCCGGCCATGAGCGCGAGGGTGCCGACCTCGTTGAGCGGAGAAGCGACGCGCGGGTGGTCGGGGCCGAACACGCGCTCCTGGATCGCGAGCGCTTCGTCCATCATCGGTCGCGCCTCCGCGTAGCGCTCCTGGAAGATGAGCGCGCGCCCGAGCATCGTGAGCGAGGCGGCCGTCTCGTAGTGGTCGGCGCCATAGTGGGCGCGCATCAGGGCGGTCGCCTCGCGGTGGAGCTTTTCCGCCTCCACGTAGCGCCCCTGCTCGTGCTCGATCGCACCGAGATCGCGCAGGCTCGCCGCGACGCGCGGATGCCGTTCGCCGAAGAGCGCGCGGTTGAGCGCCAGCAGCCGCTCGCGCAGCGCCTTCGCCTCGACCCAGTGAGCCTGATAGAAGTGCGCGGCGGCGAGCTCTCCCAGCGTCCCCGCGAGCTCCGGCGTCGCCGCGTTGCCGCGCAGCGCAAGCGTCTCGTCCAGCACCGCCACCGCATCCGCGTAGTCGCCCCGTTCGACGAGCACGTGGCCGAGCGCTTCGCGCGCCTCGATCAACGCGGGATGGCTGCGCGGCAACTCGGCCGACTCGAACGCGAGCGCCTCCCGCGCGAGGCGCTCCGCCTCGGCGTAGCTCGCCTGGTCGGAGCGCAGCAGCGCGAGCGCGGTGAGCCCCTCCGCGATCTCCGGGCTCCTCGGTGCGAACAGCCGGCGCCTCAGCGCGAGCGACCGCTGCAACAGCGTGTCCGACTGTGCGAGCTCTCCGAGCTGCTGGGAGATGCCGCCCAGCGCGCCGTACACCTCCGCCTGGACCACGGGCTCGGCCGCCAACCCGTCGGCCTCGCGCACGCCGCGTTCGACGAGCGACACGACGCGCAGGTCGCTCGCGGGGCCCGCTTCCTCGTCGCCGCCGGCGAACAGGCTCAGCATGAAGCTCTGCGTGCGCTGCGCCCGCGCGGCCTCTGCCAGCGCCGCATCGCGCGCGGTGGCGAGGCGTAGCGAGTAGAACGCGACGAGGCCGACGACCAACGTGAGCGCGCCGCTCGCCGCGACGACCGCCGCTCGGTTGCGGCGCACGAACTTCGCGAGGCGATAGCCGAGCGTGTCCGGGCGGGCCTCGAGCGGTTCGTTCGCGAGCGCGTGCGCGAGGTCGCGAAGCAGCGCGTCCACGGTGCGGTAGCGACGCGTCGGGTCCTCGTGCATCGCGGTGAGACAGATCACGTCGAGGTCGCGCCACGCCACGTTCGCCGTGCGGCGCACGCGCCGCATCGCGCTGCGCCCGCTCGCGCGTTCTGCGGCGAGCGAGGGGCGCTCCGGCTCGCGCTCGGCGATCGCGCTCGCCGCCGCCGCCGGGGTCAGGCCGGCGAGGTCGAAGGGCAGGCGCTCGGCGAGCAGCTCGTACAGCAGGATGCCGAGCGAGTACACGTCGGTGTGCGTTCCGACGGGCTCCCCTCGGATCTGCTCGGGCGCGGCGTACGCGGGAGTCATCAGGCGCAGCCCGGTGCGCGTCTGGTCGACCGGCTCCGCGAGGCTCGCGAGCTGCTTGGCGATCCCGAAGTCGAGCAGCTTCACGGCTCCGTCCCGGGTGACGAAGACGTTCGACGGCTTGAGATCCCGATGGATCACCGCATGCGCGTGAGCGTGCTGGACGGCCGAGCACACCGCCGCGAACAGCTCGAGCCGACCCTCGAGCGTCGTCCCGCGCTCGCGGCAGTAGTCCGTGATCGGCTGGCCGTCGACGAACTCCATCGCGAACCAGGGCGTTCCGTCGGCCAGCATGTCGGCGTCGTGGAGCTGCGCGATCGCGGGGTGCACGAGCTGCGCGAGCGTGCGCTGCTCGGCGAGAAAACGCTCGCGGCGCGACGGCGACAGCCACGCATCCCGCAGCACCTTGATCGCGGCGACGCTGCCGAGGTCCGTCCGCTCGCCGAGGTACACGACGCCCATGCCGCCTTCGCCGAGCACCCGCACCGCGCGGTAGGGCCCGAACGCGACGTTGGGAAGGGCCGCGCGCTCGCCGAGCACGGCGTGCGCGAAGTCGCCGAGCCCCGCGTCCACCGCCGCCGCGCGCCCATCTTCGCGCAACATCGCGCGCACGGCGTCGCTGAGATCGTCGTCGCCGCCTGCCTCGGCGCGGACGAACGCGTCGCGCTCGGCTTCCGGTCGCTCGAGGGCCGCATGGAAGAGCCGCTGCACGCGCTCCCAGCGCGACGCTTCCATCAGGCGCCACCGCGCAAGCTGGCCGCGAGCCAGGCGCGCGCGGCGCGCCAATCGCGCAGGAGCGTCGCCTCGGAGACGCCCAGCAGCGCCGCCGTCTCCGCGACGTCCATGCCGCCGAAGAAGCGGCACTCGACCATCGCCGCTTGGCGCGGGCTCGCGACGGCGAGCTCGGCGAGCGCGGCGTCGAGCGCGAGCAGGTCGCTCGCGCTCGCGGGGATCGCCTCGGCCTCCGCGTCGAGCGTCACGAACGCGATCTCGCCGCCGCGCTTTTCGGCGAGACGCCGGCGCGCGGCCTCCACGAGGACTTGGCGCATCGCGCGCGCGGCGACGCGCTTGAAGTGCGCCGGCGACGCCGCGCCGCGCGGCGGCGACGCCGCGAGCTTGAGCCACGCCTCGTTCACCAGTCCGGTCGCGCTGAGCGTCGCGTGCTGCTCGTCGCTGCGAACGCGCGCGGCGAGCCGGCGCAGCTCGCCGTAGGTGCGGTCGAACAGCGCGTCGACGTCCGCACGCGCCGTCGCGCCGTCGGCGAGCTCGTCGTCGGGGTCGCGCATGCGGTGAGCATCTCATCGACGGGAGCGGCGCGGTGAACTTTCCCCTGCCGGTGTTGACGGTTTCAGCCGCGCGAATGCGCACTGTGACGTGAAGGCGTTGCGCTTCCCGCCGAGATGGCGGCGCCGCCGCCGAGGAGAACGAATGGAGATCGAGAAGAGCCCGCTGCTGCGGCTCGACAAGCAGACGGTGATCGGCTTCCTCAAGTCCACCGGCACCCGCGACCCCGACGTGCTCCACACGCAGCGGATGAAGATCGTGTCGGCGGCCAAGTTCCCGAAGCTGGCCGGGACCTACGTCATGGTGCTTGGTGGGCTGTGCACGATCCTCATCCTGCTCGCGCCGATCGGCATTCCCGCGCTCGCCTTCGGCTGGTGGATGCGGCGCCGGGGCGTGCACAACCTCGAGGCCGTCGAGGAAGCGTGGGCGGAGTTCTCCGCTGCGCCGGCCCTCTGATCCTCGACCGCCCCGCGGTCATTCCGGAGGCCACGACATGCGATCGCGTTTGCTTCTCGCACTCCTTCTCGGCGCGCTCTTGGCCTGCGCCGAGCTAAACACCGCGCTGCAGAATTCGGGGCTGCCTGCCGGCGGCGCGGTCGCCCCGCGCAATCTGACGGGCGAGTATGCCTATCTCGGACGGGGCGCGTGCTCCGTCACGCAGCTCGGCTCGGCCGTGCGCATGCTCTGCACCTGGGCGCCGGCCGGTCGCGGACCGCACTACGAGATCCGCGGCACGCTCACGGGCAACACCATCACCGGCACCTGGTACTCGCACTACGCGAAGCAGGGCTGGTTCCGCTACGTCGCGACCGTTCGGCCCGACGGCAGCATCGAGCAGTCGCAGAGCGAAGACCCGATTCGGTCCAACATCCAGACCGCCGTCCTCACGCGCAGTCGATGACCGAGACCCAGCGCGCGCGGCGCAGAGTCGCGCGCAGGAGAGCCCCGTGAAGATCGAACGACTTCTGCTCGCAATGCTCGTGGCCGTCTGGCTCGCAGGTTGCGGCTCCCACGAAGGCGAAGACATCGGCTTGCCCGATCCGAGCGCCGGCCGGCGGAACGCCGAGGATCTGAAGACCGCAGAGGAGGTCGCAGAGGAGGCGCGCGGCGACGTCGACTGCCCCGCGGACGTCGAAGCGCCGCCGCGGGCCGAGGGCGCGCCCGTCGACGACGTGGTCGGCGTGCGGCCGGGGCTCACCTTCGACGAGGCGAAGAACGTCGTGCTGTGCAGCGACGAGCTGCTCGTCGCGAACGAGAGCGTGCCGGGCTTCGACATGAACACGCACGGCCAGACGATCCGGCAGGGCTTCAGCGCGCGCTTCGCCGAGGCGGAGAAGTCGTCCGAGCAGATCATGCAGGAGATGCAGGAGGGCTTCAGCGCGCGGAGCGGCAACGCCGTGGTGCAGGACATGGAGCCGGGGCAGTCGCGCTGGATGGTCACGACGATGGGCATGCCGGGGGCGGAGCGGGTGATCGCGGCGGCGCGCCGCGAGTCGTTCGCAGCCGGCAAGAACCCCACCATGGCGTCGATCGAGCAGGCCCTGATCCAGAAGTACGGGACGCCCTCGCGCAACCAGCAGACCAGCCAGCGCATCATCGCGTGGATCTACGACCCCCGCGGCCGCCTCGCGACGGAAACTTCGCCGCTCTACAACAGCTGCACGGCGAGCTCGAGCCCCGACGGCGGCGCGAACTTCTCGCCGGACTGCGGCCTCGTGGTCGGCGCGCAGATCGTGCCGCTCCCCGAGAACCCCGACCTCGCGCAGTATTTCGAGGTCGGTGTGGTCGACGCGGCTGGGGGTTATCAGGCGCTCACGGCGACGGAGCAGAGCCTGCAGGCGCTCGAAGCCCAGCGCCGCGCCGAGGAAGTGCAGAAGGCTTCGGAGAACGCCGATGCGCCGAAGCTCTGAGCGCGCGCGCGCGGCGTGCGCCGTGCTGCTGCTGGCGTTGGCCTGCGGCAAGGAAGAGTCTGTGGCTCCGGCGGGCTCGGGTGCCGCGCCGGCGACCGAGAAGGCCGGCCCTGCCGCCGCCACGGGAGGCGCGCCCGTTGTGGCTTCGAGCGGAGAGAGCGTCTTGCCGAGCGCGCCGCTGCTCGCGGGACGCTCGCGCGAGCTCGTGAATCCCGACGGCTCCGCGGTGGTGCTGCTCTACCACGACCTGGTGGGCGTGCCGCCGCCCTTCGAGCGTTGGGTCGAGGAGGACGCGCGCGTCAGTTTCGCGAAGCCGATCGACAAGCAAGGGCAGCGCGAGCTCGTGCGGCGCGAGCTCGAGGCCGGTCTGCGCTCGGTGCACGACGTGGGGGCGCTGCGCATCACGATGGCGGCGAACCTCAGCGACTACGATCCGAGCTACGGAGAGTTCACGGTGCGAGCGCTCGCGCCCAGCTCGGTCGTCACGTTCGATGGCTACCGCGAGCACGTGGAGCTGCGCTTCGGGAACGGGCTCGAGGCGCAGACGTGGAAGGTGCCGGCGGCGGACGCACAGCTCGTGCGCGACAAGGTGGGCCCGATGCCGAACGCGTCGGTGGACGTGTTGGTGCACATCACCGGCGCTCAACCTCGGCCGGGCGGCGGCGGCACGATCACGACGAAGATCGTGGAATACGAGCTGCGCGCCGAGCCCTCGGGCGACCGACTCGCGCGGGTGCGCGTCGCGGCGCCTTGAGCGCCGCTAGCGATCCAGCACGTCCGCCGCGATCAGCTCCTCGAGGTACGGTACGTCCCACCACGAGAGCTGCAGCTCCTTCGCGCGCCGGAAGAAGAGTTGCGTGTCGTACTCGATCGTGAACGCGACGCCGCCCCAGATCTGCGCGCAGGTGCGCGTGACGTCCTGATAGGTGTTCGTCGCGAACAGCTTCGCCATCGGCGCGAAGCGCGCGACGTCGCGCTGCTGCGAACGATTCCACGCCGCCTCGTGCACCAGCACCCGCCCGCCGTCGATGCGTGTCGAGGCGTCGGCCATGTAGTGCGAGAGCGCCTGGAACGCGCCGAGGGGCTTGTCGAACTGCTTGCGCACCTTCGCGTACTCGACGGTGTCTTCGAGGCACGCCGCGGCGCCGCCGATGGCGAACGCAGCGAGCGGGATCAGGCCGTCGTTCACGAGCACGCGGCTGAACGTCTCCCAGCCCTGGCCCGCGGCGCCGACGCGCGCGCTCTGCGGCACGCGCACGTTCGTGAGGTCGAGGCGGAAGTGCGGCTCGCCCGACGCCGACAGGTAGTGCGTGCACTTGAGGCCCGGGGCCGCCGGATCCACGAGCAGCAGCTCGATGCCGGCCGCACCGCGCGCAAGCACGAGCAGCCGGTCCGCGACGCCCGCCCACTGCACGTGGCGCTTGGTGCCGTTCAGCACGAAGTCGGTGCCGTCCGCCTTGGCCGCGAGCTGCACGCCCTTCGGGCCGTACCCGCGCTCGGGCTCGAGCCACGCGACCGTGAGGATCGCCTCGCCGCGCGCGATGCGCGGCAGCCACTCGCTCTTCTGCGCGTCGCTGCCCGCCGCGAGCAGGATGCCGGCGGAGAGCACGCTGCTCACGAAGTGCGGCGTCGGCGCGATGGCGCGGCCGAGCTCTTCGTACACGAGCGCCGCCTCGAGCATCGTCTGCGCGCCGCCGCCGAATGCCTCGGGGATCAGCAGACCCGTGAGGCCCGCCTCCGCCATCTGCTTCCAGAGACCCGGCGGGAAGCCCTTCGGGTCGTTCTCCATCTTGCGCACGACCGTTCGCGGACAATGCTCCTTGAGCAGTCCGCGCGTCATCTCCTGAATGAGCCGCTGTTCGTCGTTCAGCTGAAGGTCCATCTGCACTCTCTCCGTGTTCGTGCTGCGCGCCGCCGCCGAGCCACCAGGCGCAAGGGATCAGCTGCGGCGCGTAGCGCCGCCAGCTGCATCCCCCTGCGCCCTAAAAGTTTTTGGGCAACCCGAGATGTCGGCGCGCGATGATGTTCTTCTGGATCTCGCTGCCGCCGCCGCCGACCGTTTCGTTCATCGTGGCGCGGTAGGCGCCCTCGAAGCGTCCGCGCAGCGGCGCCTCGTCCTGACCCTCGCGGATCGTGCCCGCGACGCTCATCAGGTCGAGCGCCTCGTCGCACACGCGCTGTGAGAGCGTCGTCGTGAACAGCTTGTACTGCGACGACTCGATCGTCGGCGGCTTGCCGCCGCCTTCCTTCGCCGCGCACACGAAGCGCGTGCTGAGCGCCTTCGCGACCGCGGTGTCGGTGACGATGTTCGCGATCGTGCGCCGCACGTCGCGGTCCTTGCGGACGGGCTCGCCGTCGAGCTTCGCCTCGCGCGCCCAGTCGACGAGCACTCTCGTGCGGCCCGCGATCGGCGAGAGCGTGAACATCGTGAAGCGCTCGAGGTCGAGCGCCTCCGAGATCATCTGGAAGCCCTGGCCGCGCTTGCCCACCAGGTAGTCGTCGGGCACGAACACGTCCTTGAAGAACACCTGGTTCGTCGTGTCCTTGCCCACGGTGGGGAGGCTCTGCACCTCGAGACCGGGGTGCTTCATCGGGATCAGGAACAAGCTGATGCCGTCGTGCTTCGGCTTCTCCGGGTCCGTGCGCGCGCCGACCCAGTACCAATCGGCGAAATGGGCCGACGTGGTCCACATCTTCTGGCCGTTCAGCTTCCAGCCGCCTTCGACCTTCTCGGCCTTCAGCTGCATGTTGGCGGCGTCGCTGCCCGCGTTCGGCTCGGAGTAGCCGACCGCGAACTCGATCTCGGCCGCGAGCACCTTCGGCAGGAACTCGCGCTTCAGCTTCTCGCTGCCGTGGCGGATCAGCGTCTTGCCGATGATGCCGACGCCCTTGCCGATCTGCGGCGCGGCGTGGCGCGCGAGCGCCTCGTTCAGGATGTACTCGTAGACGCCCGGGATCTCCTGGCCGCCGTACTCCTTCGGCCACGACATCCCGAGCCAGCCCTTCGCGGCCAGCTTCTTCATGAACGCGCGGCGCTCCGGCGTGTCGGCGAGCTGGGTGAAGTTCTCGCGCGTCGGGTCCATCACGACCGGGTCGTGGTTCTCGACGAGCCAGCGCTCGACTTCGTCCGCGAACTTCTGCTCTTCCGCCGTGAAATCGAAGTCCATCGTGGGGGTCTCCTTAGACTGGGGAGCCCCTGGCTCCCGAATCCCGGTGATATACGAGACGGACCGTCTTGTAAATCCTCCCCCAAGGGGCATCAATGGAATCCGTCCCAACTGCGCGAGGCCTCGCTGCGCGGATGCGGTGCGGAGGGAGCGAGCGCCGGCCGCTCACTTCGGTGGGCTGAGCGTGATCCCCACCAGCGGGCTGAAGTGATGCATCGTCACGTCGCGCTGCGCGATCTTCCACACGCCGTCGCGCCGTTCGAAGCGGTCGCGGTAGGTCGCCGCGATCGTCTGCGCCTGGCCGTCGGCGGTCGTACCGATGCAATCCACGTCGCACACGCCGGCCGCGCGGTCGGGCCCGTCGAAGCGCACGCGCAGGTTCGTCGTGAAGTGCGTGCTCTGCAGCCACGCGGGCCAGAGCACGTCGTAGATCGCGCGGTGAATGCCGGCGTGGCCCTCGAAGCGCCCGAACGGCGGCCCGATCTCCCACACGCAGTCGTCCCACCAGATCGCGAGGAAGCGCGCGAAGTCGCGCTTGTCGAAGCCGAGGCAGTAGTCCGAGACGAGGTCTTGCAGCGCGAAGCGGCTGTTCAGGTGGTCGATCTGGCGCTCGAGCGCGGCGATCGTCTGGGCTGTGTCCATGCGTGTTCTCCCGAGTGAGAGGCGCACGGTAGTCCCGCACGCGTTCCACGGCTCGACGTTCGCCGGGCGGCGGTATCGTGCGCGCGCGGCGCGACCGCATCAGGGGGCGATTCGACGATGGGAATGCTCACACGCGAGGGCGGCCGGCAGGTCTACTTCGAGCACTACGCCGGACGCGGTCCGACCGTCGTGCTCTCCCACGGCTGGGGCATGGGCTGCCGCGCGTGGGACGACACGATCGCGCGCCTCACGGATCGCGGTCACGCGGTGGTCGCCTACGACCACCGCGGCTGCGGCCGCAGCGACAAGGACTTCGCAGACGTCTCGATCGAGGCGCTCGGCGACGACGTCGTCGCGCTCTGCAGGCACCTCGCGCTCGGCGACGTGGTGCTGAACGGCTGGTCGCTCGGCGGCGCGGTCGTCGTGGACGCCGCGACCAAGCTCGGCGCCGCGCTGCGCGGGCTCGTGCTCACCGTCGGCGCGACGCCGCGCTACACGCAGGCGGAGGGCTTCCCGCACGGGGGCCGCGCCGAGGACGTCGCGGCGACGGTGGCGGCGCTTCGCGCGGGGCGCATCGCGTTCCTCAAGGGCCTCTACTACGGCGGCGTGTTCGCCGTGGACGTCGGCGACGACGTGAAGCAGCGCTGCTGGCAGATCGCGCTCGAGGCGAGCCCCGGCGCCGACGCGTCGCTCGGCGCGCTCGCGCGCCTCGACCAGCGCAAGGCGCTGGCCGCGATCGCCGCGCCGGCGCTCGTGGTGGTGGGCGCGCGCGACGGGGTCGTGCCGCCGGGCATCGGGCGCGCGGCGGCGGCGCTGCTGCCGAACGCGACGCTGTGCGAGCTCGACTGCGGCCACGCGCCGTTCCTCGAGCTGCCCGACGCGTACCACGCGGCGCTCTTCGCCCTGCTCGCGAAGGCGGCGCGATGACGCGGCGCGTGAACTTCGGGCTCTGGTACGACTTCCGGAACCCGCCGCCGAGCACGCTCTCGTTCGAGGCGCTCTACCGCGCGAGCCTCGAGCAGATCGCGTGGGCCGAGACGCTCGGCTTCGACTCGGTCTGGCTCACCGAGCATCACTTCGTGGACGACGGCTACACGCCGTCGCCCCTCGTGATCGCCGCGGCGATCGGGCAGCGCACGCAGCGCATGCGCATCGGCACGAACCTGATGCTGCTGCCGCTCGCCGATCCGGTGCGGCTCGCGGAGGACGCCGCGGCGGTCGCCATCCTCACGGACGGCCGCTTCGATCTCGGCGTCGGCCTCGGCTACCGGCAGCTCGAGTTCGACTACTTCGGCCGCAAGCTCGCGCATCGCCCGAGCCTGATGGAGGAGGGCGTCGCGATCCTGCGCCAGGCGTGGTCGGGCGAGCCCGTGCGCATCGCGGGCAAGCGCTTCGCGATCGACGGGCTGCGCGTCTCGCCGCGCCCGGCGAAGCCGCCGCGCATCTTCATGGGCGGCATGGCCGAGCCGGCGATCGCGCGCGCCGCGCGCCTCGGCGACGGCTTCCTCTCCACGGGCGGCATCGGGCACGACCTCTACGTGAAGGCGCTCGCCGCCGCGGGCAAGCCGCGCAGCGCGGGCGCGATCGCTGCGGGCCACTGGGCGATCGTCTCCGCCGACCCCGAGCGCGAGGCCGCAAAGCTGGCCGGCCCGGTGCTCTACCAGTCCAACACCTACATCCAATGGGGCGCGTTCGGCCCGCCGGACCAGGTCCCCCCGTTCCCCGACGCCGCGGCCGCGCTGCGCGACGGGCTCTATCAGCTCTGGGACGCGGAGCAGGCGGTCGCGGGGCTCACCGCGATGCTGCGCGAGTTCCCCGAGATCGTGGACGTCCACTTCTGGGCCCAGTTCCCGGGCGAGCCGATCGAGAGCGGCAGCGCGCGCATGGAGTACCTCGCGCGCCACGTGCTGCCGCGCGTCCGCGCCGCCATCGCTTAGCGGCGGCGCGCCCCGGGCAATCTGCCCCCCGAGGCTTGAACTCGTTCAAGCCTTGGTCCATACCCTGCGCCTTCTCTGGAGGGGACCCATGACTCGTGTGCTCGCCAAGGCTGCCTTGCGCCGCCTCACTCTCGCCTGTGGCTTCGTCGCGCTCGGGCTCCCGGCCGCTGCCCAAGACGCCGCACCCGCGCCGGCGCCGGCCGCGCCGGCGGCCCCGGTCGTGGCGGACGAATCTCCGCTCGAGGAGATCATCGTCACCGCGCGCAAGCGGGAAGAGAACCTCCAGGACGTCGGCTCCTCGGTCAGCGCGATCGGACAGCGCGAGCTCGAGCGCCGCTTCGACGTCGATCTCCAGAACCTCGCGAACACCGCGCCGAACCTGATCGTGGACGACATCCAGCAGGGCCCCGGCAGCCCCGCGGCGATCTCGATCCGCGGCGTCGGCACCACCGACGTCGAGAAGAACTTCGATCCGACCGTCGGCGTGGTCGTCGACGGCGTGTTCATCGGCGTCAACTCGGGCGCGATGCTGAAGGCGCTCGACCTGCAGAGCGTGGAAGTGCTGCGCGGCCCGCAGGGCACGCTGTTCGGCCGCAACTCGATCGGTGGCGTCATCAACGTCACGCGCGGCCGCCCGAATCTCGAGGAGTTCGGCGGCGAAGTCCGCGCCGGCTACGGCAACCACAGCGACCGCCAGTTCGACGGCTACTTCGAGGTCCCCCTCGGCGACACCGTCGCCGTGAAGATGGCCGGCGCCCTGCGCCGCAACGAGGGTTGGTTCGACAACCTGACGCTCGGCAAGAAGGTCGGCGACGTCGAGTTCGGCTCGGCCAGCCCGAGCATCCTGATCAAGCCGAGCGAGAACTTCGAGTTCTACTACCGCCTCGATCGCACGTGGCAGAACCAGGACGCCAACACCGTCCAGAACCTCGCGCAGCCGGGGCAGGTCTTCTGCTTCTTCTACGGCGAGTGCGCCCAGGGCCTGCGCCGGCCGCAGTCGGGCAATCGCTACGACGTGCTGCAGAACGGCGACGACCCGTACCAGACCTACTTCAACTCGACGCTGCACATCGCGGACGTGAAGTGGGACATCAACGACAGCTATTCGCTGTCCTACGTGTTCGGCGACTTCTCGACGAAGGAAAAGGTGTTCCAGGACTGGGACGGCACGGCGCGCACGCTCTACCACACCGACCGGCCCGCAGACTGGGGCCAGCAGAGCCACGAGCTGCGGCTCACCTACGGCGGCGATCGCCTGAACTACACGTTCGGCGCGTACCTCTGGAAGTCGGACTACCGGATCGACCTGACGAGCTACATCGGCTTCGGCGACTTCCTGTTCGGCCTGCCGCCCGGCACGGTGCTGACGGTCGAGCAGACGGTCGAGCAGGAGACCGACTCGCAGGCGGTGTTCTTCGAAGGCGACTACCGGATCCTCGACGATCTCACGCTGACCGTCGGCGGCCGCTACACGCACGACGAGAAGACCAGCGGTCTGATCGACCCGCTCATGCCCCAGCTCGCGACGAAGGGCGGCCTCGACGACCCGTTCAAGAAGTCGTGGAGCGAGTTCACGCCGAAGGTCGGCCTCCGCTACCAGCTCGACGAAGACGTGATGCTCTACTTCCTCTACTCGCGCGGCTTCCGCGCCGGCGGCTTCAACGGGCGTCCGGGCACCTACGACGCCGCCTCGATTCCGTACGACCCGGAGACCGTGGACAACTTCGAGGCCGGCTGGAAGAGCGAGTGGTTCGACTCGCGCCTGCGCCTGAACGGCTCCGTCTTCTACATGAAGTACGACGACAAGCAGGAAGAGCAGAGCGTCCCCACCGGCGGCGGCACGGGCCAGCAGACCGTCGTCGTGAACGCATCGAAGGCGCGCATCTACGGCCTCGAGATCGACTTCGCGGCCTACCTGACGGACGAGCTGTCGCTGTCCGGCAACCTCGGCGTGCTCGAGGCGGAATACGAAAAGCTGATCGACCCGATCACGCTGACCGACCTGTCCGACCTCGAGCTGCGCCGCGCGCCGCCCGTCACGTTCACGCTCACGCCGACCTACGAGGTCGAGGCGCTCGGCGGCCGCTTCACGGCGCAGATGGACTGGCGCTACATCGGCGACCAGGAGCTCACCTTCCTGAACTCGCCGCAGAGCCACAACCCGTCGCACCACGTGCTCGACGCCTCGCTGAGCTACCGCTGGAACGACACGACGTTCAGCGTGTGGGGCCTCAACCTGAACGACGACCGCTCGTGGTCGCAGGCGTACGACGTCGGCACCAGCGTGACCTTCGACGGCCTGTGGACCTACGCCAGCACGCGGCCGCCGCGCTCGTACGGCTTCCGCATCGTGCAAGAGTTCTAGTCCCGGCGGGCCGCCCCGATCGCATCGGGGCGGCTGCGCTCGCTGCCTGATCGGCACTCCTGGAAGGCGCGCTGGCGCGCCCTCTTTCACAATTTTCTTTGGGGGACCCATGACCAAGCAATCGCTTGCGGTGCGCGCGGTGCGCGCTGCGTTCTTCGCCGCTGCGCTCGTCGCGCAGCCGCTGCTCGCACAGGACGCCGCGCAGCCCGTCGCGCCGGTGGACGAGGAAGGCCTCGAGACCATCACGGTGACGGCCACGCGCCGCGGCAACATGGACGTGCAGTCCACGCCGGTCGCGGTGACGGCGCTGAACGACAGCGTCGTCGAGGACCTCGCCGGCAACGATCTCGGCGACATCGCGAGCCTCGTGCCGAACTTCTCGACCGGCAAGCCGGCGGGCTTCAACGCCGCCGCCTTCGCGATCCGCGGCGTCGGCCAGACCTCGATCATCGTCTACGCCGACGCCCACGTCGGCGTCGCGGTGGACGACTTCGTGATCCCGCACATCCAGACGCAGGCCCTCGACCTGTTCGACATCGAGCAGGTGGAAGTGCTGCGCGGCCCGCAGGGCACGCTGTTCGGCAAGAACACGACCGGCGGCATGGTCAACGTGCGCACGAAGCGCCCCGTGCTCGGCGAATGGGGCCTCGACTTCCAGCAGAAGATCGCGAGCTTCGGCCGCTTCGAGGAGCGCTTCGCCGCGAACATTCCGCTCGGCGAGAGCCTCGCGCTGCGCGCCTCCGGCGCCTTCATCAACTCCGACGGCTTCTACGAGCTCGGCGCCGCCTATGGCCCAGTGACGTCGTTCGACCCGCTCCACCCCGCGAACGGGACGAGCGGCCGCGGCAACGGCAAGCACGCCGGCGGCGACGACGTCTTCTCCGGCCGCACGAAGCTGCTGTGGGAGGCGAGCGAGGACCTGAGCCTCCAGTTCACCTACGAGATGATCCGCGACTCGAGCGACTCGCCCCCCGTCGCGAACGGCACGAAGCCCGGTTCGGGCTTCACGTTCAACGCGCTCGGCCTGACGCGCGACTCCGGCAACCCCATCAAGCACGCCGCCACCACGAACCGCGACGACCTGCTGCTGAACATGTCGAAGGGCCATCGCGTCGACGTCGACGGCTACTACGTCAATGCGGAGTGGACGCTCGGCGAGTTGACGCTGAACTCGGTGACGGGCTTCCGCGACCAGCGCTCGCGCCTGCCCAGCACCTACACCGGCGAAGTCGGCCCGAACTCGCTGTTCGACGCCACGCGCGACGACAACCGCGAGACGTTCCAGCAGGAGCTGCGCCTCAGCGGCGGCTTCGACGACCTGTTCGGGCTCTCGGGCGACTACGTCGGCGGCTTTTTCTACCAGGACGACCGCGCGAAGTTCTGCGTGCTGCAGGTGCTCGGCTTCCTCGACCTGCTCGGCCTCGGCAGCGCGTTCTTCGGGAACCCGACGTTCTTCGACAACAATCCCCAGATCCTCTGCAACCAGCAGAAGGCCAACAACTGGGCGCTGTTCTTCGACACGACCGTGAACCTCACCGACAAGCTCTCGCTCTCGGGCGGCTTCCGCTGGACGGACGAGCACAAGGAGTGGGCGGGCCGCCATCAGGTGTTCATCCAGTTCCTGCCCGATCCGAATCTGGCGGTGTTCGATCCGCTCTTCACGGCGGACGTGCTCGGCAAGCCGCTGCGCGCGGGCAACTTCAAGCGCTTCCCCGGCGGCGTCGTGCGCGACACGCACAACTGGGGCGAGGCGACCGGCCGCGCCACCCTGTCCTATCAGTTCACGGAGGGCGTGTTCGGCTACCTGACCTACGCCCACGGCTTCAAGAGCGGCGCCTACAACGACCAGACCGGCACGACCGGCGTCCCGATCACGCAGGCGGCGGCGGCGCCGACCGACCCGGAGATCGCGGACTCCTACGAGGTCGGCCTCAAGCTCGACCTGCTCGACAATCGCATGCGCATCAACCTCGCCGGCTTCTACGTCGAGTACAGCAACGCGCAGCGCGATCTCGTCGCCGACTTCGGCACGTTCCAGGAGACGCGCTTCTTCAACGCGGCCGAGGTGACGTCGGGCGGCATCGAGGCCGAGGTCACGG
The DNA here is from genome assembly GCA_964501435.1 of uncultured Spirochaetales bacterium. GTDB lineage: Bacteria > Myxococcota_A > UBA9160 > UBA9160 > UBA6930 > VGRF01. Next base: position 30,539 of record CAZCTH010000011.1, on the reverse strand, counting down.
CGCTGCTCACGGACTGGCTCGAGATTCGCGGCAACGTCGGCTGGATCGAGAGCGACTACAAGAAGTTCGAGGCCGACACGGACTTCGACGGCATCACGGACATCGATCTCTCCGATCGCGACGTGAACCGCTCGATCCCGTTCCAGGCCGCATCCGAGCTGATCGCCCACCACGCGCTCGGCTCCGGCGAGATGCGCTACAGCGTCGGCGTCGACTACGAGGACGAGGCGCCGTTCGTCTACTCGTCGAATCCGGTCACCGCGCGCTTCGACGGTGTGACGGACGAGCGCACGCTGCTGAACGCCAGCATCTCGTTCACCGACGCGGAGGATCGCTACTACGTGCGCGTGTACGGCCACAACCTGACGGACAAGGTCTATCGCGTGGGCGAGCTGCCGGTCGGCGCGCTGTGGACCATGTCCTACTACGGCGAGCCGCGCGCCTTCGGCATCGAGCTCGGCCTGAAATTCCGCGCCGACGACTGACGCGGGGCGAGAAGACGACGAATGCTCGGGGCCGGAGGGGGCGCATGCCGCCTCCGGCCCTTCGCGCGAGAGGACGAGGAGGACGCCGTGATCGACGCCGCCACGAGGCTCGAAATCCACGAGCTGCTCGCGCGCTCCGCGTACGCGCTCGACGAGCGCGACCTCGGCATGCTCGAGGCCTGCTTCGCCCCCGACGCCGCGATGGAGATCCGCGTCGCGGGCGGCGCGCCCGTGCGCTTCGAAGGGCGCGAGCGGATCATGGGCCTGATGCGCGACTCGATGCAGACGCAGCAGGACAAGCGCCGCCACGTCACCACCAACACGTGGGTCGCGGGCGAGGCGGGCGGCGAGGTGTCGCTCGTCTCGAACCTGACGCTCACGGCGGTCGAGAACGGCGCGATCCGCCTGGTGACGAGCGGCCTCTACCGCGACCGCGTCCGAAGGCAGGGCGCGGCGTGGGTACTGGCGGAACGGCGCATCGATCTCGACATGCCGTACTGACGCGAACGGAGGCCGCGATGAACCTCGGGAACATCCCCGCGAAGTGGGCGCAGCAGGATCCGCGCCGCCCCGCGCTCGTGGACGTCCCGACCGGGCGGCGCGTCAGCTTCGGCGAGCTGGACGAGCGCGTTCGCAAGCTCGCGAACGCGCTCGCGGCGCGCGGCCTCGCGAAGGGCGAGCGCGTGGCGGTGCTCGCGAAGAATTCCATCGAGTACTTCGAGATCTACTACGCCTGCGCGCGCGCCGGTTTCGTGGCGCAGCCGCTCAACTGGCGGCTCGGCGTGCCCGAGCTGGAGCGCATCCTGCGCGACGGCGAGCCGAGCGCGGTCGTCACCTCCGCCGACTTCCGTGCCGAGCGCGAGGCGCTCCAGCGGAGCCTCGACGCGCGTCTCTGGCCAGAGTTCGGCGCGGCGAGCGACGGCAGCTACGAGGGCCTCGTCGGCAGCGGCGCCGACGCCGAGCCGGCGGCCTCCGCCCACGTCGGCGGCGACGACCCCACGCTGATCCTCTACACCGGCGGGACGACGGGCGTGTCGAAGGGCGCGCTGCATTCCCACAAGACGTTGTTCATGGGCATGCTCAACCAGACGGTCGCCGAGCGCGTCGTGCCGACCGACGTCTACATGCTCACCGGCCAGATGTTCCACATCCCGGTCGCGCTCGCGATGAATTACATGGCGCACGGCTGCCCCGTCGTGCTCGTGAACTTCGACGCGACGCAGGCGCTCGAGCTGATCCAGGCGGAGCGCGTCTCGGCGCTGCTCGGCATCACGACGATGCTCAACTGGATGATGGCCGCGCCGGGCTTCGCGAGCTACGACCTCTCGAGTCTGCGGAACATCCAGTACGGCGGCGGCCCCATGCCTGCGACGGTGGTGAAGGCCGCGCTCGAGTCGTTCCCCTGCACACTGATCCAGGGCTACGGCCAGACGGAGGGCATGACCATGACCTTCCTGTCGCAGGAGGATCACGCGCGCGCCGTGCGCGGAGACCACCCCGAGCGGCTCGCCTCGTGCGGCCGCCAGGGCTTCGTGACCGAGATCTCGCTGCGCGACGAGCACGGGCGCCCGATTCCGCGCGACGGCGCGACGCCCGGCGAGATCTGCGTGCGCAGCGAAGCGAACATGCTCGGCTACTGGCGCAAGCCCGAGCTCACGGCGGCCACCTTCCGCGATGGCTGGATGCGCACCGGCGACGTCGCGACCTGGGACGCCGAGGGCTACGTGTTCATCGTGGACCGCGCGAAGGACATGATCATCTCGGGCGGCGAGAACATCTATTCGACGCAGGTCGAGGCGGCGATCCACAAGCACGACGGCGTGCTCGAGTGCGCCGTGATCGGCGTGCCCGACGAAGAGTGGGGCGAGGCGGTGAAGGCCGTGGTGGTGATGAAGCCCGGCCGCACCGCCACCGCGCAGGAGATCGTCGACACGGCCCGCGCGCACCTCGCGTCCTACATGAAGCCGCGCAGCGTCGAGTTCGTGGACGCCCTGCCGAAGGCGCCGACGGGCAAGATCTTGAAGCGCGAGCTGCGCGACCCCCACTGGGCGGGGCGGAGCCGGAAGGTATGAGCGCGACCGCGTCCGCGCCGAGCGGCCTGCTCACCCCCGAGTTGCTCGCCCACGTGGGCAAGCAGTCGCCGCCCGATCGGCAGGTCGTCACGCGCCGCGACATCCGCAAGTACGCGATCGCGAGTGGCCAGACCAAGCGCGCGTACCTCGAGGGCGACGTCGCGCCGCCACTCTTCCACGTCGCGCTGTTCTGGCCCGTCGTGCCGCGCGACGCGCTGACACCGGACGGTGTCGCGGGCGACGCGCTGCTGCCGAAGTTTCCGCTCGAGCGCGCGATGGCCGGCGGGCTCGACATCGAATACCACGGCGAGATGCGGCCGGGCGACGAGGTCGTCGCGACGCGCACGCTGAGCGCGATCTACGAGAAGGCGGGCCGCTCGGGGCCGCTGATCTTCTACGAGATCGTGATGGAGGTGCGCCGCTCGAGCGGCGAGCTGCTCGTCACCGAGAAGACGACACGGATCCTGCGATGAGCGCGCCGGACCTCGCGACCGTGAATCCCGGCGACGCGCTGCCCGAGCGCGCGCGCGCGACCGACATCGTGCAGTCGTTCTTCTACAACGCCGCACTCTGGAACGCGCACCGCATCCACTACGAGCTCGACTACGCGACGAAGGCCGAGGGCTACGCCGGGCTCGTGGTGCCCGGCCCGCTGCTCGGCGACTGGCTCGGCCAATGCGCGGAGGACTGGGCGGGCGAGGGCGCGCGCGTGGTTCGGCTCTCGTACTCGAATCGGCTCGCGACGCTGGTCGGCGAGACGGTCGTGGTCGGCGGGGCGGTGAAGTCCGTGGACGCCGCAGCCGGCGAGGCCGAGCTCGAGCTGTGGGTGAAGAACGCGCGCGGCGAGGTCGTGACGCCGGGCTCGGCGCGCGTGCGGTTCGCGCGATGAGCCTGCGCGGCAGCGTCGCGATCGTCGGCGTCGCGGACACCGCGGTCGGCAAGGTGCCCGATCGCGACGCGACGCAGCTGTGCGTCGAGGCGGCACTGCGCGCGCTCGCCGATGCCGGCCTGCGCAAGGAGCAGGTGGACGGGCTCGTCACCTGCAACTCGATGGCGCAGCCGCGCATGTATCACGCCGAGGCGATCGCCGAGTACCTGCAGATCTTCCCGCGCTGGTGCCTCAGCGCGAATGCGGGCGGCGGCACGACCTTCTCGGTGATCGCCCAGGCGGCGGCCGCCATCCAGGCGGGCCTGTGCGAGACCGTCGTCGTGTCGATGGCGGACTCGCTGCGCAGCGGGCTCTCGCGCGCCCAGGCGATGGTCACGCAGTCGTCGTCCGGCCACCCGGAGTTCGAGACGCCCTACGGCGCGACGGTCCCCGGTTATTACGCGCTCGTCGCCCAGGCCTACCTCCACGCCTTCGGCGCGACCCCCGAGCAGTTCGCCGCGGTGGCCGTCACCTGCCGCGAGCACGCGGCGCTGCATCCCCACGCGCAGATGCGCGAGCGCATCACGGTCGCGGACGTGCTCGCGAGCCGGCTGATCGCCGACCCGCTGCGCCTGCTCGACTGCTCGCTCGTCTCGGACGGCGGCGCCGCGCTCGTGCTGACCCGCGCCGAGCGCGCGCGCGATTTCCCGCATTCCCCCGTGGTGCTGCTCGGCGCCGGCGAGGCGCACGGCCACGAGCACATCTCCCAGGCCCACGATCTCACGACGTCGTTCGCGAAGCACTCGGGCGAACGCGCTTATGCGATGGCGCGGCTCGGCCCCGGCGACGTGGACGTGGCCTACGTCTACGACTGCTTCACACCGGTCGTGCTGATCGAGCTCGAGGACCTCGGCTTCTGCAAGCCGGGCGAGGCGGGCGCATTCGTCGCGGCGGGCCACGCGCGCATCGGCGGCGCGCTCCCGATCAACACCCACGGCGGCCTGCTCTCGCACTGCCACCCGGGCAATCCGGGCTCGATGTTCGCCGTGACCGAGGCCGTGCAGCAGCTGCGCGGCGCGGCGGGCGCGCGGCAGGTCGCGGGTGCGGAGATCGCGCTGCTGCACGCGCAGGGCGGGATCCTCTCGAGCCACGCGACGCTCGTGCTCGGACGGGGCGCGTGATGGCGGGCGAGACGAAGGCGCTCCCGCAGCCCACGCCCGTGAGCGCGCCCTACTGGCAGGCCGCGCGCGAGGGACGCCTGGTCGTGCAGCGCTGCGACGCGTGCGGCCACTTGCAGCTCTACCCGCGCTCGCTGTGCACGCGCTGCTCCGGCGAGCGCCTCGGCTGGCAGGACGCCTCGGGCCGCGGCCGCGTGAAGAGCTTCACGGTGATCCGCCGCGCGGTCTCCGCGGCCTACGAGCCCGACGTGCCGTACGTGGTGGCGTTGATCGCGCTCGACGAAGGGCCGACCCTGATGAGCAACGTCGTCGGCTGCCCGCCCGAAGCGGTGCGCATCGGCGCCCCGGTGCGCGTACGCTTCGACGCCTGGACGCCCGAAGTCACGATTCCGGTCTTCACGCTGGAGAGCTGAAATGGCCTACGACCATCGCGTCGGAACGATCGTCAACCCGAGCGCGCCGCCCGGCTCCCTCGAGGCGAAGCAGCCCTACGTCGACAACGGCACCGGCGTCGTGGACCCGCGCCGCTACTACGACCCCGCGTTCATGGCGCTCGAGTGGGAGCGGCTTTGGCCGAAGGCGTGGCTGATCGCGGGCGTCTCCTCGGACCTGCCGGACGTCGGCTCCTACTTCACGTTCGAGCTCGGGCGCGAGTCGATCCTCGTGACGCGCACGGAAGAGGGCGTGCGCGCCTTCTACAACCTGTGCACGCACCGCGGCACGCGGCTCGTCTCGCAGCCCTACGGCAAGCGCAGCTTCCACGTCTGCCCGTTCCACGCCTGGCGCTTCAACCACCGCGGCGATTTGGTGACCCTGACCGACCGCGAGACGTTCCGCGACGAGGTGGCCTGCGAGGCGCGCGGGCTCGAGAAGGTCCGCTGCGAGGAGTACGCCGGCATCGTGTTCGTGAACCTCGATGCGAACGCGCCGCCGCTCCGCGAACGCCTCGGGCTCCCGCCCGGCTACCTCGAGGCGTACCGCATCGACGAGATGCGCGTCGTGCGCCACGTGCAGACCGAGTGGGCGGCGAACTGGAAGATCGGGGTCGAGGCGTTCTACGAGTCGTACCACCTGCACTGCGTGCACCCCGAGACGCGCTTCGTGATGGCGGATCTCGACGTGCAGTACGACCTCTATCCCCACGGCGCGAGCCGCATGATCGTGCCGATCGGGCGCATGAGCCCGCGCATCAAGGACCAGGACGCGCTCAACGACGGGCTCGCGTACATGCTGCAGACCGTGGGCGTCGACCCCGCGCAGCATCGCGGCGACGCGCGCGGCGTGCGCGCCGCGCTCGCGCGGGCGAAGCGCGAGAACGCGCGGCGGGCGGGGCTCGACTACGCGCACTTCAGCGACGGTCAGCTCACGGACAGCTGGGCGACCGGCATCTTCCCCAACGTGCAGATCGGCTGTCATCCGGAGGGCGTGTTCCTGATGCGCTTCCTCCCGCATCCCACCGACCCTGAGCGCTTCTACTACAACACGATGACGCTGATCCGGACCTCCGAGGACCCGCACCACAAGGCGCCCGACTGGATGGGCATTCCCGAGGGCACCGACCTCTCGGGCCGGAAGCGCCCGCCGCTCGAGAAGTTCGGCGTCGGCGAGGACGGCAACCTCGGGCAGGTGCTGTCGCAGGACGCGGAGCTGTTGCCCGAGGTGCAGGCCGGCGTCCGCTCGCGCGGCTTCCGCGGCCAGCTGTGGGGCGAGCAGGAGCAGCGCTTGCGCCACTTCCACGCGGAGCTCGAGCGCTATCTCGCCGACGACCGCAAGCCCGGCACGCTCCCGGGCTGACCCCCACCCGACGCGGAGGAACGCGCATGACGCGCTGGTCCGTCTCGCTCGCTCTCGTGCTCTCGCTCGCACTCGCCGGCTGCTTCGATCCTTCGGACCGCAGGCCCGGTACGCGGCTCTCCGGCGAGGTCGCCGCGTGGCCCGCGGACTGGTCGTTCACGGACGCCACGCCCGAGATCGCGGTCGAGGTGAGCGGCTTCCTCGGCCTCCCGCACAGCGTGACGATCTGGTGCGGCGCGGTGGACGGCGCGCTCTTCATCGGCGCGCGCGACCCGGAGTCGAAGCGCTGGCCGGCGTGGGCCGACGCCGATCCGGACGTGCGGCTGAAGATCGCGGGCAAGGTCTACGAAGTGCGCCTCACGCCGCTGACCGATGCGGACGCCATCGCGCGCGTACAGGCCGCGCTCGCCGCGAAGTACCAGCTGCCTGCGCCCGCGCCCGGCGAGGCGCCGCCGCCGATCCGCTTCTGGGCCGTCGGCCCGCGCGACTGAACCGCATCGCGGCACGGCGCCCGGCAAGCGGCCCAACGCCGCGAAGCGGCGCAGGCCGCGCGCAGTGAGCCCCCGCGAGGCTCGGCCTCGCGAGGGCGAGCGGAGTTACCGAAGAACTGGCTTGCAGTCCGCGCTGCAGCCGTCGGGAATCGCGGTGGGCGACGCCGCGGGACGGTGGAGAACGCCGCGCGTCGGCCGCACGACCACGCGCGCGTCGTCTCCCGTGCCCTCGACCGCACCCTCGCCGTCCACGATCAGGCTGTAGCCGCCCGGCTCGATCGGCGGCCAGAGCACGCTCACGAGACGTCGCGCCGCCACGTTCGCGGCGGTGCGCTTGCCGGTCTTCGCGGACAGGGCGCCGCCGTCCCAGCTCGCCGAGATCGCCACGCTGTGCGGTCGTCCGTCGTCGCTCACCGTCAAGAGGAACGGCGTCGCGCCGTAGCGCTCGGCCTCTGCGCGCAGCTTCTCGAGGGCCACCGGAATGCTCATGGGCTAGAGCTCCACTTGGGATTTGAAGCCACCGTAGATCAGGCGCCGGCCGTCGAACGGCTCCCCTGCGCCCGGCTGGGCGAGCTTCGCGAAGCGCGGATCCTTCAGCACCGCGGCGTTCACGCGATCGCGGTGGGCGCGCGACTTGAACACGATCCACGAGAACCAGACGACCTCGCCCTTCTTCAGCTTCACCGCCTGCGGGAACGAAGTCCACTTGCCGGGCTTCACGTCGTCGCCGATGCACTCGACGTAGGCGAGCGCGCCGTGGTCGCGCCAGATCCGTCCGGCGCGTCTCGCGATGCCGCGGTAGAGCGCGGTGTGCTTCTTCGGGATCGGAATCACGAAGCCGTCGACGTAGCTCGCCATGGGGAACCCTCTGCGCGCCGCCCCACGCTAACGCGCGGCCGCTCGGCGTGCGCCGCTCAGCTGCGGATCAAGAGGACGCCCGCGAACACGACGGCGACCGCGAGCCAGCGCCACGCGCCGACGCGCTCGCGCAACAGGACGGCGCCGATCCCCACCGCGAACAGCATGCTCGTCTCGCGAAGCGAGACCACGAGGCCGACCGGCGCCTCGGAGATCGACCACACGAGCAACTGGTAGGACGCGGTGGAGAGCACGGGCCCGAACAGCGCGATCTGCCAGTGCTCCGCGAACACGCGCGGCAGGCTCACGCGGCGCACCTGATACGCCGACATCGCGGCCGCGTTGCCGATCGCGATCAGGGGCCCGTAGCTGAGCGGATCGTCCGCCGCGCGCGCGCCGAGCGAATCGGTGAGCGCGCCCGCGGCGGTGGCGAGCGCCGAGGCCGCGGCGAAGGACAAGCCGCGCAGCGTCACCGTCTTCGAGCGGCGAACGGCCTCCCAGCCGAGCAGGCCGATGCCCGCCGACACGCACGCGACGCCGAGCGCCGGCCCCGTCTCGAGGCGCTCGCCGTAGACGAACACCGCGGCGATCGCGATCACGACGGGGTTCAGCCCGCGCACGACCGGATACGCGACCGCGAAGTCGCCCTCGCGATAGGCGCTTCCGAGTAGCGCCTGGGCCGGCACGCTGAGCAAGATCGTCACGCCGATCCAGCCCCACGCCGCGTGCTCCGGCAGCCCGTTCCAGGCGAGCAACAGCAGATTGGGCCACGCCGCGCCGACGCCGAGCGCGATCAGCGCGCCGTACGGATCGGGGCGCGCCTTCACCCAGGCGTTCCAGGTCGCGTGCAGCAGCGCGCTCGCGAGCATCGCGGCGAAGACGAGCGTCGTCATCGCGCCCTAACGATTCGCGCCGGCCGGTATCAGCGCCGCGAGCTCCTCGTGGCGGCGCGCGAAGTCGGCGGCCAGCGCGAGCTGCGCGCGGGCGCGGTCGAGGTTGTGGCCGGGGCGATGGATGCGGAAGTAGTCGTCGCCGCGCAGATGGTCGGCGAGGAAGCGGAAGCCGAGCGTCGTGCAGACGAGCCGTGCGCCGAAGGGCAGCTCCGCGCGCTCCGCGTCGCCGAGACACGGCCCGGCGCCGCGCACGAAGCCGTCGGCGAGCGCCGCGAACAGCGTGGCGTCGACGCGCACCCGCGCGAGGTCGCGCTCGTCCTCCGCCGCGCGGGTCGCGGCGCTGTGGGCGAGATCGCCGAAGTCGGTCAGCGCGCTGCCGGGCATCACCGTGTCGAGGTCGATCACGCACAGGCCCTCGCCGGTCGCGTCGTCGAGCAGCACGTTGTTCAGCTTGGTGTCGTTGTGCGCAGGGCACTCCACGACCACGCCGGTGCGCTTCAGCCGCTCGCTGCGCTCCACGACCGGCGCGCAGGCGAGGGCCGCCTCGACGTCCGACCGGCAGTCTGCGAGCCGCCCCGCGGCGTCCGCGCGGATGGCGTCCTCGAGCTGCTCGAGTCGCAGCCGCGCGTCGTGGAAGCGCGGAATGGTGTCGTGGAGCCGCGGCGGCGGTAGGTCGGCCAGCTGCGCGAGGAAGCGCCCGAACGCGAACGCCGCCGCGCGCGCGTCCTGCGGCCCGCGCGCGACGTCCTCGCCGTGGGCGCGCTCGATCAGCGGCAGCGTTCGCCAGGTGTCGCCACGCGAATCCACGTAGTGCGTCGCGCCCGCGCGCGTCGGAACCAGCGTGAGCACGCGGCGCTCGACGTCGCGCGCGCCTTCGCGCTCGAGCGCGCGGCGCTGGTGCGCGATCACGCGCGCGAAGTTCTCCATCACCTGCGCGGGCTCACGGAACACGGCGCGGTTGATGCGCTGCTGCACGAAGCGCGCGACCCCGTGTGGCGTCTCGAGCTCCGCGAGCACCGTGGTGTTGATGTGCCCGCTGCCGAACGGCGCCGAGCGCAGCCAGCAGCCGGGCAGGGCGAACGCCTCCGCGACTTCGCGCAGCAACGCCGCGTCGGCGGCGCTACTCATCGCGGCACCGAGCGAGGTCCCGTGCGCCAACTTCCCGTGCTCGTGGTCCCGCGCATCGCCGCAAGAGTCCCGATCGACGGCGACCTGAACAAGCCCCCGTGGACGCGCCTCGCGCCGATTCCGCTCGCGCCGTCCCACGGCCGCGATCCGGGCAACGCAGGGCGCAGCGTTCAGCCCACCGCCCTGCGCGTGTGCCACGACGGCGTGCGGTTGTACGTCGCGTTCGACTGCGTCGACCGCGAGGCCTGGGGCACCTACGAGGGCCGCAATCATCCCATCTACGAAGAGGAAGTGGTCGAGGCGTTCCTCGCGCCCAGCCGCGACCCGCGCCGCTACTTCGAGCTCGAGTCGAGCCCGCGCGGGGCGTGGTGGGAGGGCGAGATCGACAACCCCGACGGCCGGCGCGCGACGCTGCGCACGGACCTGGGCTGGGTGTGCGCGGGCTGGGAGCGCGCAGTGCGCGTGCGCGGAGCGCTCGGCGAGCCGGGCGGAGCGCACGAGGGCTGGTCGGTCGAGTGGGCGATCCCGTTCGCGGCGCTCGGAGCCGCAGCGCCGCAAGCGGGGGAGCGCTGGCGCGCCAACTTCTATCGCATCGATCGCCCGCGCGGCGGTGCGCCCGAGCTCAGCAGCTGGGCGCCCACCTTCGCCGAGCCCGCGGAGTTCCACGCGCCCGCGCACTTCGGCGTGCTCGCGTTCGCCTGAGGCGCGCGCTCGCTTCCAGCTCACGTTGTGGCCCGTTCGTGCGGCCCCTTCCGCATTGTCTCTGCAACGGCGCATTGCCGCCGCGCGTCCGGGATGGGCTCGCGAAGGATCCAGTGGAGAGCACGAGATGTGGCAGTGGGTGCGAAGTCTGTGTCTGGTCGCGGCATTCGTTGCGGCACCGCTCGGGGTCGCGGCGACCACGATCGCGCAGACGGTGGTGGACCTCCCCGACGCCCAGGGCCCGGGCGGCGATCTCTGGGAGATCAGCTTCGCGGTGAGCGGCTTCTCGTTCGCGGCGAACGAGGGCTTCAGCGTCGGCTTCGATCCCGCGGAGTATTCGTTCCTGCTCGCGCCCGGCGCACCGAGTGCGGACTGGGACGTGCTGCTGCTGCAGCCCGATCCGCTGCTGCCCGACTTCGGCGTCTACGACGCGCTCGCGCTCGTGCCCGGCGCGAGCCTGTCCGGCGCGTTCACGCTGCGCGTGATCTTCACGGGCGCCGGCGCGCCGGGCGCGCTGCCGTTCACGGTGAATCGCTTCGACGCGACCGGCGCACTGCTCGCGACGCTCGAGCAGGGCACTACGACCGCCGCGCCCGAGCCGAGCGCCGCCGCGTTGCTCGCGCTGTGCGCCCTCGGCGCGGGCTTCGCCGCTCGCCGCCGCCCGCGCGTGCGCACACGCGCGGGGCGCCGCTTCGCGGGCGTCGCGGCTGCCGCGCTCGTGCTCGCCGCGTGCGTGCCCGTCACGCACACCGCGCAGGTCGGCGACGTGAAGCTCGAGTACCGGCAGACCGCGTCGGTGCGCGTCGGCCGCACCGAGGCCGAGTACACCTTCACGGTCGACGCGACCAATACGGGCGCGGCGCAGCTCACGGGCCTCAGCGCGACCGTCTCGAGCACCAATCCCGCGACGACGATCGTCGACGGCACGATGACGCTCGGCGACTTCGCGCCCGGGCAGAAGCGCACGGGCGTGGACACGTTCACGATTCGCCAGGATCGCACGCTGGCCTTCGATCCGGCGCGGCTCGTCTTCCAGGTGACCGGCGCGCAGGCGCCCGGCGTGCCGAGCGGGCTCACCGCGTTGCCTGGAGACGCGAAGGTGCGCCTCGCCTGGTCCGGCGTCGCGAATCCAGGTGCGACCTACAACGTCTATCGCGGCGCTTCCGGTGGCTCCCTGGCGCGCATCGCGACTGGCGTCGCCGCGCCTGCGTTCCTCGACACGACGGTCGCCAACGGGACGCGCGCGTTCTATGCGGTGTCGTCCGTCGCGGGAGGCGTCGAGAGCGCGCTCTCCGATCCCGTCCTGACGATGCCTCCGGGTGCGTCGTCCTCGCTTCCCGCACCGACCCCGGCACAGCGCGAGATGGTCGGTGCCGTACGCCGGATCGCTCAGCTGATCGCTGCGGGCGACAGCCCGGCGCAAGCCGCCGCCGCTTCCGGCCTGCGGCTGCAGGCGAGCGGCGCTCTCCGCGTGACGATCGTCGCCAACGTTCAGACGTCGTCTCTCGCGAGCGCGCTGAGCGCGCTCGGCGCGCAGGAGGTCGTGACCGTCGCCGACCGGGCGGATCTCTCGATCCCGCTCGGCAGCCTCGACGCCCTCGCCGCGTTGCCGGGGGTCGAGGGTGTACTGCCGATCGTCCTGCCGAAGCCGGCTCAGATTCGGGTGCCGGCGAACGGCGTCAGCGAAGGCGCGGCAATCGTCGGTGCCGCGGACCTCCACAAACGGGGCGTCCGCGGACGGCGCGGGGGGAGCGGACAGCCGCCGCTGCGCGTCGCAATCATCGAGAACTCGTTCCACAAGAGCGGCGCCGCGTGGGCCAAGATCGGCCCGCACGTCATCGAAGAGTTCTGTCCGGTGTTCGCGACGCCGTGCCCGGGGTACGGCGTTCCCGACGCGTTCGACGACCCGAACGGCGATCACGGCAACGCGAGCGCCGAGGTCGTCCTCGCGATGGCCCCGGACGTCGAGCTCGTCTTGATCACGACGGCGGGCCCGACCGGCATCCGGGCGGCGATCAGCCACCTGCTCGGTCGGACGGACATCGACGTCGTGAGCGTCTCGCTCACGGACGTGATGGAGGATTTCTACGACGGCAGCTCGAGCGCTTCGCTCGGCGTCGAGAACCTCACCGGCGGGTCGGTCGTCGCTTGGGCGGCCGGGAACGCGGCGGAGGGCCAGTCGCTGAACGACACCTTCGATCCCGACGCGAACCAATTCCATCGATTCGATCCGAGCGAATTTCCGAACGTGCAGCGCTGCGACCAGCAGTTCGGGAACACGATCGCGCAGGTGGATTGCCTGCCGCTCGACACCGGAAATACGGACACGGACTTGTGGCTGCAGGTGGACGACTACGCGCGCGCGTGGAACGGGCTCGGCGCGACCGACCTCGATCTCTACGTCTACGACTCGACCACGGCGGGACTGCCGATCGCTTCGACGGCCGACAGCCTCGGCAGCGTTCTCGAGCCGACGGAGACTCTCGTCGCGCCGGGAAGTGGCTCATCGTTGTTCGTCGCGGTGTTTCGCGAGACCACCACGGGTGCCAATCCGCGCTTCCGGCTGCGCTCCATGGGCCCCGGAATTTTCGACGTGCCGGTGGATCAGGCGCGCGGGAGCGTCGGCGGAGTCGTGACCGCGAGCGTCCTCAGCGTCGGGGCCGTCTATTGGTACGGCTTCGACAACATCGGCTACAGCGGTCGCGGCCCGACGGGAGACGGGCGCTCGAAACCGGACGTCGTGGGGCCTTCGGAGGTGAGCAACGTGACGTTCGGAGACGCGCTCGGGATCGACCCGGCGACGGGGAACATCCAAACGATCGGAGCTGGCTACAACGGAACCTCCGCCGCCACGCCCCACGTCGCGGGCTTGGCGGCGCTGATGATCGACGACTGCATCCAGTGGAACGCCGCGGGGCGGTCGCCGACGAAGGACTGCTCTCCCTCCGGCATCCGCCTCGCGATGCGAGAGCGTGCGACCGACATCGGCGCGTTCCAGTCACCGATCCCGCCGAACTCCAATATCGTCCTCGATCCCCCCAACGCCTACGGCGATGGACGCGTGAACGTGCTCCCTCCGCTGGTCTATCAGGCGGCCAGCGGCGGCATCTGGATGCGCGATCCCACGCACTACAGCGACTTCCTCGACGCGCGCATGCAGTTGACGGCGACGGGAGGGAATCCCGATCTGTCGCCGGACGGTCGCACGGTCGCCTACGAGTGCACGCGCAACGGGTTCCCGGAGATCTGTCTCGTGGACGTGGACAGTCGTGTGGTGACGACGCTCGCGCTCGGCGGTGCCGCGACGCAGACGGCCCAGCAGCCGGCGTGGTCTCCCGATGGAACGCAGATCGCGTACGTCGAACGCAACCGCTTCCTCGTCGGCAGCACCCTCTCGATCGCGTTCGTCCTGAAGATCTACACGGTCGCGACCGGGCAGGTCGATGCGATCACCACGTTCAACGCGACGAACAGCGACAACCCTTCGGCGCTCTTCCCCTCGTGGTCGCCTCAGGGGACGTTCCTGCTCTTCACGAAGATGACCCCGCAGCCCGGCTTCGGGGGCTCGCGCGCGCAGCGCTGGGACCTCGCCGAGGTGGGAACGAACGTGCGAAACGTGCGGCTGAACGACCCTTCGGTCTTCGCCGTGACCGACGGACTCACCGATCCGGGCCTCGGTGCCGCCAAGGGCCACTTCTCGCCGGTCGGCGACGGCCGCATCGTGTACATGCGAGTCACCGAGGCGCAGAATCTTCCGCCGCTTCAACGACTCGCGAACGGCGAGATCCGTACGCGGCAGGGGCGACTGTCCCTCGGATCGCACCGCGTCGCGCCCGGCAACGATCCGCGCTGGTCGCCCGGAGGGACGCATCTGACGTGGTCGCGTTACGAGACCCCGGGGAATCCCGCGAGCGCGAAGGTCGTGGTCGCACCTTTCGTGGCCGACGACACCGCGCAGAACGACGTCGCCTTGCCGTCGCTCGAGATTCCGGTCACGAACGGGCAGCAGCAGGACCAGAGCCCGAGTTGGTGAGGCCGTGATCCGTCGCGCTTAGATCCGCTGCAGCTTCGGCAGCACGTCGCCCGCGAACAGGCGCAGGTTCCGCTCCGCCTCGGCGTAGGGCATGCCCGCGTAGCTGAACACGCACGTGAACTGCTCGCTGCCCATGCGGTCGAGCGTCTTTACGATGCGGTCCTGGCACATCGCCGGCGTGCCCCACACCTGGAGGTCGAGATACGCCTCGGTCGCGGCCCGCGCGGAGCTCTGCTGCTGCGCGGCGGACATCGCGGCGTAGAACTCGTAGCCCTTCGTCTTCGCGAAGTGCTCGCCGCCGAACTCGTAGTGGCGCTGCGCGGATTCCCAATAACCGCCGATCCACTTCGTCGCGAGCTCGCGGGCGCGCCGCTCGTCGCGGTCGCAGAACACCCAGCCCGCGATGATCGGCTTCGGGGCGTCGACGCCGTTCGTCTCGCGGTAGATGCGCCGGTACATCGCGAGCTCCGCGTCGATCGTCTCCCACGGCTTCTGCGGGATCACGAGGATGCCGATGCCGAGCTTCGCCATGATCTCCGCCGACTCGGGCGACACCGCCGCGGCGTAGGTGCGGCCGCGGAAGGTGTGCTGCGGCTTCGGGCGGATCGCGCGCTTCGGCTGCTTGTAGTGCTTGCCGTCGAGCTCGCAGAAGCCCGTCTCGAGGCCGTTCAGCACGATCTGCGCGGCTTCGACGAAACGCTCGCGGGACTCGCCCATGTCGAGGCGGAAGCCTTCGAACTCGACGCGGCCCGCGCCGCGGCCGATGCCGAGCACGAAGCGGCCGCCCGACATCGCGTCGAGCATCGAGATCTCCTCCGCGACGCGCATCGGGTCGTGCCACGGGAGCACCACGACCATCGAGCCGAGCTGGATGCGGCTCGTGCGGCCCGCGAAGTAGGAGAGAAACTGGAGGACGTCGGGCACCATCGTGTAGTCGGTGAAGTGGTGCTCGACGCTCCACAGCGAGTCGAAGCCGAGCGGCTCCGCGAGCGACGCGAGCCGCAGCTCGCTCGCGTAGACGTCGCCGTCGTTGCGCTCGTCGAAGGGGTTCTGGCAGATCGCGGTCATCCCGACGTGCATGGGCGCCTCCGGTGCGTGCGACGACGCTACGCCAGCGCTCTCGCGCGCCGCAAAACTGCGCGCGTGCGCACGCTGGCGGTCGCGAGCGAGCGCCGACCAGCCTGGGGTCTGACCCCTTTGGGGTTCAACGCGCCGAAAGCGTTCGGTTGCGTGCGGGAAGGCGGACGCGCGCTCGAGCGGCCCCTCGATTAGCTGCGGCGCGCGCGGGCGATCCGCTCCGTCGCGTCGGCGAGCAGCGTGGCGGGGTCGCCCGTCGCGAGCGCTCCGCCCGAGAAGGCGTGCGCGTCCGTCACCTCGCACGACGCGAAAGCGGGCGGCGAGGCCGCGCGCAGCTCCGCCTCGGACTCGAACTCGCGCTCGGCGAGCACGAGCCCGGCGAGCGCGCCCTCGAACACGTCCACGCCCCACTCGAGGCCGCCGCTCGCTGCGCGATGGCGGCGCTTCGCGATTCGCGCGCCCTGCAGCGCGGCGAACACGGCGTGCTCCGCCGCGGAGAGGTAGAGCGTCGTGATCCAGCGCTCGCGCGGGTCTGCACCCTCGAGCTTTTGCGTGAGCTTGTAGAGCACGCGGTTCGCGGGGCGCTCCGTCATCGCGCGCAGCCGCACGCGTGTCCCGAGGAGGTAGCGATCCTCGATTTGCACGAAGTCCGCGCTCAGCGCGGGCAGCGCGTCGGGCGATACCAGGAAGCGTCGCTCGCGTTCGGGCTTCGCGTACCGAAGTGGGTCGTGAGCCACCTCAGTAGACCCACTGCCCCGCCTGATAGCGGAACATCTCCTTCACCACGGTGCTCGACGACGGCTTGCAGCTCGTCTGGCCGGCGCCGCTGCACTGCAGAGCGACCTCGCAGTAGGTGAGGATGCCGACGTAGGGCGCCTGCGCGCTGCCGGTCGGGCGCAATTCCATCTCGTACACGTCGCGGATCTGCTTCGGGCCCGCCGTCGCGGCCCGCGCTGCGGCCACGGCGCGCATCTTGCGGAGCCAGTCGCGAGAGAACCCCTCGAACGAGCCGATCGTCGCCGCGTCGCCGCCGGTGGTCGGCTTCGCCGCGCGCTGGCAGATCGAGAGATCCTTCGGCGGCGGCATCACGATCGTGGTCGCATTCGGCGGCGCGACCACGCGCGGAGGCGGTGCGGGCGGATTGCTGGCGCAGGAGAGCGCGAGCCAGGCGAGGGCGACGACCGAGACTCCGAGCGTACGTTGCGGGGAAGGCATGGCGGCGACCTTATCACGCGCCCACGCGCGCGTGCGCGTGGGCGCGGCTCGGACTCGACTCGCAACCCGCGTGCGCAGGGTCGCGGGCGCGGCATCGCAGGCCGCGCGAGCGGCGGGCGCGCGCTCCTACTTCTCCCGCTCGCGGTAGTCGCCGAACTTCTTGTCGCGCTCGGAGAGCGCCTGCGTCAGCCCGCCCCGTGCCTTGCCCACGAACTCCTGCAGCGTCTTCGTGTGCGTGCCGAGCGCGCAGAGCTCGGTGCCGACACGCATCGCGGTGCGGAAGCCCATCATCTCCATCTGCCTGTGCACGACGCGCTTGTTGAGCTGGAGCACGTCGATGGGAATCTGGGTGATGCGCTGCGCCACCTCGAGCACGCGCGCCTCGAGCTGATCCGCCGGGAACGAGCGCGTCGCCCAGCCGAGCTGGGCGGCTTCGACGCCCGTGATCGAGTCGCCGGTGACCATCATCTCCATCGCCATGCGCATGCCGACCATCCAGGCGTGGAAGTGCATGTCGGGCACGCCGAAGCGCACGGCCGGGTAGCCGATCTTCGCGTCGTCGGCGCAGTAGACGAGGTCGCAGCCGGTGGCGAGCTCGCTGCCGCCGGCGAGGCAGTAGCCGTGGACCTGCGCGATCACGGGCTTGCCGAGATCCCAGATGCCCATCCAACCGGTGGTGACGTGGCGGGGCCACTGGCCGTCGCTGTCGTTCGTGTAGAAGGGCATCTTCTGCCCTTCGTTGCCGCCGGCGAGGTCGTAGCCGGCGGAGAAGCTCGTGCCCGCGCCGCGCACGATCTGCACCTTCACGTCGGGGTCGGCGTCGCCGGCGTAGAGGGCGTCGAGCAGCTGGCCGCGCAGGGCGTGGTTCAGCGCGTTGCGCTTCTCGGGGCGATTCAGGGTGATGCGGCGGACCTGGGGCGCGGGTGTGTCGATCAGGATCACGGACGGGGCTTCCACTGGGGCTCCTTCGGTTGGGCGGCGCACGATAGGCAACCCGGGGACGTTCCTTGACTATCTGAACCAAACGGGGCGCACCTCGTGCGGGGAGCGCCCTGCGCCTCAGAGCCCGCGCGGCGGGGCGCGAAAGTTCAGTTAGTCAAGGAACGTCCCCGCCCCCGGCTAGCTTGGCGGCATGGCCTCGCCTCGTTTGCGCTGGTGGTTCGCGGTGCGCAGCCGCGCCGAGTCGCTGCGCGAGCGGCACGGGCGGGCGTTCTGGATCGCGCACTCGCTCTGGGCGCTCGCGCAGGGTGCGGTCGTCGCGGTCGTCGCCGAGGAGCGCCCCGACTTCGCGGCCTGGGTGCTCGGGCTGCTCGCGCTCGTATGGGCCTCGACGCTGTTCTTCTGTCGCAGCGCGCTCGTGCAGGGTCGCCCCGGCTCGCTGCGCGTCGGCGTCGCGTCGTATGCGACGCGCGTGCTCTACCAGCAGACGCTCTTCTTCCTGCTGCCGTTCTACGTGCGCTCGACGACGCCCAGCTCGCCCAATCTCGCGTTCACGCTCGCGCTCGCCGCGCTCGCGGTGCTCGCGTGCCTCGACCTGCACTTCGACCGCTGGCTGCGCCGCAGCCCGACCTTCGCTGCGACGTATTTCTTCGCCGTCGCATACGCCGCGCTCCAGCTGTTGCTGCCGCTCGCGCTGCGCGTGCCGTTCGCCCTCGCGCAGCCCGCGGCGCTCGGCCTCGCGCTCGTCGCCGCAATCGCGAGCGTCGGGTTGCCGCGCGGACGCGCGGGCACGCGAGGCGCACGCCTCGTCGGCGTGCTGCCCGCGGCGGGGCTCGCGGCGGCGCTCGCGCTCGTGCCGCGCCTCGTGCCACCGGCGCCGCTGCGCATCTCCGAATTCGGCGTCGAAGAGCGCGCGTCCGCGACGCGGGCCACGCTGCGGGTGGCGGCGCCCGTGCCCGTTCCGGTGCGCGTGACGCTGCGCTGGCGGCGTGGCGCCGAGTTGTTACGGACGTCGCGCGACGTCGCGATCACCGCTCACGGCCGCGGCTTCCGCGTGTGGGACGAGCTCGCCCGGGCGCGCTTGCAAGCGGGCGACGGCGCCGTGCGCGTCGAGGTGCTGACCGCCACTGGCCAGCTCGTGGGCGCGCGCACGCTGTCCGCCGCCGCGCGTCCGCGCGCGGGCGGCTGAGGCCGAGCGAGCGGGCGGGCGGCACGCAGCGCACGGTGGTCCGGCTGCTGTGCTCAGGCTGCGGTCCTCAGCCTGCGGCGCTCAGCCGCGGTGCTCACGCCGCGGTGCTCACGCCGCGGTCCTCAGGCCGCGGGGTTCGCCTTCAGCGCGTCGAACTTCCCGGCCGGCCGCGACTTCGCGTACTCGCGCACGATCGGCTCGAGGTCCCGCGGGCTCGCGCCGTGCAGGATCACGCCGTCGCAGCCGAGCGCGAACTGCTCGCGGATTTTCTCGACGCAGCGCGCCGGGCTGCCCGTCGCCGCGGGCGCGAGCCAGTCGGCGGGGATCAGCCGCGCGATCTGCTCGAGCTCGGCGGTGGTTGCGCGGGCGTCGATCGCGCCGCGGAAGTTCGCGACGAGCGGGTCGGCGCGAAAGCGCGCGAGCGCCGCAGGGTCCCAGGCGTTCGTGCGCACCATCAGGTCGCCGTAGGCCTGCAGGTACGTCGCCATGCGCCCGACGGTCTTCTTCAGGCGGATCGGCTCGGGGATGTGGTCCCCGATCGTCGCGAAGCACGACCACACGCGGACGCGCGCGGGATCGCGCCCGGCCTTCTCGGCGGCGGCCTTCACCTCGCGCACGCAGCGCGCGGTCGTCTCGTCGGTGAAGAACGTGTGGAGCACGACCGCGTCCATCGCGCGGCCGCCGAGCGCGAGCGAGTTGGGTCCGAAGGCGGTGAAGGTGAGCGGGATCTCGCCGGTGTAGTCGGGGCCGAGGGAGAGCAGACCGAACTTCCCGCACGGGCCGTCGTGGCCGAGCACCGTCTCGCCGCGCCACAGCCTGCGCATCAGCCCCGCGAAGTCCTCGAGCTGCGCGGTCGTGATCGTGGGCAGGCCGAACGCCTTGAACATCGGCGCGATGCCGCGGCCGAGACCGAGCGAGAAGCGTCCCCCCGTGAGCTTGTGCATCGTCATCGCGTAGGACGCGGTCACGAGGGGATGGCGCGTGTTGTGGTTCGTCGCAGCGGTCGCGATGCCGATCTCGCGCGACACGGCGCCGACCGCGCCCGAGAGCGTCGCGGCCTCCTTGATGTTGAAGCGCTCCGAGATGAAGCACGCCCCGATGCCGAGCGCCTCGGCCTGCTGCACCTCGTCGATCAGCTCGCGCGGCGAGTTCGGCTGGCCGGCGAGGGTGTAGAAGCCGAGCTCGTTCATCTGGGTCATGGGGGTCTCCTTCTGGCGGGTGTGACGGTCGGGCCGGGCCCAACCGCTCAACTCGGGCTCGCCAGGAACTCGTCGCTGCCGAGATCCAGCGCGTGGCGCGCGTGACGGCGCGCCATCGCGGTGAACATGTCGTTGCCGCGCGCCGTTTCCTGCACGATCACCGAGGCGACCACCGTCACCGCGAAGCCGGCGAAGGCGCCGCGGCGGTAGTCCTGCCAGCACTGGTCGAAGCCGTAATTGCGAACGCCCTGCGCGCAAAGCGCCTCGTGGTACGCGCGCACCAGCGCGCCCTCGATCGGGCGGCGTACTTCGGGGAGCAGCGAAGCGCCGAGGAAGTAGGCGACGTCGGAGAGCGGGGAGCCGAGGACGAGGCTCTGCCAGTCCACGACCGCGGCGATGCGCGGCGTCGGGCCGCGCTCGTCGATCAGCAGGTTGTCGAGGCGGTAGTCGATGTGGACGAGGGACCATGGCTCGACGGGGTAGCGATGCGGCGGCCCCTGCGACTCGGCGACCGCCGCGATGATCGCGCGCTCGTCGTCGGCGAGGCGCGGCGCGAAGCGCGCCAGGAACGCGGGCAACATCTGCGCATAGAAGTCGCGCGCGGCCGCAGCGCCCTCCGCGCTGGGCTCCGCGATCAGCGGGCGGCCGCGCAGCGACGCGTCCATCCAGCTCGGCCCGTGCAGCTTCGCGAGCTCGCACACGGCGGCGCGCGCGACCTCGGGCGAGCAGCCCGCGAGCTGGTCGCCCTGCTTCGCGGGCGCCATGTCCTCGAGGATCAGCGCGAACTCCGGGCCCTCGCCGCGGATCTCGGCCCAGTAACAGCGCGGCTTCGCGACGGGGAAGCGCGCGGCGAGCTCGCGGTAGAAGTAGACCTCGCGCGCGTAGTTGCGTAGCTGAACGCCGGTCTGGCTCGAGAGCGCGTCGAGCGACGGGAACTTGCCCACGAGCGTGCGCGGCGCCGCGCCGGCGTCGCCCGCGTAGGCGAGCGTGAAGCGCACGCAGCGCCCGATCTGGCCCGTGCCCACCGTTTCCGCCTCGAAGCCCGCGACGCGCACGCCCGGGTGACCATTCGCGCGCAGCACCTCGCTGAAGAAGTCAGCCGTGATGGTCTCGGGCGTCGGGATCGCGAGCGACATGCGCGACCTTGGTAGCTCAGCGCCCGACCGCACCCGAACGTCCCCGCCCGCTTCCGAACGCAATCGCAGCGCCGAACCCGAAAGGGGTCAGACCCCAGGCGGGTTGCGGCGCGGAGGTACCGCTGCCGTAAGCTGCGCCCCTCGTCGTACGAAGGAGCGCCCATGATTCTCGACCGCCTCGATCCCACCGCCGCCGATTTCGCGCGCGGCACGGGCTGGGAGCTGAAGCCGCAGGGCGCCTGCCGCGGCGAGGTGTGCATTCCCCTCTCCGGCCGGGCGCGCCCCGTGGACGGGCGCGTGAACGTGCCTGCCGTCGCCGAAGCGCTCGGCATGCCGCTGATCGTCGACGCGCAGCACGGGCTCTGGGCGCTCGGCCCCGTCTCGGGCGGCCGCGCGCTGCAGACTGCCGTCGTCCCCGACATCACGCTGCCCGCGCGCGACGGCAACCCGTTCCGGCTCGGCTCGCTGAAGGGCACGAAAGTCTTCATGTGTGCCTGGGCGAGCTGGTGAGGCTGCCGCATGGATCTGCCCGTGTGGCAGACGGTGCGCGACGAGCTTCGCCCCCTCGGCCTCGAGATCGTGACCGTCGCGATGGACACCAACGTCGCGGCCGCCCATCCGATCATCGACGCCGCGAACACCAGCTACCCGCAGCTGCTCGACCCGGAGCACTCGCTCGGTGCGCTGCTCGGCATCATCAACGTGCCGATGGGCGTCTGGATCGACGAGGACGGCGTGCTGGTCCGCCCCGCCGAGCCGGCCTTCGCGCCGCGCGAGCGCGGCTACGGCGACGCCGACCTGCCCCCCGAGACGCCCTCGCGCATGAAGGAGATGCTCGCGGAAGCGTCGAAGCTCGAGATCGATCTGCAGCAGACCGTGACGATGCTGCGCGACTGGGCGCGCAACGGGAAGAAGAGCAAATTCGCGCTCTCGCCCGACGAGGTGATCGCGCGCTCCGCGCCGCGGCCGCGCGAGGTCGCCCTCGCCGCCGCGATCTTCGAGATGGGCCAGCACCTGCACCGCACCGGCCACGAAGCCGACGCGCGCGGCTACTTCCGCGCCGCGCATCGCCTTCAGCCTGATAACTGGACCTACAAGCGCCAAGCCTGGTCGATTGTGGACCCGCTCCAGGGGCCGACCGAGCACTACGACGGTGACTGGCTCAGCGACGTGCGCAAGATCGGCGCGCAGAACTACTACGCGAAGGTGAACGCATGAAGTGAGACTCGCCGCGAGGCGCGGGCCGCATCGCCGCTTCGCGGATCCCGCACGCGGGCGTTCCCTCGCGATGCGGTGAGGGCTCAGACCACGAACGCGAGCAAACGAGAGACGGCGTCGCTCAATGCGCTCGTCGCGTCGAGCGGCACGCGGCGCCAGCGCGCGGCGACGTGGCCATCCGGGCGCACGAGCAAGGCCCCCGACGACTCGACGCCCAAGATGTCCCGGGGCGTCGCTTCGTCTGCGAGGCACACGACGTTCAGAGCGAGCCAGCCGCGGACCCGCTCGGCGGCCTCACTCCAGGCGGGCGTGCCCCACGTGAGAAGCGCGGCGTCCCGCCCGACCAGGTCCAGAGTGGACGACCGCTCGCCTCCAACCCGCACCCAAGCGTGCGGTAGCCGATGTCCGGGGCGCGCGGTCGGAACGTATTGGGAGACGGGGTTCTCGAGGGTGGGCGCCGGCGTGCCATCGGGCGTGAGCGTCGGTGTGTCGTACGCGACCCCGAGCTCCATGCCGAGAAAGTTGCCGTAGTCGCGGGTGCGCTCGACCGCTTCGGCTGGCGTGAGCCCATCCGGGTGGCGCCCTTGCCCCGCCTCGCCCACGCGCAGCACGACCCTCGCGTTCGCGAGGGAGCGCTCCGTATTGGTGCGCGCGATGGGGAGCCGCTCCGCCTCGTAGGTATCGAGCAATCTCGGGTCGGCCCTGCCGTCGAGCACCAGCGCGAGCTTCCAGGCGAGGTTGTGAGCGCTCTGGATGCCGGTGTTCACCCCGAAGCCGCCGGTGGGAGGCATTTGTTGCGCCGCGTCGCCGACGAGGAAGACGGGGCCGTCCCGGAAGCGATCCGCCACGCGGGCGTTCATCGTCCAGCTCCCGATCGAGTGCACGTCGATCGCCAGCGATGGGTCGCCGACGGCCGCTCGGATCCAGGCGCGGCAGCCGCCGTCGTCGTAGCGAGCGAAGGCCTCGGGGCTGCCGTCGAACGAAATCTGCGAGAGCCAACGCCCGCGGCCATCGAGCGGTTGAAACACGCCCCACGTGCGATCGGCGACCCAAAACATGACGGCGCGACGGTGGGCGACCCAGGGCTCGAGGTCCGCCGAGTAGTACACGTTGACGTAGTGACCGATGTCCGCGAGGCCGCTCGACGCGATGCCCAGTCGACCGCGAATTCCGCCGCCTGCTCCGTCGGCCGCGACGAGGAAGCGCGAGGTGATCGTCAGCGGCGATGGACTGTCGGAGCAAGCGATCGAAGCGCGCACGCCGCTTCCGTCGCGGTTCACCGCGAAGTCCGTGAGCTCGTGCGCGAAGCGGACGTCTACCTTCCCGCTGCGTTGCGCCGCAGCCAGGAATACGGGCTCGAATCGATCCTGGGACGTCAAGAGCGGCGACTCGACGCTCACGGCGTCTCCAGCACCGGAGAAGCCGAGCGTTCGCATGCGGCCGAACTCTTCGCCACCGAGCGAACGCGTGTACACGATCTGGTCCGTCCAGCCGGGCGGGAGGTCCAGCGCGCGCATCTCGGCGCGCGCCCGCTCGTCCCAACCACGGATGATCTCCATCGTGCGCGTGTTGAGGTTGCGTGCGCGCGGGTGAATCGAGGTCGTCCGGCGTCGTTCGACCACGATGGACCGAACGCCGTGGCGAGCGAGCTCGATGGACATCGCGAGCCCTACCGGCCCCGCCCCGCAAATCAAGACCGGGGCGTTGAGAGCGGAGTCGCGTTCGCGCACGCGGGTCAGTTCTTGATCGTGATCGCGCGCGCCCGCGTTGCATCGTCGCTCAGCGCGTCGAGCATGTAGGACGCGACGTCCGCACGCCGGATGGACGACAGCAGCGACCAAGGCAGGGCCTCGCCCGCCCGTACCTTGCCCAGGGCGGGGCCGTCCTTCAGTTTCGTCGGCCTCACGATCGTCCAATCGAGGTCGCTTCCCTTCAGGATCTCTTCTTGCCGCTCGTGGTCCCGCATCACTTCCGGCATGGCCAGATGCACGATCGCCCCAGCGCCGAAGCGTCCCGTGCGGCGGCTTTCGCCGACACAAGCAGCCGATTCGACGACGATCCGTCGTACGCCGGAGTGCCGCATCGCCGACGCGATGTTCGTCGTTCCGACGGCGCACACCGGGATCTTCGGTTGCCGTCGCGCAGCGTCCGCCTTGCGGTCGGGGAACGTGCCGAGCGCGCACACCACGGCATCGTGGCCCGGCAGCGCGGCAGCGACGTCTGCGGGCGAGAGCACGTCGCCGACGACGTGGCGCAGGGAGGCGTGCTGCACGTGCAGCCGCGCCGGATCGCGAACGAACGCCGTGACGGTGTGACCGCGCGCGAGCCCCTGCTCGACGAGATGCTGGCCACTGGCGCCCGTGGCGCCGAACAACAACAAGTGCACGCGATTCTCCTTCGCAGTGACCCGTGCGCCGAAGCAGCCGGGCGTCGGCGCGCGCGTCAGGCGCGCGGCTCGCAGACGAAGATCGGAATGTCCCGCGTGGTGCGCGCGCGGTAGTCCGCATAGGGCGCGTAGTGCGCATCGCAGACGGGCCAGAGCGCCGCCTTCTCTTCCGCCCGAGCCAGCCGAGCCGTCAACTGCATCGTGCGCGTCCGGTGGCGCACCGAGATGTCTGGGTGCTTCACAAGATTGCCGAACCAGAGCGGGCTCTTGGGCGCGCCGCCGAGCGAGGCGACCAGCAGCACGCCGCCCGCGTGGGGCACGTACATCAGCGGAATCGTGAGCCGACGGCCGCTCTTCGCGCCGGTCATGGTGACGAAGCAGACCTCGTCGCCCTTCATCTTGTTGAACGCGCGGCCGCCGCTGAGGCGATTCAAGAGCACGTGAGCGCGCGTCCAGAGCTTGATCAGGAGTCGCGGCGGCGGTGGTGCGCCGGATGCAGAGGCGCCCCGTGTCGCACGGGCAGGATCGGACTCCGGGCGCATTCGGTTGGACTCGTTCGTCATGCGTTCTCCCTCGCGAAGAAGCGACCGAGGCGACCCTTGGAGCGCGGCGGCATCGGGTGGTACGTTCGACAGCAGTCGCTTTCCTTTGTCCGACAGTGAGCGCTGTCGCATGCGATGTCAAGAGGCGCCGTGGCGAAAACCTGGTCCCCCGACGATCCCAAGGCCGCGCTGATGACGCGCAAGCGTGCCGCCATCGTCGCTGCGGCGCTGCGCGCGTTCCTCGAAGCCGGCTACGCGGAGGCGTCCGTCAACCGCATCGCCGCCGCGGCCGGCGTGTCGATCAAGACGCTCTACCGCCACTTCGAGAGCAAGGACGAACTGTTCAGCGCCGTGATGCACGCAGCGTGCGAGGGCTTGCCGGGCGCTGCGGGCGACACGCAGTCGCCGGCCTGGCTCGCGGCCCCCCCGGCGCGCGCGTTGCCGCTCGCGGGCGAGGACTACTTGCACCACGCGCTGTCCGAGGAGCAAATGGCGCTCTACCGCGTCGTGGTTCGCGATGCGCATCGCTTTCCCGAGATCGGTCGCCGCTACCGTGAGGCGACCACCGGCGCGCGCGACGCGATCTTCGCCAGCTACCTCGAGCTGTGGGCGAAACGCGCAGGCTGGCGCGTTCTCGATCGCAACGGCGCGGCCCAGGTGTTCGCCGGCCTCTTGAAGGCGCGGCTCTTCGAGGAAGCGCTGCTCGGCCATCGGCGGCCCACGCAGGCCGAGATCGCCGCGCACGCGAAGGCCGCCGCGCAGCGCATGCTCGAGCTGCTCGAGAGCGGAAGCCTGTGACCGCGCGCGAGAGCCGCCGCGCGTGCCCTCAGACCCGATACACCCGCGCCGCCGTGTCGTGGAACAGCGCGCTCTTCTCTCCCTCGCTGCATGCCCCCGCGATGCGCTTGAACGAGTTCCACAGCACCTGATAACTGCACGAGACGCGGTCCATCGGGAAGTTGCTCTCGAACATGCAGCGCCGCGCGCCGAAGCGTTCGATGGCGTGGGCGTACCACGGGCGCGTGGCCTCGGCGATCTCGGCGGAGCCGGGCGGCTTCGGGCGCGCGTCGAAGCCCCAGGCGTTCACGGCCATCAGCAGGCCGCCGAGCTTCGCGACCACGTTCTCGCAGCGCGCGAGCTCGTCCACGTCCTTCTTCCACTGGGCGAAGATCTCGGCGCGCTTGCCCGCGTAGGGGCCGATGCCGAGCGGGCCGCCGAAGTGGTCGAACACGATCGTCACGTCGGGGCAGGCGCGGGCGAGGGCGGTCAGCTCCGGGATCTGGTGGTGGTAGAGCCACGCGTCGAAGCTGAGGCCGCGCTTCGCGAGCTCCGCCATGCCGCGGCGGAAGGCGGCGTCGCCGAGCAGGCCCGGGGGCGGCGCGGTGTGGGAGCGGTGGATCGCGGGGCTCGCGTCGTAGGCGTTCACGTGCCGAATGCCGCGGAAGCGGTTCGGGCTCGCGGCGATGTGGGCGTCGAGCAGCCGGGGCACGTCCGCGCCGAGCGTGAGGTCGGCGCGGCTGACGATGCCCGCGCAGGCGCGCACCTCGCCGTAGTTGCCGCTCGCGCTCATGGCGGCGATGCCCTGCACGAACTCGGTCTCGCCCACCCAGCGCAGGGCCGGATCGCCTTCGCCTTCCGCGCGGTAGAAGGCCATGCACTCGACGAACACGGTCGAGACGACGCGGTGGCCGCCGAAGTCGGCCAGCAACTCGTCCAGCAGGTAGCGCTCGCCGTGGCTCGGGCGGTCCCAAAGGTGGTGGTGGGGGTCGCAAATCGGGCGCTGCGGGTCGAGCACCTCTTCCTGCAACTGCGCGAGCCACGTGAGATCGCCGGGCATGGGGGGCCTCCAGGTACCGAAGCGTACGCCAGCGGCGTACACTCCGGCCCGCCTTGAACGTGTTCAACGGAGGCCCACATGTCGCGCGAAGAACTGATCCGCATGGCCGAGCACATGGCCGCTTGCACGAAGAACGACCAGGTCGAGCAGGCGCCCGACGTGCTGCGCATCCCCGCGAGCCACTACCTCGACGAGGGCCGCGCCAAGCTCGAGAAGGACAAGATCTTCAAGCGCGTGCCGCTGATGCTCGCCGCCTCCTGCGAGCTGCCGAAGGCCGGCGACTACAAGTCGATCGAGGCGGCCGGCGTCCCCGTGCTGATCTCCCGCGCGACGGACGGCACGGTGCGCGCGTTCGTGAACTCGTGCTCGCACCGCGGCGCGCAGATCGTGACGGAGCCCTGCGGCAATGCGCGGCGCTTCACGTGCCCGTACCACGCCTGGGCGTTCGACCTCGAGGGCAAGCTCACCGGCGTCTACCAGGAGAAGGACTTCGGCGCCGTCGACCGCGCGACCCACGGCTTGATCCGCCTGCCCACGCTCGAACGCGCCGGGCTCATCTGGGTGATTCTCGATCCCAAGTCGAAGCTCTCGATCGAGAAGTACCTGTGCGGCTACGACGCGCTGCTCGGCGACTTCGGCTTCGAAGGCTGGTTCTTCTTCTCGAGCCGCACGCTGAAGGGCCCGAACTGGAAGATCGCCTACGACGGCTACCTCGATCTCTACCACCTGCCGATCCTGCACCGGAACACGTTCGGCGCGGAGATGCCGAACCGCGCGCTCTACTACCCGTGGGGCCCGCACCAGCGCGTGACGGCCCTCGGCCGGATGGCGCCCGCGACCGACGACCCGAGCAAGAACGCGGCGCCCCCCGACCTGAAGCCGCCGAGCGAGTGGCCGATGAGCGCGCTGCTGAGCGGCGTGTGGACGATCTTCCCGCACATCTCGATCGCGTCCTTCGACGCGGGCGGGCGCGGCGTGATGATCTCCCAGCTCTTCCCCGGCGAGACGGCGCTCGAGTCCTACACGGTGCAGAACTACCTGATGGAGAAGCCGCCGACCCAGGAGCAGCGCGATGCCGCCGACAAGATGTTCGGCATGCTCGAGTTCGTCGTGCGAGAAGAGGACTACGCGACGGGCCTGCGCCAGCAGCGCGCGCTGCAGTCGGGCGCGCGCACGCACGTGCTGTTCGGCCGCAACGAAGGCGGCGGACAGCGCTTCCACGGCTACACCGACCGCCTGATCGCGATGAGCGACGAAGAGCTGGTGAAGGAGTTCGGAGGCTGAACGCCTTCGGGCCCGCATCCCGCCCAACGCACGTAGGAGAGGCCTCGCCATGTCCGACGCACCGGTGCTGCTTCGCGAAGACAAGGACGGCGTGGCGACGCTCACGCTGAACCGGCCCGAGCAGTTCAACGCGCTGTCCGAGGCGCTGATCGACGCGCTCCAGGCCGAGCTCGAGCGCGTCGCGGCCGACGACGCCGTGCGCGTGGTGGTGATCGCCGCCGCGGGGCGCGCGTTCTGCGCGGGCCACGATCTGAAGGAGATGCGCGCGAACCCGCGGCAGGGGTACTACGAGGATCTGTTCGGGCGCTGCGGGCGCATGATGCAGACCGTCGTCGCGCTGCCGAAGCCGGTGATCGCGCGCGTGCACGGCGTCGCGACCGCGGCGGGCGCGCAGCTCGTCGCGAGCTGCGACCTCGCGATCGCCTCGGAGAACGCGCGCTTCGGCACGACGGGCATCAACCTCGGCCTGTTCTGCTCGACGCCGAGCGTCGCGGTCTCGCGGGTGATGGGGAAGAAGCGCTCCTTCGAGCTGCTCTTCACGGGCGACATGATCGACGCGAAGACCGCCGAGGGCGTGGGCCTGATCAATCGCGCGGTGCCGCTCGCCGAGCTCGACGCCGAGGTCGCGAAGCTCGCGAAGAAGCTCGCGGCGCAGCTGCCCGTCGCGGTGCGCGTCGGCAAGCAGATGTTCGAGAAGCAGCTCGGCATGGACCTCGCCGCGGCCTACCGCTTCGCGGGCGACACGATGGCCGCGAACATGATGGAGGCGGACACCGTCGAGGGCATCGACGCGTTCATCGCCAAGCGCGACCCGAAGTGGAAGCGCGCCTGACGCGCGCCTGAGCCGCGCCGCCGGTCACAAGAGGTCCGGCGACCAGATGTCCTGATCCTGTCCGAAGCTCTCGCCGGCGAAGTCCCAGCGCGTGAGGCTCATCCACGCGAACAGTCCCGGGCTCGCCTGGTTGGCGAGGCGATTCAGCGTCGTGCCCGTCGCGAGCAGGTCGCGGCCCGCGGCGTCGCGCGCCTGGACGGTGACGCGCGCGGGCCACGGGTTCGCGCCGTCGCGCTCGAGCGTGCGAGTGCCGGCGACGAGCGGGCTCTTCTCGCCGTCCCGCACGAGAAAGCCCGTGACGATCGGCTGGATGTCGCCGCGCCCTCCGAGCCCGGGGCTCGCGAAGCTCATGGCGAGGAACGAGTCGCGCGCGCCCGCGATCGCGTAGCTGTAGGCGCCCCGCGTGCTGCGGTCGTCGCGGCGCACGCTCCACGAGCGGTCGCGCATGTCCGGGTGGTCGATGGCGATGCGCCGCCCGCGCAGGCTGATCTCGCCGCGCACGCGGCAGGGCTGGTCGATGTGGCCGTGGCCCTCGCGGATGCCGGCTGCGTGGGCGGGGATCAGCCCCTCGTACTCGAGGTCGGCGGAGAAGCGCTCGCCGTCCTGATAAGTCACGCGATAGCGCTTCAACGGCTCGAGCACCTCGTAGCGCAGCGCGCCGAGCGCGAGGCGGTCGAGATCCGTCGCAGGCGGCGGCAGGTGCCAGTCGCTCCGGAAGTAGCGCGCGCGCCACGGCTCGCAGGCGGAGTCGTCCCACACCGAGACGGCGAGCGCGCACACGCCCTGGTTCGGGCGAAAGAGCGGGTAGAACGAGCCGCTGATGCGCTCCGCGGGGTGCGCGAACGAAAACCAGCACGTCTCGCTCCACCACGGGTCCGGCGAGGCGGGCGGATGGAAGCGGTCGTCGGCGGCGGTGAGCACGGGAAGGTCTCCGGCGGTCAGGGGCGGATCGGATGCGGAATCGGCGCGAGCGGCCCGTGCGCGAGCGCTGCGACCATCGGCCAGAGCGCGAGGCGTGCGTCGCCCACGCTCGCGAGCCAGCCGAGCCACGCGGCGTCCTCGCTCGCGGGCGCTGCCGCGAGGCGCGCCGCGACGGCGCGTCGCCCGCTCTCGACGCTCGCGGGCGCAGCGCCCAGCGCGCGTGCGAGCGCATCGCGCTCGAAGGCGCGCGCGGCCTCTCCCG
>CAZCTH010000010.1:0-81627 GCA_964501435.1 uncultured Spirochaetales bacterium | reverse complement strand
GCGAGCCGCGAGCCGAGCGCGCATCCGGCCTGCACTGGAGCGGGGCGCACGTCGAGCGCCGGGTGCGATGCGGTCGAGGGTGCGCAGTCGTACGCGCGCATCGCGCGCCCCGGCGAGCTCGCGCGCCGCGTCTCGCAGCGCCTCCGTTGCCGCGCGTTCGGAGCGGCGCGGAATCGCGCCGTGCGCGAGCCGCAGCGCGGCCCGCATGCGCTTGATGCGGCGACGGGCCACGTGCACCGCCCGCGGCGAAGGCGGGCGCGTCTCGGTGAGCGCGCGGACCGCTTCTCGCGCGTCCCGCCGGAAGCGGCGAATCAGGGCGTCCATCGCGATCTCCGAGGTCGCGCGCGGCGCGCGCGCGAACCGGAGAAGCTACGCGAGGCCCGCGGCAGAGGCCGAGAAGTCCGCGGGGGATTCCCGGGATCGATCGCCTCGGGGTTTGTTGAGGGGGCGCACGAGCCTGCGCGCGCGGTGGGCTGCCATGTTCCGTGTTCGACGACTACTCCGGGTTCGCTGGCTGCCGGCGGTCGGTCGACGCGTAATTCGACGCCGCGCGACGCGAGCACTTCGCATTGTTGGGAACGCCCGAGCGCGCGGCGCTGCACGCGATCCGCTCCAGCGCCGGCTGAGCCGCGCCGAAGGCGATCCGGTCGATCTCCTCGCCCATGGCACGCCGCGCGCGCGACTCACGCGCCCGCGGGCTCCTTCGCCGCCACGCCGGGTTGATACGTCTCGTACACGTACACGGGAATCTTCAGGTCTCCGAGGTGCTTCTCGACGAGCGGCTTCACGTCCTTCCAGTCGAGTCCGCCGACGCCCGTCGCGAGGCGCGGCAGCGCGAGCGAGGCGAACGCCTCCTTCTCTGCCACGCGGCGCAGCTCGCGCAGCGCGTGGTTCACGTGGGCGACGGTCGCGCGGCCGGGCTTCGCGTGGTGCCCGGGCGCGGGCTCCTGGGTCATCAGATTGACGATGCGCGTGCCGTCCGCGCCGGCCCACGTCCACGCCTCGCCGGACTTCGGGTGCGAGACCTGGCAGTGATGGCGGAAGTCCTTCGCCATCGCCGGCCAGCGCTCGCGCAGCGCCAGCGCGAGGCCGGAGTCGAAGTGATCGCCCGGCGCGACGCCGTGGGCGAGCGCGCGGGCTTGGCTGTGCAGGATGTCGCCGGTCAGGAAGTGGATCACGGCAGCTCCGAGTGAGCCACGCCGGGAATCGGCGGGCCGTTCGCCCCGGTCCGTCGCAAGCCCCGTGCCGCACCCGACGCACGCTTCGCGGCTCGCGTCTTCGCACGGCTGGGTGGATTCGTCGCGCGGCGCGGCAACGCGCCTCGCCGCTGGGGCGTTGCGGATTGGGGCGCCCCGCAGCCGCGTGCTAATTCCGCGCACACCGAACTGCCGGGGAGGAACGACGAATGGCCCAGCCCGCTGCCGCGACGAACAACCGCTACGGAACCCTGGGGCGCATCCTGATCGCCGATCTTTCGACCCGTACGTCGCGCGTCGAAACGCTGGACGAGTCGGTCTACAAGCAGTTCCTCGGCGGCTACGGGCTCGGCGCCTACTTGATGTGGAAGCACTATCCCGCGGGCGCCGATCCGCTCGCGCCGGAGTCGTGCTTCGCGATCGTTTCGGGCCTCCTGACCGGCGCGCGCACGCCGTTCTCGGGGCGCATCCAGATCGTGGCGAAGTCGCCGCTGTCGGGGACCTGGGCGGACTCGAACTCCGGCGGCAGCGTCGCGAGCCAATTGCGCCGCGCGGGCTACGACGGCCTGTTGATCACGGGCCGCGCGAGCGAGCCGACGGTGCTCGTCGTGCGCGACGCCGAGGTGCGCTTCGATCCGGCGGGCGACCTGTGGGGCAAGGAGATCCCGCCGGTCTTCGACGCGCTGCGCCTGCGCTACGGGAAGCAATCGGAAGTGGGCGTCAGCGCGATCGGGCCCGCGGGCGAGCAGCAGTCGCGCATCGCGAGCGTGATGAACGACCGCTACCACGCCTTCGGCCGCCAAGGCTTCGGCGCGGTGTACGGCGCGAAGAACCTGAAGGCGATCGTCGTGCACGGCTCGGGAGAAGTGCCGATCGCGCGCCCCGAGCAGTTCCGCGCGCTCTCCCAGACGATCACGCAGAACTACAAGCAGGATCTGTCCTGGAAGACGCGCTTCATGGTGTGGTTCGCGAAGGCGAAGCCGTGGCTCGGCTTCATGTACCGCATGACCGCGCGCAAGGGCATCAAGGTCGACGCGCCGGTGCAGGCGATGCGCCAGCTCTGGTCGGACCGCGGCACGACGGGCGCGGTCGCGCTCAGCGTCGAGAACGGCGACGCGCCCATCAAGAACTGGAAGGGCGTCGGCTCGCGCGACTTCCCCCTCGCGAGCAAGTCGATCAAGCTCGATGGGGATCAGGTGGCGAAGCTCGTCACGAAGCGGCTCTCGTGCGGCGACTGCCCGGCGCCGTGCAAAGGCATCGTCGCGGTGAAGAGCCGCGGGCTCTCCGACGTGCGCCGGCCGGACTACGAGACGATCGCGGGCTTCGGTGCCGCGATCCTGAACGACGACCTCGACGTCGTCACCGCCTGTCACGACGCGTGCAATCGCTACGGCCTCGACGCCGTCAGCTCGAGCGCGACGATCGCCTGGGTGTGCGAGGCGGTGGAGGAGGGCATCCTCTCCGCGAAGGACCTCGACGGCATCGACATGCGCTGGGGCAACGGCGAGGGCGCGCTCGCGCTCACCGTCAAGATGGGCACTGGCGAGGGCTGCGGCGCCTGGCTGCGCCACGGCCTCGCGCGCGCGGCTCAGCACGTCGGCCGCGGCAGCGAGCGCTTCGCGGTGCACATCCACGGCGTCGAGCCCGCCTACCACGACTCGCGCTTCACCTCGTTGATGGGCGTCAGCTACATCAGCGACCCGACGCCCGGCCGGCACACCGCCGGCACCGCGTCCTGGCGCGAGACCTTCAACGCCCCGTTCCCGATCCCCGGCGCCGTCGAGGAGAAGGAGACGCAGGTCGAGTGGAAGGGCACGGCCAACAAGGGCGTCGCGCAGGCGCACTACAGCAACGCGCATCAGGTGATGAACGGCCTCGGCCTGTGCCTGTTCACGAACATGACGGGCGGCCTGCCGTGGCTCGACCTGACCAACGCGGTGACGGGCTGGGACGTGGACGCGAAGGAGTTGTTGCGCTGCGGCGAGCGCATCCAGAACCTGCGCGCCGCCTTCAATCGCCGCGAAGGCATCCGGCCCGACGACTTCCAGCCGCATCCGCGCATGCTCGGCCAGGGCGACGGCCTGCTGAACGACGGCCCCCTGAAAGGCGTGACCGTTCCGCTGGCGGAGCTGAAGCGCGATTATTATGCCGCGATGCACTGGAGCCCGACCACGGGCAACCTCTCGGCGGCGCGGGCGCGCGAGCTCGGCATCGACGGCCTCCTCGCGGGCTTCGTCGACGCATGACCTGGTGGGCGCGCATGCGCGCGTGGTTCGGCGGCGAAGTGCCCGGCGGGATCCGCGTGCGCGTGATCCTGAAGGGGCGCATAGGAGCCGGCTGGTACGACGTGGACCAGCAGGTGCCGCTGCCGGCCGGCGCGACGCTCGCGACGTTGATCGAGCGCGCCGAGCGCCGCGGCATCGCGCTCGAGCGCGCGATCGCCGACAGCCCGCACCTGCGCCACACGCTGATGTGGAACGGGCAGCGCGCGCCGGTGGAAGAGAACCTCGGGCGCACACTCGCCGACGGCGATCAGGTCTACCTGCTCGGCCCGCTCGCGGGCG
The DNA here is from genome assembly GCA_964501435.1 of uncultured Spirochaetales bacterium. Classification (GTDB taxonomy): domain Bacteria; phylum Myxococcota_A; class UBA9160; order UBA9160; family UBA6930; genus VGRF01. The sequence continues at coordinate 77,867 of CAZCTH010000010.1, read as the reverse complement.
GTTGAGCTGAACGCTCGCGGGCGGCGGCTGAGCCGGGCGCTCCCGATTCGTCCGCGTTTCGGGAGGCCGCTGGCCCGGCGGCCCGGGCCGGACCAAACTCCGCGCGCCCGTTCCCTGGCCGGAGGTCCCATGTTCCCCCGCATCGCCTTCGCCCTCGCGGCCCTGGTCGCGCTCGCGCCGATTCCGGCCGCCGGCGACTGGGTGAAGTTCGGCTCGGGCGGCTTCGGCTCGAAGTGGGACGACCCCGTGCACCCGAACGCCGCGGTCGTCACGTGGGGCTTCGTCGCCGACGGCACCGTCGTGACCCCGAGCTTCTACCTCGCGAACGAGGTGGTGGGGGGCAGCGACGTGACCCAGTTGCGCACGCGCTTCGACGCCGCGCACGGCACCGGCGCCTTCGATGCCGCGCTCGCCCGCGCGTTCGACGCCTGGAGCCGCGTCGCGGGGATCACGTTCGTCGGGCCGGTGGCGGACGGCGGCGGAGACTTCGGTGCGACGGGCGCGACCTCGCCCGACATCCGCATCGCCGCGTTCGCGCCGCTCGCAGGCTCCGGGTTCTCGTTCGTCGGCGCGGTCGGCTTCGGTCCGCCCGGCGACGACCTGAACTTTCCCGATCCGGTCGCGGGCGACGTGGCCTTCAACCTCGGCGCGAGCTTCGACGCGCAATCCGGCGCGGAGGGCGATCCGCGCATGGGCTTCGCGAACGACCTCGAGGGCCTGATGCTCCACGAGCTCGGGCACGCGGCGATCGGCCTCGGGCACCCGCCGGCGGGCATCGCGGAGGCGATGTACGTCGGCGCGGGCTGCTGCGGCCTGATCAATCGGGTGCCGTCGCCCGACGACATCGCGGGCGCGCAGTCGGTCTACGGCCCCTCGGCCACGCCCGCTTGCCAGAACGGCTTCGACGACGACGCGGACGGCGCGATCGACCTCGCCGACGCCGGCTGCGCGAGCGCGAGCGACCCGAGCGAGAACGGCGCCGCCCTCTGCGACGACGGCCTCGACAACGACGGCGACGCGGGCGTCGACTTCCGCGTGTTCCCCTCGATCGGCGATCTCGGCTGCGCGAGCGCGCAGTCGGCTCTCGAGGCGCCGCAGTGCCAAGACGGGCTCGACAACGACCTCGACGCGGCGCTCGACTTCGACGGCGGCGCATCGGCGAACGGCGGCACGCCGCTCGGCGCGCCCGACGCGCAGTGCGGCGACCCCACCCAGAACCTCGAGGCGCCGGACGCCGACGGCGATGGCGTCGACGACGGCGTGGACAACTGCCCGTACTTCCCGAACCCCGGCCAGAGCGACGTCGGCGGCATCGGCGCGGCCGCGCCGCCCGACGGCATCGGCGACGCCTGCCAGTGCGGCGACGTGAACGGCAACGGCCGCGTCACGACTGCGGACGCCGCGCTGATCACGCGCTCGCTGCTGGCTCCCCCCACCGCGACGCTGGCGCGGCCCGACCTGTGCGACGTCAACGACAACGGCGCGTGCAGCACGGCCGACGCCGTGATCACGACGCGCAGCCTGCTCGTGCCGCCGACCACGACGATCCAGCAGGGCTGCCCCGCGTCGCAGGCGCCACGGCCGCTCTAGCGGCGAGCGTACGGCGCGCGACTAGCGCTCCTTGAAGACGGGCTTGCGGCGCTCGACGTGGGACTGCACGCCCTCGCGGTGGTCCTCGGTGCGCCACAGCTCGTCGGACAGCATCCGTCCGTATTCCTCGAGCGCGGCGGGGTCCATGGTGAGCCCCTTGTTCACCACGCGCTTGATCGCCCGCTGGGCGAGGGGAGCGCCCCAGGAGAGCTTCTCCGCCAGCGCGTCCACCGCGGCGCGCAGCTCGCCGTCGGGAACCACGCGCGAGACGACGCCGAGGCGCTCGGCTTCTTCCGCGGAGAGCAGCTCGCCGGAGAGCAGCAGCTCCATCGCGCGCGAGAGGCCGACGATGCGGGGCAGCAGGTAGGTGCCGCCGATGCTGCCGATCACGCCGCGGCGCACGAAGTAGGAGCCGAGCTTCGCCTTCGTGCTCGCGATGCGCATGTCGCAGAGCAGCGCGAGGTCCATGCCCATGCCGACCGCCGGGCCGTTGATCGCCGCGATGGTCGGCTTCGTGCAGTCGAGGATCGCGCGCACGATCGGCGTCGCGGCGCCGAGCTTGTCGCGATAGCGCGCGAGCTGGCCGTCGTTGCTCCGCCCCGGAGAGCTCTCGGAGAGGAAGATCTCCTGGAAGTCGTCGCCGGCGCAGAAGCCGCGGCCCTCGCCGGTCAACACGACGAAGCGCGTCGCGCGATCGGCGTCGGCCTCCTCGAACGCGTGTGTCAGCTCGGTGTAGGTCTTCGGGCGCACCGCGTTCATCTGCGCGGGGCGGTTGATCGAGATCCACGTGCACGACCCGCGGTTCTCGACGCGAACGTCGTCGTACATCGCCTGCTCCTCCGTGCGCTCTCCTGCGCGTGCGGGCGGAGCGTTCGGCGGCGCGCGCGCCCGCGCAACTTCGCGCGCACGGTCGCACTCGCCTGGCGCCGCGATTGTTGCGCCGCTTCGCGTGGGCCACTCTCGCCCGCCCTCGCTGCCACGGCGCGTGGAGCGCCGCGTTCGGAGTCCGCATGTCGCCCACTCGGCGTCCGTTTCGCGTGATCGTGTGGGGCACCGGCTTCGTCGGAAAGGCCGTGCTGCGCAGCCTCGCCGGCCACCCGACCTTCGAGATCGCCGGCGTGATCGTGAACGACCCGGCGAAGGACGGCCGGGACCTCGGCGAGATCCTCGGCGAGGGAACCACCGGCATCGTCGCCACGCGCGACGCCGCGCGCGCGCTCGCCGCGAACGCCGACGCGGTCGCGTACTTCGGCCCGAACGGCATGCACGCCGAGGCGAACCTGCGCAACCTGACGCAGGCGCTGCGCGCCGGGAAAAACGTGGTCGACACGAGCACGGGCGTGCTCCAGAACCCGCGCCACGCGCCGGCGCCGCTGCGCGCCGCGATCGAGGCGGCCTGCCGCGACGGAGGCGTCTCGTTCTTCAGCACGGGCATCGACCCCGGCTTCGCGAACGACCTCTTGCCGCTCACGCTGCTCGGCGTGTGCGGCCAGGCGGACAGCGTGCACACGACGGAGTTCATCGTGGGCGGGGACTACCCGGACCAGGCGAGCTTGCGGATGATGGGCCTGCTCTCGGACATGCGCGCGACGCCGCTCCTGACGAGCGCGCCGGGCCTGATGACGCAGATCTGGGGCGCGCCGCTCTACACGATCGCGGAGGCGATGGGCGTCGAGGTGGACGGGACGCGCGAGCACTACGAGCGCTGGGGCGCGACCGAGCCGCTCGCGTTTCCGCTCGGGAGGGTCGAGCCCGGGCAGTGCGCCGCGCATCGCATCCGCCTCGAGGGCCTCGTCGACGGCGAGCCGCGCATCACGATCGACCACGTGCACCGCATGGTTCCAGAGGCCGCGCCGGAGTGGCCGAAGCCGCAGCTGCACCCCGCGCATGCGAACCGCGTGGTGGTGCGCGGGCAACCGAGCGTCACGCTCGAGGTGGTCCTCCACGACGAGCGCAGCGCCAACGGCAATGCGGGGGGCTGCCTCGCGACGGGCATGCGCGCGGTCAACGCGATCCCGGCCGTGTGCGCGGCGCCGCCTGGCATCGTGAGCCTGCTCGACCTGCCCGGGTTCGCGGGCCGCGGCGCCCTGCGCGCGCGCAGCGCGTGGGGCGTTCCGCGCTGAGGCCTCGCCGCGCGCTGGACAGCGGCGGCCCGGCGGCCGAGCATCGCGGCCCCTCTCGCTGGAGCGCGCGCGTGGTCCCGATTCCCGTCGCCATCGTCTCGTTCGTCGTCGGGCTCACCGCCCTTCACGTCGCGGTCCATCACGGCGTGCACGGCGCACTGAGCGCCAGCCAGGCGATCGTCGCGTTCTTTCTGGTGATCAACCTGATGATCAACCTGTGGGAGCTGGTACTGCACGTCGAGGCCGACCAGGTCCGCCGCGAGTACGAGGCAACGCGCGAGCCCTATCGCGGGCGCGAGGCGCAGCGCGCGGCGGAGTACTTCACGTCGAGCGTGCCGTTCTCACGCCTGCTCTCGCCGCGCACCTGGACGGGGGTGTGGTCGAGCTACGCGCTCTACGACCGCGGTTACGCGGACAAGCGCTCGTTCGGCTGGAACATCGACGTCGGCAACGCGTGGTCGACGATCGTGCCGTCGTCGATCTTCGCGTGGGGCATGACCTTCGAGTGGATGTCCGCACGCCTGCTCGGCGCGCTCGGCATCGCGGTCTTCTGGCAGATGTTCTACGGCACCGTCGTGTACTTCTTCCAGTTCTTCAACAACCGGAATCACGTCGGCCATTCGGTGGCGTCGATCTTCGCCGTGGTCGTCGCCACCAACGGCGTCTGGTTCGCGTTCCCGCTCTGGGCGCTCTCGCTCTGCTGGCAGCTGATCGAGACGAACTCGTACGCGATCTTCCGCTGAGCGCTAGCCTCGTTAGGCTGCGCGATCGCCAGGAGACCCTCGATGGCCCGCAGCCGCTTCCCGCTCCTCCTCGTCGCGCTGTGTGGGGCCGTCGCCGCCCGCGCAGCGGAGCCGGCCGCCCCGGATCCCAGCCCCGACCGAAAATTCCAGGCGCTCGACGTCTTCGGCCTCGAGTACGCCGACGATCCGCAGATCTCGCCCGATGGCCGACGCATCGTCTACGTGCGCATGGGCTTCGACATCCGCAAGGACCAGCCTCGCGCGAGCTTGTGGGCGATCGACAGCGACGGCGGCAATCACCGGCCGCTGCGCGCCGAGGGGCAGAGCGCCGCCTCGCCGCGCTGGTCGCCCGACGGCACGCGCATCGCGTACGTCGCGGGGAACGATGGCGGCGCGCAGCTGTTCGTGCGCTGGATGGACTCGGGCCAGACCGCGCTGATCACGGATCTCACCGAGGCGCCCGCCGACCTCGCCTGGTCGCCGGACGGCCGCTGGATCGCGTTCACGATGCTCGTGCCGAAGGCGAAGAAGCCGCTCGCCGAGCCGCCCGCCGCGCCCGAAGGTGCGAGCTGGGCGCCGCCCGTGAGCGTGATCGACGCGCTCGTCTACCGCGTGGACGGCGAAGGGTACCTCGAGAGCGGCTTCCGCCACGTGTTCGTCGTACCGGCGGACGGCGGCGCGGCGCGCCAACTCACGCACGGCGACTTCCACCACGGCGGCCCGCTCTCGTTCAGTCCCGACGGTCGCACGCTCTTGTGCGCGGCCAATCGAAACGACGACTGGGAGTGGGACGCGGTCGAATCCGAGGTCTACGCCGTCGACGTCGCGAGTGGGGAGGCGAGGGCGCTCACGGCGCGCGACGGCCCGGACGGGAACCCGGTGTTCTCGCCGGACGGCAAGCGCATCGCCTACCTCGGCTTCGACGACCGCGGCCGCTTCTACCACGCGACGCGGCTGTACGTGATGGACGCCGACGGCGGCGGCGCCCGGGAGGTGATGGCCGACTTCGCGGAGGACGTGCTCGACCCGCGTTGGGCGACGGACGGCCGCAGCCTCACCTTCCTGCACGACGAGCGCGGCGTGCGGAAGGTCTCGAGCGTCACCCTCGAGGGGCGGCGCCGCGAGCTCGCGACGGCGATCGGCGGCACCGACCTCGGGCGGCCCTACACGAGCGGGAGCTACAGCGTCTCGCGCGCCGGCACGATCGCGACGGTCGTGAACTCGCCCACGCGCCCGGCCGACGTCGCCGTGGTCGCCGGCGGCACGGCGCGCACCCTCACGCAGCTGAACGAAGACCTGCTGGCGACCCGGCCGCTGGGTGCGCTCCAGGAGCTCACGTGGGAGTCGTCCTACGACGGGCGCGAGATCCAGGGCTGGCTGTTCACGCCGCCGGGCTTCGACCCGGTCCGCAAGTACCCCTTGATTCTCGAGATCCACGGCGGGCCCTACGCCGCCTACGGCCCCAACTACTCGACCGAGGTCCTGCGCTACGCAGCCGCCGGCTACGTCGTGCTGTTCGCGAATCCGCGCGGCAGCACGAGCTACGGCGAAGCGTTCGCGAACGGCATCCACCACGCGTATCCGGGCCGCGACTACGACGACCTGATGACTGGCGTGGACGCCGCGATCGAGCGGGGCTTCATCGACGAGCAGAACCTGTTCGTGACCGGCGGATCGGGCGGGGGCGTGCTGACCGCGTGGATCGTCGGCAAGACCGACCGCTTCCGTGCGGCCGTGGCGGCGAAGCCGATCGTCAACTTCACGAGCTGGGCGCTGAGCTCGGACTTCCCGAACGCGGTCGCGCCGTACTGGTTCGCGAAGCCGGTCTGGGACGACTTCGCCGAATACTGGCGGCGCTCGCCCCTCTCGCTCGTCGGGAAGGTGAAGACGCCGACGATGCTGATGACGGGCGAGCTGGACTACCGCACGCCGATCTCCGAGGCGGAGCAGTTCTACACCGCGCTCAAGCTGCGCAAGGTCGACACCGCGCTCGTGCGCGTGCCCGAGGCGTCCCACGGCATCGTGGATCGCCCGTCGCGCCTCGTCGCGAAGACCGACAACATCCTCGCGTGGTTCGAGCGCTATCGGGCGAAGGACGAGGCGAAGCAAGAGGAGGGCGACCAATGAGCGCACGGCGAGTCGCCCGGGCGGCGGGCGTGCTTTCGGCGAGCGTGGTCGCGCTCGCCGTCCTCGGCTGCGTGACGCGCGCGCGCGACGAAGCGGCCGCGGCGCGCACACGCTACGAGGCCTGCGTCGCGGAGTCCGGCGAGCGCGCGTGTGCGGCCGAGCGGGAGCGCATGCTCGCCGCGCAGCGCACCTACCAGGAGAGCGCGCAGCGCGCGTGGGGCTGTGACCCGGCGCAGGGCGACTGCCCGACGCGGCGCTGAGCCGCTCGCGCCGTCTCAGTCGTCGACGCGCAGCCAGCCCGGCGGGATGCTCTCGCGCTGAGCGGCCTCGTCGAGCTCGGCCTGATCCGCATCCGCCTGGGCGAGCTCTGCCCGCGCGGCGGCGCAGCGCGCGGCTTCGTCGCGCTCGGCGCGGCGCTTGCGGCTGCCGTCGCCGGGCGAACGATTCACGTGATCGCCGGCGCAGGCTGCGACGCGCTTCGCGGCGTCGCGCCGGCGCGTGGCGATCTCGCTCGCTCGCGCGCGCCACGTGGCCTCCGCGGTCGCTTCGGCCTCGAGTGCTGCCGTGCGCTTCGCGGCGGCTTCTCCCGCCGCGAGGGGCGCGCCTTGCGGCATCCGCTGGTACGAGCCGCCGCCCTCGCGGTGAGCGACGCGCGCGTCGTCGCGATGGGCCTCGGGGACGCGCTCGAGGTCGTCGGTGTAGTGCACCGCGCCGTCGTCGGTGGTCCACACCCAGATCTCGTCCTCGGCGCGCGCAGCGCTCGCGCCCAGCGCGAGCGCGAGGCCCAGGGCGACCGCGAGGCCGCGCGCGCTCATTCGCGGATCCAGCCCGGCGGAACGCCCGTGCGACGCGCGAGCTCCTCGAAGTCCTCGAGCGCCTTCCGGGCGAGCGAGAGCTCGAGCTCCGTGCGCTGACAGGCCTCGGCTTCCGCCTGCTCCTCGCGATACTTCCGCCCGCCGTCGCCGCGCGACCACGCGAAGCGGTCCTTCTCGCAGCGTGCGGCGGGTGCCTCGAACAGCGCGATGCGGCTTCGCAGTCGGGTCGCCTCGTCGCGCCACTGCACGTCGGTCTTGCCCCCGACCCGGTCCTCCGCCGCGTGAGTCGCGGGCGAGGCGGGCGCGGCGGATCCGGTGGTCGAGTTCGCACGCGGCGCGCTCGAAGAAACGCGCTGCAGCGAGCCCTTGCCCGACGCCGCCGCCGCCCGCGCGAGGTCGCGCTGCCCGGCGGGCACCTGGCTCAGGTCGCTCGTGAAGTGCGTGACGCCGTTCGCGTCGGTCCAGCGGTACAGCTCCGCGCGCGCCGCGGATGCGGCGAGGGCGAGCCCGAGCAGGATCGGCAGTGCGATGCGAGCGGCCATGGCGCAGTGGGTCGGCGCGGCCGCGGGCGCACTTGAGCGCCGACCCGCGCGCTCAGGGCCGCATGAACTCGAAGTCGGCGTCCGGGTCGAGGTTCTTGGCGTGGAACTCGAGCTCGTTCGCGACGTCGCGCCAGCTGCGCGACTGCATCCAGAGCGCGGTGACTTCCTCGAGCAACAGCCGGCCGATCAGGTCCGGCGGCGTGCCGCCACGGGCCGCATCGGCGAGCAAGGCATCCAGGTGCTTCTTCACGAGCGCGCGATCGTCGGTCACGGATCCTCTCCTCTGCGGGAGCGGGAGAGCAAGGGCCGCGCCAAGCGCGCGCGGCGAGAGGCGCGCCGACGATGGCCGAGGCGAGGCGCAATGACGCAGGGTGCGTCGCGGCCGTGGCCCGCCGCCACGCAGCTCAGCGCGGCGTGACGACGATGCGGACCGTGTCCGGCGCGAGCCGGACGCTCTCGACTTCGGGGCGGCGGCCGCAGGTGAGCTCGCCGTACAGCTCGAGGAAGCCCTCCGCGGTGTGCAGCGCGGGCGCCGGGAAGGCCTTCGCGTCCGAGACCACGATCTCGAAGCTGCCGTTCGCGAGCGCTTTCGCCTCCCACTGCATGAAGTCGTAGAGCAGGCGCGCGACACCGATCACGATCTGCACGCCCTTCAGGTCGAGGCCGTTCGAGGCGCGCGCAAACCCCTGGTAGGCGCCGCCGAGCAAGCGCTTGCCCGCCTCGCGCCCGCGGCTGCGCAGGTACTCCACCGGGTCGGCGCCGCCTTCGGCGATGGCGAGCACCTCCAGCAGCCGGCCGTAGGTCGCGATCGGCATCCAGCTGACGGGCGTGACGAACGCGTCGAGCCAGTCGCGGTCCTTCGCGGTGAGACCGCCGCCGATCTCCTCGAGGTCGATCTCGCCGGCATCGACCAGGCGGTGGATGTCCGCCTGCACCGACTGGAACGCGGAGCCCTTGATCGATGCCGTCATGGTCGCCTCTCGTGGAGTGGCGGGACGGATCGGCCCAGCCGAGCGCGCGCTTGAATCGGCCCACCGCGGCGGAATCGACTTTCGTTTCCAACGGGGCCCGTTTCTCCGCTGCTAGGGTGCGCCGCCATGGCGATCGATCACGCCGTACGGCGCCGCGCGGGCTGGGTCTCCCTGATCGCCGGCACCGCGATCTTCCTGGGCAAGCTCGCGACCTGGCAGGTCACCGGCTCGGTCGCCGTCCTGTCGGACGCGCTCGAGTCCACCGCGAACATCGCGGCCGCGGGCCTGCTCGTGTTCAGCATCCTGCTCGCGGCGCGCCCCGCCGACCGCGACCACCCCTACGGGCACGGGCGGGTCGAGTTTCTGTCCGCGGCGGTCGAGGGCGCGTTGATCGTGGTCGCCGCCGTGCTGATCGCCGTGGAGGCGGTCGGCACATTGCTCCGCGGCGGCGCCCCGCACGCGCTCGGCTTCGGCCTCGTCGCCCTCGGCGCGCTGTCGCTCGGCAACGCGGCCCTCGGCGTCTACCTGCTGCGCACGGGCCGCGCGGCCCACTCGCTGGCGCTCGTCGCGGACGGCAAGCACGTGCTCGTCGACGTGTACACGAGCCTCGGCGTGATCGCCGGGCTCGCGCTCGTGAAGGTCACGGGCCTCGCGTGGCTCGACCCGGTCGTCGCGCTCGCCGTGGGCGCCAACATCGTGCGAGAAGGCGTCGGCCTGGTGCGCAGCGCGGTGCGCGGGCTGATGGACGAAGCCGATCCGGACCTGCTCGCTCGGCTCGCGAAGGCCCTCGACCGAGAGCGTCCGGCGGAGTGGATCGACGTCCACGGCCTGCGCGCCTGGCGGTCCGGCGCGCTCGTACACAGCGACCTGCACCTCGTCGTCCCGCGCTACTTCGACGCCGAGCGCCTGCACCGGATCAGCGACGCGGTCGAGGCCCGCATGCTCGGCGGCCTGGCCGAGCCCGCCGAGGCGGTCGTTCACTTCGACCCGTGCGGGGCCGTGCACTGCGCAGGCTGCGAGATGCCCGCGTGCCGCGTGCGCAGCGCTGGCTTCCAGGAGCGCTTCGCGCTCAGCGTGGCGCACGCGACGCGCACCGACCCCGACGCGGACCACGCGCTGCCGCTGGCGAACTAGCCGGCGACCCGCGATACGTTCCGCTCTCTCGAAGCGAGCCCATTCCGCATGACGCCCTCGCTCTAGCCGGACTTCGTCGCACCACTTCGTTCCGACGCAATCGGTGTGTCCGCACACCGCCCCGCGCGCCGCCTCCGGGCCGCCGCGGGCACGATCGCGGGGCGTGGCGGCGCCCGAGGTCCGGCAGCGCGCCGATCTCGGGCTCTCGCTCGCATCTCGCTGCCGGCTTTCGCGCGCACGCGCGCGCCCCGCCAGGGGTTCCGGCCGTGCTTCAGTCCCTCTGGCGCGTGGAGGCGCTCGCGCTTCCCGCGCTCTCTCTCCCGTGCGCGCGCTGCGCGCGCCTCTCCGCCTTCGCCTGCACCGAGCGCTTCCGCGTCAACGCCAACGGCGGGGCGCTCGACGTCTGGCTGCTCTATCGCTGCGCCGTCTGCGACGCCGTGCACAAGCACCGCGTCGAGCGGCGCGTTCGGCCGAGCGCCCTTCCGCGCGAGCGACTCGACGGTTATCAGGCGGACGCGCCGGCCCTCGTGCGCGCGTGCGCCTTCGCCGCGGGCCGCGGCGCGGAGACGCCGTACCGCGTCGTGCGCGCCGCCGTTCCGGAAGGCGCTCCGTTCGGGGCGCGCATCGTGCAGCCCGAGCCGTGCGGCGCGCGCTGGGACCGCTTGCTCGCCCGCGAGCTCGGCTGGTCGCGCGCGCGCCTCGCGCGCGAGGTCGAGCGCGGCGCGGTGCGCGTGAACGGCAGCGCCGAGCTGCGCCGGGTCGTGTGCGACGGCGATGCGCTCGAAGTGGCGCCGTGAGCGAGCCGTCCCCCGGCCGCGAGGCCGGGGGCGGCGTCAGCGCACGCGCTGGAATGCCCCGGCGCGCAAGCGGGCGAAGTAGTCCCGCGCCGCGGCGTCGATCTTGCCCGAGAGCAGCACGACGCCGACGAGGTTGGGGAACGCCATGCCGAGGATCATCAGGTCGCCGAAGTCGAGCACCGCCTTCGCGGCGAACACCGCGCCGGCCCAGGTGAAGAACAGGAAGGTCAGCTTGTACGCGAGCAGCGAGCGCACCCCGAACAGGTGCGCCCAGCACTGCTCGCCGTAATAGCTCCAGGAGATCATCGTGCTGAACGCGAACAGGAAGGCGGTCAGCGAGAGCACGTATTCGAAGCCCGGGAACACGCTCGCGAAGGCCCACGACGTCATCGCGATGCCGCTGCCGGCCTCCGGGTGCGCGTAGGCGCCGGTCACGACCACGACGAGCCCGGTCATGTGGCACACGATCACGGTGTCGATGAACGGCTCGAGCAGCGCCACGAGGCCTTGGCGCACGGGCTCCGCGCTGGTCGCCGCGGAGTGCGCGATCGGCGCCGAGCCGCAGCCCGCTTCGTTCGAGAAGCTCGCGCGGCGGAAGCCCGTGATGAGCACGCCGACGAAGCCGCCGAAGGCCGCGTCGGGCGCGAACGCGCCGCGCACGATCGTCGCGAAGGCCGCCGGCAGCTCGCTCCAGTGCAGCGCGAGGATCGCGAAGCCCGCGACGACGTAGATGCCGCACATCACTGGCACGAGCACCGAGGCCACGTCGCCGATGCGCTTGATGCCGCCGATGATCACGAGGCCGGTGAGCGCTGCGAGGAAGAGGCCGAAGCCGACGGCGCCGCCCGTGCTGGCGAAGGCCGGCACGACGTTCGCGAGCTGCGCGAACGACTGGTTCGACTGGTACATGTTGCCGCCGCCGAAGCTCGCGCCGATGCACATCACGGCGAACACCACCGACAGCACGGCGCCGAGGCGCGGCCAGCCGAGCTCCGCGAGGCCCGTCTTCAGGTAGTGCATGCCGCCGCCGGAGACGTGCCCGTCCACGCGCTTCACGCGATACATCTGCGCGAGGGTCACCTCCGCGAACTTCGACGACATGCCGAGCGCGCCGGCGAGCACCATCCAGAAGACGGCGCCCGGGCCGCCGAGGCCGACCGCGGTGGCGACGCCGGCAATGTTGCCGAGCCCGACCGTCGCGGAGAGCGCGGCCGAGAGCGCCTGGAACGGGGAGATCTCGCCCTGGTCCTCGGCGCGGGTGTAGAGGCCGCGGACGACCTCCGTGCCGTGCTTGAAGCCGCGCACGTTCACGAAGCGGAAGCGCAGCGTGAAGAAGAGTGCCGCCATCCCGAGCCAGCAAACCACGGCAGGCAACTGGATCTCGCCCGGCTGGCCGTCGTCCCAGAAGGCGAGGTCGAAGAAGATGACGGCCGAGATGTTGTCGACGACGAGCTGCTGGAAAAGCGCGTCGAGCCGGCCCAGGAATTCGCCCACGAATGCGCCCCCTGCGCGCGCCGATGTGCGCGCCCGTGCAATGAAATCGACCGGGGGGTCGCGTAGAGTTAGCGACTTTCGCGCGGTGGACACGGCGACGCGCGCGGACTGGAGGTTCGGTGACGTCCCGCACGCTCTCGGAGCACGCTTCGAAGGAATTGCTCGCGCGCTACGGCGTGCCCGTCTCCCGCGAGGAGCTGGCCGGCGACGCCGCGGGCGCCGCTGCCGCAGCCGCGCGCATCGGCTTCCCGGTCGTGGTGAAGCTGTGCGGCGACGCGATCGCCCACAAGACCGAGCGCGACCTCGTGCGGCTCGGTCTCGCGAGCGAAGACGCCGTGCGTGCGGCCGCGAGCGAGTTGCTCGCGAAGGTCCGCCCCGAGGACGGCGCGGTGCAGCTGCTCGTGGCCGAGATGGTGCGCGGCAAGCGCGAGCTGATCGCGGGACTCGTGCGCGATCCGCAGTTCGGGCCGTGCGTGCTGCTCGGGCTCGGCGGCATCGCCGCCGAGGCACTCTCCGACGTCGTGTTTGCCGCAGCGCCGCTCACGCGCGCCGAAGCGAAGGGCCTCGTCGCGAAGCTGCGCAGCGCCGCGCTCTACGTGAAGCCCTGGCGTGGCGAGCCGGCCGTCGATCTCGAGCAGCTCGCGGACGTGCTGGTCGGGCTCGGCAAGCTCGGCGCGGAGCGTCCCGACGTCGCGAGCGTGGACCTGAATCCCGTGCTGATCGCGGCCGGCAAGCCCGTGGCGGTGGACGCGCTGGTCGAGCTCGCGGACGCGCCCGCGACCGCAGCCGCCGCGCGGCCCGCGGCGCCGCTGGACGAGCGCTCGCTGCGCGAGAAGTTCGGGCGGCTCTTCAACCCGCGCGGCGTCGTCGTCGCCGGCGTCTCGTCGCACCCGGGCAAGTTCGGCTTCGTCGCCTACCACAACCTCCTGCGCTTCGGTTATCAGGGGCAGCTCTTCCCGGTGAACCGCGAGGGCGTGGACGTGCTCGGCCAGCCGACCTTGCGCGACGTCGCGCAGGTGCCGGAGGACGCGGCGGACCTCGTCTTCGTGTGCACGCCGGCGCAGACCAACGGCGAGCTGCTGAAGGCGTGCCGCGCGCGCGGCGTACGGGCCGCGTTCATCGCGAGCGCCGGCTACGGCGAGGCGGGCGACGAGGGCAAGCGGGCCGAGGCCGAGCTCGTGAAGCTCGCGAACGACCTCGGCATGGTCGTGGCGGGCCCGAACGGGCAGGGCGTCATCTCGACCGAGGTGTCGATGTGCGCCCAGATCGTGGCGCCGTATCCGCCGCGCGGGCACGTGAGCGTGGCGAGCCAGAGCGGCAATCTCGTGTCGAGCTTCCTCAATTACGCGGTGGAGACGGGCGTCGGCATCTCGAAGGCGATCAGCGCGGGCAACTCCGCGCAGACGACCCTCGCCGACTACATCGAGTACTTCGGCGTCGACCCCGACACCGCCGTGGTGCTCGCCTACCTCGAGAGCGTGGGCGACGGGCGCCGCTTCGCCGACGTGCTGCGCGCCACGTCGAAGCGCAAGCCGATCGTGCTCGTGAAGGGCGGGGCGGCCGCGGAAGGCCAGCGCGCCGCGGCGAGCCACACCGGCGCGCTCGCGAGCGACGACCGCGTGTTCGACGGTGTCGCGAAGCAGAACGGCGTGATTCGGGCGCCGAGCGTCGAGCACGCCTTCGAGTGGGCGGCGAGCTTCGCGACGCAGCCGCTGCCGCGCGGTCGCCGCACGATCGTGTTCACGACAGCCGGCGGCTGGGGCGTGCTCGCCGCCGACGCCTGCGCGCAAGCGGGCCTCACGCTGATGCCGCTGCCCGAGGACCTGAAGGCGAAGATCGACACCGTCGTGCCGCCGCGCTGGAGCCGCAACAACCCGATCGACCTCGCCGGCGGCGAGACGCGCGACACCGTCGCGCAGGTGATGGACTGGATCGTCGCGCATCCCGACGTGGACGCGATGATCCACCTCGGCATCGGCATCCAAGCCGGTCAGGCCAACGCCTTCAAGTCCGGTCCGTACTACCCGGGCCACGGGCTCGACCGCATCGTCGACTATCACGTGCGCCAGGACCGGCGCTACGCGACGGTGGCGCGCGAGGTGAGCGAAAAGCACGGCAAGCCCGTGCTGACGTGCACCGAGCTCGTGAATACCGATCGCCACTACGGCAACAGCGGGCCGGTGGGCGTGAAGGAAGAAGGTCGCGTTTGCTACCCGAGCGCGCATCGCGCGATCGCGGCCCTCGCAGCGATGTGCGAGTACGCGGAGTGGAAGCGCGCCCAGGGGTGAAGCGCGCCATCCGGACGAAGGAGACGGGACCGATGGCGAAACGCGTGTCCGCGAAGTCGCGTCGACCTGCGGCGAAGCCGGCCGGGGCGGACCGCGTGGTGGTCGAGAACGTCAATCACCCGGGCAAGACGAGCACCGTCGACGGCGCCAAGTACCGGGAAGCCAAGGCCGCCTTGCTCGCGGCGCTGCCCCGCCAGGGCGGGCTCACGCAGGCGGAGATGATCGCGGGCGTCCGCCAACGGCTGCGCGGCGAGCTCGCGAGCAAGGCCGGCTGGTGGACGAAATGCGTGCAGCTCGACCTCGAAGCGAAGCGGCTCGTCGTCCGCGAAGGCAAGAAGCCGATCCGCTGGCGTCGCCCGTGAGCTCACTGTGGGCGTCACCCGTGAGATCGCGGGCTTCGGCCGCGCGTCCGTCGCGGTAGCATCCGCCCGTCTCATTCCATTCAGGAGGAACGCAGATGTTCAGTCACATCATGGTCGGCGCGAACGACGTCGCCGCATCGAAGAAGTTCTACGACGCCGCCCTCGGCGCGCTCGGCTACAAGCCCGGCACCGCCGACGACAAGGGCCGCGTGTTCTACTTCACGCCCACGGGCATCTTCGCCATCACGAAGCCGATCAACGGCGCGCCGGCGGGCGGCGGAAATGGCAGCACGATCGGCTTTGCCGTCGACTCGCCGGAGAAGGCGAAGGCGTGGCACGACGCTGGCGTCGCGAACGGCGGCACCACCTGCGAGGACCCGCCGGGCGAGCGGCCGGGCTCGGGCATGTACCTCGCGTACCTGCGCGATCCGTCGGGCAACAAGCTCTGCGCGCTGCACCGCCTGAAGAAGTAGGCGCAGCCGCGAACGACTCCACGCGCGGCCCGCGTCTCGAAGCGCGGGCCGCGCGTCACTTTCCTGCGCTCGCGCGCGCTCGGCGCCCCACGCCGCGGGCGGGCAGTCGCGCCGATCGCGCGCGGTCGTCGCCCCCGTAGATCGCGCGGGATGCGCGCGATGCGCATCCGACGTCGGGCCATGCGCCCAAGGGCGCAGCGCCTCGGCGAGGTCGCTCGCCCCGCACGGGTCGCGGGCCGCGGCGGAGGCCCGTGCGCGCCGCCTCGCTGAGATACGCTGCGCGAGGATCGGAGTCCGAGCGACTCCCGAGAGCGATCCGAGATTGCACGCCATGACGCAGGCCGCTTCGCTGTTGCTGGATCTCGCCGACGAGCGCGCGTGGCTGGGCGAAGCACCGCTCGCGCTCACGCCCAAGGCGTTCGCCGTCTTGCGCTACCTCGCGCTGCATCGCGATCGGCTCGTCACGAAGGACGAGCTGCTGCGCGAGGTCTGGCCGGACGCCGCCGTGAGCGACAGCTCACTGACGACGGCGATCCGCGAGATTCGCCGAGCGCTCGGCGACGGCCCCAGCCGGCCCACCTTCATTCAGACGGTTCATCGGCGGGGCTATCGCTTCGTCGGAACCGTTCACGGCGCAGCGCCGCCGGGTGCGCGAGCGGCGCCGGCGACGGTCGCGAGCGCGCGCGCGATCGTCGGCCGGGCCGAGGAGCTCGCGCGCCTCGGCGAGTGGCTTGCGGCGGCCGAAGCTGGCGCGCGTCAGATCGTGCTGGTCTCCGGCGAAGCGGGCGTCGGGAAGACGGCCGTCGCGGATGCATTCCTCGCGGACGCTGCGGCGCGGCCCGGCGTTCGCGTCGCCCGCGGACAGTGCATCGAGTCGTACGGCGCCGCCGAGGCGTTCCTCCCGTGGCTCGACGCGCTCGGAAGCCTGTGCCGGACGCCCCGCGGCGGCTTCGTGGTGCAGACGCTGCGCGAGGTCGCACCGATGTGGCTCGCGCAGCTTCCCGCCGTCGTTGGCGCGGAGGAGCGCGAAGTGCTGCTGCGTCAGGTGGCCGGCGCGCCGCCCGAGCGCATGCTGCGCGAGATGGCGGAGGCCGTCGAGCGGCTGACCCAGACCGACGCGCTCGTGCTCGCCCTCGAGGATCTGCATTGGGCGGATCGGTCGAGCCTCGACTTGCTCGCGTTCATCGCGCGCCGCCGGGAGCCGGCCCGCCTGCTCGTGCTCGCGACGCTCCGGCCGTTCGAGCTCGGCGCCGCGGTCCATCCGCTGCGCGTGAAGCAGGAGCTCGTGGCGCACCGGCTCTGTCACGAGCTGCCGATCGGCTTTCTCTCCCTCGGCGCGGTCTCGGATTACGTCGCGGCCCGCTTCCCCGGGCTGCGCGAGACGCTGGGCGCCGTGCTGCACCGGCGCACCGACGGGAATGCGCTGTTCATGGTGAACACCGCGGACTACCTCGTGACGCGCGGCCTCGTCAAAGAGGAAGAGGGCCGCTGGACGCTGTGCGGCGACATCCGCGCGGTGGAGGCCTCCGTGCCCGCGAGCCTGCGCGCCCTGATCGACCGCCAGCTCGATCAGGTCGGCCCGCAGGAGCGCGCCCTGCTCTCCGCGGGGAGCGTGGTGGGGGCCCACTTCTCGGACGTGCTGGCCGCGCACCTCGTGCAGGCCGACGTCGAGCCCTCGAGCGACGCCTGTGAAGGGCTCGCTCGGCGCGGGCAGTTCCTCACCTTCGCGAGCGACGAGGAATGGCCGGACGGCACGCCGACGCGGCGCTATGCGTTCATCCACGCGCTGTATGCGGACGTGCTCTACGCGTCGCTCACGCCGAGCCAGCGCGCGCGGCTGCATCGCCGGGCGGGCGAACGGCTCGAGCAGGCGTTCGGCGACCGCGTCGGCCAGATCGCCGCCGAGCTGGCCACGCATTTCGAGCAAAGCCGCGACCACGCGCGCGCCGTCTCGTACCTGTCGCTGGCCGCGAGCAATGCGGCCGAGCGCGCCGCCTATCCCGAGGTGATCCGCGGGCTCACGCGCGCGCTCGATCTGCTCGCGCTGCTGCCGGACGACGCCTCGCGCGCCCAGCGCGAGTTCGCACTCCGGATGGCGCTCGCTCCGGCGGAGATGGTCACGCGCGGCTACGCGGCGGTCGAGGTCGACGAAGCGTTCGCGCGCGCCGAGGCGCTCGCGCGCCAGACGGGCGACGAGCGCCAGCTGTTCGGCGTCTTGATGGGCCGCAGCGCAGCGGTGCTGCTCGCGGGCCGCACCGGCGAGGCGCAGGCGCTCGGCGAAGAGTGCTGCCGCATCGCGCGGCGGCGCCAGTCCCCGCGCTACCTCACCCAGGCCGAGACCGCCCTCGGGATCAGCCGATTCTTCCGGGGCGAGCTCGCTGCCGCGGCCAACGACCTCGAGCGCAGTCGCATCGCGTATGGCGCGGTCAAGCAGCTGCCGCCGGGCTTTCGGCTGCTCCACGACCCGGGGGCCGCGGGCCGGTCGTACGCGGCGTGGGCGCAGTGGATCCTCGGGTTTCCCGCGCGCGCGCGCCTCGAGAGCGAAGCCGCCATCGCGCTCGCGCGCGAGCTTTCGCATCCGTTCAGTCTCGCGTTCGCGCTCGCGTTCGGGGCGTTCGTCGAGCAGGCGCGCGGCGACGTGTCGCGCACGCGCGAGCGCGCGGAGGAGACGATCGCCGTGTGCCGGGAGCATGGCTTCGCGATGTACCTCGCCGTCGGCGCGATGTTCCGCGGCTGGGCGGTCGCGCGCGCGGGGCAGCTCGACGCGGGCATCGCCGAGATGGAAGCCGGCTTGGTCGATTACGGGAATACCGGCGCGATGCTCGTCCAGCC
The DNA here is from genome assembly GCA_964501435.1 of uncultured Spirochaetales bacterium. Classification (GTDB taxonomy): domain Bacteria; phylum Myxococcota_A; class UBA9160; order UBA9160; family UBA6930; genus VGRF01. Next base: position 59,576 of record CAZCTH010000010.1, on the reverse strand, counting down.
GTACTTTTTGGCGCTGATCGCGGAGCTCGTGCTGCGCCGCGGAGACGCCGAGCGTGCGCTCGCGCTCGTCGCGCGCGCGTTCGAGATCGGTCGCCGCAGCGAGGAATCGATCCACGACGCGGAGCTCCATCGCCTCGCCGGCGAAGCGCGTGCGCTGCAGGCTCTCGCGGGCGGGGGCGGCGGCGCCGCTGCGGCGGAGGAGCGTTTTGCCGACGCGTTGGCCATCGCGCGCGCGCAGCGCGCGCGCTCGCTCGAGCTGCGCGCCGTCGTCAGCCTCGCGCGCTTTCGGCAGCGCTCCGGGCGCGGCGGCGAGGTCGCGGCGCAGCTGCGAGAGGTCCACGGCGCGTTCGTCGAGGGGTCCGACACCGCGGACCTTCGCGACGCTGCGCTCCTGCTCGCGAGCCTCGCGTGAACGCCCGGGGCCCGCGGCGGGCAATCGCGCGCCGCCCGCGGCATCGTCTCCCGGCCCGCGCACCTCGATAGGAGATCGCCATGCTCACGCTCTTCGAACACCCGCTCTCTCCCTACGCGCAGAAGAACAAGATCGCGCTGCGCGAGAAGGGCGTGCCCTTCGAGCTGAAGCTCCCGACCGGCATCGGCTCGGGCGCGGGCTACGGCGCCGACTTCACCAGCGCCTCTCCGCGCGGCGAGGTTCCGGCGCTCGTCGACGGCGACGCCCGCATCTTCGATTCCACGATCATCGGCGAGTACATCGAGGACAAGTGGCCGACGCCGCCGCTCCTGCCGCGCGAGCCTGCGGCGCGCGCGCGCGCGCGCATGATCGAGGACGCGATGGACACGCACTACGAGGCGATCAACTGGGGCCTCGGCGAGCTGCGCTTCTTCGGCCGCGCGAAGGGCGCCCTCGGCGAGAAGATCTTCGCGAAGGCGGGGGAGCAGGTCGCCGCCTGGCAGCGCTGGCTCGAGAAGCAGCTGGGCGGCGCCGAGTGGTTCGGCGGCGCCTCGTTCGGCTGGGCCGATCTCTCGGTGATCCCGTACGTCAACGGCTCGGCGGGCTTCGGCCTGACGCCGCCGGCGGGCTCGAGACTCGCGGCCTGGGCGGCGCGCGCGAACGCGCGCCCGTCCGTGGCGCAGACGGCGGCGGAGGCGACGGCTTCGATCGCCGGCATGAACGCGGTCGGCGAGCTGGTCGCCTCGGGCCAGTTCAAGCGCGAGTACCGCGACCACCGCCTCGAGTGGATGATCAAGAGCGGCGGGCTGCAGGTCGTGCTCGACGGCCTCGCGAAGGACGACATCCGCTTCTCGCCCGAGTTCGAGTAGGCGATGACGCCCGAGCTCGCCGCCCAGATCGCCGCCCAGGAGCGCTTCTTCGCGCCGGTGCTCTGCACGCCCGCCGGCGTGCACTTCACCCGCGACGAGCTCGCGGGCGTGCCCGTCGAGTGGACCGCGCCGGCGGAGGGCGTCTCCGACCCGAGCCGCGTGGTGCTCTACCTGCACGGCGGCGGCTACTCGAGCGGGCTCGCCGCCTGGGCGCGGCGCGCGACGGCGCGGCTCGCGCTCGGCCTCGGCGTGCGCGTCGTCGCCGCCGACTATCGGCTCGCGCCGCGCTTCCCGTTCCCGGCCGCACACGAAGACGTGCTCGCCGTCTACCGCCACCTGATCGGGCCGGGCGGCTTCGCGCCGGGCCGCGTCGCGGTGGCGGGCGACTCCGCGGGCGGCGCGCTCACCGTCTCGCTGATGGCCGACGCGCGCGACCTCGGCCTGCCGCAGCCCGCCTGCGGCATGCTGAACTCGCTCTGGGCGGACATCGCGCTGGCGACGCCGTCGCTCGACGACCCGGTGCGCAACCAGTGCGACATCCGCCACGAGCTGGTGCGCGTGCTCTCGAAAACGCTGCTCTCGACCGGCGGCGTCGACGCGAAGGATCCGCGCCACTCGCCCGTGTACCGCGATCTGCGCGGCCTGAGCCCGCTGCTCGTCCAGGCCGCGGGGCGCGACGTCTGCCACGACGACAGCATCCGGCTCGCCGCGAACGCGCGCGCCGCGGGAGTGACGGTGCAGATCACCGAGTACGCCGACGTCGAGCACATCTGGATCCTGAACGGACCGTGCCGCATGCGCTACGGCGCGAAGTATCCGGACGACGAAGTTGCGTTCGTCGCCTGCGCCGAGGAGCCGCGCGAGGCGATCACCGCCGTCGAGGAGATGTGCGACTTCGTGCGCGCCCACGCGCGCTGAGCGTGCGAGGCCGCACGGCCGCACCGCGCGCGGGTGGCTACTTCTTCCTCGGCTCCGCCGTCGCCCCGAGCAGCGGCATGCCGTCCTTCGCGCCGGTGCCGATCAGACCCGTCTCGGCGTAGACGCGCAGCTTGTCCCGCGTGTCGACGATGTCGAGATTGCGCATCGTGAGCTGGCCGATGCGGTCCTCGGGCGTGAAGAACGCCTCGCCCTTCTCCATGGTGAGCCGCTCGGGCTTGTAGGTGAGGTTCGGGCTCGCGGTGTCGAGCAGCGAGTAGTCGTTGCCGCGCCGCAGTTCGAGCGTGACCTCGCCGGTGATCGCGCGCGCGACCCAGCGCTGCGCCGTCTCGCGCAGCATCATCGCCTGCGGGTCGAACCAGCGGCCGTGATAGAGCAGCTTGCCGAGGCGCCGGCCGTTGGTGCGGTACTGCTCGATCGTGTCCTCGTTGTGGATGCCCGTGACGAGGCGCTCGTAGGCCACGTGCAGCAGCGCCATCCCGGGCGCCTCGTAGATGCCGCGGCTCTTCGCCTCGATGATGCGATTCTCGATCTGGTCGCACATGCCGAGGCCGTGGCGGCCGCCGATCGCGTTCGCCTCCGTGAACAGCGCGAGGGCGTCGGAGAACGTCTGCCCGTTCAGCGCGACGGGCTGCCCCTCCTCGAAGCGCACGCTCACCGTCTCGGGCTTCACCGCCACGTCGGCGCGCCAGAACGCGACGCCCATGATCGGCTGCACGATCGTGATGCCCTTGTTCAGGAACTCGAGGTCCTTCGCCTCGTGGGTCGCGCCGAGCAGGTTGGAGTCGGTCGAGTAGGCCTTCTCGACGCTCATCTTGTAGTCGAAGCCCGCGGCGATCAGGTACTCGGACATCTCCTTGCGGCCGCCGAGCTCGTCGATGAAGCGCTGGTCGAGCCACGGCTTGTAGATGCGCAGATTCGGGTTCGCGAGCAGGCCGTAGCGGTAGAAGCGCTCGATGTCGTTGCCCTTGAACGTGCTGCCGTCGCCCCAGACGTTGACGTCGTCCTCGCGCATCGCGACGACGAGCATCGTGCCGGTGACCGCGCGGCCGAGCGGCGTGGTGTTGAAGTAGGTCGCACCGCCGGTCGAGATGTGGAACGCGCCGCACTGGATCGCCGCGACGCCCTCGGCGACGAGCTGCGGGCGGCACTCGACGAGTCGCGCCTGCTCGGCGCCGTAGGCGAGCGCCTTCTTCGGGATGTCGTCGTAGTCCTTCTCGTCGGGCTGGCCGAGGTTCGCCGTGTAGGCGTACGGGACGGCGCCCTTGGCGCGCATCCAGTGCAGCGCCGCGCTCGTGTCGAGGCCGCCCGAGAACGCGAGGCCGACCTTCTCGCCGACCGGAAGAGACTTGAGGATGTTGCCCACCGCTGCTCCCTCGAAGGCGCGCGATGATAGGCGCCTTGGCGCGCCTCGCTGCCCTCTGCGGAGCTCCGCGTGCGCGCTCAATCCCCGGGCGTGCCCGTGCCGCCACCTGTGTAGCCACCGCCCCCCTGGTTCGAGAGGTCCTGATTCCAGGCCTCGTTGAGCTGCTGGACGAGCGCGTCGCAGGTCGGAGTGTCCGTTCGCTCGCGGGCCGCGACGGCGCGCTTCTCCGCCGCGCACGTGGCAGAAAACTTTGCGGGATCGCATTGCGGGGTCGCGCAACCGCTCAGCAGGCAAAGGCCCCCGACGCGCAGCGCTCGCCACAGATGACGCCTCATGCGAATTCTCCTCGCGCGCCATGCGCGCCGTTCGAGATCAGAACAGGTAGGCAGCGCCCGCGGTGATCGCGGTGCGCTTCGAGCGGAAGCGTGCCTGGTCGGCGCCGATGCGGAGGTGGCTCACCCCCGCGTCGACGACCCAGTGGCGCGAGAGCGGCACCCAGGCCCGTACCCGGTACAGCTGGGTGCGCGCCTCGCGCCGCGGCGTGGTCGTGTAGTGGTCGTAGTCGACGCTGCTGTAGGCGCCGAACAGCTCGAGCCCGACGAACCACGCCGCCGGGACGCGCGTCACGAAGCGCGCCGTCGCGGCGTGGCCCGAGAAGTCGAAGTCGCGCTGCTCGGCCTGGTTGTCGAGCCACTCCCAGCCGATCGCGAGCGAGTGCGGCGAGTCCGCGCGTTGCCAGGTCGCCGTCAGCCCCAGCCGCTGATGGTCCGCGTCGCGGCGGGCGTCGAGGGCGTGGAAGCCAGTCGCGTCGAAGTCCTCGAACGCGAGCGACCAGCGTGCGGCGATCTCGAGCGACTCGCTCGCGCGCACGCTCGCGGCCGCGCGCACGCTGTGGCTGCGCTCGAAGTCGTCGCCCGTCAGCCAATCGCGGCGGTACTGGTAGGCGAGCTGCGCGGAGGCGGGGCGATCGCCGAGCGAGAACGCGGCCGAGGCCCACGCCTGCGGCGACAGCGTCGAGAGCGCGTACTCGTCGGCATAGTCGTCGCCGGCGGTCAGGGACTGGGACGCGAACCCGCCGACGCCGAGCGCGAACGCGTCGTCGCCCCACAAGCGGAGGGAGCCCGAGGCCGCGAGACCCGTGCGGAAGGCCCCTTGGTAGTCGTAAGGCGCGGGCGCCTGTTCCTCGGTGAGGCCGACGTTGCTGTCGTACTCGACGAACGCGCGCACCCCGCCGCGCCAGGCGCGCTCGGACGGCGCCTCGCCGGCGCGCGGGGACGGCGCGCCGGCGAAGGCGCCGCCGCTCTCTGCGGCGTTCGACGGGGCGCCCTGCGCGCGCCCTGGCGACGGCGCGAAGAGCGACGCGAGCGCCGCGAGTGCGAGGGCCGCAGGGGCGACGACCGGAGAGGGGCGAGAACCGCGGATCGATGCGAGTTGTTGGGCCATGCGCGGCAGCTTGCGCGCGGCGGCGTGCGCGCGCCGTCCTCGGTTCGGAGGACCCGCGTCGTCGATTCCGAGGACGGGGCCGCGCGCGGATTCCGCTAGCGCCGCACTCGGCGGGCCAATGGCGCGTCGACGTCCGCTGCCGCGCCGCAACGAAAAGGCCCCCGCGCACCCGAAGGTGCGCGGGGGCCGGAAGCGAAAGGCGCTCGCTACTTCTTCGCGGGCGCTTCCCAGCCGAGGACCGCCTTGGTCTCGAGGAACTCCTCGAGGCCTTCGACGCCCCACTCGCGGCCGTTGCCCGACTGCTTGTAGCCGCCGAAGGGCGCGTTCATGTCCATCTGCGCGCCGTTCAGGTGCACGTTGCCCGTGCGCAGCCGCAGGGCGACCTTGCGCGCGTGCTCGAGGCTTCCGGACTGCACGTAGCCCGAGAGGCCGTAGACGGTGTCGTTCGCGATGCGGATCGCGTCTTCCTCGTCCTTGTACGGCAGGATCGCGAGCACCGGCCCGAAGATCTCGTCGCGCGCGATCGTCATGTCGTTGCGCACGCCACCGAACACGGTCGGCTTCACGTAACAACCCTTGCTGAGCCCGTCCGGCCGGCCGGTGCCGCCCGCGACGAGCTGCGCGCCTTCGTCGATGCCCTTCTGGATCAGGCCCTGGATCTTCTTGAACTGCATCTCGCTCGCGACCGGGCCGATCACGGTGCCTTCCGCGAACGGATCGCCCACCTTGATCTGGGCCGCCGTGGCCGCCGCGACCTTGCACGCCTCTTCGTGCTTGCTCGCGGGCACCAGCATGCGCGTCGGCGCGTTGCACGACTGGCCGCTGTTCATGAAGCACTGGCGCACGCCCGCCGCGACCGACGCCGCGATGTCGGCGTCCTCGAGGATGATGTTCGCCGACTTGCCGCCCAGCTCCTGGGACACGCGCTTCACGGTGTTCGCCGCGTTCTTCGCGACGGAGATGCCCGCGCGCGTCGAGCCGGTGAACGAGACCATGTCCACGCCCGGGTGCGACGAGAGCGCCTCGCCGACGGTCGGGCCGTCGCCGTTCACGAGATTGAACACGCCCGGCGGAACGCCGGCGTCGTTCAGGATCTCGGCGAAGATGATCGCGTTCAGCGGCGCGATCTCGGTGGGCTTCAGCACGATCGTGCAGCCCGCGGCGAGCGCCGGGGCGACCTTGCAGGCGATCTGGTTGATCGGCCAGTTCCACGGCGTGATCATCGCGACGACGCCGACGGGCTCCTTCGCGACGAGCGACGTGCCGCGCTTCTCCTCGAACTCGAACTTCTCGAGGATGGCGATCGCGGTGGCGAAGTGGCCGAGGCCGGTCGCGGCCTGCGCGGCCTTCGACAGCCAGATCGGCGCGCCCATCTCCTTGGAGATCGTGGTGGCGAGCTCGTCGTAGCGCTTCTGGTACGAGGCGACGATGCGCTTCAGCAGGTCGAGGCGCTCGGCCTTCGTGGTCCGCGAGTAGGTTTCGAAGGCGCGGCGCGCGGCGTTCACCGCGATGTCCACGTCCTTCGCCCCGCCGAGCGCGATCTGCGCGATCGCCTCGTCGGTCGCCGGGTTCATGACGTCGAGCATCTTCGGCTCGCTCGAATCCACCCAGCGGCCATCGATGTAGTGCTGGAGAAACTTCTGCATGTGGGGTCCTCGCTTGCGGCTCCGGGCCGCGTTGTTCCGTCGCGAACATAACGCAGGCCGCGCGCCGCCCGCGGAGCCCGGGTCCGACGGACGGGCCGGCCCGGGGCAGGGCCTCAGCCGACCTCGACGGCGTCGCCGACCCGCACCTCGCCGCCGCGCGCGACGCTCGCGTAGGCGCCGACGTTCTGGTCGGCCTCCTTCACGACGGTGCGCATCAGGCCGGCGTCTTGCGGGATCGCGCCGAAGCCGTGGGTGATCATCACGCAGCGCGGGCAGGGCCCGACGACGTCGACGGTCGCGCCGCCGACCCGCAGCGGCTTGCCCGTCCAGGCGAGCTCCGGGAAGCCCTCGGTCTCGGTCGCGATCACGAGGTTCGGGCGGAAGCGCCGCACGTCGATCACGGAGCTCGGCGCGAGGGCCCGCAGCTTGCGCAGCGTCGCCTCGCTCACGATCAGCAGCGGGTACGCGTCGAAGTAGGTGCCGGGCGGCGACTCGTACTGCATCAGCTCGGGCGGGAACTTCGTGAAGTCCGGCAGCGGCTCGTCGGGCGTGCGCCCGAACATCGCGCGCAGCTCGGTGATCACGTCGGGATGGTCCGGCGCGCCGCGCTTGTAGTGGTCGAGCGCGCTCGCGGGCAGCAGCGGCCAGAGCGTCACCTTGCGGCCCACCGCGGCGCTGATGCGCTGCGCGGCGTCCGGGTCGCCGGCGCGCAGCGTCGCGCCGCCCGGCAGCGTGATCTCGGGTGCCGGCGCGGGCGCGCCGGGCGCGGGCTCGCTCGCGTAACGCGCCCGGCACGTCATCAGTAGGGGGATCTTCTTCGCGCCGCGAATGCCGCCGCGCTCCTCGTCGCGCACGGCCCAGGCGCGGTCGCCCGGGATGCCGTTCGCGCCGAGCGTCGCGCGCTCGATGCGCTCGCCCTCCATCGACTTCACCGGGTGACGCCAGATCTCCGCGACGCGACCGACGATCATGCGGGCTCCTTCCTGCGGGCTCGCGACACCATCGCACAAGCGGCTGCTCCGCGACCCGGCGCTTCCCTGGCCGCGGCCGCGGGATCGGGCTTAGGATGGCGCGCATGCCCACCGCACTCGGCCACCTCCGCATCTGCGACTTCACCGGCCAGCTCGCCGGCGCCGGCGCCACGAAGTGGCTCGCCGCCTTCGGCGCGGAGGTCATCCGCATCGAAGACCCCGTCACGCAGGGGCTCTGGGACATCCTGCGCCCGATGCCGCCGTTCGTGGACGAGCGCCGCGGCCCCGACTTCGGCGGCGGCTTCAACAACCACAACGTCGAGAAGTACGGCATCACGCTGAACCTGCGGAAGGAGCGCGCGAAGGAGATCCTCGCCGAGATCGTGAAGCGCTCCGACGTAGTGAGCGAGAACTTCGCGAAGGGCGTGCTCGAGCGCTGGGGCTTCGGCTACGAGCGCCTGAAGCAGCTGAAGCCGGACATCATCTACGTCTCGAACTGCGGCTTCGGCCACCGCGGGCCGTACTCGGACTTCAAGACCTGGGGCCCGATCGTGCAGGCGATGTCGGGCCTCACGTTCCTCTCCGCGCTGCCGGGTCAGGAGCCCGCGGGCTGGGGCTACTCGTACATGGACCACACCGGCGGGATGATGATGGCGACCGCGATCCTGCTCGCGCTCGTGCATCGCCAGCGCACCGGCGAGGGCCAATGGGTGGACATGGCGTGTACGGACGCCGGCCTCGCGCTCACCGGGACGTCGCTGCTCGACTACACGGTGAACGGTCGGCCGGCCCGGCGGCCGGGCTCGCCCGACAGCAATCGCTCGTCGAGCCCGGCGATGGCGCCGCACGGGATCTATCCCTGTCGCGGTAGCGACGAGTGGATCGGCATCGCATGCCGCAGCGACGACGACTGGCGCCGGCTCGCGGCGAAGCTCGGTGGCGACGCAGCGACCGACGCGTCGCTCGCGACGCTGGCGGGCCGGCTCGCGGCGCAGGACGCGCTCGACGCGCGCCTCGCCGACTGGACGCGCGGCTTCGAGAAGTACGCGCTCGCGCGCGAGCTGCAGGCCGCCGGCGTTCCGGCCGCCGCCGTCGCGAAGCCCGAAGAGCGCATCGACCAGGATCCGAACACGGCGGCCTGGGGCCTCTGGCCGACCGTCACGCACGCGAAGCTCGGGAAGGTGCGCGTGGACGGCTTGCCGGTGCATCTCTCGAAGACCGACTGGAAGATCGAGCGCGGCGGGCCGTGCCTCGGCGAGCACACGGAGCTGGTGCTCGGCCGGCTGCTCGGGATGTCGGCCGACGACGTCGCGAAGCTGCGCGCGGAGGGCGTGGTATGAGCGGGCAGACGCAGGCGCCCGGAGCGCTGCACGGCCTCCGCGTCGTCGAGCTCGCGAACGAGAAGTGCGCGTGGGCGGGCAAGCTGCTGGCCGACATGGGCGCCGACGTGATCCTCGTCGAGCCGCCGGGCGGCGACGCCGCGCGGCAGTACGCGCCGTTCTACGAGGATCGCCCCGGCCCCGATCGCAGCCTCCATTGGTGGCACCACCACACGAGCAAGCGCGGCATCGTGCTCGATCTCGCGACCGACGCGGGCCGCGCCGCGTTGCGCAAGCTCGTCGCCACGGCCGACGTGCTGCTCGAGTCCGAGGCGCCCGGCGCGCTCGCGGCCCGCGGGCTCGACACCGCCGACCTCGCGCCTGCGAATCCCCGTCTGATCCACTGCGCGATCACGCCGTTCGGGCGCACCGGCCCGCGCAAGGACGAGCTCGCCACCGATCTCACCGTGATGGCCGCCGGCGGCGTCGTGTGGATGAACGGCTACGACGACCACGCCTTGCCTCCGGTTCGCGGGCTCGGCAATCAGGGCTGGGCGATGGGCTGTCACTACGCGGTGATGTCGATCCTCACCGCGATCCTCTCCCGCGGCGTCTCCGGCGAGGGGCAGTTCATCGACGTCAGCCTGCACGCCGCGGCGAACGTGACCACCGAGGTCGGCTCATACGGCTGGCTCGTCGCGAAGCAGACGGCGCAGCGCCAGACGGGCCGGCACGCGAGCCCGACGCCGACCATGCCGTCGCAGATCCGCTGCTCCGACGGGCGCTACGTGACCACCGGCGTCCCGCCGCGCCGGCCGGTGGAGTTCGGAAACCTGCTCGCGTGGATGGGCGAGCTCGGGCTTGCCGAGGGGTTCCCCGAGGCGGTGTTCCTGCAGATGGGCGCCGAGCGCGCCACGATCGATCTCTCGAAGATCGGCCAGGACGAAGAGCTCACGGCGATCTTCGGCGCGGGCCGCGAGGCGATGAACTTCATCGCCTCGCGCGTCACGGCCCACGAGTTCTTCATCGGCCTGCAGCGGGCGGGCCTCTCCGTCGGCGCGATCCTCTCGCCCGAGGAGGCCTACGAGGACGCGCACTTCAAGGCGCGCGGCTTCCAGGTGGAAGTGCACCACCCCGAGCACGGCCGCAGCTTCCGCTACCCCGGCGCGCCCTACGCGCTGCAGAAGGGCGCGTGGCGCATCTCGCGGCGCGCGCCGCGCCTCGGCGAGCACACCGAGGAAGTGCTGCGAGAGATCGGCGCGTGACGGCGAAGAAGAGGGCGAAGAAGAAGGCGACGAAGTCCGGCGCGCCCAAGCGCGGCGCGCGCAAGGCGGCGAAGCCGGTCGCGCGCCTGATCACGGCGAAGGGCGGAGGCGGCCTGATCGTCGAGGCGGCGTACGCGATCGCGGGCGTGCCGCTCGAGATCGAGGACATCGACTGGAGCGACGTCGGCCCCGACAGCCAGCGCCTCGCGAAGCTGAACCCGCTGGGCCAGGTGCCGACGCTCGTGCTCGCGGACGGCGCGGTGATGACGGAGAGCGCGGCGATGCTGCTGCACCTCGCGGAGATCGCGCCCAAGGCGAAGCTCGCGCCGCCGCCCGGCGACCCGCAGCGCGCGCAGTTCCTGCGCTGGCTCGCGTTCCTCGTCGCCGCGCTCTATCCGACCTTCACGTATGGCGACGCGCCCGCGCGCTGGGTCGGCGACGACGCGGGCCCGAAGCTGCGCGCCAGCACCGACGCGCACCGCGAGCAGCTGCTGCGCTTCCTCGACGCCGAGGTCGCGGGCATGCCGTGGTTCCTCGGCAAGCGCTTCAGCGCGCTCGACCTCTACTTCCCGGTGCTGCGGATGTGGCGGCCGGGCAAGGACTGGTGGCGCACCCGCGCGCCGCGGCTGAACGCCATCGCCGAGCGTTGCGTGAAGCTGCCGCCGGTCGCGCGCGCGTTCGCGCGAAATCGCGCCTAGCGCTGCGAGGTGAGCGACGGCGCCAGCGGCAGGGCGGAGCGAGACCTCGCGCGCGTCGTCGCCGCTGCCACCGTCTCGAACTTCGGCTCGATGCTCACCGCCGTCGCGCTGCCGTTCGTCGCGATCGACGCCCTCGGTGCAAGCGCCGCACAGATGTCGGCGCTGAGCATCGCGCGGCTCGTGCCCGGCCTCACGTTCGGGCTCGGGCTCGCCGCCTGGATCGAGCCGCGCCGGAAGCGCGGCGTGATGATCGGTGCCGATCTCGGTCACGCGGCGCTCCTGCTCGCGGTGCCCGCGGCCTACGCGCTCGGCGCGCTCTCCATGCCGCTGCTCTGGGCGTTCGCGGCGCTCTCGGGCGCGCTGTCCTTCGCGTTCGGCGTCGCGCGGCAGGCCTTCGTGCCGTCGCTGGCGTCGAGCTCGCAGCTCGTCGCGAGCAACGCGCGCATCGCGGCCGGCACCAACGCCGCCGAGGCGCTCGCGTTCGGCGGCGGCGGCTGGCTCGTTCAGTGGCTGTCCGCGCCGCTCGCGCTCGTCGCCGACGCGTTCAGCTACCTCGCCTCCGCCGCGCTGCTCGCGGGCATCCCCGAGCGCGAGCCCGCGCCGCACACGGGGCCCGCGCGCGAGCGCGGTCTCGCGCGGGCGCTCGCCGGCCTAAGCGCGATTCGCGCCGACGCGCGACTGCGTGCGCTGCTCGGGGCCTCGCTGGCGGCCGTCGCGTGCAGCGAGGCGCTCGGCGTCGTCTACTTCCTGTTCGTGCGCGCCGAGCTCGGCTTTGCGCCCGGCGTGCTCGGCCTCCTGTTCGCCGCGGGCTCCATCGCCGCGCTCGGCAGCAGCCTCGCGGCGAGCTGGCTCGGCGCACGCTTCGGAGCGCGCGGCACGATGGGCGTCGGGCTCGTCGGCGGGGCGGTCGCCACCGCTGCGCTCGCGTTCGCGCCCGGGCCGAGCTGGCTCGGCGCCGCGTGCATTTTCGCGCAGCAGCTCGGCGACGCGGGGCTCGCGGTGTTCGAGATCCACGCGCTCAGCGCACGCCAGGAGGCGGCGGCGCCCGAGGTGCAGAGCCGCGTCCACGGCGCGTTCTCGTTCCTCGGCCGCTGGGCTGCGCTCGCGGGCGCGGCGCTCGGCGGCGCGCTCGGCACGGCCGTCGGCCCCCGCGCGACGATCGCACTCGCGGGTGGCGCGCTGCTCGCGGTCGGCGTCGCCTGGCTCGCGGCCGCGCCCCGCGTTCGCGCCGCCTGAGGCGCCCGCGCTCCGTCGCAAACGCGCTTGCCCGAGGGAGCGGCACGTAGGTGCGAGAACTCGCGCGTTCGCGTACGGTAATCCGGATTCTGGAGGCAGTATCCATGGTTCGCGCAGCGGCTCCGCGACGCCCCATCCGCTCTCCGCGCGCGGGCCGGCGCGCGCGCGAGATCGCCCTGCGCCGCGACGACGTGATTGCCGCGGCTTCGCGCGTGTTCTCGGAGAAGGGCTACTTCGGCGCTCAGATGAGCGAGATCGCGGCGCGCGCCGAGGTGTCGCTGGCGAGCGTCTACCAGCTCTTCGCGGGCAAGGACGAGCTGTTCGAGGCGGTCGCGGCGAGCGTGGGCGAAGCGGTCGAAGCCGCGGTCCGCGCGCGCGTGGAGGCCACCGCCGACGCGGCCGAGAAGCTGCTCGCGGTTTCCGACGCCCTGTTCGCCTGTTTCGAGCAGAACCGCGACATCGTGCGCATCACCATGCGCGCGACGCACGGCATGCCCTGGCGCGCGCGCGGGGAGCTGGGCGATCGCACGCACAAGATCTTCGACCGCTTCAGCGCCTGGGTGGTCGAGGTCGCACGCCGCGCCGCGCGCGCCGGCCAGTTGGGCGGCCTCGACCCCGAGACGTTCGCATCGAGCCTGGTCGGCGCGGTGCTCACGAGCGCGGCCCGTGCAGTCGAGTCGGACGACGCGGCCGCGCTCGCGCGCATGGCGCCGCGCGTGCGCGCACTGTTCGCGAACGCGATCGCGGGGGGCGCGCGGTGAATCGCCTCGCGGTGTCTGCATGCCTTGCGCTCGCGCTCGCGTGCGGCCAAGAACCCGACGGCGAGGCGGCGCCGGCCGCGGCGCAGGCGATCTCCGTCGCGAGCGTCCCCGTCCTGCGCGAGGCGGTACCCGAAGTCGTGCTCGGCACCGGGTCGATCGTCGCGGACAAGGCGACGGAGATCGGACCGCGCGTGAGCGGCATCATCGACGTCGTGCACGTGGACGTCGGCGCGAGTGTGGCGGCGGGCGCTCCGCTCTTCACCACGCGGCAGGTCGACTACCGCCTGCGCCTCGCCGAGGCCGAGCAGGCGCTGCGGCTCGCGGAGGCCGAGGCCGAGAACGCGCAGCGCCGCGTCGCCCGCGTCGAGCAGCTCTTCGCGGAGCAGGTCGCTTCCCAGGGGCACCTCGACGACGCGCGCACCGCCTACGAGATGGCAGCCGCGCGCGCGGGGGGCGCGCAGAGCGCCCGCGCGATGGCGGCGCAGGCCCTCGCCGACACGGTCGTGCGCGCGCCGTACCCGGGCGTGATCACGCGCCGCTACGTGGACGAGGGCACGATGCTGTCCGCGCAGATGACCAGCGCGCCGGTGGTGCAGCTGATGAAGGCCGACCGCGTCGAAGCGGTGGTGCAAATCCCGGAGCTGCACCTCGCGCGGGTGAAGCCGGGCACGCCAGCGCTCGTGCGGGTGGACGGCGTGGACGCCGCGTTCGAGACGAGCGTCGCAGTGGTGAACGACCGCGTCGACGCCGCTTCGCGCGCCTTCGAGGTGCGGCTGCCGATCGAGAACGCGGACCTCGCGCTGAAGCCGGGCCTGTTCGCGCGTGCGGAGATCCTGCCCGCGCCGCGCGAAGCGCTCGTGCTGCCGCGCGCGGCGCTCCAGGGCGGCGCCGAGGATCGCTACGTGTACGTCGCGTCGGACGACCGCGCGCTGCGGCGCGCCGTCGAGACGCGCGAGCTCGACGCGACCCGCGTGGAGGTCGTCGCGGGGCTGCGCGAGGGCGACGTCGTGCTCTACGGCCCGAACGCGCCCAAGCTGAGCGACGGCGCGCGCGTCGCGCTCGAGGTCGCGCGTGCGGATCGCTGACCTCTGCATCCGCCGGCCCGTGCTGGCGACCATGATGATCGGCACGCTCACCGCGATCGGCGCGCTCTCGTTGCCGCGCATCGGCGTCGACCTGATGCCGAAGATCGAGTTCCCGTACGTCGCCGTGACCGCGCTGTTGCCCGGCGCGACGCCCGAGACGATCGAGAGCGAGGTGACCGACGCCCTCGAGGAGGAGATCAACACGATCTCCGGCATCGACACGCTGCGCTCGGTCAGCTCCGAGGGGCTCGCGCAGATCTTCGTGCAGTTCGAGCTCGAGGAGGACCCCGACCAGAAGGCGCAGGACGTGCGCGACAAGGTCGCGCGCGCGCGCGCCGAGCTGCCGCCCGATGCCGAGCCGCCGATCGTCGAGAAGGTCGATCCGTCCGCGTCGCCGATCCTTTCGGTGATGGTCTCGGGCGCGCTGCCGATCCGCGACCTCACCGACTACGCCGACGACGTCGTGAAGGAGCGCCTCCAGCGCATCCCGGGCGTCGGGTCGGCGACGATCGTCGGCGGGCGCGAGCGCGAGGTGCGCATCTGGCTCGATGCGGATCGACTGCGCAGCTACGCGCTCAGCGTCGACGACGTGATCCAGGCGATCCGCGCAGAGCACGCGGACGTGCCGGGCGGCCGGCTCGAGACGGAGGGCGGACGCGCGGAGTTCTCGTTCAAGACGAAGGGCGAGGTCGACGTCGTGCGCGGCTTCGAGCAGATCGTCGTCGCGTTCCGCGACGGCGCGCCGACCCTCGTGCGCGACGTCGCGCGCGTCGAGGACGGCATGGAGGACGAGCGCTCCTACGCGGAGTTCGGCGGCGTGCAGGGCGTTGCGCTCGACGTGCGCCGCCAGTCCGGACGCAACACGGTCGCCGTGGCGCGCGAGGTGAAGGCGGCGATCGCGGAGCTCGCGCAGGGCGCGCCGGCGGGCGTGTCGCTGGGCGTCGTGCGCGACGTCTCGCGCTTCATCGAGGCGTCCGCCCACGACGTCGCGGTGGACATCGGGGTGGGCGCGCTGCTCGCCGTGCTCGCGACGCTCGCCTTCCTGCGCAGCGTGCGCAGCACCCTGATCGTCGCGATCGCGATCCCGACCTCGGTGGTGGCGACGTTCTTCCTGTTCTACGCGATGGGCTTCACGCTGAACATCCTCACGCTGATGGCGCTCTCGGTGTCGATCGGGCTCCTGATCGACGACGCGATCGTCGTGCTCGAAGCGATCCATCGCGAGATCGACGCCGGCGTCGCGCCCTTCGAGGCGGCGTCGCACGGAACGGACCGCATCGGCCTCGCGGTCGTCGCGGCGACGGCCTCGGTGCTCGCCGTGTTCCTGCCGATCGCGTTCCTGCGCGGCATGATCGGTCGCTTCTTCTTCGAGTACGGCCTCGCGATCTCGTTCTCCGTGATGATCTCGCTGCTCGTCGCGGTCACCATCACGCCGATGCTGTGCGCGCGGGTGCTGCGGCGAGAGGAGCACCACGGCGGCGCGTTCCTCTGGCTCGAGCGCTTCTACGCCGGGCTCGAGGCGTGGTACGGCCGCGTGCTCGAGCGCTCGCTCCGCCACCGCCTCGCGGTGGTGGCGCTGACGGTCGCCGCCATCGCGGCCGGCGGCGTGCTCGCGGGCGGCGTGCCGATGGAGTTCGCGCCGAAGGTCGATCGCAGCGAGTTCGAGGGCGTGGTCGAGCTGCCGCTCGGCACGGGCATCGCCGAGGCGCGCGCGGTGGCGCAGCGCGTGGGCGCGGCGCTGCGCAGCGACCGCGGCGTGGCGCGCGACTTCGTGACGGTCGGCGGTGGCGTGCGCGGCGCGGTCAACGAGATCAGCCTGTACGCCGAGACGACCCCGAAGCGCGACCGCGACGAAAGCCAGTTCGCGATCATGGACCGCGCGCGCGAGGCGGTGCGCGCCGCGGCGCCGCAGGCGAAGCAGCTCAGCGTGAGCGAGGTCGCCTGGATGTCGGGCGGCGGCTTCACCAGTTACAACGTCGAGTACAGCATCCAGGGCCCGAGCCTCGACGAGCTCGACCGCGTCGCGAGCGCCGTGGTGGCGCGCATGCGCGACGACCCGCGCTTCCTCGACGTGAAGTCGAGCCTCGAGCGCGGGCGGCCGGAGCTGCAGGTGTGGATCGACCGCGAGCGCAGCGCCGATCTCGGCGTGCCCGTGCGGGCGCTGGCCGGGGTCGCGCGCGCCGCGATCGGCGGGCTCGACATCGCGACCTTCCAGGACGCCGGCAAGCGGACCGACGTTCGCGTGCGGCTCGAGGAGGGCCAGCGCGACCAGCTCGAGGACGTGAGCCAGCTCCAGGTGCGGAGCGCCAGCGGGGCGCTCGTGGACCTCGCGAACGTGGCGCACCTGCGCGTCGCGAGCGGCCCCTCCGAGATCGAGCGCGAGAACCGCGGGCGGCGCGTGACGATCTACGCGAACACGCCGGGCGGGCTCGCGCTCGGCGTCGCCGTGGAGCGCTTCGAGGCGATCCTCGCGGAGGTGGGGCTGCCGCCCGGGTACGTCGGCGAGTGGGAGGGCGCGACGGAGCGCATGCAGGACACGGCGGACGCCGTCGTTATCGCCTTCGCGCTCGCGCTGCTGGCGCTCTACGTCGTGCTCGCGAGCCAGTTCGAGAGCTTCACGCAGCCGGCGGTGATCATGCTCTCGGCGCCGCTCTCGTTCGTCGGCGCATTCGTCGCGCTGCGCCTCACCGGCACGCCGATGTCGATCTTCGCGCAGATCGGCCTGATCGCCTTGATGGGCCTCGTCATGAAGAACGGCATCCTGCTCGTCGACTACGCGAACCAGCTGCGCGCCGAAGGCCTCTCGGCGCGCGACGCGATCGCGCGCGCGGGGCCCGTGCGCCTGCGCCCCGTGCTGATGACCCAGTTCGCGACCATCGCCGGCATGATCCCCGTCGCCCTCGCGCGCAGCGACGGCGCCGAGTTTCGGAACCCGATGGGCATCCTCGTGATCGGTGGGCTCCTGTCCTCGACGCTGCTCACCCTGATCGTCGTGCCGACGGTGTACACGCTCGCGGAGGACGGGGTGGCGTGGGCGGCGCGCGGCGTCGGCCGGGCGCGCGCGCTCGTCCGCGGGGGGCCGGTAGCGGAGGCTGCGCGCCCGCTCCTAGACTCGCCCGGCCCTCAACCGGAGGAACGGCGATGAAGCGCTTCATCCAGCACGAAGAGCTCGCCCGCGACAGCCGCTTCACGCGGCAGACGACGGCGCTCTCGACCCTGATCGCGCAGCTCCCCGACGACGTCGACGCGGTGGTCGCGCTGTTCGAGAAGTTCGCGCCGATCGTGGAGAAGGCGGTGCGCGGCACGTCCGCGGAGCCGCTCTACGACGCCTACGGCCCGGGCTTCTCCCTGATGACCAACACCTCGTCGCTGAAGCCCGGCGAGCCCGCCACCGACACGCGCCTCAAGATGCGCATGCACGGCGTGTACGTCGGCGAGCTGCAGGCGCTCGAGGGCGCCGGCCGCTCGCTCTGGGATTTCCCCGACGCGCCCTGGGAGTTCAAGATGAACATGGCGCGGCAGTGCTGGGACGAGGCGCGGCACGTGCAGATCTACGAGAAGCTGCTCGAGCACGTGGGCGCGACGCCCGGCATGTTCCCGGAGAGCACGTTCCTGTTCGAGTGCGCCTGCGCCGACGATCCGGCCCTGCGCGTCGCCGGCGTGAACCGTGGGCTCGAAGGCCTCGCCTGCGACGTGTTCCGCGACCTGATCCGCTACGCGGACGAGATCGGCGACGAGAAGATGAAGCAGGCGGTGGACTACGTGCTCGCCGACGAGCTCACCCACGTGCGCTTCGGCAGCGACTGGGTGCGCGAGTTCTGCAAGAACGATCCGGCGCGCCTGCAGCGCGCGAACGACTTCCGCAAGCAGGTGGACAAGCAGTTCAACTTCGGCGGCGCGCGCTCGGAGCGGAAGGACTCGGCGATCCCGATCGCGTTCGAGGATCGCCGCGAAGCGGGCTTCACCGAGGAAGAGCTGAAGGAGCTGGTCGGCCTGTGCGGCGAGGGGCCGTCGCGCGAGACGATGCGCGAGGCCGCGCGCGTGCTGCGCGAGCGGCACCAGGCGAGGCAAGCGCAGGCCGCGGGGGCGAAGTCGTGAGCGAGCGGCTGTACCCCGGCTACGGCCGCGACGAGCGCACGACCTTCGCGCCCTACGGCGCCTTCGAGGTGCCCGCCGACCTGCGCGAGCTCCATGGCCGCTACGACGTCGAGTCGATCGCGCGCCGCGTCCGCAACTTCCGCTACGCGGAAGAGTGGACGATGATGATCCTCGCGGGCTGGATCGCGACGGTTCCCGAAGTGCCGGTGAAGACCGGCCTCGGCAAGATCGTGTGGGACGCCGCGCTCGCCGCGGACGCGTTCGGCAAGCGGCTCCCCGAGCTGCGCTGCGGTCGCAAGGCCGTGGACGCGAGCGAGGCCGCGAACGACGGCTTCGCCGCCTTCGTGAAGGCGCTCTCCGAGCCCGAGCGGCCCGACCTCTCGATCGAGAAGCTCGCCGGCGTGTTCGACGTGCTGAAGCCGCACCTGCTCGCGGTCTACGAGCGCACCATGCGCGAGACCGACCAGATCAGCGACGCGCCCACGATCGAGCTGCTCGAGGACGCCGTGCGCCGCACGCGCAAGCACATCGCGTGGTCCGACGAGGTGCTGGGGCGCCTCTGCGACACCGACGCCAAGCGCGAGCGCCGCCGCCTCCGCCGCGCCGCACTGCGCGCCCAGCTCGAGGCCTGCGGCGGCGTCACCGGCGAGGGGACGTTCCTTGACTATCTGAACTAATTCCCGGCCGCCGCACCTGGCGCGAGGCGCAGCTCATACAGTGTCGCCCCCGTCGTGCCCTTGACGCGCAGCACGAGCACCCCGGCCGCGTCCACGTCGAGCGTGCCGTAGTTGAACCAGCGCTTCGCTTCGTCCCAGCTCGAGATCGCATCGGCACTCGCCGGGCCGTGGAAGAAGAGACTCTCGGCGCCGAAGGTGGTGTCGAACGCGCGGTTCGGGAAGACGCCCGCGTTTCCGGGGCCGACCACCGCCTCGTGCACGTGGAACTCGGGGTCGCTCGGGAGCGGCGTGTAGCGGAAGACCTCGGCGAAGTGGACGTCGGTGGTGATGAAGAGCGCGTTCGCGCGCGCCGCGCGCAGCGCGCCGAAGATCGACGCGAGCTCGGACTCGAAGCCGGTCGCCGTCGGCGGCGCGGCGCTCTGCGCGGGCGCAGGATCGGCGTCGTAGTTCGCGAAGCCGTCGCGGCCCGCTTCGGGCGGCGAGCCCGTCGGGATCGAGAGCGGCACGCTGCTCACGACGATCTTCCAGGTCGCGTCCGAAGCGGCGAGGCGCGCGCGCAGCCACGCGAGTTGCTCGCGCCCCAGCATCGTCTTCGCGGGCGAATCGGGTGCGGCGTTCGCGTCGCGGTACTGGCGGTTGTCGAGCACGAACAGCTCGACGTGGCGGCCCCAGCGCAGCGCGCGGTAGAGGCGCTCCGGTTCGCGCGCGTCGCTCGCGAGCGGCGTGTAGTCGAGGAAAGCCCGCAGGCCGAGCGGCATCAGCGGCGCGCCCGGGACGTACGGCGGCGTGGCGCGCGTGGCCGTGCTCGGGCCGAAGTCGTTCACGACTTCGTGGTCGTCCCAGATCCCGACGTAGGGCACGCGCGCCAGCAGGCGCTGGAAGCGCGCGTCGGCCCGCGCGTAGCGCCAGTGCGCCCAGAAGCCGGGCAGGTCGGTGGCTTCGGCGAACTCGCCGGGAACCTGCGGGTTGCCGTAGCGCCCGATCGGTTCGCAGCGATTGTCGGCGTAGATCATGTCGCCGAGGCCGACGAAGAAGTCCGGCGCGTCGGCCGCGATCGCGTCGAAGATCGGGAAGCCCTCGCTCGCGTGGCGGCACACGTTCTGGCCGGCGAAGTCCCCCGTCCACGCGATCGAGACGGGCGCGGCGACGCGCGGCGCCGGTGCGGTGCGGAAGCTTCCCTCGCTCGTCGGCCCGCGACCGTTCGCGTCCTCGAACCACACCGCATAGCGGTAGGTCGTTGCCGGCTGGAGGCGCTCCAGCGCGATCTGTCCGGTGAAGTCGTCGTCCGCGCGGACGCGGAGCTCGGGAGGCATTCGCGTGCGGGTGAGCAGGCCCGCCCAGGGGTCCGGCGAGAGGCGCACGCGCAGCGTGGCCTCGCGGTCCGAGCGCGCCCAGAGCACCGCGCTCGCGTCGGTGACGTCGCCGACCGCGACGCCGTGGGTGACGGGCGGCGCGTCGCCCGGCGGCGACACGCACTGCGCCAGGGCCAGCGCCGCCGCGCCGGCGGCGAGCGCGCAAACGCGCCGCCACGCGCGGGCCGCCCCGATGCTGTGGAAGATGGTGGTCTGCCAGCGCATCTCGGCCTCTCCCCTCGGTGCGCGCTTCGGGAACCGTGCGCGCCGCGCTAGCGTGGCGCGTCGGAGGCTCCCATGCCCGACGGGACGACCGTTCTCGAGTTGGCGCCGAGCGAGGCGAACGCGCGCCTCGCCGACTTCGCGGTGGTGGACGTGCGCGGCGCGCACGAGTTCGCCGGCCCGCTCGGCCACATCCGCGGTGCGGTTTCGATTCCGCTGCCCGAGCTCGAGGCGCGCCTAGGCGAGATTCCGCGCGGCAAGCCGCTGCTGATGATCTGTCGCTCGGGCGTGCGCTCGGTGAAGGCGATCCAACTGCTCGCCGCGCGGGGCAGCGACGGCGGCGTGAACCTCACCGGCGGCATGATGGCGTGGAATCGCGCGGGACTCCCCGTGGAGCGACCGCGCTACCGCAGCGTGGCGGCGCTCGTCGACAACGCGCTCGCCTGGCTCGCGCAGGTGAGCGCTCAGACGCCGGCGGATGTGCGGGCGAAGCTCGACGCCGCGCTCGGCAGTGCGGCCGAGGAGCCGACCCCGGCCGACGCCGCGCGGGCCCTCGACTGGATCGAGCAGGCGGCGCGCGCGTCCGGGCCGCCTCCCGACACGGACATGAGCCTGGCCGCATTCCGCGCGGCGCTCGCGGCGCTGTGAGGGCCGGCGCCCCCCGCGCCTCGTAGTGGCCACCCTCGGCACGGCACTCAGCGTCCTGATCGGCATCGCGCTCGGCTTCTTCGGCGGCGGCGGCTCGATCCTCACCGTCCCGCTGCTGGCCTACGTGTTCGGGCTCGAGGCGAAGATCGCGATCGCGAGCTCGCTCGTCGTCGTCGGGGCCGCGAGCGCCTCGGCCGCGGCGCAGCACTGGCGCGCGGGCAACGTGGACCTGCGCACCGCCGGCTCGTTCGGTGCCGCGGGCATGACCGGCGCGTATGCCGGCGGCCGCGTGGCGACGTTCCTCGACGGCGCGCTGCTTCTCCTGCTCTTCGCGGTGATGATGGCAATCACGGCCGTCGCCATGTGGCGCGGCCGCCGCGCGCCACCCGAGAGTGCGGTGCAGCGCGCGCCCGCGCGCCTCGTCGTGCAGGGCCTCGCCGTCGGAACGTTCACCGGCCTGATCGGCGCGGGCGGCGGCTTCCTGATCGTGCCCGCGCTGGCCTTGTGGGCCGGGCTCCCGATGCAGCGCGCGGTCGGCACCTCGCTCGTCATCATCGTGATGAACTGCACCGCCGGCTTCGCCGGCTACGCGAGCCACGTCGTCGTGCCGTGGCCGCTCGTCGCGGTCGTGACGCTCGCCGCGATCGCGGGCTCGTTCCTCGGCTCGGGCTTCGCGAAGCGCGTGAACCCCGCGTCGCTGCGGCGCGCGTTCGCCGGCTTCGTGCTGGCGATGGCGGTGCTGATCCTCGCGCGCGAAGTCGACCAGTGGGCGAGCGACGCGCTGGCCGCGTTGCCACGCACCGGCCCGCAGCTCGTGTTCGCCGCGCTGCTGCTCGCAGCGGGCATCGCCGCCGGCCGCGCGACGCGCAGCCTCGCGGGCGGGCAGGGCGAGACGGACTACGAAGGCGGCGCGGGGATCTGAAAGGGCCGGCGAACCCGCGCGGCTCATTTCGGTCTCACGACCCACACGGAATCGGTGCCGGCGAACGGAATTCCGAGCGAGGTCTGTCCCGAGAGCTGCGCCGCGCGGCTGTAGGAACTGAGCGCGTGCTCGCGAAAGAGTCGCTGGATCGGGAAGTGGGCGGACAGGTCCAGTCGCCCGTCGCCATCGACATCCACCCAAGCGGTGCGGTCCGGGGTCGAGGGGACCCCGCCTTCGGCCTCCATCGCTGGATCGCCGAAGCGCAGCGTGTCGGGCGCAGCCTGAAGGGCGTCGAAGTCGTCGGTCGAGAGCAATGCGACCTCCAGCTCGCCCTGGCTCCGGCGTTCGACGCGGTTCGTCGTGCTGAGCGGCGCGATGTCGATGCGCACCGCGATCGCGCCGGGATCGGCGACGCGCAGTTCGACGCCGAAATTGCAGGGGACGGGGTGCCCGACAATTCCCTCGCACACGACCGGAACCGGAACGTCGCCGATCCACGCCGCGGTGGAACTCGCGCCGATGGTCGGTGGGTCGAAGGTGAGCCACCCCATGCTCCCCGACGCATCGTTGAAGTTGACTCCCAACGCGATGCGTTCGCCCTTCGGGAGGACGATTCCGAGCGAAGCCAGATCGTCGATCGAGATCAGCGTGGGCGCGGCGGCCGCGTACGGGCCAGCGAATGGGATGCTGACCTCTCCCAGGAGGCTGCCTCTCGGATCGCCACCGGAGTCGGCGAGTCGGCGCAATTGCACTGTGATCTGCGTCCCGGCAGCCGGGACTGGGCGCGTGTTGTCAGCGACGAGGGACAGCCCGCTCAGGATCCCGCCGCCACGGATCTGCAGATCGTCCCACACGAAGGTGTCTGACGCGTTCCACACGAAGGCCGTGGTCGTCGCGAGGTTCGAATAGACGACCTCGTCGGCGCGCGAAATCCCGGCCGTCGCGAGTGCCGCTACGCAACCGAGCGTCGCCCAGCGGATAGCGCCTCGCGGGCGGTTCCCGCGGAACCGAGCGGGGCACCACGACCCGAGACCGGCGCGCTCGTTGTGTCGATTCGACTCGCGCTGTTGCACGGCTCGCCCTCCTGGACCGCTCCCGGGCTTCGGGAGCGTACGAGCCAGGCTCGCGAGAGGAGACAGAGCACGAACCGTGCCGACGGCGATCGAATCCCCGCGCGCTCCGTGTCTCAGACCACCTCCCACTGCGGAATCCTGAGCATCTCCCCGGACTGCGGGTCCTTCGCCTCCTCGAAGCACACGCGCACGCGCTGCCCGACGCGCACCTCGTTCGGGGTGCGGTTCAGCACGTTGCCGATCACGCGCACGCCGGGGACGTCGTCGACGGAGACGAGCACCACCACGTAGGGCACGCGGTCCTTCAGCGCGGGGTGCACGGCATAGTGGGCGACGGTGAGGCTCTCGATGCGGCCGAGCCCCGCGCTCGCGCGCTCGCCGAACGCGAAGCCCTGGCACGCGCCACACACGTCGGTGGGCGGGTGCTGCACGTGGCCGCAATGCGCGCATTGCTGGAACACGAGTTGCCCCGCCGTGAAGAAGCGCCGCGTGAGCGCGTCGGTGCCCGGCAGCATCCAGCCATCGCCGAGGTAACGGGTCAACGGTCTCACCTCCCAACGTTCGAGAAAGGCCGGGGACGTTGGTTCACGAGTCCGCGAAGACGGGGCGCCCGCGGGCCCTCGCCGCCCGTTCGTGAACCAACGTCCCCGGCGCGGGTCACGGGGCGCAGAAGAGCACGGCGCTGCCCGGGGCGAAGCCGGGGCCCGCGACGGCGAGCGAGAGTTCGACGTTCTTCACCTGCGCGGTGCTCTCGCCGCGCACCTGGCGCACCGCCTCGACCGCGCACTCGAAGCCGTGGATGTAGGCCTCGCCGATGTTGCCGCCGCTCGTGTTCATCGGCAGCGCGCCGCTCGGCGCGAGCAGCCGGCCCTTCGAGACGAACTCCTCGATTCCCTCCGGCGGCGCGAGCCCCATCTCGCACATCGCGATCAGCACGGGGCCGGTGAAGTTCTCGTAGAACTGCACGACGTCGAGGTCCGCCGGCGCGACGCCCGACTGCTCCCAGATCGCGCGGCCGACGACCGCCTTGTGCGCCGTCGGGAAGGTGTGCTCGTTGAACGCGCCCGCGCCGTCGCGGAAACCGAGCCCCTGCGAGGCGGCGAGGATCGGCACGGGCTTCTTGCGCAGGTCGCGCGCGCGCTCCGGCGTCGTCACCACCAGTGCGGCTGCGCCGTCGTTCTCGGGGCAGCAGTCGTAGAGGTGGAACGGCTCCGCGATCCAGCGCGACGCGTGGTACTTCTCGCGCGTGAGCGGCTTGCCGTAGCGGATCGCGCGCGGGTTCGACTGCGCGTGGTGATACGACGCCATCGCCACGTCGCACAGCGCCTCCTGCGAGATGCCGTAGCGCGCCATGAACGCCGTGGTCTGGAGCGCGCAGATCTGAGCGGGCGAGAGCAGGCCGTAGGCGGCGGTGAAGGCCGCGTTGCCGCGCGCGTAGCCGCCGCCGCCCGCCTGCCCGAAGCGCCCGAACTGCCCCTGCGCGAGGGCGCGGAACGCGACCACGTGCTTCGCGTAGCCGCCGGAGACGGCGGCGTCGGCGAGCATCACCGCGCTCGCCATGCCGTTCCCGCCGCCGCCCCAGGGCTGCGCGGTGTAGGTGAGCTGCTTGCAGCCGAGCGCCATCGCGAGGCGCATCGGGTCGTTGCGCGTGTCCATGTACGAGACGAAGCCGTCGACGTCGGAGAGCGCGAGCCCGGCGTCGGCGGCCGCATTGCGGATCGCGATGCAGGCGAGCTGGAACTCGCTCTCCGGCGCGCGCCCGCGCTCGTAATAAGTCGTCTCGCCGACGCCCACGACCACCGCGCGCTTCTTCACGCCCCGCCTCCCGCCAAGCCTGGAGACGAGAGGATTCCGCGTCTGGCGGCCCGCCGCTCGCTCCCCTCGCAGACGCGAAGGCTGGGCCAGGCCCAACGGCTCGCTCAGCCGAGCAGCGGCCTCACCTCGCGGGCGAAACGGCTGAGCTGCTCCTCGCGCTCCTCGGGGCGGCCGACGGCGTCGACGATCAGATTGCGCACGCCGGCGCGGTGGAAGGCGTCGATTTGCGCCGCGACGTCGGCGGGCGTGCCGAGCGCGGCGTAGCGCTCGGCCGCGCGACGGAAGTCCATGGCGTAGCGGCGCGAGAGCGTCGCGGCCGCCTGGTCGAGGGCCTGCTCGCGCGAATCGCCGAGCGCGAGGAAGATCAGGTGGCCGGTCTCGAAGCGCGCGACCTCGCGCCGCGCGCGCTCGGCCTCGGCGGCGATCTTCGCGAGCGCGTCGCGATACTGCGCCGGCGTCACGACGTACGAGATCCAGCCGTCCGCGAAGCGGCCCGTGCGACGCAGCGCCGCCTCGGAGCGCCCGCCCGTGAGGATCGGCGGGCCGCCCGGCTGGCGGGGCAGCGGCTGCAGGCGCGTCTCGCGCTGCGGATAGAAGCGGCCCGCGTGGCGCACGGGCTCGCCGCTCCAGAGCTGGCGCAGCAGCGGCAGCGCCTCGTCCATGCGCGCGCCGCGTTCCGTCACCGGGACGCCGCACGCCTCGAACTCGCCGGCGAACTCGCCGCCCACGCCCACGCCGAAGTCGAAGCGCCCGCCGAGCAACCGGTCGAGCGTCGCCACCTGCTTGGCGACGTGCACCGGGTGGCGCAGCGGCAGCAAGTAGACCGCGGTGCCGAAGCGCAGGCGCTCCGAGCAGGCGCCGAGGTGCGCGAGCTGAACGAGGGGGTCGAGCATCGGCTCGGTGAACTCGACGTGGTCGGACAGCCAGATCGCGTCCCAGCCCTCCGCGTCCGCGCGCCGCACGACCTCGCGCCCGTCGTCGAGATGCGGGAACGACAGCGAAAACCCGTAGCGGCGCGTTTCGGAGAGCGGGAGATCCACGCAGAGAAGTGGCGCGCCGCGCTTGGGGCGTGACGGGGCGCAGGCGCGGAATCCGCGCGCCCGCAGGGTTGCACGCGAAGCTGCGCACGCGCTGCCGGTGCGCGGCGAGCGGCTCTGCGACGCCGCGCCCAGGCGGCCCGGGGCTCAGGCGCTCCGGGCCAGCAGCGGCTTCACCTCGGCCGCGAAGCGCGCGATCTGCTCCTCGCGCTCTTCCGGGCGCCCGACGACGTCCACGATCACGTTGCGCACGCCCGCGCGGTGCAGCTCGCCGATGCGCGCCGCGACGTCGGCGGGCGAGCCCAGCGCCGCATAGCGGCGCGCCGCGCTGCGGAAGTCCATCGCGTAGCGCCGCGAGAGGTGCTCCGTCGCGCCGTCGAGGGCGTCCTCGTAGCGGCTGCGGACGAGCGTGAAGAGCAGGTGGCCGGTGTGGAAGCGCGCGACGGAGCGCCGCGCCGCGCTCGCGGCGGCGGCGATCTTTTCGAGGCCCGCGCGGTACTGCTCCGCCGTCACCACGTACGAGATCCAGCCGTCCGCGAGCCGGCCGATGCGCGCGAGCGCGGCGTCGCTGCGACCGCCGCAGTAGATCGGCAGCTCGCGCTGCGCCGGCGGCGGCAGCATGCGCACGTCCTTCACCGGGTAGAAGCGCCCGTCGTGGGTGACGCTCTCGCCGCTCCACAGGCGCCGTAACAACTGGATGCCCTCGTCGAGCCGCGCGCCGCGCTCGCGCAGCGGAACGCCGCAGGCCGCGTATTCGTTCGCGAACTCGCCGCCCACGCCGACGCCGAGCTCGAGCCGCCCGCCGAGCATGCGATCGAGCGTCGCGATCTGCTTCGCGGCGGGCACCGGATGGCGCAGCGGCAGCAGGTAGACCGACGTACCGAGCCGCAGCTTCTTCGAGAACGCGCCGAACAGCGTGAGCTGGATCAGCGGGTCGTAGATCGGGATCGTGAACGCGACGTGGTCGCCGACCCAGAGCGAGTCCCACCCCTGCGCTTCGGCGCGCTCGGCCGAGACGCGCGCGTCGTCGGCGGTCGCGGCACTGGTGATGACGCCGTAGGTGAGTGCGGGGGAAAGGGGCAGGTCCATGCGCGCACGGTAGGCCGCCGCCAGGCGGCCGCGCAGCAGCGCGCAGCTCACTGCGCCGTGAAGCTCTCCCGCGTCCCGTTCGCGTCGACGACGTAGGTCCGGCCGGAGACGAAGTCGCTGCCGAGGGCGACCGCGCTCTCGTGCTCGCCGTAGAGCATGGTGCACGCCACGTCGTCGCGGGCCGGGCGGGTGTTGAAGACGTCCACGAACACGACGTCGCCGTCGCGGCGCAGCGCCGTGCGCGCGAACTTCGTGCAGCCGTCGGGCAGCCCGGAGGTCACGTCCGCGAAGTATTGGGGCGGGAACGACTCCGCCACCCGCACCGACAGTCGTGCGACCGGTGCGCGCACCTCGGTGCGGTCGGCGCCTACTCCCGGCGCCGGAGGTGCGCCGGGCGCTGTGGGCAGGGCCGGCCCTGCGGGCAGCGCAGGCGCTGTGGGAAGGGACGGCGCTGCGGGAAGAGACGGCCCTTCGGGCAGCGCAGGCGCCGCGGGCAGGGACGGCGCCGTCGGAGGATCCGGGGGCTTCGGGCAACCGAGCGCCGCGAAGCAGACGAGCGCGATCGCGATCCCGCGCGCGATCGCGGGGCCGCGGGGCGCTGCACCGCTCAGCCGAGGTCTGTCCCCGCCATCGAGCATTCCTGACCCATTCGCACGCTTTGCCACGCTCACGCTCCTCCGAAGATTCCCGCCGCGACGTCGACACCCACCGGCGCGTGGTCGCTGCCGCGCACGTCGCCCTGGATGAACGCGCCGCGCACGTACGGCATCGCCTCGGGCGACGCGAGCACGAGGTCGATGCGCCAGCCGATGTTCTTCTCGCGCACGCCGAAGCGCTGGCTCCACCACGAGTAGTGGCCGCCGCCCGGCTCGAACGCGCGGAAGGTGTCCACCCAGCCCGCGCCGAGCCAGCGCGCGAGCTCGCGGCGCTCGTTGGGCAGGCAGCCGCTCGTCTTGCGGTTGTCCTTCGGCCGCGCGAGGTCGAGGTCCGTGTGCGTGGTGTTGAAGTCGCCCATGACCAGCACGTGCGCGCCGTCGGCGCGCAGCTTCTCGAGCCGCTCGAACAGGCGCTTGTAGAAGCGCAGCTTGAAGGGCACCCGCGAGTTGTCGCGGTCCTTGCCGTTGCCGTTCGGGAAGTAGACGTTCGCCACCACGAGCCGCCCGAAGCGCGCGAGCTGGAGGCGGCCCTCAGCGTCGAAGGCGCGCTGCGCGAGGGAGGTGTCGACCGCTTCCGGAGGACGGCGCGCGTACAGTCCGACGCCGCTGTAGCCGGGCCTCTCCGCCGCCACGAAGTGCGTGTGCCAGCCGCGCGGCGCCGCGACGCGGCGCGGCAGCACGGCGGGGTCCGCGCGCACCTCCTGTAGGCCCACGATCTCGGCGCCGCTGCGATCGAGCCAGCGCCGAAAACCCTTGGCTTCGCAGGCGCGCAGGCCGTTCACGTTCCAGGAGAGGATGCGGTGCGTCGTCACGCCGCGAGCGTGTCGCAGGGCCGCGCGTCGCGCGAGGGGCGCGCTCAGTGCGCGGCGTCGAACGCGATCCCGCGCTCGACCTGCACGATTGCGCGCTCGACCAGCGCGATCGCCCGCGCGCGGTGCCCGCCCTTGCGCGCTGGCGCGCGCTCGAGCTCGGCGCGCGCGGCGCGCAGGTGCTGGAGCGCCGCCTGCATGTGCGGCTGGCCGCCGCCGGCCGTCACGCAGCCGATGCCGAAAGCGCCGATCAGCGCCGCCGCGAACCAGGCCCGCATCAGTTGCGCCGGTCGAAGGCGATGCCCTTGCGCACCTGCTCGATCGCCTCGTCCACCGCGGCGAGCGCCTTGGCGCGGTGGCCGCCCTTGTCGGCGGTGGCGGCCGCGAGCTCGCGCCGCGCGGACTGCAGGTGATCGAGCGCCGCCTGCATGCGCGGCTGGGCGGCGAGCGCCTGGCCGGCGAGGAAGCTCACCGCCAGCGCTGCGGCGGCGAGCACGAGTCGAAGCGGACTCTGCACGGGGAACCTCCTGTCGTGTCGCGAATGAGCGGGTCCATCGCCCGAAACCCGATGCGCCGACTCCGGTTGCGCCGCGGCGCTCACGAATCCTGGATCAGGTAGGTGTACTCCCACAGGCCCTGCTTGTAACGCGCGCGCAGGCGCGTGGCCTCCTCGATCGAGATGTCGCCGCGGCGCCGCGCGTCCTCCGCGAGCCGGCGCACCTTCTCGGTGAGCGCAGCCTGGTCGTACTCGACGTAGGTGAGCACGTCCTTCACGTCCTCTCCCTCGACGACGTGGTCGACCATGTAGCCGCCCTCGTCGTCCACCACGACGTGCACCGCGTCGGTGTCCCCGAACAGGTTGTGCAGGTCGCCGAGGATCTCCTGATAGGCGCCCACCATGAACACCGCGATGTAGTAGCGACGGCCGTCGAGCGGGTGCAGCTCGAGCACGTTCTTCACGTCGTGCTGGTCGATGAACTGGTCGATCTTGCCGTCGCTGTCGCAGGTCAGGTCGGCGATGATCGCGCGGCGCGTCGGCCGCTCGTTGAGGCGCTGGATCGGCATCACCGGGAAGAGCTGCTTCACCGCCCAGTGGTCGGGCATGCTCTGGAAGACCGACAGGTTTCCATAATAGGTGTCGGCCAGGCCCTTCTCGAGCTCCTCGAGCTCCTCCGGCACCTCCTTCAGGTCGGCCGCGATCTTCTGGATCTTCTCGCAGCAGTCCCAGAACAGGCGCTCGACGCGCGCCCGGCCGCGCAGGTCGAGCTGGCCGATGTTGAAGAGCGTCGCGGCGTCTTCCTTGATCTGCATCGCGTCGTGGAACGACTCGATCACGTTCTTCTTGTTGACGCCCTGCCACACCTCGTGGAGGTCCTTCAGCACCTTCGGGTCGTCGTCCTTCATCGGCTCGGGCTTGCGGCCGATGCGGACCTCGCTCGCGCCGAGCACGTCGAACACGAGCAGCGCGTGGTGCGCGACCATCCAGCGGCCGGCTTCGGTGACGATGTCGGGGTGCGCGATGCCCGCGCCGTCGCAGGCCTCCTGCACCGAGGCGAGCACGTCGTTGGCGTACTCCTGCACGGTGTAGTTCTTCGAGCTGTGGAAATTGGTCTGCGAGCCGTCGTAGTCGACGCCGAGGCCGCCGCCGACGTCGAGGATGCGCGGCTTCGCGCCGAGCTCGTGCAGGCCCACGAAGATGCGCGTCGCCTCGCGCAGGGCGTCCTTGTGGGCGCGGATGGCGGTGATCTGCGAGCCGATGTGGAAGTGCAGCAGCTCGAGGCAGTCGAGCATGTCGCTCGCGCGCAGCTGCTCCACCGCGTCGACGATCTCGCTCGCGGTGAGCCCGAACTTCGACTTGTCGCCGGTCGAGTCGATCCACTTGCCGGCGCCCTTCGACTGCAGCTTCGCGCGGATGCCGATGTGCGGCCGGATGCCGAGCTCGCTCGCCACCTTCACCACGAGCTCGATCTCGTGGAAGCGGTCGATCACGATCACGGGCGTGCGGCCGAGCCGCTGCGCGAGCAGCGCCGTCTCGATGTAGGCGCGGTCCTTGTAGCCGTTGCAGATGATCAGCGCGTTCGGGGTGTCGAGCAGCGCGAGCGCGATCAACAGCTCGGGCTTGCTGCCCGCCTCGAGGCCGATGCCGTGCTCGGCGCCGAACGCGACGAGCTCTTCGACGACGCGGCGCTGCTGGTTCACCTTGATCGGGTACACGCCGCGGAACTTGCCGGTGTAGTTGTAGGCGGCCGAGGCGGATCGGAACGCGTCCGCGAGCCGGCTCACGCGGGCGTTCAGGATGTCCGGGAAGCGCAGCAGCATCGGGCTGCGCAGACCGCGCTGGCGGAGGTCTTCCATCAGCACGGGCAGGGGGATCGCAGGGCCGCTCTCGCCGCGCGGCCGGACCTCGAGCTGCCCGGCCTCGTTGACGCTGAAGAAGCCGCGTCCCCAGTTCTGAACGTTGTACGTCTCGAGGCTGTCGCGGATCGTCCAGGCGTGCATCGGAGTTCGGTGGCTACCTCGCCGGTTCGGGCAGCGCTTCATCGCGCTGCGCTTCAGTCTGCAGGTCCTTCACGCGGACCACGCCGCGCTCGCGCTCTTCGGGTCCGATCACATAAACGTGCCGCGCGCCCGCTTTGTTCGCATCGGCGAACACGCGCTTCGGTTTGAGGCTCCCGAGCACCAACTCGACGAGCTTGCCCTGGCGCCGCAGCTCGCGCGCGAGCCGGATCGCGATCGTGCGCTCTTCTTCACCGATCGGGAACACGACCGCGTCGAGCGCGCGCGGCGGCGTCGGCAGCTTGCCGCGCTCGGCGAGCAGCTCGGCGATCACGGCGTCGCCGAAGCCGAAGCCGACGGCGGGCATCGGCTTCCCGCCGAGCGTCTCGAGCAGGCGGTCGTAGCGGCCGCCGCCGCACACGGCGCGCAGCTCGCCGGCGGCGTCGAAGGCCTCGAACACGACGCCGGTGTAGTAGGCGAGCCCGCGCACGACCGAGGCGTCGAAGGCGACGCGGTCGGCGACGCCGTAGGCGTCGAGCAGCGCGAACAGGCGCCGCAGCTGCGCGAGGGCCGGCGACTCGGCGCCCGCG
The DNA here is from genome assembly GCA_964501435.1 of uncultured Spirochaetales bacterium. GTDB lineage: Bacteria > Myxococcota_A > UBA9160 > UBA9160 > UBA6930 > VGRF01. The sequence continues at coordinate 28,085 of CAZCTH010000010.1, read as the reverse complement.
AGCCGCGCGGCGTCGTCGAGCCCGCGCGCCTCGAGCAGGGCGACCACCGACTCCGCCTCGCTGCGCCCGAGCTGCACGGTGCCTGCAGCGTCGGTGAGCTGCTCGAGCACGGCGTCGCGCCCGATCTTCGGCAGCTTGTCCACGATCACGCACAGCGGCGCGAAGGCCTCCGGCCGCTGCGCGAGCACGCCGCGGCGCAAGCTCTCCTCGAGCAGGGCGCGGTGGTTCAGGCGCATCTTCACGTCGCCGGAGGCGAGGCCCATCGCGTCGAGGGCGTGGAAGATCGCGGCGATCAGCTCGGCCTCGGCGGTGACGTCGGGCTCGCCCCAGACGTCCATGTTCCACTGGTAGTGCTCGCGGCGCCGGCCGCGCGTCATGCGCTCGTAGCGCCAGCACTGCGGGATCGCGAACCAGCGCAGCGGCAGGCGCAGGGCGCCCTGGCGCGCGATCACCATGCGCGCGAGGGAGGGCGTCAGCTCCGGGCGCAGCGCGAGGTGACGCTCGTGGAGCTCGAAGTGGTAGAGCTGGTCGACGATCTCCTCGCCGGCCTTGCGCAGGTAGAGCTCGGCGTGCTCGACGACGGGCGCGTCCACTTCCTCGAACCCGAAGGCGAGGGCGGTGCCGCGAAAGCGCTCGAAGAGCCAGCTGCGCAGGCGCAGGTCGTCGGGGTAGAAGTCGCGCGTTCCGCGCGGCGGAGCGAGGTCGGCCACGCGCGCGAGTTAACACCCGCAGGCGGAGAGGGCCAGCGCTGCGCGCCGACGGAGCCCCGGACGGTGCCGGCGCGCGCCGGTGCGATTGCTAAATCCGGCGCGCGCGCGACCGAACGCGCGCCTACCGAGGAGCTCCCGATGCCCGCCCGCGCCGCCCGCCGCCCGCTCTCGCTCGCTTGGCTCGCCGCCCCGCTCCTGCTCGCCGCTTGCGGCGGCGAGGAGCCGGCGCCGGCTCCGGAGGCCGCGCCCGCGGTCGCCGAGGCGCCCGTCGCGCCGCCCACGCCCGCCGACTTGCCGCGGGGCCTGCTGCTCGCGCTCTCCACCTTCCGCACCGGCGACGACGGCAAACAGATTCCGCAGTCCGAGCTGGTCGTGCTGACGCGCGCCGCGGGCGCGTGGAGCGCGAGCTCCGTCTCGGACCCGGCGAGCAACGTGTTCCACAAGGCGATGGTCGTGGACCTCCCCGGCAGCGGGCCCTCGGTGATCACGCTCGGCGGCATGAGCGCCGCGGTGAAGCGCTGGCAGAAGGGCGACGGCGGGCTCGCGCCGGTGGAGACGCTCTGGGAAGCCAAGTTCGGCGGGGCCTTCGACCGCATGCGCGACGGCGAGGCCGGCGACCTGTTCGGCGACGGCAAGCAGGCCCTCGCGATCGCCACCCACGACCAGGGCGTCGTCGCGACGCTGCGCGCCCAGGACGGCGGCGGTTTCGCGGTGGCCGAGCTCGACCGCAAGGCCGACACCTTCGTGCACGAGATCGAGCTGGGCGACCTCGACGGCGACGGCAAGCGCGAGATCTACGCGACGCCGAGCGCGCCGAACAAGCTCGACGGCACGCCGCAGCCCGGCGAGGTCGTGCGCTTCGCGCCCGGCGACGCGGGCAGCCGCACCGTCGTCGCCGACCTCGGCATGCGCCACGCCAAGGAGATCCTCGTCGCGGACGTGGACGGCGACGGCCGCGACGAGCTCTACGTCTCGGTCGAGGCCGCCGAGGGCGGCAACCTCGAGGTGAAGCGCTACGACGCCGGCACCGACCCGGCGGCGGGCGCCGTCGTCGTCACCCTCGCCGACCCGATGTGCCGCTTCCTCACGGCTGGCGACCTCGACGGCGACGGCAAGAAGGAGATGGTCATCGCGGCGAAGGACACGGGCCTCTGGCTCGCGCGCCCCGGCGCGGATCCCAAGGCCGCGTGGTCCACCGAGTCGATCGACCTCGACTCGAAGGGCTTCGAGCACGCGGCGCTGCTCACCGACCTCGACGGCGACGGGACGGACGAGCTGTACGTCGCGAACGACAGCGCGAAGCAGCTGAACCGCTACGTGTGGGTCGCGGGCAAGGCCGTGCGCGAGACGGTCTACACGAACCCGTCGCCGAACTCGGTGCTCACCTGGAACCTGATGCCGGTGCCCGTCGAGCTGGTGAGGTGAGCGGCGGCGCGCCCGCCCGGCTGCGGCGGCCGGCGTGCCCGTGTGCGGCAGCGGGCGCGAATGCGAGCGCCGCCTGCCCGGCGCGAGGCCGAGCAGGCGGCGGAGGCGCGGAGCGCGCCGGGGACTACGGGCGCGCTCCGCGGTCCCGCGTCGTCACGGCAGCGGCAGGGACGCGCAGCGCGAGTCGTGGCTGCACGCGATCAGTGGCACGAATGCGCCGGTGCGCGGCTTGGTCTCGAGGAAGAAGCCCACGCCCCGCGCGAAGAACTTGTGCTCGTAGCCGCGCGGCGAAAGCGTCGAGGTGTCCGCGACGACGACGCAGTCGCCGTTCGCGCACATCAGCTCCGCGAGGGCCTTCGGAACGCCGGAATCGAGGAAGGCGTCCTGGCCGTAGCGGTAGGTCGTGCTGACCACGGTGCCGACGTCCTCGGCCTCGTCGGCGAACCACTCCTGGCGGTAGACGCTTCCCACCACGGGCGTGCCCATCATCAGCGTCCCGGATTTCGCGCCCTCGACGCCCGCCTTGAACGTCCCTTCGATCGAGACCAACTCGGGCGTCTCCGGGTCGTCGCCTGCGAACAGCTCGTAGTCGCGCGAGAGCTCTCCGCAGTACTCGGCCGTTCCGTCCGTGCGCAGACCCACCCAATCGTCGGTGTCCTCGATCAGGACGCCGTCTTCGAAGACGCGATCGTTGAGCACGATGCAGTCGATGCCCGCGATGCGCTTCGTCTCGCCGACGACCGTGATCTCGATCCGCTCGTCGCCTTCTTCGAAGACCCAGTGGTTTCCGATGGCGAGCGGGAAGTAGTCGTTCGGCCGCGACGGCGCCCGCGGATCCTGGAACAGCGCGGGGTCCATGTCCGGCTCGTAGGCCGCCTCGCCGATCTTCGCGCACAGGGCCCGGCGCGCGTCGCGCTGCTCGCTGCACTCCTCGCTGCCGTCTTCGCGCGCGTCGTCGATCTCGTCGAGGCAGTCCTCGCGTTCCCCCGCATCCGCGAGGTTCAAGCAGATCGCGCGTGCGCGGAAGGCATCCTCGACCAGGCCGGCGTGACACGCCGAGAAGAGCGCGTTCGCCGACTCGCTGCACACGCCGCGAGGGCGCAGGTGGCTAGCCGCCGGCGCGGCCGGGGCGTTCTTCTGCTTGTTCTTGCCGGCGTCCGCCGGCGCCGCGCCGAACGCGATCGCGAGGGCGAGGCTCGCGACCGCGAGGCCGCGAAAATTCGTCCAGAGGTTGCTGTACGTCACGTGAGACTCCTGCTGAGCTCGCCGCGCCTCGCTTCGCCCACTTGGCGGGCACGGAGCGGCCTTGCGGAGGCTTGGTGCAAGGCCAGTGCCGCGCTGCGGTCGCGGGTGCGTGGGCGGGGCGGGCGCCACGGCGGAGCGACCTGCTGCGTACGGCGGGGCTCTGCCGATTTCGGCAGGGTGGAGCGCGGCGCGCGCGCGCCGCGTGCTGCGGAACCGGTACGCGGCTTGCTCTCGAAGCGTGGAGAGAGTCGACTCGCCGCGCGCGGGCTACTCGCGCGGAGGGGGCGATGGCGAGTCGTCGAGCACCAGCAGGAGCGCGACCCGCACCGTCGGCTCGACGGCGGACGCGCGCACGTAGCCGATCGCGCGCGGCTCGCTCGCGACGAAGCGCTTCACCGCTTCGTCCGACGCGAACGTCGCCGGCGGGTGGACGCCGTGGAAGTACTGCCGATTCCAGTACAGGGCGAGTTGTTGGGACGAGCGGCCGAGCACCATGCGCGAGAATCCCTCGCGCGCCCGGCTGCCCGGCTCGCGATTCACGGGAACGATCGCGCTGCCGTCGGGCCAGCGACGCCGTTGCTTCAGGTAGATCTGCGCAACCTGGGCCGCGTCGAGGCTCAGCGTGCGGCTCGCGTGCACGATCACGGCGAGCTCCTCGGCGCGCGTGGGCGCAGCCGCCGCGATCACCAGCGCGAGCGTGGCGAGCAGCGTGCGAGCCGCTCGCATCAGAACAACACCGAAAGCGTGAACTTGAGCCCGTCACCGAGGTCACCGCGGTCGTGGATCGCGGCGCGGTAGCCGAGCTTCACGTTCAGCCAGTCCTTCGGGAGCCAGGTCAGGCCGAAGTCGACGAGCTGCGTCGCGCCCACGCCACGCGCGTCGAAGTGCTCGAGGCGCCCGACCAAATAGAGCTTCGCGAGGCGCGGCGACACGCGATCGAGCGGATAGGCGGCCTCGACGAACGCGCCCCAGAAATCTCGGTCCGGGATGTCGCCCCCGGACACGAGCAGCTCGCTCGACACCTCGAGCCGCTCGCCACGCCACTTCGCATCGAGGCCGCCCGCGGTGGTCCACGCTCCCTGCCGTTCCGATGCGAGCAGCGATCCGCCGAAGGTCCACGCACCGCGCGCGTCGCTGGTCTCGAGCCGAGCGCCGACGCTGCGGTCGGCTGGCGTCTCGTCGCGCTCGACGTCGAATGCGTCGATCACCTGGCCGTACACCCAATACCGGACGACGCGCTGCTCGGGGTAGAACGAGCCGAAGATCGCGACGCCGGTCTGGTGCTCGTCGAGACCGACTTCGAGAATCGCCGGCTGCGTCGACGTCCAGACGAACGGCTCCGCCGGCGCGAGATTCCATTGGCCGACGGGAGTCAGGAACTTGCCGACTCGCACGTTGAACGCGTCACTGTGGCCGTATTCGGCGTAGAGGCGCTCGAAGTTCGCTCGCGGCGAAGACTCGACCGGCCCGCCGCTCGTCTCCCAGCTCGCGAGATCGCCCACCTCGAGCTCGGCGAAGACGCGGAACGAGTCGACGGGCTCGTAGAGCGCGAGCAGGTTGATGCCGTCGAGTGCGATCGATGCCGGCTCGCCGTCGCTTCGCTCGACCTCGAGGGTGGTGAAGCCTCCGAGCGTGAGCCCGCTCTCGCCGAAACGAATGCCGCGGGCCGCGCGGTAGTCGAGCGGCCCGAGCGAGAACACCGGCCGATCTGCGGCCGCCGCGCCCGCTTCGGACGCGGCGGCAGCCTCGGCACCGGCGGTGGTTGCGGCGGCGTCCTCGGCGTCGCCGGTCGCCTGCGCGATCGCCCCGCTCGGGCAGGCGACCGCAAGCAGTGCGCAGAGGGCCGCGCGACGCAGCGCCGCGAGCGTGCGGGAGCCGGTGCTAGCGTGCACCATTCCAGCGGTTGTGAGTGCACGCATGGTCGAGCCGCCTGAGGTGGAGCCGCCCCTGTCGGAGCAATCCGTACCGCGAGTCTCGCTGCGTAACAAGCTGCTCGTGTTCGCGTTCGCGCTGGTCGCGCTGCCGGGTCTCGGGCTCGGGTGGCTCGCGACGCGCAACGCGAGCGAGGCGCTCGAGCAGCAAGTCGGCCGCGCGCTCGCGCGCGAGGCGCGGCACACCGCGAACCAGCTCTCGGCGGCGATTCGCACGGAGCGCGACGCGCTCGCGACCTTCGCGCAGCAGGATCTCATGCGCGATCTGCGCGTCGGCGACGTCGACAAGCGGGTCTCGATCGCGCTCGCGGCGCTTCGCTCGCGGCGCGCGGGCGCGCCGCAATATCTCGTCGTCTCGGAGGCGGGGGAGACGATCGCGGCGAGCGACCCCGCGGCGATCGGCGGCACGCGGGCCGCCGCGTTCGCCCCGGCGCTCGCGGAGTCGACGACCGGCGTTGCGGGGCCCCTCGCGCTGCCGTTTCTCGCGTCGCCGCATCTCGTGATCGCAGCGCCCGTCCCCGACCCCGACGACGCGTCGCGCCGGCTCGGAACGCTCTACGGCCTGTACGACTGGCGCGATCTCTCCGCGGTGACCGAGATCGTTCGGCAGGATCTCGCGGCGCAGCGCGTCGCGACCGACGTGGTCGTGACCGAAGGCGGCGCGGTCGTCGGCGGCGAACCGGCGCAGCTCGCGGGGTTCGCGCGCCGCGGCGTGCGGGATGCGCACACCCGCCCGCTGGCGGCACCCGACTGGGTGGCGGGCAAGGACGCGATCGTCGGGCGGGCGGCGCTCGCCAGCGGCCTGCCGGCCTTCGACGTGCTCGTGATCCAGCGGCGCGAAGACGTGATGGCTCCGGTCGCCCGGCTGCGCTCGCGCATGGCGGTCACGCTGGGCGTCGCGCTCGCCGCGGCGCTCGCTGCGGCGGCGGTTGCGGCGCGCCGCGTCGTCCGCCCGCTGACCGAGCTCGCGGAGGCGCTGCGTCAGCTCGCCGTGCGCGACGGCGGCGCGCCGCTCAGCGTGCCGGTCCGCAGCGACGACGAGCTGGGAGCCCTGGCCGGCGCGTTCAATCGCATGTCGGCGGACCTCGAGCGCACGCAGCGCGAGCTCGTCGAAGCCGAGAAGTTCGCGTTCGTCGGCGAGCTCGCAGCCGGCGTCGCGCACGAGATCCGCACGTCGCTCGGCGTGCTGCGCAGCTCGGCGCAACTGCTCGATCGCTCGCTGCCGCCCGACGCCGGCGCCGAGGTGCACGAGATCGCGCAGATGGTGGGCGACGAGGTGGGGCGACTCGGCGGCGTCGTGGACGACCTGCTGACGCTGAAGCCGGATCGCACGCCCGCGCTCGAGCCTGGCGCGCTCACGCCGCTCCTCGTGCGCGCGGCGGAGCTGGCGATGCACTCGGCTCGCGCGAAGCGGATCCGCATCCTGGTCGCGCCCGCGCCGGAGGGCGAGCCGCTCGTCGCGCGCGAGCCGGAGCGGATCCATCAGGTGGCCATCAACTTGCTCGTCAACGCAGTCCAGGCGCTCGGGGAGGGGGGCACCATCGAAGTTTCGCTGCTGACCGGGACACCGGGCTTCGGCGGATTCGAAGTGCGCGACGACGGCCCCGGAATCCCGGCCGAGCTGCGCGAGCGCGTGTTCCAGCCGTTCGTCACGGGCCGCTCCGGCGGCGTCGGGCTCGGCCTCACGTTCGTGAAGCGCGTGGTGCACGAGCACCGCGGGAGCATCGCGATCCACTCGGAGCCCGGCCTCGGGACGCGCGTGCGCGTCGCGCTGCCGCTCGCGGAGGTGCAGGGATGAAGCGCATCGCCATCGTCGACGACGACCGCCGCACGCGGCGCGTCCTGCAGATCCTCGTCGACCGGCTCGGCCACACGGCGTGCCCCTTCGAGGACGCCGAGAGCGCGCTGCGCGCGCTGTCCGACGAATCGGTGGCGCTCGTGCTGACCGATCTGCGCATGCCCGGCCTCGACGGCATCGCGTTCCTGCGGAGCCTCCGCGCGCTCGACGCGAACGTTCCGGTGATCGTGCTCACGGCCTACGGAACGGTCGAAGCCGCCGTGGAGGCGATGAAGCTCGGTGCGGTCGACTTTCTCGCGAAGCCGTTCGACATCGACGCGCTCGAGCTGCTCATCCAGCGCTCGCTCGAGCATGCGCGCACGCGCAGCGAGCATCGCTTCCTGCGCGAGCAGGCCGAGCGCGCTCCGCGCTTCGAGGAGCTGGTGGGCGAGGCCACCCCGATGCAGCGCGTGTTCGACCAGATCGAGCGCTTCGCGCCCGCGCGCGGCGCGGTACTGATCACCGGCGAGACGGGCACCGGCAAGGAGCTGGTCGCGCGGGCGCTCCATCGCCGCAGTCCCCGTGCGGCGAAGTTGTTCGTGCCGCTCAACTGCGCCGCGATCCCAGGCGATCTGCTCGAGAGCGAGTTGTTCGGCCACGTGCGCGGCGCGTTCACCGGTGCGGCTTCCGATCGCGAAGGCAAGCTCGCTGCGGCCGACGGCGGAACGCTCTTCCTCGACGAGATCGGCGACATGGACCTGCGCCTGCAGGCCAAGCTGCTGCGCGCGCTGCAGGACGGCGTGATCGAGCCGGTGGGGAGCAACCGCCGCGTTCGCGTCGACGTGCGGATCGTGTCCTCGACGAACCGAAAGCTGGAGGAGGCGATCGCCGCCGGCGGCTTCCGCGAGGACCTCTACTACCGGCTCAACGTGCTGCGCATCGAGATGCCCGCGCTGCGCGAGCGCGCCGGAGACATCCCAAGGCTCGCGGCGGCGTTCCTGGCGGAGTTCGGCCGCGAGCTGGGCAAGGGCGCGCTCGCGCTCGACGCCGGTGCCGTGGCGCTGCTGCGCTCGTACCGGTGGCCCGGCAACGTGCGCGAGCTGCGGAACACGATGGAGCGAGCCGTCGTGCTCGCTCCCGCGGGCGACGTCGATGCCGCGCTCGTGCGCGAGCTGTTGCCGCGCACGGCGGGCGCGCCCGACGCCGAGCCGGGGATCGCGCTCGATCTCGCCGCCGCCGTCGCGGACGCGGAGCGCAAGGCGATTCTGAGAGCGCTCGGCGCCGCCGACGACAACAAGGCCGAAGCGGCGCGTCTGCTCGGCATCGGCGAGCGCACGCTCTGGACGAAGCTGAAGCAGTACGGGCTCTGAGCTACTCGCCCCGCAGCCGCGCGTAGATCCACTCGTCGAGCAGCGTGCCGTCCTTGAACGCGGAGCGGCGCGTGACGGCCTCGCGCGCGAACCCCGCCTTTTCGAGCACACGGCCCGACGCCGCGTTCCAGGCGAACACGCGGCCCTCGAGCCGCTGCGTCTCGGTCGTGGCGAAGGCGTGCTCCGCGACGGCGCGCAGCGCCTCGCTGGCGTAGCCGCGCCCCCAGTGCGCGCGCCCGAGCCAGTAGCCGACCTCGGCCGTGTAGCGCTCGAGGCCCGTGCGCGGGTGGAAGCCGATGCCGCCGATCGCCGCGCCGCCGAGCTCGATCGCGAGATGCCACTCGAAGCGTGCCGCCTCGGTGCGCGCGAAGAACGCCGCGAAGTCCGCGGCCGTGTACGGGTGCGGCATCGACGCCGTGCCGCGCACCACGGCGGGGTCGTTGGCGTTGCGGATCATCTCGGGCTCGTCGGCACGGGCCCACGGTCGGAGCCGTAGCCGCGCCGTTCGGATCTCCATCGCGCGATCCTCTCGCGGCCGCGCTAGCGCACGGCCACGCGCAGCATCGCGTCGGTCGCGACCTCGATGCACTGGGCCATGTTGCGGTTCAGGTCGATCTCGCTCGGCCCCGCCCACGGCGTCCGGTCGCTCACGACGCAGATGCAGCCCGCGCGCACGCCGAACAAGCCCGCGAGCGTGAGCAGCGCGCCGCTCTCCATCTCGCAGTTCACGACGCGCGCGGCGCGCATGTCCTCGATGCGTTGGCGCTGCTCGTGGGTCCAGTAGCCGCCGACGCTCATCGAGGCCATGCCGCCGCCGGGCGTGAGCACGGCGTTGCGGATGTAGAAGGCGTCGAGGGACCACGTGATCCCGGCGCGATGGCGGGCGCCGCGCTCGCGTGCAGCCGCGAGCAGCGCGCCCACGATCGCGTGGTCGGCGACCGCCGGGAACTCGGGGATCACGTAGGACTTCGTGGTGCCGTCGTCGCGCACGGCGCCAGTGGTGATCACGAGGTCGCCGAGCGCGAGGTCGGGCGCGAGGCCGCCGCTGTTGCCGACGCGGATGAAGGTGTGCGCGCCGAGCTTGATCAGCTCCTCGAGGATCACCGCCGTGCTGGGCGCGCCGATGCCGGTGGACGCGGCGCACAGCTGCACCCCGCCGAGCTCCCCCACGACCACGCGGTACTCGCGCACGCGGCACACCTCGCGCGCGTTCTGCCAGCCCGCGGAGATGCGCGGCACGCGCTCCGGGTCGCCGCACAGGAACACGTGCGGCGCGATGCGGTCCGCGGTGAGGCCGGTGATGGGCTGGGCTTGGGACATGCGCGGGGCTCCTCGGGGAAGGCGCGGCAGCGTCTGCCACCCCCCGGAAGCGCGCAACCGCCCCCACATCAGGAACGATCCGAATCGCGGGGCAGGGCCCGGCTCCGGCTCAAGTTCGGGCGCAAAGGCCCCGACGCGTGGGCCTCGCCCACGGGCGCCGGTTTGCCACGCCAAAACTCGCGGGCTAAATCGGGCCGCCTGCCGGCAGGCTTCTAAGAATGGGATGCGCGAGGATGCCCCTGGGGGGATCGCGCAGAGGGGTGGACTCAGTGGCGAAGGCACTCGTGATCACGGAGAAGCCGAGCGTCGCCCGCGACATCGCGGCGGCCCTCGGTGGGTTCACCGAGCACGAGGGCTACTGGGAGAGCGATCAGCACGTCCTCACCTTCGCGGTCGGCCACTTGTTCGAGCTGCTCGAGCCCGAGGAGATCGACGAGAAGTTCAAGCGCTGGACGCTCGACGTGCTCCCGATCCTGCCGCAGAGCTTCCAGCTGAAGAAGAAGAAGGGCCAGACCGACCGCGTCCGGATCATCGAGAAGCTGGCCAAGCGCGACGACGTGGACCGGCTCGTGAACGCCTGCGACGCCGGCCGCGAGGGCGAGCTGATCTTCCGCGAGATCGTGTCGTACCTCGAGATCCGGAAGCCCATCTCGCGCCTCTGGCTCCAGTCGATGACCCACGACGCGATCCGCGACGGCTTCTCGCGCCTGATGCCCGGCAAGCAGCTCGAGGGCCTCGCGCAGGCCGCCGAGTGCCGCGCCTACTCGGACTGGCTGATCGGCATGAACGCGACGCGCGCCCTCACCAAGCGCCTCAAGAGCCGCAAGGAGACGCGCGCCTGGTCGGCCGGCCGCGTGCAGACGCCGACCCTCGCGCTGCTCGTCGACAAGGAGTTCGAGGTGCTCGCCCACGTGCCGCGCCCGTTCTGGCGCGTCACGGCGACCTTCGCGGCGCCCGATCACACCTACACGGCCGCGTGGTTCGACCCGGCCTTCGCCGAGAACGACGACACCGAGCGCAAGGACGACCGCATCTTCGACCGCGCGCGCGCCGAGGCGATCGTCGCCGCCGCGCGCGGCTCCGCGTCGCTCGCCAGCGAGACGCGCAAGCCCTCGCGCGAGAGCGCGCCGCCGCTGTTCGACCTGACGAGCCTGCAGCGCGAAGGCAACCGCCGCTTCGGCTGGAGCGCGCGCCGCACGCTCGGCGCGGCGCAGGCTTGTTACGAGGCCTACAAGGTCCTCACCTACCCGCGCACCGATTCGCGCTGCCTGCCGAACGACTACCGCGCCACCGTGGACGGCGTGCTCCAGAAGCTCTCCGCCGCGCGCGGCGAGGGCGTCGAAGACTACGCGGCGGGCGCCGCGCGCTTGTTACGGGACGGGCTCAAGAACGAGGACAAGGTGTTCGACGACGCCGGCGTCTCGGACCACTTCGCGATCGTGCCCACCGGCGTGCTGCCGCGCGCCGACATGCGCGGCGACGCGCGCCGCCTCTACGACCTCGTCACGCGCCGCTTCCTCGGCGCGTTCCACGGCGCCGCGCTGTGGGAGCGCGTCGAGCGCACCACCGTCGCGAGCGGCGAGCACTTCCGCACGCGCGCCCGCGCGCTCATGGAGCCGGGCTGGCGCGCCGTGCTGCCCGCGGGCGACGACGAGGAGGCCGCCGGGCCGCTGCCCGCGCTCGCGCGCGGCCGCGACGAAGCGAACGACGTGCCGGTGCGCCTCGACGAGGTGCTCTCGCAGGAAGAAGAGACCAAGCCGCCCGCGCGCATCACGGAAGGCCGCCTGCTCTCGCTGATGGAGAACGCCGGCCGCGAGCTCGACGACGAAGGCCTCGCCGCCGTGATGCACGACAAGGGCATCGGCACGCCGGCGACGCGCGCCGAGATCATCGAGAACCTGATCGGCAAGGGCTACGCGCTGCGGCAGGGGAAGAGCCTGCGGCCCACCGTGAAGGGCATCCGCCTGATCGACACGCTGCGCCGCATCCACGAGGACCGCCTCGCCTCGCCGGCGCTCACCGGCGAGATCGAGCAGCACCTGCGCCAGGTGGAGCACGGCGAGCGCACGGCGAAGGACTTCCTCGACGAGATGCGCGAGTACGCCGGCGAGATCGTCGAGCGCGCGAAGACGTTCGAGTACGACGAGCTGTACGCGAAGGACGCGGAGCTCGGCCCGTGCCCGAGCTGTGGCCGGCCCGTGATCGAGATGGCGTGGTTCTACCGCTGCAAGCCCGTGGAGAACCTGCCCGAGGGCACGCCCGACTGCCCGATGCGCTTCTGGAAGGACACCTCGGGCCGCTACCTCGACCGCACCGCCGTGGCGGCGCTGCTGCGCGAGGGCAAGACGCCCGTGCTCGACGGCTTCACCGCGCGCAGCGGCCGCACCTACCGCGCGAGCCTCGAGGTCGATCGCGACGAGTGGCGGCTGCAGGTGGCGCCCGCGGGCTGGAACGAAGAGGCCGCCAGCGAGACGCCCGAGTACGAGGTGAACACCGAGCCGCTCGGCAAGTGCCCGTTCGGCGGCGAAGAGTGCCAGGTGATCGAGACGCCCACGCACTTTGCGTGCACGGGCTGGGTGGCCGACGCCGAGACGCAGGCGCAGTTCCGCGCGGCGAAGAAGGCCGCGCGCGACGCCGGCCAGCCGCCGCCCGAGAAGCCCGAGAAGCCCGACCACGCGCTGTTCGTGTTCCCGCGCACCGTGTGCAAGCGCGAGATCACGCGCGACGAGGCGCTCCACTACCTGCGCGAGGGCAAGACCGAGCTGCTGACGGACTTCACGTCCCGGCACGGCCGGCCGTTCAGTGCACAATTGGTGTTGAAGGACACCGGCCGCCACGGCTTCGAGTTCCCGCCGCGCGGCAAGCAAGTGAAGGACGGCGAGGCCGCCGCGGAGGGCGCCCCGGCCGCGGACGCGACGGCCGCCGCGAAGCCCGCGCGCGGCGCGAAGCGCGGCAAGGCCCCGGCCCCCGCGGAAGCGGACGCCGGCGCCGCGCCCGGGAAGCCCGCGGGCGGGAAGCGCTTTGGGAAGAAGCCCGACCCGGGGACGGCGCGCGTCGTGCCCGCCAAGAAGAAGGCGAGCCCGCGCAAGGCGGCGGCCGCCAAGGCCGCGAAGCCGCGCGCCAAGAAGGCCGCCGCGAAGAAGGCCGCCCCCGCCGCCGAGTAGCCGCGCGCGCCGATGCACGCCCGGGCTCCCCACGCGAGCCGGGCCGGGCGCACCCCCCGCAAGCGCGCGGGCGCCTCGCCCGCGGGAGCGGTCAAGCGCCCCGCGCCCCTGGCCGAAGCGGACGGCGAGGGGGTGCCTCGTGCAAGCGCTCGTGATGCTCTGCGTCTCGCTCTACATCGTCGCCGGCATCGGCGTGGGCGTGCGCCTGCTGCGGATCGCGTTTCGCACGAAGGGCCTGCCCGAGGCCGCCCTCGGCACGACGCTCATCTGTTTCGCCGCGCTCTCCCAGCCCGCCGCGATCCTCGGCGAGATCGCGAAGCAGCAGGGCGAGCTCGGCACCTCCGGCGTCGCGGGCATCGTCTCCTGGTTCGGCACCTTCGCGGCGCTCGCCGGCCTGGCCGTGTTCACCTGGCAGACGTTCCGCCCGGGCGCGCGCTGGGCCGCGGCGCTCGCGCTCGGGGCCATCGCGCTCGACGCGCTCGCGATCGGCAGCGTCGTGCGGAACCTGCAGCTCGGCGTGACCGACCCGGCCGCCAATGGCGCGGCGATCGCCGCTTCCTGCGTGGTGTTCGCGGTGATCTTCGGCTGGGGCGCACTCGAGGGCCTCGCGGCATGGTCCGCCGCGCGCAAGCGCGAGCGGCTCGGGCTCGCAGACTCGGTCGTGACGAATCGCTTCCTGCTGTGGAGCGTGTCGTCCCTCGGCGGCTTCGTCGCCGACGTGCTCTTGATCCCGCTCCTGCTCTCGGGCGCCGACCTGACGAAGGACCCGGCCCCGCAGCTCGCGGTGGCGGCCTCGGCGCTGCTGAACGCCGTGTGCTGGTGGCTCGCGTTCGCGCCGCCGCCGGCGTATCGGCGCTGGATGGGGGCGCGGGCGGCGCGGGCCTGAGAGGCGACTCCGGCCGCCGTACCCCGCAAGCACACTTGGCGGTGCGGCCCCGATCGCTCCGGAATACCGTCCTCCGTAACAAGCGCGGAGGGCGCGGTGCGGAGCGCGAGCCTGAGCGGGTTCATTGCCGGACTGCTGCTCGTCGCGAGCCCGCTCGCCGCCGCTTCCGAAGACGCGCGAAGCGAGCCGCCCGCGACGCCGTCTTGGCGCGACCGCGTCGACGTGCACGGACACTACGAGATGCGCGTCGTCTTCGGGTGGGAGGACTTTGGCGGCAGCGACGCGTGGGATCTGTACGCGTGGCAGCACGTGCTCGCGGTCGAGGCGGAAGCGCAGCTCGCGCCGGCCGGGTTCGGGCCGTTCTCCTCGATCACCGCCGTCGCGCGGGCCGAGGTCAAGTTCGACTGCGTGTACTCCCATGGCTGCGGTCTCTTCCGCAGCGCGAATGCGTTTGGCCGTCACCCGCAGAAGTTGCCCGCGCGCCTGCAGGACGGGCGGCGCGTCGGCTCTGCGGGCGGCCAGGAGACGGTCGACCGCCGCGCCTATTATTTCGACGACGAGACGCGCCTCGACGGCGCAGTGCTCGGCTCCGATGGCGTGCGCAACGCAGACCTGCCGAGCGGCCAGCGCCGCGCCACTTCCGTGCTGTTCGGGCCGACGCTCGCCGAGTTGTTCGGCGCGAGCGTCGGCGCAGACGGCGTGCGCGGCTCGTTCGGCGTTCCGGGAGACGACGCGGGCTATTACGTCCTCGCGCGCGAGCGCGGCTGCCGCGCCGGATCGCGCAGGCTGCGCGAGGACAGCCTGCGCGGCTACGGCAATCGGGAGCTGTTGTTCAATGCCACGTGCGACATGGACCCGATCGGGCGTCTCGCGGACCGCGTCAACCCGTTCGACGCGGCCGAGCTGCATCCGGTGCTCGGAAACGCGGGTGCATACGCGCTCCCGTACCGCCCAGCACCCGAGCGCCGCACGAGCGAGCGCGCGGTGCCCTGGGAAGCGCGGGGCCTCTTCCTGCCCAATCGCTCCGTGCGCGAGGCCCTGATGCGCGACGCTTTCGACGACGCGGATCAGTATTTCACCGTGAGCGATCTGCAATGGAATCACGGCGCGAGCCAGCAGCCGCTGCACGAGTTGCGCGAGCTCTACGTCGATCTCGAGGCAGCGCAGCGTAGGCTCTGGCTCCGCGTCGGGAAGCAGACGATCGTGTGGGGGAAGACGGAGCTCTTCCGCAACCAGGATCAGTGGAACCCGACCGACGTGGCGCTCGGTCCGCTCACTTCGCTCGAAGAGTCGCGCATCCCCGTCGCCGCGCTGCGCGCGATCTACTCGCTCTACGACGTCGGTCCGCTCCAGGACGTGCGCGTCGAGCTCGCGACGATCTTCGACGCCTTCGAGCCCCAGGATCTCGGCATCTGCGGCGAGCCGTTCACGCCGCGAACCGCGTGCGACGAGGGCCTCGGCCTCTGGCAGCACGGGCTCACGGGAGCCGGGATCGCGGGAGAGCAGCGCCCGCCGAAGCCGTGGCGCGACTCCGAAGGCCTCGAGCTCGGCGCGCGCGTCGAGTGGCGCTGGGATCGCTTCAGCTTCTCGCTCAGCGACTATTACGGGTACGAGGACACGCCGCATCCGAGGATCCTGTTCGAGTACGCGCGCAACGTCGACCCACGCACGGGGCGCCCGCGGCGGGCGATGGAGGCCGGGGAGTGCGCGACGGGCGTCGAGCCCGCCTGCCTGCAGCCGAACGGTGCGCTGCGCGACCATTCCGCGAACCAGCAGATGTTCGCCTTCCTGTGCGCGGCGACCGTGGGCAGTACGCCCGCGGTCGATCCCGGCGCGTGCGGTCTCACGATCTGGAACAGCACGCGCGCACCGAGCCAAGCGCCGGGCGCGCCGCCGACGTACGTCGCCCTGTGGAGCAACATCCTGGCGGGCTCGGATGCCGGCGTGTCGGCCTTCGACGCGCTCGTCTCGCGGGATCCCGCCGCGCAGGCGAGCTTTCACGCGCAGTTGCTCGCGGTGAATCCAGGAATTCGGCACGGGGGCTTCGGTGCCTCCGTCCCGACGCCGCTCGTGAATCTGAATGCCGACGTCGGCGACGGCCCGCTCGCGCCGCCGCCCGGCGGGGTCGGGCCGATCGCCGCCGCACTCTGGTACGGCGACTCGCTGCAGGCGAATCTCAGCGTTCCGCAGCAGGCCCTGCTGGGATGCGGGAGCCACTATGGGACGCGCTGCGATCTCGAAGGCATCGACCTGCTGAACGCCGAGGCGAGCGCGCTCTTTCAGGCGTTCCCGTGGATCGAGGGCACCGAGCGGAATCCGCGCTGGAGCACGCTCGACGGCGCCGTCGCGCAGCCCGGAACGGTCGGTTTCGCGGGCGGCGCCGTGTGCACGCGCTTCGAAGGCGGCCACGCATTCGCCTTGCCCGGCTGCCTCGGGCCAGGGATGAGCGGCTACGACGTCGCGGTCGATGGCGGCGTCGTGCGCACGGAGGACGGCTCGAACGCGCCGCTGCTTCATCCATTCACGGGCCAACCGTTCCGCAGCGAGACGGCGGCGCTCTCCTGGAACCTGCTCATGCTCGCGACGGCGCTCGGCTGCGAATCGAACGGCAACGATCTCTCCAAGTGCGACCCGCTTCGCGCGTTCGCGCTGGGCCGCTGCTCGTTCGCACAGCCGCAGTTCTGCCGGCTGGTGGACGGATTCGCCTCGCTCACGCGCGTGACGCGTGCGCACCGGAGGGCCGGCGGGAATGGCGCGTACGGCCGGCGTCAGTTCGTGTGGGGTGGCCTCGGCTCGGCGGCGCTCGCCTACCGCAAGCGCAACGTGCTCGGTTTCTCGAGCGACTTCGCGGAGGACCTCACCGGCGCGAGCTGGAGCTTCGAGCTCACTTGGCAAGAGGGCCTGAACGTCGTCGACAACGGCGCGATGGACGGTCTCTCCGGCGTCGACACGTTCAATCTGACGATCTCCGCGGAACGCCCGACCTTCTTCCGTGCGCTCAACGCGCACCGCACGTTCCTGTTGAGCAGCCAGTTGTTCATCAGCTACGTCGCCGGGTACGAGCGCGGGATGACCGCCGACGGCCCGTGGACGTTCCTGTGGCTCACGAACGTCGGAACGGGATACCTGCAGGACCGCCTCGAGCTCACCGCGAACTTCGTGTGGGACTTTCGCTCGCACTCGGGCGCGCTCCTGCCGGAGGCGTCCTGGCGCTTCACCGACCGCGTCTCGGCGACTCTCGGGCTGGGCTTCTTCACCGGCGGATGGACGCGGCGCCTGCGCGGGATCAACGGCTTCTCGGCGAACGACGACGACGTGCTCAGCGAGTTCACGTACGTCGAGAACGGCCTCTCGCCGGTGCGCGACCTCGACCACGTGTACGCGAAGCTGCGCTACGCGTTTTGACCCGCGGCCCGCGAGCGTTCAGCGCCCGCGCGTGAGGGCGTCGGTGGAGAGCAGGGCGCGCCGTTCGACCGGGTCGAGCGCGACGGAGCGCGTGTCCCAGCTCTCGCGTCGCCAGCCGCCGCTGGGCAGCGCGAGGAAGGCGGCGGCCACCGGGTGGAACGCGCTCGCGGAAGCGCCGCTCGGCCGCGTCGCGGCATCGGGGTCGTCGCCGGTGTAGCGGTGTGCGAGCACGCCCACCTCGCGCAGCGCGCCACTCTGCGTGCGGCGAATCACGTACAGGGGCTGCACCGTCTGCGCGTCCAGCCAAACCGTGACGCGCGGGAGGGGCCGCTCCGGGTCTCGCGCGCGGCCCTCGATGGCGATGGCCCAGCGAACGTCCCACGTGTCGCTCGCGAGCGAGAGTCCACTCGGTCCGTAGTTGCGACCCTCGCGCAGCGGCCAGCCGGGAACGCGCGCATTCAGCGGCGCAATCACCGCGCCCTCGGCGACTACGCGCCACGTCCAGGCGTTCGGGCGAAGGGCGAGCCCCGTGAAGCCGCGGTCGATGTCCTCGGCGACCGCGATCGCGCCGGCATGTCCCGCCTCGATCGCTCCAAGGCGCCCGCCTTGCCCGTAGGGCACGACCCGCGCATTGCCGGGGCCCGCCACGCGGTAGCGGGGGACGAAGATCCCGTCACTGCGCGAGCCGACGCCGCGGCGCATCTTTCGCAGCGCGGGCAAGTAGACGAAGACGTCGTCGGGACGGCGAGCGTCGCGGTCGGCCGTGCGGAGTCGGTACTGGCGCCACGCGAGGAGCCGTGCGTCGGGCGGATCGCGGAGCTCGCCGCCGGCGATCCAGCGATTCCGGTCGCCGCCGTCGGCGGGCACGAAGAAGAACGTGCCCGAGAAGGTCTGCGGTTCCACGTGTCCGGCGAGCCGGCGCGCATCGGGTAGGTCGACGATCCGGAACGAGCCGATCGACCCGGCGCCGCGGTCGCGTCGTTCGAGGTTCCACGCCCAGCGGGCTCCCGCGTCCGGGGCGTCCGGGGCGATCGCCTCGATCGCGAAAGGAAGCCCGCCCAAGTCGTCCGCGAGATTGCCGTCGCCGTCCACGCGCGCATCGCCCCCGCGCGCACGCGTTGCAGCCGCGAAGGCGGTCGACGGCGCGAAGCGGCGATGACACGGGCCGAGGGTGAGACGCATCCCGTCGAAGAAGAACGCGTCGCGGTGGCTCCAGACTTCGGGCGGAAGCAGCGCGCGGAGGTGCGGCAGATCGGTGTACGAAAGCGTCGTGCCTGGGCGGAGTTGCAGCGGGGCGCGGGTGGCGTCCAGCGTGTCTTCGGCGGGTGGTGGAGATCCCGCGCCGGTCACTGGACTAACCCCCGGGTCGCCCGGACAGTGGCCCTCGGGTGGGAGCTCGGTGGCCCCGACGGCGCTCGCCGCGAACGCCGAGAGCGCCCAGACGGCGAGACCGCGCGAAAAGGCGAGCCAGCGCATTCCGGCATTCTAAAGGCACGGGAGGCCGGCCTGGAATCCAGCCGGGCGAACCCAAAGGGGTCAGACCCCGTTTCGTTCCGCGTGGGGGGCGGTCGGTCGCGATCGCGCGCCGGCGACGCGTTCGCGCCCTCGGGCGCCCGGACTCGTTACGTTGGAACCACCCGGAGCCCCGCCCGCATGCCCCGCCGCTCGATCCGCTATCCCCTCGCGCTCGGCATCACCCTCATGGTGCTGGCCCTCGCGCTCGGCATCGCGTGGCAGGTGATCGTGGTGCGCGGCTGGCGCCCGGCCGACGCCGAGGCCGGGCTGAGCGCGGCGCACTGGGCGGCGATCGGGCTCGGCTCGCTGGTGGCGCTCACGATCTTCGTCGGCCTGCTCCTGCTGTGCATCTGGCTCGTGCGCGAGATCCGCTCGGGCCAGCGCCAGCAGGCGTTCATCGATGCGGTGACGCACGAGATGAAGACGCCGATCGCCTCGCTGCAGCTCTACCTCGACACGATGCAGCGGCGCGAGCTCGCCCCCGAGAAGCAGAAGGCGTTCGTCGCGCGCATGCAGGAAGACGTCGCGCGGCTCGAGCGCACCGTCATGCACGTGCTCGCCGCGGCGCGCAGCGAGGAGAAGGTGCGCGTGCGGCCGGGCGATCCGGTCGATCTCACCGCCATCCTCCGCGACGCCGCCGACGACGTGCGGCGCGCCCACGCGCTGCCCGAGGGCGCGATCGCGATGGCGCGCAAGCGGCCGCTCACCGCGCTGGGAGACGCCGCGGAGCTGTCGGTGGTGTTCCGCAACCTGCTCGAGAACGCGGTGAAGTACTCGCAGCCGCCCCTCGAGATCCGCGTCGCGCTCGAAGAGACGCCCGACGGGCGCGTGCGGGCCGAGATCGCCGATCGCGGCATCGGCATCGCGCCGAGCGAGCTGCGCAAGATCTTCGGGCGCTTCTATCAGGTGGGCCGCGACGCCGCGGGCCTCGGCCTCGGGCTGTTCATCGTGAACAGCCTCGTGCGCCGGAACGGCGGGCGCGTCGAGGCGCGCAGCGAGGGCGTCGGGCGCGGCAGCCGCTTCACGGTGACGCTGCGCGCGGCGCCGGGCGCGGCGAGCGATGGCGCCGCGAAGCCCGCGCTCGGCGACGCTGCGCGCGCGGGCGCCGCGGCTGCGGCGCCGTCACCGAACGCGCCGGGCGCGGCGGGGAGTCACTAGGTGGCTCGGCTGCTCGTGGTCGAGGACGAGCACCACCTCGCGGAGGGGCTCGCGTTCAACCTCGAGGCCGAGGGGCACGAGGTCGAGATCCTCGGCGACGGCGCCGAAGCCGCGGAGCGCCTCGCGCGCGAGCCCAAGTTCGACGCCGTGATCCTCGACGTGATGCTGCCGCACATGAACGGCTTCGAGGTGGCGCGGCGGACGCGCGCGGCGGGCAACTTCGTGCCGATCCTGATCCTCACCGCGAAGGACGAAGGCGGCGACATAGTGCGCGGCATCGAGGAGGGCGCCGACGACTACCTGACGAAGCCGTTCCGCCTCGACGAGCTGCTCGTGCGCCTGCGCGCGCTGCTCCGGCGGCGCAAGTGGGACAACGCGGCGGAGCTGCCGGCGAGCGCGCGCGAGGTGGCCTTCGGCAAGGTCGTCGCGCGGCTCGACCGCCTCGAGCTCGAGACGCCGAGCGGCACGATCCAGCTGACGCCGCGCGAGGCCGCGCTGCTGCGCGAGCTGATCGTGCACGAGGGCGAGCCGCTGACCCGCGGCGACCTGCTCGAATCGGTGTGGGGGCTGAAGCCCGACACCCGCACCCGCGTCGTGGACAGCTTCATCGTGCGCCTGCGCCGCTACGTCGAGGAAGACCCCGCGAACCCGAAGCACATCGAGAGCGTGCGCGGCCACGGCTACCGCTTCGTGCGCTGAGCGCGCCGAACCCATTTGGGGTCTGACCCCTTTCGGGTTCAGCGCGGACCGTCTGCGACGCGGGCTGACGCGGCCGAGCGCATCCGCACGCCGAGCCGCCGCCGCACGCCGCCCGCCCACCCGGTTCCGCCGGCCGGG
Organism: uncultured Spirochaetales bacterium; assembly: GCA_964501435.1. Classification (GTDB taxonomy): domain Bacteria; phylum Myxococcota_A; class UBA9160; order UBA9160; family UBA6930; genus VGRF01. The sequence goes on along the minus strand of CAZCTH010000010.1, from coordinate 7,342 downwards.
CCGAACCCGATCGGGGTCTGACCCCATTCGGGTTCGACGCGCGGTTTGCGTTCGGTTGCGTCTCGGCTCGGGCGCGCACTTGGCGTCGATCTGCAATGCTGCGTCGCATGGTCCCCGCCCTCGGCGACATCCGTTTCGACGTCGAGCCTGCGCTCGAGGCGCCGGCGCTGCTGCTCGCGTTCGAGGGCTGGAACGACGCGGGCGAAGCGGCCTCGAACGCCGCGCGCTTCATTGCCGACGCGCTCGGCGCGGCGCCGCTCGGCGAGATCGACGGCGAGCACTACTACGACTTCACGGTGCAGCGCCCCGTCGTGCGCCAGTCCGAGGACGGCCGCCGGCACGTCGCGTGGCCGCGCTTCACGTTGCACTACGCGGTGATCCCCGGCCGCACCGAGCTGGTGATCGGCGTCGGCCCCGAGCCGCACACGCACTGGCGCAAATGGTGCGACGAGATGGTGCGGCTCGCGAAGCAGCTGCGCGTCTCGCGCGTGGTGCTGCTCGGCGCGTACCTCGCCGACGTCGTGTACTCGCTGCCCGTGCACGTCACCGGCTTCGCCTGGCCGCCCGAACGCATGGAAGAGCTCGGCCTGCGCGCGAGCAACTACGAGGGCCCGACGGGCATGCCCGGCGTGCTCGGCAGCATCTACCCCGACGCCGGCCTCGAGACGGTGAGCTTCTGGGCAGGCCTGCCGCACTACATCCCGCTCTCGCCGAACGCGCGCGGCACGCTCGCGCTCGTCCAGCAGGCGGCGAACTACCTCGACCTGCCGATCGACCGCACGCCGCTCGAGCGCGAGGCGGCGGAGTTCGAGTCGCGCACCTCCGAGATGGTCTCCGCCGACCCGCAGCTCGCCGAGTACGTGCGCGAGCTGAAGAAGCGCGGCTTCGCGCAGTAGCGCGCCCTCGGGAGCACGCCGCGGCTACGTAGTTCACGCGAGAAAACGTGCGCACGGCCGCGCTCCGCGCGCTCGGGCGCGCGCATTGGCGTCAAGCGCGCTCCGACGGGAGACGACACGCACGCAGGGACTCCGCAGCGGGTGTCTCGCAGCACCGAGGCACGCGTGCACCTTCAATCGCGAGACGCATTCGCCGTGCTGGTGGTCGACGACGACCCCCTCGTGCAGCGCATCGTCGGCCGCGCGCTCACGGCGGGCGGCTACGGCGTTCGCGCCGCCGCGACGGGCGCAGAGGCCCTCGCGGAGATCGCGCAGGCGCCGCCCGATCTCGTGCTGCTCGACGTCGAGCTTCCCGATCGGTCCGGAACGTCGGTCTGCGCCGAGCTGCGCCGCACGCATCCGCCCGAAGCGCTGCCCATCCTGATGCTCACCGGTCGCTCCGACGATCCCGCGGTCGAGGCCGCCTTCGAGGCGGGCGCGACCGACTTCCTCACCAAGCCCGTCAGCCTGCCGCTCCTTCGCCAGCGCCTGCGCTTCGCGCTGCGCGCCGTGAGCGCGTTCCAGCGCCTCGAGGCGAGCGAGCGCCGCCTCGAGCGCGGACACGAGCTCGCCGGCATCGGCCAGTTCGAGTGGGACGAGGGCGCGCAGCGTCTCGACTTCACGCCGCAAGCGCTCCGCATCCTCGGCAGGCCCGAATTCCTGCCCGCCACGCTCGCCGAATGGATCGTCGCGTTCGTCGCTCCCGAGGACCGGGAGAAAGCCGTCGCGCTGTTCGCGGGTGCGCCGCTCGCGGATCCGGAGCTGCGCCTCGCGGGCAAGGAGCCGCGCACGATCCGCGCGCTCGTCGAGCGCCGCTCGACGCCGAACGGCGCGGTGCTGTCGGTGACGATCCACGACGTGACGGAGTTCGTCGGCGACCGCATCCACAAGCTCGCGCACTACGACGGCGTGACGGGCCTTCCCAACCGCCAGCTCTTCGAGCGTCGGCTCGACGCCGCGCTCGCGAGCGGCGACGCGCGTCGCTTCGCGGTCCTGTTCGTCGACATCGACGGCTTCAAGGAGACCAACGACACACTCGGTCACGCGGCGGGCGACGAGCTGCTGCGGCACGTGGCCGAGCGGCTGCTCGGCACGTTGCGCCTGAACGACGCCATCGGCCGCCTGCGCGTCGAGGGCTCGGCGGGGCGCTGGGGCGGCGACGAGTTCGCGGTGCTGCTCGGCCCCGTCACGCGCGTCGACGCCGAACGCGTGGCGCAGCGCATCCTGCGCGCCGCCGAGGCGCCGGTGCTGGTCGGCGGCAAGGAGCGCAGTCTGCGCCTCAGCATCGGCCTCGCGCTTTCCCCCGATCACGGACGCACGCGCTACGAGCTGATGCGCAGCGCCGATCGCGCGATGTACGAGGCCAAGCGCGACGGCGGCAACCAGGTGCGCGTGTTCGAGCCGCTCATGGAGGCGCGCGCGAAGCGCCGCGCGGTGATCGAGGCCGACGTTTCCGAAGCGCTCTCGCGCCGCGAGCTGCATCTCGTCTACCAGCCGCGCTTCGCGCTCGACACGCTCGCGATCCGCAGCGCGGAGGCGCTGCTGCGCTGGCGCCACCCGCAGCTCGGCGCCGTTCCGCCCGGCGAGTTCGTCCCCGTCGCGGAGAAGACGCGCGCGATCGTCGGCATGGGCGCGTGGGCGCTCGAGGCGGCGACCACGGCGCTCGCGCGCTGGCGCGCCGCGGGCTTCCCGGACCTTCACCTCTCGGTGAACCTCTCCGCGGTCCAGATTCAAGACGGCGAGTTCGCGCGACGGCTCAGCGACGCGCTGCTCGCATCGCAGATCCCGCCCGCGCAGCTCGAGCTCGAGATCACCGAGTCGATGATGCTCGACGCTTCCGACGTCGCGACGCGCAACCTCGAGGCGATCGCCGCGCTGGGCGTCGGCCTCTCGATCGACGACTTCGGCACGGGCTACAGCTCGCTCGCCGCGCTCCTCACCGTGCCGCTCCAGGCGGTGAAGCTCGACCGCTCGATCGTGCAGCAGCTCCCGACGACGGCATCGGCGCGCTCCGTCGTGCGCGCGATGGTCGCGATGTGCCGCGGCATGAGCTGCAAGCTCGTCGCGGAGGGCATCGAGTCCGAGAGCGAGCTCGAGATCCTGCGCGAGCTCGGCTGCACGGAAGGGCAGGGCTACTGGTTCTCGGAGCCGCTCGCCCCCGAGAAGCTCGAAGAGCGTCTGCGCGGCGCGCAGCACTGAGCGCGCGGCCTCAGCCGCTCGCGCGCGGCGCGCCGGCGGGCGCGCCCCTGGCCGCCGCGAGCAGCGCCGGCAGCGTCGCGCCGAGGCTCGCCTCGAGCCCCTGCACGAGTGGGGCGAGCGCACTCGGCTCGGCGCCGTCCGTCGCCGCCTGCTCGAGCGCCCGCGCGGCCTCCGCTGCGCGCACTGCGCCGAGCTGCGCGGAGCTCGACTTGAGCTGGTGGGCGATCGCGCGGAGCGTGCGGGCATCGGAGCGCGCGAGCGCGGCGCGCGCGTCGGCGGCGAGCTCTGAAGCGCGCTGCGCGAACTCGTCCGCGAGCTCGGGCAGGAAGTGCTCGTCCTTCGGGTCGAGCTCGCGCAGCGCGGCGAGTGCCGAGGGGTCGAGCAGCGCTTCGCCGGGCGGCGCGCTCGGGTGCGCTGCGAGCGCGGCCGCATGCGGAGCGTTCCCTTGCCGCGGGGCCGGCCCAGCCCAGCGCGCGACGAGGGCTTCGAGTCGAGCCAGCGTGAACGGCTTCGTCGCGTAGTCGTCCATGCCGGCGGCAGCGCACTTCTCGCGCTCGCCCGGCAGCGCGTGTGCGGTGAGCGCGACGATCGGCACGCGGCGGCCGGTGGGCTCGCGGCGGCGCCACTCCGCCGTCGTCGCGTAGCCGTCGCGCACGGGCATGCGGCAGTCCATCAGCACGAGATCGAAGGGCTCCCCCGCGAGCGCGAGCGCGGCGTCGCCGTTCGGCGCGAGCACGACGTCGCAGCCGAGCGTCTCGAGCATCGCCTGGGCGACGCGCTGGTTGGTGGCGTCGTCCTCGACGAGCAGCACGCGGCGCCGCCGCTCGAGGTCAGCGCCGTCGCGCGGCTGTACCCGCGCCGCGCGTGCGGGCTCCGGCGCGATCGCGAGCGCGAGGTCGAACCAGAAGCGGGAGCCGCTGCCCGGTTGCGACTCCACGGCGAGCGAGCCGCCGAAGCTCTCGACGAGCCGCTTCGCGATCGCGAGCCCGAGCCCCGAGCCGCCGAAGCGCCGCGCGGTCGAGCCGTCGGCCTGGCGGAACGGCTCGAAGATCGCGCCGAGGGCATCGGGGGCGATGCCGACGCCGCTGTCGCGCACCTCGAAGCGCACGCGCTCGCCGCCCGCCGCGTCTGCGCCGAGGCGCGCCGCCGTGAGCGACACGCCGCCGCACCCGGTGAACTTGACGGCGTTTCCGACCAGGTTGTTGAGCACCTGCGTGAGGCGCAGCGCGTCCACGAGGTGGCTCGCCGCGAGCGCGTCGTCCGCGTGCACCGCGAGGGCGATGCCCTTCGCCTGCGCGGCGCTGCGGTGCATCCGCGCGACCTCTTCGAGGAGCTCGCGCAACGGAGCCGGCGCGGCCTCGAACTGCACGGCACCGCGCTCTCCGCGCGAGAAGTCGAGCACGTCGTTCAGCACGCCGAGCAGGTGGCGCGCGGATCCGTCGATCGCCTCCACGTAGCCGCGCTGCTCCGCCTCGAGGGGGCCGCGCAACAGCAGCTCCGCCATGCCCAGCACGCCGTTCATCGGCGTGCGGATCTCGTGGCTCATCACCGCGAGGAAGTCGGCCTTCGCTCGGGCCCCAGCCTCCGCGCGCTCGTAGGCGCGCTGCAGCTTCTCGCGCTGCTTGCGGCCGAGCAACACGAAGATGCCGCCGACGAGATTGAGCGCGAGCAGTGCGGTCGCGAGGGCGTAGACGTGCATCCGCTCGGCGGTTTGATCCGCGATCCAGTCGTCTGCTGCGAAGTCGACGCCCAGCGCCCCTTCCACGGCGCCACGCGCATCGTGCAGCGGAGCGAAGGCGGTCACCCAGATTCCCCAGTCGTCCGTGTTCGGTGCGGCCTCCACCGTCGCCTCGCCGGCGAGCGCGGCTCGCATCTCTCGGGTGGCGTCCAGGTATCGCTCGCCGATCGCCGTGCGACCCTCGAGCTCCCCCGCGTAGTCGCCGTTCCGGTCGTAGTCCGTCTCGGAGTCGACGATGAAACCGATGCTCCCGTCCGCCAGCAACCGGTACGTGTAGACGTCGGCGATCTCGGGATTGCGGCCGACCCAGCGTCGCTGCCGATCGACGAGGCGCAGGTAGCGCGAGTCGTCGGCGGGCGTGTCCAAGCCGATGCGCGCGTGCCCGAGCGCCTCCGTCTCGGCGGCGAAAACGGACGCGAGGCCGAGCAAGCGCTCGCGCTGTTCGTCGGCCTCGCGGGCGGCGCCGTAGTCGGCCAGATGATGGGCGCCCACGATGAGGGCGAGACACGTCGCCCCGAGGCCGAGACCGTCGAGCAGGCGCCCGGTGCGCCGCGCCAGCCACGCGATCGCGGCCGCGACGATCGCGAGCGCGGCGACGGCCCAGGTCGTGTCGAGAGCGGTGTGGAGCATGGGGCCCGCCGATCGGGGGCTCATCGGGAGGGCCGCGCGGCCGCTCAATCCGTGGATCTACCGACGCGCGGCGTTCGCCTCGATGCCCCTCACCGCGGCATGCAGCACGCGGTTCACCGGCGTCGGCACTCCGAGCCGCGCGCCCTCGCGCACCACGAAGCCGTTCAGGTGGTCGATCTCGCTCGGCTTGCCGCGCATCACGTCCTGGGCCGTCGAGGAGTACTGCTGGGGCACGGTGCGCGCGATGCGCTCCACGGCCTCCCAAGCGTCGCCGGGCACGGTGACGCCGCTCGCGCGCGCCACGGCGAGGCACTCGGCCACGACGTCGCGCATCGCGCCCTCGACGCCCACTTGCTGGCGCAGCACGCCGTAGGGCAGGCGCGTGATCGCAGAGAGCGCGTTGTAGGCGCAGTTGAGGATCAGCTTCGCCCACAGCTCGCCTACGACGTCGGGCGACACGCTGGCGGGGATGCCGGCCGCGCTCAGCAGGGCCGCGATCTCGGCGGCCTCGGGCGCGGCGCCGAGCACGAGCTCGCCGCGGCCGTGGTGGAGCACGTGGCCCGCGCCCGCCATCTCCGTGCCGACGTACACGACCGTCGCGATCACGCGCCGGCCGAGCGTCGCCTCGAGGCGCGGCGCGTTGTCCACGCCGTTCTGCAGGCTCAGCACGACCGCGCCCTCTGCGAGGTGCGGCGCCAGTTGTGCGCCCGCCGCCTCGGTGTCGCTCGACTTCACGCAGCACAGCACCAGCGCCGCGCCCGCGGCGGACGCAGCCTCCGTGCTCGCGCCGAGCGGGACGCGCGCGTCGAAGGCGCGCGTCTCGAGGCGAAGCCCCGCCGCGCGGATCGCCGCGACGTGCGGCGCGCGGCCGATCAGCGTCACGTCGTAGCCCGCGCGCGCGAGCATGCCACCGTAATAACAGCCGACCGCGCCTGCCCCCATCACCGCGATTTTCACGTGCTTCCTCCCGCGCGCGCCTGGCCGCGCACGATCCTAGGGGCTGCGCGAGCCGCCGCAGGCCTGCGCGATTGCTTGTAAGCGCCTCGCGCGCCGTTAGCCTGCGTCGCCGCCTCGGAGCGACCGCGGCGAGGAGCCGACCCCCGTGCCCACCGCCGATCCGCTGCGCCCGCTGCTCGACCGGCGCCTCGTGATCGTGACGGGGAAGGGCGGCACGGGGAAGACCACCGTCGCCGCTGCGCTCGCCCTCGCCGCGGCGGAGCGGGGCAAGCGCGTGCTGCTCGCCGAGGTGGGCCTCGACGAGCACGTGGCGCGCCTCGTCGCGCCGGGTGCGGGCCCCGTGGGCTACGCCGGCCGGGAGCTCGCGCCGGGCCTCGACGTGCTTCATCTCGACCCGTACGCCGCGCTCACCGAGTACGTCGGGTTGCAGCTGCGCGCCGAGCGCGCGGTCGGGCTCGTCGTCCGTAACAAGTCGTTCCGCCAGCTGATGGACGCCGCGCCCGGCTGGCGCGAGCTGATCACGCTCGGGAAGCTCTGGCACCTCGAGCAGCAGGCGGACGCACGCGGCGCTCCGCGCTACGACCTGATCGTCGTGGACGCGCCGGCGACGGGCCACGGGCTCACGTTCCTCGACGTGCCGCGCGTGGTCGTCTCCGCCGTGCGCGGCGGGCCGCTGCGCCGCAACGCCGCGGCGGTCGAGGCGCTGATCGCGGACCCGCGCCGCACGCTGCTGCTGCCGGTGGCCCTGGCCGAGGAGCTGCCCGCGCGCGAGACGGCGGAGCTGGTGGCGCGCGTGCGCGCGGGCATCGGCGTCGCGATCGACCGCGTCGTCGTGAACGCGGTCGCGGCCGCGCCGTTTCCGCCCGGGCTGGGCGACCTCGAC
>CAZCTH010000009.1:0-84770 GCA_964501435.1 uncultured Spirochaetales bacterium | reverse complement strand
GCGTCGCGGCGACTTCGGCTCCGCCCTCACCCACCTCGATCGCGCCCTCGCCTCCCGCCCCCAATTCGCCGAAGCCCACGCCAACCTCGGCGACCTGCTCGCCACCCAAGGCGACCTCACCGCCGCCCGCCACCACCTCGAACGCGCCCTCGAGCTCGGCCCCGGCCGACCACCCCCCCCCGCAGGCCCGCCGCCGCGGGCCGCGCCGGGCCCCGACCTCACCCCCGCCCGCGAAGCCCTCCGCCGCCTTCCGCCCCCTGCCCCAGCCCCCTGAGCGCGCGAGTCTTCGAAGCGCGCTCTCCGCCGAGCTCGCCTTCCCCGGCGCGCAACTCGCCAGCACGCGACTCTTCTCCGGCGCGCGAGTCTTCGACGCGCGCAAGCCTTCCACCGCGCGCAATTCACCGGCACGCGACGCCTCCCCGGCGCGCGAGACTTCGACGCGCGCCCGCAAGCCACCCAGGCCCCTAACAATGCGAAGCCCGCGGGAGGCGCGGCCCAAGGCCGCGCCGATCCGCGCCCTTCCACCCCGAAGGTCGTGCGAGCGCCCCCGCCCCGCCGCGGCCGCGCTGCCCGCACCGACTCCCCCCCAACAACCTCAGTTGAAGAGGATCACACTCCGCGCCACCTCACCCTTCTTCAAATCCTCGAACGCCGCATTCACATCCCCAAGCGCAATCCTCTTGCTGATCAGGTCGTCCAGGTTCAGCCGCCCCTGCTTGTAGAGCTCCACGAAGCGAGGCATGTCCACGCGGAACGCGTTGCTGCCCATGCTCGAGCCCTGGATTCGCTTCTCGAACAGGAAGTCGACGCCGTGCAGCTCGATCTTCGTGCCGACGGGGATCATGCCGATCACGGTCGCCGTGCCGCCGTTGCGCAGCATCTCGAACGACTGCTCGGCGGTCTTCTTCAAGCCGATCGCCTCGAACGAGAACTCGACGCCGCCGCCGGTGAGCTGCTTCACCTGCTCCACGGGATCGCCGAGCTTCGCGTTCACGCCGTCGGTCGCACCCATCCGCTTCGCGAGCTCGAGCTTCGACGGGACGGTGTCGACCGCGATGATCCGCGAGGCGCCCGCGATGCGCGCGCCTTGGATCGCCGCGAGCCCGACGCCGCCGCAGCCGATCACCGCGACGGTCGAACCGGCGGGGATGCGCGCGGTGTTCATCACGGCGCCCGCGCCGGTCATCACGCCGCAGCCGATCAGCGCCGCGCGGTCGAGGGGCATCTCGTGGTCGATCTTCACGACCGCGTTCTCGTGCACGAGCATCTGCTCGGCGTAGGACGAGAGATCGAGGAACTGCCAGACGGGTGCGCCGTCCTTGGAGAGGCGCGACTTCCCGCCTTGCGGGCGCTGCGTCTCGGACTTGGCGCTGCACAGCACCGGGCGGCCCTTCGTGCAGTACTCGCAGTGGCCGCAGAACACCGAGAGGCACGTGATCACGTGGTCGCCCGGTTTCACGTAGTGGACCTCGGAGCCCACCTTCTCGACGACGCCTGCCGACTCGTGGCCGAGCACGGCCGGCATCGGGTAGCCGTAGGAGCCGTTCTGGAAGTGCAGATCGCTGTGGCACACGCCGGCCGCGACCGTGCGGATCAGCACCTCGTGGGGTGCGGGGTTGTCGATCGTGACGTCCTCGATCGAAAGGGCCTTGTTCACTTCGCGCAGTACGGCGGCCTTCATCGCGGTCTCCTTGATTGGGGCGCCCGCACGGTATCGCGACTTCCCGAATCGGGGTGACTTCCCGAATCGGGGTCAGACCCCAATTCGGGAAGTTGCTTCACGTTCCCTGCGGCGGCGTCAGCACGGCGGTGATCGCGCCGTCCACGGCGAGGCTCGCGCCGCTCACGTAGCTGGCGTCGTCGCTCGCGAGGAAGAGGACGGCGGCGGCGAGCTCCTCCGGTTTGCCGAGTCGGCCGAGGGGCACGTGGCTGCCGGCGTTCGCGCCGCCGCCCGGGAGCGTTTTCAGGTACTCCGCGAACACCGGCGTGAGGATCGGCCCGGGCAGGACCGCGTTCACCCGAACGCCGTACGGGCCGTACTCGGCGGCCAGGTTGCGCGTGAGCGAGAGGATCGCGGCCTTCGCGGCGGCGTAGGCGTGCAGGCCCGCGGACGCGAGCCAGGCGGCGCCCGAGGAGAAGTTCACGACCGAGCCGCTGCGCTGCTCCTTCATCACGCGCAGCGCGGCCTGGCAGCCGAACCAGGCGGTGTCGAGGTTGCGCGCCATCTCGGCGCGATAGCTGCGCTCGTCGGTGGCCTCGAAGGCGCGCGGCAGACCGCCGCCCGCGGTGTTCACCCACACGTCGATGCGCCCGAAGCGCTCCGCCGCGCGGCGCGCCGCGGCATCGGCGATCGCGGCGACGCTCATGTCGCCCGGGCAAGCTTCCACCTCCGCGCCGCGCTCGCGCAGCTCGCTCGCGATCGAAGCGAGGCCGGGATCGACCACGTCGTTCAGCACGAGCCGCGCACCCTCCGCCGCGAAGCGCGTCGCGATCGCGCGCCCGATGCCCGAGCCCGCGCCCGTCACCACCGCCACCTTCCCGTCGATGCGTCCCGCCATGCTGGCCTCCGAGGCGCGCCAGCGTGCCGCAAAGCCGGCGCACGCGCGCGCGCCGCGATACCAAGGTGCGAACGCACGAGAAGGACTCGCGGTGATCGAGAACGACGATCCCTGGCAACCCGGACCGCGCCCCGATTGGGTGCGCTCGCTGCACGCGTCCGTGCGTCCCGAGTGGATCCGGCTCGAGGCGGACGAGCTGCTCGCCGAGGCGCAGCGCAACACCGGGTTGCGCGACTTCGGAGGCGAAGAATTCCTCACGCCGTATCGCATCTTCGTACGCGCCTGCGACACGGAGGCGAAGCTCCACGCGCTCGGCCGCATGCTCGTGCGCGCCGACGTGCTCACCTGGCTCGAGAACCGCTTGCGACTCAGCGAAGCGCGCCGCCTCGATCCGCGCATCGCCGCGCAGCGCATCGAGAAGCCGATCTTCATCACCGGGCTGCCGCGCACGGGCACGACGATCCTGCACGAGCTCTTCATGCAGGACCCGGCGAACCGCGTGCCGCTGCACTGGGAGGTGCGCTTCCCGTGCCCCGCGCCGGAGTCCGAGCGCTACGCCAGCGACCCGCGCATCGCGCGAGCGGAGGACGAGATCCAACTGTGGAACCGCATCGTCCCCGAGTACCCGGCGATGCACGAGCTCGGCGCGCGCATCCCCGTCGAGGACATCCAGATCACGCCGCCGACCTTCGTGAGCGACGAGCTGATGGGCCGCCACATGGTCCCGAGCTACGCCGCGCACTACGCGGGCGCCGACAAGGCGGTGGCGTTCGCCTTCCATCGCCGCTTCCTCCAGCACCTGCAGTCGCGCCATGCGGGAGCGCGCTGGGTGCTGAAATCGCCGTCGTGGCTCGGGCTCCTGCCCGTGTTGTTCGGCGAGTACCCAGACGCTCGCGTCGTGATCACCCACCGCGATCCGCTGAAGGTGCTGCCCTCGGTGGTGAGCATCCTCTACTCGACGGCGTTCGTGCGCAGCGACGCCGTGGACGCCGCCATGTTCGCGGGCTGGTTCTCGCCCGAGACCTGCCGCGCGTTGCTCGACGCCATGGGGGCCTTTCGCGATTCCGGAGCGGTCTCCGCGGCGCAATTCTGCGACGTGCTCTACGCGGACGTCGTGCGCGACCCCGCCGGCGCGGTGCGGCGCGCGTACGAGGCGTTCGGGCTCGAATTCACGCCGGAGCTCGGCGAGCGCATCCGCGCGTACGTCGCGGCCAAGCCGCGCGGGAAGCATGGCGCCCACCGCTACGAGTTCGCTGCGCTCGGCCGCGACGCGAGCGCCGAGCGCGAGCGCTTCCGCACTTATCAGGAACGTTTCGGCGTTCCCTCGGAGCGATGACATGGCACACGAGGACGACGTCGCCACCGGCGGCACCGGACTGCGCGGCGAGGCGCTGAAGAAGCTGCGGCGCCCGCGGCCGAGCGAAGCGGAGCAGCGCGCCCGGCTGCTCGACGGGCGCGCGTGGGAGGCGTTCTGCGGCGACCTCGCGGCGGCGGGCAAGGCGGTGCTCGAATTCCCGCTCGGAGGCGCGGAGAGCGAGGCGCTGCGTGCGGAGGGCTTTCGGTATCTGCTCGGGCTCGTTCGCTCCGGGCTCTACAACGCGCTCGAGCTCGCCGAGCCAGGAACGCCGCGCTGGATCCGCAACCCCGACTCGCAAGCCAAGTGGGGCGCCGAGAATCCCGACAACCAGTACCTGTGGGCGCGCGTCGACCCGGCGGCGACGTACCGCGTGTTCGGCGAGCGGCGCAACGTGTACGACTTCCTGCTCGAGGTGAAGGAAGGCCACATGCAGCTGGGCGACGACCGCGTGTTCAGCGCGGTGACCGCCAAGGATCTGCAGTTCGACGCGCGCGGTGGATTCTCCGTGATCCTCGGCCCCGCGCGGCCCGCGGGCTACGCGGGCGATTTCGTGCCGCTCCACCCGGACGGGAGCTACCTGCAGGTGCGGCAGTACCTGCTCGACTGGGAGCGTGAGTCGCCGGCGAGCTTCTTCATCGAGCGCGTCGGGGGATCCGCGCCCGAGCCCCTCACCGCCGCCGCGATGGCGAGCCGGCTCGACCTCGCGGGCGAGTGGACGCTCACGACGACGCGCTTCTGGATCGAGTGGGTCGAGCAGCTGCGCCAGGCGCGGAGGCCCGGCGAGATCGCCGCCGCGCGCCGCTTCGTGGGCGGCGCGCCGGACATCTACTACGGGAACGACTGGTACGTGCTCGGCGACGGCGAGGCGCTGATCTTCGAGAGCGAGCTGCCCGACGCGCGCTACTGGCAGATCGAGCTGTGCGACCCGTGGTTCAAAACGATGGAGTTCGCGTCGCGCCAGACGAGCCTGAACCACCTGCAGGCGCGCGTCGACGCCGACGGCCGCTTCCGCGCCGTGATCGCCCACGAGGACCCGGGCGTTCCGAACTGGCTCGACACGACGGGCTGCCGCGAGGGCATGATCCAGTACCGCTGGATCTGGACGCGCACCAACCCGCAGCCGCGCGTGCGCGTCGTCCCGCTCGCGGACCTCGCGCGCCACCTGCCCGCCGACACGCCGCGCGTCACCCCCGCGCAGCGCCGCGCCGCCATCGCCGTGCGCGAGGCCCACCTCCGCCGCCGCGAACCGGTCGCCTGACCGGACCGGGGACGTTCCTTGACTATCTGAACTTTTCGAGAAGTTCAGTTAGTCAAGGAACGTCCCCGGGTCAGGGGGGTCAGGCGGCGCTGATGTCGAGCACGGAGCGCGCGACCTTGCCGCTGCGCATCAGGTCGAAGCCCTTGTTGACGTCGGCGAGCGGCAGCCTCTGGCTCACGAGGCCCGAGAGGTCGATGCGGCCCTGGATGAACAGGTCCACGAGCTTCGGCATGTGCTCGCGGAAGTTGGCGCTGCCGTACATGCAGCCGATCGCCTTCTTCTCCATCAGGAAGCCGACGCCGTTCAGCTTCACCTCGGAGCCGAGCGGCATCATGCCGACGATCACCGCGGTGCCGCCGTTGCGGATCATCTCGAACGCCTGGGTCGCCGCCGCCGGGCTGCCGATCGCCTCGAACGCGAACTCGGCGCCGAGGCCGTTGGTCAGCGCCTTCACCGCCGCCACGGCGTCGTCGGTCTTCGCGTTCACCGTGTGGGTGGCGCCGAACTTCTTGGCGAGCTCGAGCTTCTCCGGCACCACGTCCACCGCGATGATCTGGCTCGCGCCCGCGAGCTTGCAGCCCTGGATCACGTTGAGGCCGATGCCGCCGCAGCCGATCACCACGGTGATCGCGCCGCCCGGGACCTTCGCGGTGTAGAGCGCGGCGCCGATGCCGGTCATCACGCCGCAGCCGATCAGCGCGGCCTCGGCCATCGGCATCTCGTTCGGGATCTTCACCACGCCGTTCTGCGACGTGATCATGTACTCGGAGAACGACCCGACGTTCGAGAACTGGAGCAGCGGCCCGCCCTTCCACGTGAGGCGGCCGGCCGCCGAGGCCTGGATGCCCGGGTCGTTGCACAGGTGCGGCGTGCCGCGCAGGCAGTAATAACAGCTGCCGCAGAACGGGCGGAAGGACATGATGACGCGGTCGCCCTGCTTCACGTAGGTGACGCCGTCGCCCACCTCCTCGACGACGCCGGCCGCTTCGTGGCCGAGCACGGTCGGGATCGGGAGCTGCCAGAGGCCGTCCACGAAGTGCATGTCGGAGTGGCACACGCCGCTGCACACGGTGCGCACGAGCACTTCGCCCGCGCCCGGCTTGCGAATCTCGACCTCTTCGATCGTGAGGGGCTGGTGGGGCTTCTGGTAGACGGCGGCCTTGATCTTCATCGCGAATCGCACCTCGTTGGCGCGCCCGGGATGGGCAGCGCGAAGCGCGCATCTTGGCGCGGGTTGCGGCCCCGCGAAAGTCGGCGCCGGCCCCGAAATCGCGCTCAGCGCGCCGGGTATTCGCCCATGCCCCGCAGCAGGCGGAGCGTGTCGCCGCCCGCGTTCGGGGCGCCGAATTCGCGATAGAGCGTGTCCACGTTCACCACGATCCGCTCCCGATCGCCCCAGTCGGCGAACTCGCCGAGCGGGATGTCGCGCGCCGCCGTCGCGGCGTCGAGCCCCGCCTCGAAGCGCACGCGCGCCTCGCGGGTCACGTACGCGAGGTAGGCGCGCACGGCCTCCACCCCGCGCCGATCCGTGATCGGGCCGTGTCCCGGGACGACGACCTCGGCGCCCAGCGCGAGGATCCGGTCGCACGCGGCGATCCAGTTGGCGACCGGCCCCTCCCACACGATCGGGGTGCCCTCCACGAACAGGATGTCGCCCGTGAACACGGTGCGCGCGTCCGGCACGTGCACGATCGCGTCGCCCTGCGTGTGCGCGGGCCCGACGGCCAGCAGCTCCACGGGGCGATCGCCGACGTGCAGGGTGAGCGAGCGCTCGAAGGTGCGCGTCGGCAGCACCGGGGGGCCGACCTCGTCGAAGGCGAACGGACCGAAGGCGCGGGTCACGAAGCGCCCGAGCGGGGAGTCCTCGCTGCCGAGCGACTTCACGAGCCCGCCGAGCACCGCCGCCGGCAGGTGCTTCATCTCCTCCGCGGTCGCCGCCGTGGCCACGATCTCTGCGCCGGCGACCAGCGCGTTGCCGTAACAATGATCGCCGTTCGCGTGCGTGTTCACGACGGTGCCGATGCGCCCCGCGGCGCGCGGCTCCGCGCGCTTCATCGCGTCCAGCATCTCGCGCGTGAGCCGCAGGTCGAAGAGCGTGTCCACGAGCAGCGACGCGTCGCCGTCCACCACGAGGCCGGCATTGCTCCAGCCCCACGAGCCGTCCGGCTGGAGGTAGCCGTACACGCCGCGCCCGATCTGCTGCAGCCCCTTGGCGAAGGGAAAGCGTGCCAGGCCGAGGTTCTTCCAGCTCATGCTCCCCTCCCAGCGGACGCCGGATCGAAGTCGCCCTCGACGAGCTCGAGGCGCGTTCCGTCCGGATCCAGCACGAACATCACGCGCAGGCCGTATTCGGGGCTCTTCATCAGCGACTCGGGCAGCGGCTTCCCGCCGAGCGCGGCGAGCCGCGCGACGACGGCGTCGAGATCGCTCACGCTGAAGGCGAGGTGCGTGAGCCCCGTGCGGTTCATCGGCCGCGGCCCCGCGGCGGACTCGCTGCCCGGGCTGCGGTAGTGGAGCAACTCGATGCGCATGCCGTCGCGCTCGAGGAACACGGCTTCGAGCGAGACGCCCGCGAGGCCGAGCAGCGCCGACGTGTCGGGGCCCCCGTTCACGAGGCGCGCGACCTCGCGGAAGCCGAGGCCCGTCACGTAGAACGCGTGGGCGCGCGCGAGGTCGCGGACGCAGACGCCGAAGTGCGTGAGACGGCGGACGGCCATGGCCGCGAGGTAGCGCGAGCGCGCGGCGAGCGCCGCCGCGGCGTCGCCTCAGGGCGCGGTCAAGGCACGGTCAGGGCGTGATCTGGGGCTTGCCGGGCGCGCCGAGCATGCCGAGGCGCTGCTTCTCGTTGCTCTTCGGACCCTCGAGACCCGTGGGACCGTAAGCGCTCACCGTCACGTAGACCGTGTTCGGGTCGGGCACCTGGAGCGAGTAGCTGTAGACGCCGCTCGACGCCGCCGGCATGCCGACGTCGAGGGTCGTCTGGTAGACGCCAGGCGCATTGCCGACGTACACCTTGAAGCCCGCCACCGTCGAGATCGTCGGGTGCTGCCAGCGCAGCACTTCCGTCCGCGCGCTGGCGGCGGTGGCGAAGAGCAGCGCAGCGCCCATCAGCGCTGCGGCGCGCAGCGATCGCAGAGCGGCCGAGCGCTTCGTCATTCGAGCACCAGGAAGTACCAGCGTTTCGAGGCCGGCACCTCGTCGAGATCGATCGGCTGCGTCGTCCACTCGGTATCTCCCGAAGCGTTTTGGGTGCCCGTCGGATCCACTGAAACCGCCGTGAAACCCGACTTCCTTGCCAGCACGAGGTCGGCGCGCCCGTCTCCGTCGACGTCGGTGACGCCCCGCAGGCGCGACTTCTTGGTGACGTGGAGCGCGATGCCCTGCACCGGCGCATTCATCCCGTCCATGAACCACACGTCCACGCTGCGATCGCCCTTCGTCGCGACGTACCAGACGAGGTCGTCGGCGCCGTCGCCATCGACGTCCCCGGCGCCCGCGACGCTGCCGTTCTCGGGCGCGTTCGGCAACGTGAAGATCGCGGCCGGGTTCGCACCGATCATGCGCCAGCCCTCGAGCGCGTCGGAGCTGCGGTCGTGCCACACCAAGTCCGGCGAACCGTCGCCATCCACGTCGGCGACCGCGGCGAGCATCATGCCCGTCGGCGCGGCGTCCACGGGGGACACGCCCGTGCGCCCAGCGCCGTTCAGCGTCCAGACCTCGCTCGCGCCGGCGCTCGGGTCGTAGAACATGGCGTCCGCGCGGCCGTCGCCCGAGAAGTCGCGCAGGGCCGCGACCCGGAAGCTCGCCGCCTTGTTCGGCAACGCGACGGTCGTGTAGTTGGAGCCGTTCATCAGCCAGAGCTCGTTGTCGCCGCTCGCGCTGCTGCGCCAGAGCAGGTCGCCCTGGCCATCGGCGTTCACGTCCGCATAGCCCACGGGCCGCATGCCCGGGCTGGTCGGCGTGCCGATCGACTGCCACGTGCGCGAGCCGTCCGAGTGCAGGAGCAGCACCGAGACCTCGCCGGTCTTGGCATTGAAGGCGAGCGCATCGCTCATGCCGTCGCCGTCGACGTCGCCGGCGGGATCCCCGCCTCCCGGGGGCGGCGGCGGAGGAGGAGGCGGTGCGGTCTGCGTGAACGTGAGCGCATCCGAAGCCACCGAGGCCGCGCCCATGCGGCCCGTCGCGTCGTACGCTGCGACGCGAATCCGCAGCGTGTCGCCGATCTGTCCCGCGACGCGGGTCGAGGTTCCCGTGACCCGCGCTTCTTCGACGTACGCGCTGCCGTTCCGCGACACCTGCACTGCGTAGCCCGTGACGGGACCGGTTGCGGCGCTCCACGAAACGCCCGCCGACGTGCCGGCGATGTTGATCGCGGACGCCGCGAGCGGGGCCAGCGCCAGGAGCAGCGCCATCGCACCCGTGTTCGAAGCTGTCCTGCGTCGCATCTCGATCCCCCGATCGTCTCCAGCACTTTCGGAAGCGAAGTGAATTCCGCCCGTGATCGGCCTCACGGGTGCGAGGGGTGTGTTCATTTTCTACGCAGTTCATGTGCAACGATTCCCGCACGGGATCGTGACGGACGCGCAAAGGTGGCGATTTGGTGTGCCTAATCACCGATTCGGCGGCGTGCGAGCGAGCGGCCCGCAGGCCGTCTAAGGATGGGGCGTCGGCGGGGGGCGAAGTCGGCCGCGCGCCTCGAGGGACCGAAGGGTGTCGCGGTAGGTCTCCGCGAGCGGCCGCAGCGTGACCCCGAGCTCAGCGAGCGCGGCGTCGTTCGGGAGGGCGCGCATGCGCGTGGCGTACTCCATCGCCTCGCGCGAGATCGGCGACGCGATCGGACCGACGCGGCGCAGCGCGTCGAACGCGCTGCCCGCGAGCCGTAACAACCCGCCGGGCGCGCGCACGCGCGCGGGCCGTCGGCCGGTGAGCTCGGCCAGCGCGTCCGCGAGGGCGTCCCAGGTCTGGAACTGCCCGCCGACGACGAAACGGCCCGTGCGCTTCTCTTCGAGCAGGCGCACGCAGAAGAGCGCGAGATCCCGCGCATCCACCGACGAGAGCCCTCCGCTCGTGGCGAGCGCCGCGCGCGTGAAGCCGCGGAACGCGCGCACCGCCTCGCTCAGCCCGGGGTCGTCGGGCCCGATCACGCCGTTCGGATGGACGATCGCGACCGGTGTGCCGGCCTCCTGCGCGGCGCGCACGACGCGCTCCGCGTCGACCTTCGCGCGCGCGTAGCCGGCAGTGCCCTCGCGCAGCGGACTCGCGCCGCCGGGATCCGGCCCGGGCAGTCGCCAGATCGTCGTCAGGCTCGACACGTAGACGCTGCGCTCGATGCCCGCAGCGGCGGCGCCTTCGAACACGGCCCGCGCGCCGGCGACGTTCTCGCGCCGCAAGCGATCCGCATCGCGCGGGTCGAGCGAGACGGCAGCCGCGGCGTGCACGAGGGCGTCACAGCCCGCGAGCGCGCGCCGCACGGCCGGCGCATCCGTCATGTCTCCCCGTGCGATCTCGACCCCGTCGCCCGCGAACACGCCGGCGGCCTTCTCGCGATCGCGCGCCAGCACGCGCACGCCGTGACCTCGCCCGAGCAGGCTGCGCGCGACGTGGAACCCGACGAAGCCGGTGCCTCCGGTGACGAGCGCCTTCACGCTGCAGTCCGCCCAAAGCGACGCGCGAGGAATTCGGCGAAAGCCGCTGCTCCAGCAGCGAAATCCGCCTCCGCCGCGAGGAGGCTCGCGACCGCGTACGAACGCTCGCGGGTCGACGCGAGCTCGAACAGCGCGCCGGGGTGGATGCGCACGCTCGCCTCGTCGAGCGCCGCGCACGCCAGCGCTTCGTCGTCCGCGAACGGCGAGCCGCCCGGGTGCGCGATCGCGACGATCGCCGCCCAGCCCGCCTCCGCCGGCAGCGCCGTCGCGGCCGGCACCGCGCGCAGCGCGCGCACGAGGGCAGCGCGATTCGCGGCGACGCGCGCGTTCAACGCGGCGCGGATTTCGCGCCGCCGCGCGAACAGCGCGGGCAGCGCGCGGGCCACGAGCGGCGACACCGAGAGGAACGCGTCGGCCGCGAACTCGAGCCGCGCGAGGGCCTCGTCGCGCAGCTTCGGCGGCCCGCCGACCGCGAGCCAGGCGACCTTCAGCTGCGGCACCCCGAGCACCTTCGACGCCCCCGAGAGCACGCAGCAGAGCGGCCCGCGCTCGCTGCCGGCGAGCGCGGTCGTGCCCTCCGCGCGGTCGGAGGCGTCGGCGAACACCTCGTCCGAGAGCAGCGCCATGCCGCGCTCTTCGCACACGCTGCGCAGGCTCGCGAGGTCGCTCGGCGCAACGAACGCGCCCGTCGGGTTGTGCGGATGGATTGCGACGAGCGCGCGGCTCTCCGGCGCGAGCGCGCTCGCGAGGCCGTCGAGGTCGAGCGCCCAGCGCGCGCTGCCGGGCGGCGGCGCGTTCAGCGCGTAGCGAGCGCAACGCAAGCCTTCGAGCTCGGCGAGGTGCTCGAACAGCGGATACCCGGGCGTGGGCAGATGCACCAGATCGCCGGGGTCCGCGAGCACGCGGAACAGGTGTGCGTAGCCCTCGCTCGTGCCGGCCGTGAGCACCACGTGCTCGGGCTCGACGTCGGCCCCCTGCGCACGGTGGTACGCGGCGATCGCCGCGCGGGCGGAGAGGTCTCCGCGCGGATCGGCCTCGTAGCGGCCGGTGGCCGGGGCCCGCGCGATCTCGGCGAGGGCGGCGGCGAGCGCCTCCCCCGGCAGCGCGAGGCTCGCTGGATTCGCGTTCGTGAGATCGTGCAGCGCGCGCCCGGCCGCCTGCGCTGCGGCCACGCGCTGGGCGAGCGCGCTCGGCGTGAGATCCCAGGACGCGCGCGCGGCGAACATGGCCGCAGGATGAGGCGTGGCCGCGCGCTTCGCCAAGCGCGACCGTGCGCGCGCATGCCGACGTCCGCGCCGACCCTCGTCACCGAACGCCTCGTGCTGCGCGCCTGGCGCGCGAGCGATCGCGCGCCGTTCGCGGCGATGGGCGCCGACGCGCGCGTGATGCGCTTCCTCGGCCCGCTGCTCTCGCGCGAAGCGAGCGATGCGCTCGTGGATCGCTTCATCGCGCACTTCGCCGAGCGCGGTTTCGGCCCGTGGGCGGTAGAGGCGCCAGGCGTGGCGGGATTCATCGGCTTCGTCGGCCTCGGCGTGCCGCGCTTCGAAGCGCCCTTCACGCCCTGCGTCGAGGTCGCCTGGCGCCTCGATGCCGCGCACTGGGGCCGCGGCTACGCCACGGAAGCGGCGCGCGCGGCGCTCCGCTTCGGTTTCGAGACGCTCGCGCTCGGCGAGATCGTGTCGTTCACGACGCGCGAGAACCGCGGCTCGCGCGCCGTGATGGAGCGCCTCGGGATGACCCGCGATGCCCGCGACGACTTCGACCATCCCGCGCTCGGGGCGGGCGACCCGCTGCGTCCGCACGTGCTCTACCGGCTCGCGCGCGACGCATGGCGGCAGGCGGCTCAGCTCTCGAACGACTGATCGATGCGCTGGAAGCGCCGACGGATGAATTCGCGCGCCTCGGGATGCGGGAACAGGTAGAGCTTGTTGTGCTTGATCCCGTTCACGACGAGCTGCGCGACGCCCTCGACGGGGATCAGCCGCCCTGCCATCTGCGACTCGTCGGGTTCCGGGTAGTTCTGGTTCTCGGGGCCGCCGTAGTCGCGCTGCCGGTTGCGGCCCGAGGCGTCGATGTTGGTCTGCACGCGCATCGGGCACAGCACCGAGGTGCCGATGCCGTGCTCGCGGAGCTCGCGGTGCAGCACTTCCATGAGCGCCACCACGCCGTACTTGGCCACGCAGTAGGGGCCGAGCCCGATGTTGGGGACCATGCCCGCGAAGGAGGCGGTGGCCGCGATGTGGCCGCCCTCGCCCTGCTCGACCAGGCGCTGCGCGAACGACTCGACGCCGTGCACGACGCCCCACAGGTCCACGTCGATCACCCAGCGCCAGTCGTCGTGGGTCATCTCCGTGACGGGGCCGCTCACCGCGACACCCGCGTTGAGGAACACGATGTGCACCGCGCCCATCTTCTCGAACGCGGCGTCGGCGAGCGCATCGACCGACTTGCGGTCGCTGACGTCGCAGACGACGCCTTCGGCCTTCACGCCGAGCGCGCGAATCTTCGCGACCGCGGCGTCGAGCGCGCCTCGCTCGATGTCCGCGAGCACGATGCGCGTGCCCTCGCGCGCGAGCGCCTCGGCGGTGGCGAAGCCGATGCCGCTCGCGCCGCCCGTGATCACCGCCACCCGATTGCGTAGCTGCTCCATCGCACGTTCCTCCGCGAGCGATCTTATGCCGGAGCGCTCGCTGCGCGCTCGCCACGTCTCGAAGCCGGAGAAGCCCCATCACGATGCGCCCGCGCTACCACTCGCAGCGCACGTCCCCGAGGAGACTCCCCATGGCCCGCGTCGTGAAGCTCGGCATCCAGCGCCCCGTCACCCGCCCTCTGCTGCCGGACCCGACGCCGCGCGAGGTGAAGTACACGCTGATCTCGGTGGACGACCACCTGATGGAACCCCCGCACACCTTCGAGGGGCGCCTGCCCACGCGTTTTGCCGAGGCGGCGCCGCGCGTCGTCGAGACCGAGGAAGGGCATCAGGTGTGGGTGTTCGAGAGCACGCCCTACTTCCAGGTCGGCTTCATGTGTGTCGCGGGCCGTGCGAAGGAGGACCAGCGCTACGAGCCCGCGCGCTTCGACGAGATCCGACCGGGCGCGTTCGACGCGAAGGCGCGCGTGAAGGACATGGACATCAACGGCGTGTACGCGTCGGTGAACTATCCGTCGGGCGTCACCGGCTTCGGCGGCACGCTCTTCGCCGAGGCGAAGGACCCGGAGCTCGGGCACGCCTGCATCGAAGCGTGGAACGACTGGATCCACGAGGAGTGGGCGACGCCCTTCCCCGACCGCTTCATTCCGCTCGCGATCACGAACCTGCGCGACGCCGACAAGGGCGCAGCGGAGATCCGCCGCAACGCGAAGCGCGGCTTCAAGGCCGTCACGATCCCGGAGCAGCCGCACAACCAGGGCCTGCCGTCCGTCTTTCAGCCGCACTGGGAGCCGATCGTGCGCGCCTGCGCCGAGACCGGGACGGTGCTCTCGCTCCACGTCGGCTCGTCGGGCTTCGGCAAGATGCCGCCGGGTGCGCCGATGCTGGAGCTCGGGGCCACGAAGTTCGGCCCGATGGCGATCGACACCTGCGCCGAGTGGCTGTGGAGCGGCTGGCCGGCGAAGTACCCCGACCTCAAGATCGCGATCGCCGAGAGCGGCATCGGCTGGGTCGCGATGCTCGCCGACCGGCTCGACAACATCATGGCGCGCTCCGGCTACGGCGCGGCTTGGCCCGACAAGAAGAACTCTCCGTCCGCGGTGCTCCGCCGGAACTTCTGGTTCTGCATGATCGACGACCCCTCCACGATCTCGACGCTCTCGCACATCGGCGTCGACCACGTGGTGGCCGAGTCGGACTATCCGCACGGCGACGGGACGTGGCCGGATACGCAGGCGGTGATGGAGCGGATGCTTTCGGGGCTGCCGGTGGAGTGGATTCGGAAGATCACCCACGAGAATGCGGCGGCTTTGTATCGGCACCCGCTGCCGGCGGTGTGCAAGCCGTAGCGCTCGCGCGGGCAGCGCGCGGCGGCGGGCCGGGGCCGGCGGAGCGCGATGGCTCGCTGTCGGCCCCGATCTGTGGGCGTTCCCGGGTGTTGGGTGAACGCGTCGCGGACCGGCGCGGCGCTGCGAGTGCTAGGTGGAGCGCGTTTCGCCTCGGGACTTCTTCTCGTCCTGGCGCGCGCGGCGCTCGGCGCCGGCGCGCTGCAGGACGGCGGCGGCCTCGGGGTCGACTCTCGCAAAGTTGGCCTTCCAGGCCTCGTCGTCGCTCCAGCGAAACGGCGTCGTCACCGTGGTGCGCGGAAGTCGCGCGCTCTCGAGCAGGTCGAGCGCGACGCCGACGATGGCGCCCTGCATTTGCGCGTCGTAGGGCCGGCCGCAGGGGTTGCCGAGGGGGAAGTCGGTGAAGACGAAGCGCGCGACGCCGCACTCTTCGACGATGTCGCGCGCGGCACCGACGACGACGGTCGGGATGCCGTTCGCTTCCAGATGGCGGCTGACCAGACTCACGGTCTGGTGGCACACGGGTCAAAGCGGTACGAGCAGCGCGACGTCGACGGCGTCCTCGCGGCAGCGGGCGAGAATCTGCGGCGCGTCCTGCTCGATGGTGCGGCGCTGCGAGTAGTCGGTGGGCACCCCGTGAAAGCGCGGCGCCACGCTCCCGATGCGGCCCGCGGCTGCGTGCTCCTGCAAGCGCGCGAGCGGCAGGAAGCTCTCGACGTCGTTCGTGTGCGTCGCCTGCTTGTCCCACGCGAGGTGCGCGGTGTAGAGGCGCTCGGGAGGCGCGGCGGTGTCTCCGGACCACACGGCGTTGTCGCCGCGCAGCACGCCGTCGACCGGTCTCGCGTCGCGCCACGGGCTCGCCGTGGTGACGACCGTGGCGCGGCATTGCGCCAGCGGCTTCGAGAGTGGCGCGAACGGCGCGTCGGTGTTCCGCGCCCACACGTAGGGCTTCGCGTAGCCCTGCGCGGCGTAGTACTCGCGCGTGCGATCGATGTAGCTGACGAACGTGCGGTGCGTGATGCCGGTCATGCGGGCTCTCCGTGCTCGCGCGCAGCGTACCGCGGTGGCGTGCGCGCCGGCGTGGCATGCTGCGCGGCGGAGGAACCCATGCGCATCCACCACACCGCGATCTCGACGCCGAACCTCGCGCGCGCGATCGAGTTCTACCGCACGCTGTTCGGCTACGAGATGATCCGCGAGTTCGGCTGGCCGCGCGGCGTCGCGATGATCAACGGCGTAATCGGGCTCGCCGACTGCGCCGCCAAGGCCGTCATGATGCGGCGCGGCGACTCGATGCTCGAGATCTTCGAGTTCAGCCACCCCACCCCCGCGCCGCAGCCCGTGAACCGCCCGGCCTGCGATCACGGCTACACCCACATCTGCTTCCACGTCGCGGACGTCGCGAAGGAGCACGCGCGCCTCGCGGCCGCCGGGATGCGCTTCCACTGTCCGCCGCAGGAGGCGGGCGGGCTCGCGTTCACCTACGGCCGCGACCCCGACGGCAACGTGATCGAGCTGCTGCAGGTGCTCGAGGCCGATCATCCCCTCGCACTGGCGGATGCGTGAGCGTCGTCCTCGTCACCGGCGCGAGCACGGGGATCGGGCGCGCGGCGGCGCTCGCGCTGGCGCGGCGCGGCCACGCGGTGGTGGCGACGATGCGCGATCTCGCGCGCGGCGAGAGCTTGCGCGCCGAGGCGGCGCAGAGCAGCCTCGCGCTCTCGCTCGCGACGCTCGACGTGACCGACGACGCATCGGTGGCGGGGGCGGTCGCGACGGCGCTGCGCGCGCACGGCCGCATCGACGCGCTCGTCGCGAATGCGGGCTTCCACGCGGGCGCCGCGTTCGAGGAGACGCCGCTCGCGACCTTCCGCGCGCTCTACGAAACGAACACCGTCGGCGTCGTGCGCTGCGCGCAGGCCGTGCTGCCGCATCTGCGGGCGCGCGGGTCGGGGGCGATCGTCGCCGTGACCTCGCAGTCGGGACGCATCGTCCACGCGACCAACGCCGCCTACTGCGCGTCGAAGTTCGCGATCGAGGCGGCGCTCGAGGCGCTCGCGCTCGAGGTGGCGGCGTTCGGCGTGCGCGTCGCGATCGTCGAGCCCGGCCTCACGTTCACCTCAGCGCAGGAGAAGTTCGTGCCGTGGCCAACCGGCACGGCGTATCAGGCACTCTACGCCCGCATGGGCGCCGTGTTCGCGCGCGACGGCGAGGTGGGATCGACCGCCGAGAGCGTCGCCGACGTCGTCGCGGACGCCGTCGAGGCGCGCGCGGCGAAGCTGCGTTGGCCTGTCGGCCGCGACGCCGCCCGCAACCTGCCCGGGCGGGCGCGCGTCTCCGACGACGAATGGGTCGGCCTGCACGCCGCGGCCGACGCGGAGTTTCACGCGCGCTGGCGCGAGGTGATGCGCGACCCGCAATGAGCGGGCGCGCGGCCTCGCTGCTCGCCATGCGCGCGCAGTGTGCAGGCGCGCTGCGCGCGGGCTTCCGCGCGCGGCCTCACACGGCGCGCCGCGCCTCACGCCGATCTCCTGGATCACGCCGCGCACGACGTGCGGCGCACCCTGCCAGGAGGGCACCATGCGACGACTCACGACCCTGCTCCTCGCCGGCGCGCTCGCGCTGCCGCTCGGCGCGAGCGCACTCACGCTGCAAGACCTGAACGCCGGAGCCAGCTTCACCTCGACGGGCGGTGAGCTCAGCTTCGACTTCGCGCCCGGCAGCATCGCGCTCTCCGGGACCCTGCCCGCCGATCTCTCGCAGTACACGGTCCTGGCGACCGCGACCGGCTTCGCGATCTCGGGGCCGGTGGCGGCGATCGGGCCCGCGGCCTTCGGCGGGCTCGTTCTCGGGTACCGCGTGAGCGCCGCGCCTGGGCTCGCGCTGGAGGGGGCCGACCTTCAGACTGCCGGCATCGCGTTCGGGCCCGGCGCCGTGGCGATCGCGTCGAGCGGATACTCCAACGGCGCGAGCCTCGGCGTGCTGCTCGCGCCGAGCGGCGGTACCGGCTCCGCGGTCGGCGCCTCGTTTGGCGCGATCGCGTCGCTCGACGCGCTGGCGAGCATTCAGCTGTTCGCGATGACCCCGGGCGACGTCGCGGCGTTCGGCGTCGTGCAGCACGGCTTCACGTGGGCCGCGCTCCCCGAGCCGGGCGCGATGTCGCTGCTCGCGACCGGGCTGCTCGGGCTCGCGTGGCTCGGCTCGCGGCGCGCGCCACGCAGGCCGCGCGAGTGACCTCGCGCCTCGGCTTCGCGCGGGGAGGCCCGCGCGGAGCCGAGGCGCTCGGCCGCTTCACACGAGCGCGGCCGCTCGTTTCGTCAGCTCGGGAATCGCCACGCCGTGGGGGCAAGCCGTACGGCACGGCGAGCCATCGCAGGTGAGACACGCGGCCAGGTTGCCGGCGTCGGGTGCGGCGTCCGCCACGAGGCCAGGCGCTTGGTAGTCCTCGCCGTACATGCGCAGGCGCAGCGCATCGGGGATCGAGACGCCGTGCGGGCACGCGGCCGCGCAGTCGCGGCAGCCGTAGCGACACTGCGAAGTCTCGGTGCGTCGCGCGTAGCGACGCAGCAAGGGCGCATCCTCGTGGTGGAGCGCGGTCCAACCCGACGCGCCGAGGTACTCGTCCACCTCGGCCGGGCCGTTCATCGTGACGACGAGGGCGTCGGCGAGGCCGCTCGCGAGCACCCAGCGGAAGGCGGCCTGCGCGAAGGTCGCGCCGCCGCGCTCGTAGGGGCGCATGTCGTTCAGCCGCGCGCCGCGCAGCGTCTTCATCGCGATCACGCCGACGCCCTGGGCCTTCGCCTTCTTCAGCACGCGCGGCAGCTCGGGCTGCGTCGCGATGAAGTCGAAGCTGCCCGTGAAGCGCTCGTAGAAGGCGGGATCCTGACCGAAGTTGAACGCGACGAGCACCGCGTCCACGAGCTTCGCGTCGAGCGCGAGGTCGAGGCACTCGACGAGGCGCCCGCCGTGGCCCGACATGCCCGTGAAGCGGATCTTGCCGGCGCGCTTCGCGCGCGACGCGAACTCGAGCCACTCGTCGTTGCGCAGCCGCGCCGGATCGTTGACGGCGTGATTGAAGTAGAGCTCGACGCGATCCGTCCGCAGCCGCTTCAGCGACGCGTCGAGGTTCGCGGCCAGCTGCGCGCGGGTCGTGTCTGCGCCGCCGTGGGTCTTGGTCGCGAGGATCACGTCGTCGCGGCGACCGGCCAGCGCGCGCCCGAGCGTCGACTCGGACTCGCTGCCCGCGTAGCTCTCGGCCGTGTCGAAGTAGGTGATGCCGCGGGCGAGCGCGTGCTGCACGAGCGCGACGTCGCCCGCGAGGCGCGACGCGCCGAAGCCGATGTCGGGAATCGAGAGCCCGGTGCGCCCGAGCGGAACGCGTCGGCGCACCTGCGGCGCAGGCGGCGCCGCGGCGCGCGCGGCCCCCGCCCCGAGCGAAGCGACGAGCGGCGCCGCACCGAGCGCGGCGCCCCGCATCAGGAACTCGCGGCGGTCGTACATCGCCCCCTCCCGGCGCGCCGATCCTATCCGCCACCGCCGCAACCCGCCTGGGGTCTGACCCCATTCGGGTTCGATGCGACGAAAGCGTCCGGTTGCGTGCGGGCGGGGCTACAGGCCGATGTGCTTGGCGAGCGCCTCGCGGTGATGGGCGGCGTCGCCGAAGAGCAGCTCGCTCGCCTTCGCGCGCTTGAAGTAGAGGTGCGGCGCGGCCTCCCAGGTGAAGCCCATGCCGCCGTGGATCTGGATGTTGTCGGCGGTGGCGCGGAAGTACGCGTCCGAGCAGTAGGCCTTCGCGAGCGCGGCGGACTCGACGAAGTCGGGCTCGCCCGCGGCGTAGCCGAACAGCGCGTTGTACGCGGCGCTCTTCGCCATCTCCACCGAGACCAGCATCTCGGCGAGCTTGTGCTTGATGCCCTGGTAGCTCCCGATGGGCCGGCCGAACTGGAGGCGCGTCTTCGCGTAGTCGGTGCCCATGTCGAGCACCTTCTGCGCGCCGCCCACCTGCTCGGCGGCGAGCGCGGCGCAGACCAGCGCGACGACGCGCTCGAGGTTCGCGGTCTGGTCGCCGCTCGAGATGCGCGTCGCGGGCGTGTTCTGGAACTTCACGCGCGCGAGCTTCCGCGTCAGATCGAGCGGCGGGATCGCGCTGCGCGTCAGGCCCGCGGCGTTCGCGTCGACGCGCAGCAGCTCGAGGCCGGCGTCGGTGCGCGCCGCCACGAGCAGCACGTTGGCCGAGACGCCGTCGAGCACGAGGGTCTTCTCCCCGGTCAGCGTGGCGTTCGCACCCGCACCCGTCGCGCGCAGCGTGACGCCCGCCAGGTCCCAGCGCCCGTTCGGCTCCGCGATCGCCACCGACGCGATGCACGCGCCCGACGCGATCTTCGGCAGCAGCTCCTTCTGCGCCACCTCGTTCGCGCACGCGAGCAGCGCGCTCGCCGCGAACACGGAGGTGCCGAGGAACGGCGCGCAGGTGAGTGCGCGGCCCATCTCCTCCATCGCGATCAGCAGCTCGACCGCGCCGAAGCCCGCGCCGCCGTGCTGCTCGGGAATGATCAGGCCCACGAGGCCGAGCTCTTCGGCGAGCTGCTTCCACATCTCGGGGTCGTAGCCGCGCTCGGTGACCATCGCGGCGCGAACGCTCTTCTCGTCGGAGCGCTTCTCGAGAAACGCACGCAGCGTCTTGCGCAGCTCGTGGTGCTCGTCGGTGAAAACGAAATCGGCAGGCATCTCGGGTCCTCGTCCTTTGCGAACTCGGCTCGGGGTCGCCTCGCTGCGGGCGGCCTGCGCCGCGCTGCGGCACTCGGTCGCTCGCGGCTTCCCGAGCTGCGTTCGGTCGTTGCGTGGGTCTCTCGAACTCTCCGGGCGCCGCGCGCTACGAGCGCGGCACGTCCTTCCAGGGCACGTCCTTGTCGACGCGCGGGTCGCCGGGCAACCCGAGCACGCGCTCGCCGAGGATGTTCTTCATGATCTCGGAGGTGCCACCCTCGATCGAGTTCGCGCGCGAGCGCAGGAACTGATACTTGGCAGCCGCCTCGAGCGAGCGCGCCTCGAAGCCGCTCTGGCGCAGCTCGTAGCCCGCTTCGAACGACAGGCCGTTCTGCCCGAGCACGTCGATCGCGAGCTCCCACATGTGCTTGTTGATGTCGGCCTGCGCGAGCTTCATCACCGAGCCCTCGGGGCCGGGGTTGCCCGACTTCTGCGCCGCGCGCGCGCGCTGCGACGTGATGCGCAGCAGCTCGTTGTCCATCCACGAGCGGGTCACGCGGTCGCGCATCAGCGCTTCCTGCGCCGGCGAGAGCGCGCCCGGCGTGCGGTCCTTCCACAGCTTCACGAGCTGCGCGCTGCCCGCCCCCTTGCGCTTCGCCCCGCCGCCGCCGATCGCGACGCGCTCGTTCATCAGCGTCGTGATCGCGACGCGCCAGCCCTGGCCTTCCTTGCCGAGCATGTTCGCGTGGGGAATGCGGGCGTTGTCGAAGAAGACCTCGTTGAACTCGGCCTCGCCCGTGATCTGGTAGAGCGGGCGCACGGTCACGCCGGGAGTCTTCATGTCGAGGATGAAGTACGAGAGGCCGTCGTGTTTCGGCACGTCCGGGTTCGTGCGCACGACGAGCATGCCCCAGCTCGAGAGGTGCGCGACCGAGGTCCACACCTTCTGCCCGTTCACCACCCAGTGGTCGCCGTCGCGCACCGCGCGCGACGACAGTCCCGCGACGTCGGAGCCCGCGCTCGGCTCGCTGAACATCTGGCACCAGATGTCCTCCCCCGAGAAGATGCGCGGCAGGTGGTACTGCTTCTGCTCGGTGCTCGCGTAGGTGAGCACGGTCGGCGCGCCCATGCCGATGCCGATGGTCGACGCCGGCGGGTCGTGGTGGACGACCTTCGAGTGCTTCTGGATCTCGTCCAGCACCACGAGCTGCTGCTTCGGGCTGATGCCGAGGCCTCCGAAGCCCTCGGGAAAGTGCACCCAGGCGAGCCCGTGCTCGTACTGCTTGCGGCGGAACGTGATCGAATCCGTGCGCTCGGGATGCACCTCCGCGAGCAGCTTGCGGACTCGCCCGCGCAGCTCGGCTTCGTCCATCTCACGCAGATCGGCCATGTCGGTCTCCTTCGGCGAGGGCGCGCATTCTAGGCAGCCTTGGCCGGCTTCGCGCCGGGCCCGGGCCCAGATTTCCCGGCGGCGCTCGGCCTAGGCGTCGAGGGCCTCGCGCACCGCCCGGCGCAGATCCTCGGCGCGAAACGGCTTTCGCAGCAGGCGGTCCCCGTCCCCGAAGCTCGCGAGATCGGCCGGGTAGCCCGACACGAACAGCGCCCGCAGCTCCGGGCGCTTCTCGCGCAGCGCCTCGATCAGCGCGCGGCCGCCCATTCGCGGCATCACGACGTCGCTCACGACCAGGTCGATGCGATCGCCCGCCGCGAGCGCGAGCGCCTCGACGCCGTCGGCCGCGACGCTCACGTGGTAGCCGGCGTCGACCAGGGCCTCGCGCACGAGCGCGCGCAACTCCGCGCGGTCCTCGACCACGAGGATGCGCTCGCTGCCGCCTTCCGCCCGCGGCACGCGCCGAGCCCGAGCCGCGACCGCCTCGCTCGAGCTCGCAAGCGGCAGCTCGATGCTGATGCGCGTGCCCTTGCCGGGCTCGCTCACGACGTCGATCTCGCCGCCGAGGCCGCTCACGATCGTGTAGACGACGTAGAGCCCGAGCCCGGTGCCGTTGCCTGGCTTCTTGGTGCTGAAGAACGGCTCGAACATGCGCTCGCGAGTCGCGGCGTCGATACCTGCGCCGTTGTCGTGCACGACCAGCACGGCGCGCGGGCCGCGCGTGAGCGTCGCGATGCGCAGCACGCCGCCACTCGCCGCGAGCGCGTCGCGCGCGTTGGCGGCGAGGTTCACGAGCACTTGCTCGAGCTCGCCCGGCTCCGCCTGCACGGGCAGCTCGCCCGGTGCGAGCTCGAGCATCAGCTTCGCCGCCTCGCCGATCAGCACGCGCAGCATGCGCTCGTTGTTCCGCACGAGCGCGTTCAAGTCGACGGCGCGGCGCTCGCCCGGCTGCGGGCGCGAGAGCGCGATCAGTTGGCGCGTCAGCGCTGCGCCTTGGTCGGTGGCGCGCTGCACCTCCTCGAGTGCCGCGTGCGCGTCGGGGTCGTTCTTCGTGCGACTCTCGAGCAGCTCGGCGTAGCCCGAGATCACCATCAAGACGTTGTTGAAGTCGTGGGCGAGGCCGCTCGCGAGCTGTCCCACCGCCTGCATCTTCTGCGATTGACGCAGGTGCGCGTCGAGCGCCACGCGCGCCGACACGTCGCGCGCGACGACCAGCACGCGGAACTGCTTGCCCACCACGAAGCGGGTCATCGACGCTTCGAAGGTGATCCATTCCGTCGGGCTCGTGAGCCAACGCAGGGGGCCGACGCGCACGGAGGGCTGCTGCTCGAGCTGCCGGATCGCATCGCGCAGCAACGGCAGATCCTCGCGATGGATCGCATCGAGGGCGCTGCGGTCCGCGAGCCCCCGGGCGAGCGCACCGCCGCCGGCGCTGCTGTGGACGAGGTGCCCCTCTGCGTCGAACTCGGCGATCAGATCGGGGCCGTAGTCGGCGAGCGCGCGGTAGCGCCGCTCGTTCTCCGCACTGTCGCGAAGGGCCGCGCTGCGCAGCACCTCGTACGCGCCCACCAGCGCCGCGAGCGCCAGGTTGAAGAGCAGCGCGCCGCGCATCGTCGAGCGCAGGGCGAGCTCCGCGTCCACGGCGACCGGGAAGGTGAAGCCGGCGTGGCGCAGGGCGTAGAGGACGCCGATCACGAGGACCGACGCCAGCGAGATTCCGATGCCGGCGCGAAAGCCGACGGTTACCGCGGCGATCGCGGCCGCGAACACGAGGTAGTAGAGCGGAGGCGCCATCGCGCCGCCGGTCGCGGCCGCGACGGCGAAGGAGGCGCACCAGATGCCCCCGGCGAGCGCGAAGGCCGCGGCGCGCCAACGCCCGGTCGCACGCACAGCGAACGGAATCGCCGCCACCGCCGCGGCACACGCGAAGCTCGCGGCGGCAGACTGCGGAATACCCCAAGCCAACTGCATCGCGCCGATCGACGCGGCCAGCGACGAAGAGATCCAGCAGCCCGCGATCGTCAGGAGCGCGCGGCGGGTCTCGTCCCGGTCGGTTGGGCGCACGGGTTCCGGAAGGAACCACTCGAGGAATCGCAGCATGGCGGAGGCAATCTACTTCGCCGACGCAGCGCTTTTCGTTTGCGATGCATTTTCGGCCAGATGCGGGTTTGGCCGTCTTTCGGCCATTTCGAGCTCAGGGCCGGCGCGACGCGTCCGTCTCGGGCGCGAGCGTCGGACGCGCCATGTTCGGCGCCAGGTAGGCGGCGACGTCCACCTCCTGCAGCTCGATCTCGCGGCCCAGGACCTTCCGCTTCCACGCCTGATGGGCCGGCTCCTTGTCGTGGAACTCGGGCATCACCTCGCGCGCGAACAGCTCGAGGCTCGAGCAGATGTCGTCGTGGGTGTTGTTGCCCGCTTGGTTGAGGAGGATCACCTGGTCGATGTTCGACTCCTCGAAGCGCCGCAGCTTCCGGCGCAGCGTCTCGGGTGAGCCCACCAGCCCGGAGGCGCGCGCCTTCTGCCCGGCCGGCGTCTCCTTCCAGGCCTGGTACTCGTCCCACAGCACCACCGTGCCGGGCTCCACCGGTCCGTGGGTGCTGTAGAAGCGCAGCGCGAACTGGAAGAACGTCCAGCCGTCGGCCATGCGCATCGCCGCCTCGTCGGTGGGGGCGCACATGAAGCCGCTGACGAGCGCGATGTTCGGGTTCGTCGCGTAGTCGGCGAGCTTCTCCTGCCGCTTCACGAGCTCGTTGTAGTAGGTCGCCACCCAGGCGTGCGCGGCCTCGGCCGACACGAACTGGAAGCCGAGCGCGCCCATGCCGCGCTTGCCCGCCATCGCGATCGTGTCGAGCTGCGAGCACGCGACCCACAGCGGCGGGTGCGGCTTCTGATACGGCTTCGGCAGCACGTTGCGCAGCGGGAAGTCGAAGTACGGGCCGTGGTACTCGACCGCGCGGTCCCCGAACATGGGGATCAGCGCGCGGACGGCGTCCTCCCACACGAGGCGCTTGTCGCGAAAGCGGCGGTCGAACGGGTGGAGCTCGGTGATGCTCGAGCCCTCGCCGATGCCGAGCTCGACGCGCCCGTGGGACAGCAGGTCGAGGGTGCTCACGCGCTCGGCGACCCGCGCCGGGTGGTTCGTGGTGAGCTGGATGATCCCGTGCGCGAGGCGAATCTGCTTCGTGCGCTGGCTCGCCGCGGCGAGGAACACCTCCGGCGCCGAGGAGTGCGAGTACTCCTCGAGGAAGTGGTGCTCCACCTCCCACGCGTAGTCGTACCCGAGCCGGTCGGCGAGCTCGACCTGCGCGAGCGAGTTGTTGAGCAGCTCGTACTCCGAGCGCTCGTGCCACGGGCGCGGAAGCTGGTGCTCGTAAAAGATCCCGAACTTCATGGAAGCCTCCCTCGTCCGATGCCGTCGCCGCCAAACTTCCCGAATCGGGGTCTGACCCCGATTCGGGAAGTTGCTCAGAAGATCGTGTAGCCGCCGTCGACGGTGAGCGAGTCGCCGGTGTGGAACGTGAGGCTCGGGTCGCACAGGTAGGCGCCCACCGCCTCGAACTCGCTTGGATCCGCCCAGCGGCGCACCGGCGTGCGGCCGGTGGTGACGGTGCGGAACTTCTCGTTCGTGTATCCGCCCATCGCCATCTCGGTGATGGTCCAGCCCGGGAGGATCGCGTTCACGCGGATCTTGTGGCGCGCGAGCTCGACGGCGAGCGCGCGCGTCAGGCCGAGCACGCCCGTCTTCGACGCGGCGTAGGCGTGGTTGCGCTGGGCGCCGTGGATCGCCGAGGTCGAGGACACGGCCACCAGCGCCCCGCCCTCGCCGCGCGCGATCATCGCGCGCGCGCACTCGCGAAAGGTGAGGAAGAGGCCGTCGAAGCTGACGCGCGTGACGGCGCGCCAGTCGTCGGCCGAAGTCTCGAGCAGCCCCTTCGAATAGCCGGGCGCTCCCGCGGAGGCGACGCACGCGTCGATGCGACCGAGCGCCGCGAGCGTGTCCTGCGCGGCGGCGACGATGCTCGCCTCTTCGCCGACGTCGCACACGATGCCGACCGCCCGCACGCCGTGCTTCGCGAGCTTCTCGCACGCCTCGGCGTTGCGATCCGCGCGGCGGCTCCACACCGCGATGTCGGCGCCCTCTTTCGCGCAGCCCTCGGCCATCCCGAAGCCGATGCCCGAATTGCCGCCGGTGACCACGACCGTCTTGCCCGTCAGTTTGCCCATGGGCCGCACGGTACCGCGGGGCATGGCGTGGGCGGAGGGGGCCCCGCTGCGCCCGGACTTTTCGGCTGCGCGGACCGAGCGCTCGCCGCGGCGCTCGCGCGAAGCGAAGGAAGCGCGGCACAGTGGGGTCACCACCCGAGGAGCGGAGGCCGGGCATGCGGGACGAGCGGATCGACGTGGCGGAGACCGTGTATGCGTATGCGACGGGGATCGATACGCGCGACTGGGCCCTGTATCGGTCGATCTTCACCGACGAGGTGGAAGTCGACTTCTCGTCGTGGGACGGCAACCCGCCGCGGCGCATGCGCGCCGACGATTGGGTGGCGGGGATGCAGCCCCTCTTCCACGGGCTCGAGGCGACGCAGCATTCGATGTCGAACCCGCGCGTCTCGATCGCCGGCGAGCGCGCGACCTGCGTGATGTACATGCAGGCGGCGCACTTCCTCGCGAATCGCGAGGGCGACGCCGAGTTCACGATCGGCGGGTACTACACGGACCAGTTGGTGAAGACCGCGGCCGGCTGGAAGCTGTGCGCGGTGAAGCTCACCGTGCTCTGGAGCCGGGGCAACAAGCACGTCATGACGCTGGCCGTGCAGCGCGGCACGAAGGCGCGCGGATGACGGCGCGGCGACGCGCGCCGCCGAGCGCCGCGGGGGCGAGCGGACCGCCTTGGGACGGCGGCTGCGCCTGCGGCGCGCTGCGCTACCGGATCGCGCGCGAGCCGCTCTTCGTGCACTGCTGCCACTGCACGCGCTGCCAACGCGAAACCGGCAGCCCCTTCGCGCACCACGCGCTCGTGGAGTACAGCGCGATGTCGCTGCTCGCCGGCGAGCCCGAGCTCGTGCAGGTGCCCACCGACAGCGGCAACCGGCACTGGGTCGCGCGTTGCCCGGCGTGCCGCACCGCGCTCTGGAACGAGCACGGCTCGCGCGCTGCGATCACGCGTTACGTGCGCGTGGGCACGCTCGATGCGCCGGCCGCCCATCCGCCGCGCGCGCACATCTTCGTGCGCTCGAAGCAGCCCTGGCTCGCGCTCGACCCCGCGACGCCGAGCCACCGCGGTCACTACGACGCGGCGAAGGTGTGGCCCGCCGCGAGCGTCGCACGCTGGAATGCGGCCAAGGCAGAGCGCGCCGCGACGCGCAGCGTCGCCAGGCCTGCGGCGAGACGGAAGAAGCGCGGCTAGCGCCCGCGCGCGATTCACCCGAGCCAGAGCACGGCGTCGACCTCGACCTCCGCGCCGCGCGGCAGCGCCTTCACGCCCACGGTGGCGCGCGCCGGAAACGGCTCGCGGAAGGCGCGGCCCATGTGCTCGTTCACGAGCGGAAAGCTCGCGAGATCAGTGAGATAGATCGTGACCTTCACGGCATTCGCGAGCGAGCCGCCCGCGGCGCGGGCGATCTCGGCGAGGCTCGCGAACACGCGCGCGGCCTGTGCCGCCACGCCGCCCGCCACCAGCTCTCCGCTCGACGGGTCGAGGCCGATCACGCCCGACACGTAGACGGTGTCGCCGGCACGCACGGCCTGCGAGTAGGGGCCGATCGGCGCCGGGGCGCCGGGCGTGCTCACGATCGCAACGGGCATCGCGTCTCCTGTGCGGTGCGCGCACGCTACCGGATCGCGCGCGCGCCGATCCGCACTACCGTGCTCGCCCTCCGGGAGGACCCGCGTGGCCACTGCATCGAGCGAGCTCGCCGGGCGCGTCGCGCTCGTCACCGGCGCGAGCCGCGGCATCGGCGCCGCGATCGCGGAGCGCCTCGCCTCGGCGGGCGCGCGGGTCGCGTGCGTCGCGCGCAGCCTCGACGCGCCAGGCGGCGCGGAGCCGGGCACGCTTCGCGACACGGTCGCGCGCATCGGCAGCGCCGGCGGCGTTGCGGTCGCGATCCAGGGCGACGTGAGCGACGCCGCCTCCCGGGCAGCGATGATCGCGGCGTGCCGTGCGCAGCTCGGCCCCGTCGACGTGCTCGTCAACAACGCGGCCGCCGGGCCCTATCGCCCGTTCGAGAAGCTGACGCCGAAGCACTTCGCGCTCACGTTCGGGGCGAACGTCGAGGCGGCGCTGCACCTCGCGCAGCTCGTCGCCCCCGAGATGCGCGCGAAGCGAAGCGGCTGGATCGTGAACATCTCGTCGGCGACCGCCGAGCTCCCGAAAGCGCCGTACAACGAGTTCGAGCGCGCGGGCGGCGCGCACCTGTATGCCGCGAGCAAGGCGGCGCTGAACCGAATCACGGTCGGGATCGCGGCCGAGCTCGCGAGCGCGGGCGTCGCGGTGAACACGCTCGCGCCGAAGGCGGCGGTGATCACCGCAGCCGTACGCCTGACCGGCGCGGACAAGTGGATCCAGCCCGACATGATCGAGCCGGTCGAGGCCATGGCGGAGGCCGCGCTCGCCCTCGCGAGCTGCGACGCCGCCTTCACGGGGCGCGTGACGTACAGCCTCGATCTCCTTCGATCGCTCGGCCGCGGCGTGCGAACGCTCGACGGACGCGTCCCGCTCACGCACGAGAACGCGCAGACGCGCTGAGGCGAAGACCATGCCGATGGACCAACTCCCGCGCCTCCAGCGCTGGCTCGCCGAGGCCGCGGCGGATGCGCCCGACCCCGAGGAGCTGGTCACGATCCAATCGACGGCAGACCCGGGCTGGATCGTGCTGATCGACATCGCGCAGACGCCGCTCGCGGGCCGACCCTTCGAGCCGATCGAAGAGGCGCCGGACGAGCTCGCGGGGATGCGTTGGCTCAGCTGCTCGATCGAGGACGAAACCTGGGTGGGAGCCGGAGACGAATCCCAGCTCGCGCGCATCCTCGAGATTTTCCTGGATTGGGCGAACGCCCGCGCGCCGCGCGCCGGCTGAGGAGACCGCATGCGACGAACTCGGGACCGCAAGCTGCGCGTGATCCAGTGGGGCACCGGCAACGCGGGAAGGCGCGCGCTCGCCGGCATCCTGCGGCACCCCGAGCTCGAGCTCGTCGGCGTGCACGCCCACTCGCCCGCGAAGGTCGGGCGCGACGCCGCCGAGCTGTGCGGCTGGCCGACACCGACCGGTGTCATCGCCACGAACGACGCCGCGGCGCTGCTCGCGCTGGACGCCGACTGCGTGTGTTACGCGGTGCAGGGGGAGACGCGCATCCGCGAGACCATCGACGAGCTCGCGCGGATCCTCGCGGCGGGCAAGAACGTGGTGAACACGGCGATCGTGTCGCTCTGCTACCCCGACGCGAGCCCGAAGCTCCGTGATCGCCTCGCGGCGGCGTGCGCGCAGGGCCAGAGCACGTTCTTCACCTCGGGCTTCGACCCGGGCTGGTCCGGCGACGTGATCCCGCTCCAGCTCGCGTCGTGCTGCGAGCGCGTCGACTCCGTGCGCGTCTCGGAGCTGATGGACTACTCCACCTACCCCGATCCGGGCTTCACGGGCGTGTACTTCGGCTTCGGCCGCCCGCTCGACTACGCGGCGCCGCTGCTGCAGCCCGGCATGATCAAGGGCGGCTGGGGCTGCATGGTGCTGATGGTCGCGGACGCGCTCGGCGTGCGGCTGGACGAGATCCGCGAAGAGAGCGAGCGCGCGCCCGCGACGGAGAGCTTCGACACTGCGATGGGGAGGATCGAGAAGGGCACGTGCGCCGCGGTGCGCTTCGAAGTGCAGGGCATCGTGGGCGGCAAGCCGATGATCGTCGCAGCGCACGTGAACCGGCTGCGGGGCGACGTGGCGCCGCACTGGGACCGCCTCTCGGGCACGAAGCACTCCGGCTACAAGATCGAGGTGAAGGGCTCGCCGAGCTTCACGTGCGAGATCGAGCCGATGGGCGAGGACGGCGACCACAACACCGCCGGCATCACCGGCACCGCGATGCGCGTCGTGAACGCGATCCCCGCCGTCTGCGACGCCGCCCCCGGCGTCGTCTCGATCCTCGACCTCCCCCTCTTCACCGCCCGGGCCCCGGGGACGTTCCTTGACTAACTGAACTTTTCCCCCGGTTGCGAGTCTCGCCTGCGGCGTGCCGAAAAGTTCAGTTAGTCAAGGAACGTCCCCGCGCTCGGCGATCAGGGCGCCGAGGGCGCGCAGCTGTTGGGTGCCGCCGCCGAGGGTGAGCTCGAGCTGGCGCGCGAGCAGGTAGTAGCGGTGCAGCGGGTACTCGCGGTCGACGCCGACGCCGCCGTGGAGGTGCTGCGCGGCGCGGGTCACGCGCGAGCCGCCCGCCGCGGCCCAGTACTTCGCCGTCGCGACCGCCGCCTCCGCGGGCAGGCCCGCGTCGATGCGCCACGCGGCCTGCAGCGCGGTGAGCCGCACGGCCTCGGTGTCGATGAACGCGTCGGCCGCGCGCTGCGCGACGGCCTGGAACGTCGCGATCGGCTGGTCGAACTGCTTGCGCGTCTTCGTGTACTCGGCCGTCAGCCGCAGTGCCTCGGCGGTCGCGCCGGCCGCCATCGCGCAGGCCGCCGCCGTCGCGCGCAGCACGATCCAGGCCACGATCTCGGCGCCCTGCTCCGCGCTCCCGAGCAGCTCGGCCCCCGCGCCCTGGAGCGCGAGCATCGACTCCGGCTGTCGCGTCGTCGTGATCAGCGGCGTCTGCGTCACGCCCGCCGCGCGCGCCTCGAGCAGGAACACGCCCACGCCGCCGCTCGGCAGCGCCGCGGGCACGAGGATCGCGTCGGCGAGCTCGCCCGCCGGCACCGCGAGCTTCTCGCCCGTGAGCGCGAACTTCGCGCCGTGCGCCTCGGCGCGCGTCCCCGGCCGAGCGGGCGCGCGGTGCGGCTCGATCAGCGCCGCGGTGAGAATCGCCTCGCCGCGCGCGGCGCGCGGGAGCCAGCGCTCCTGCTGCGTGGCGCTGCCGAACTCCGCGAGCGCGAGCGCGCCCAGCACCGCGGTCTCGAGCAGCGGCACGGGAGCGACGCTGCGGCCGGCCTCTTCGAGGATGCCGGCCAGCGCGAGGAAGCCGAGCCCGCCGCCGCCGTGCGCCTCTGGAATCGCGGCGCCGATCAGCCCGGCCTCGCCGAGCCGCTTCCAGAGCGCGCGATCGAAGCGCACGCCGCCCGACTGCTCGAGCGCGCGCAGCGCCTTCGGCGTCGCGCCGTCGGCGAGGATCTTCCGCGCCAGCTCGATCACGGCCTGTTGCTCTTCCGAGTAGGCGAAGTCCATGGGGTGCTCCCTCCCGCGCTCAGTGCCGCGGGATGCGCGGCAGGCGCAGGCCGAACAGCGCGATCAGGTCGCGCTGCACTTCGTTCACGCCGCCGCCGAAGGTGAGGATCATCAGGCCGCGGTAGAGGCTCTCGAGCTGGCCTGCGGCGACCGCTGCGTGTGAGCCGCGCGCCAGGTAGCCCTTGGGTCCGAGGATCTCCATCAGCAGCTGGAACGCGTCGAGATAGAACTCAGTGCCGAACACCTTCGTCGCCGAGGCGTCGGCCGGCGAGAGCGCGCCCTTCGACGCCGACCACGCGACCTTCCAGTTGATCAGGCGCAGGAAGTCGAGCCCGGCGTACACCTTCGCGAGGTTCACCTGCACCCACTCCTCGTCGATCACGCGCCGCCCGTCCGGCAGCTTCGTCTGCTCCGCGTAGGTGCGCACCGCCTGATAGGCGCCCTCGAGCACGCCCGAGGAGCACAGCGTCACGCGCTCGTGGTTCAGCTGGTTCGTGATCAGCTTCCAGCCCTTGTTCTCGCCGCCCACGAGGTTCGCCGCGGGCACGCGCACGTCGTCGAAGAACACCTGGTTGATGTTGTGCTCGACGATCAGGTCGAGCGGGTCGACGCGGATGCCCGGCGTGCTCATGTCGACGAGCAGCATCGAGATGCCGGCGTGCTTCGCCGCCGCGGGGTCGGTGCGCACCGCGAGCCAGCAGTAGTCCGCGCCCTTCGCGAGGCTCGTCCAGGTCTTCTGGCCGTTCACGACGTAGTGGTCGCCGTCGCGCACCGCGCTCGTCTTCAGCGATGCGAGGTCCGTCCCGGCGCCCGGCTCGGAGTAGCCGATGCAGAACTCGAGCTCGCCCGAGGCGATCTTCGGCAGGAAGAACGCCTTCTGCTCCGGCGTCCCGTAACGCATGATCGTCGGGCCGACGGTATTGACGCTCAGCATCGGCACCGGCGCCCCGGCGCGCATCGACTCGTCGAAGAAGATGAAGTGGTCGATCTCGCTCGCCCCGCGGCCGCCGTACTCGACGGGCCAGCCGAAGCAGAACCAGCCGTCCTTGGCCATCTGCATGCGGATGGCCTTCGTGCCCGGCCCGGTGCCGTGCTCGCGGGCGAGCATCTCGCGCACTTCCGGCGTCAGCAGCTTCTCGTAGTAGGCGCGCAGCTCCCGGCGCAGCGCTTCCTGCGCGGGGCTGAGTCCGATGAACATCGCGGCGTCTCCTCGGCGGAGCGCGTGCGATAGCGCGCTACTTCGGCCCCTGCCCGTCGTCGATCGTGATCGTCGTCCCGGTGACGGCGTCGGAGCTCGGCGCCACGAGGTAGAGCAGCGTGCTGTCCATCTGCGCCGGGTCGCACACGCGGCGGCGCGGGAAGCCCTTCGAGATGTCGCCGATGCGCGAGAGCATGCCCTCCATCATCTCGGACATGAAGGCGCCCGGCGCGATGCAGTTCACGTTGATGTGGTAGCCCGCCCACTCGGCCGAGAGCGCTTCGGTCATGCGCACGATGCCGGCCTTCGTGATCGAGTAGAGCGCCGCGCCGCCGCCCCCCGTGTATCGGAAGGCGCCGACCGACGCGATGTTGACCATGCGGCCCGGCTGCTTCGCCTTGATGAGCCGGCGCGCGACCTCGCAGGCGAGCACGTAGGGACCGCGCAGGTTGGTGTCGAAGACCGCGTTGATCAGCTCGAGCGACTGCTTGGTCGCGTGCTGCGCGTCGGGAATGCCCGCGTTGTTGACGAGGATCGTCACGGTCCCGAGCGCCTTCTCGGCCGCTTCCACCGCGGCGACGATCTGCTGCGGGTCCTGCATGTCGAGCGCGATCGGCACGCACTCGCCGCCGCGCGAGCGGATGTCCTTCGCGAGCGCCTCGAGGCGGTCCGTGCGGCGCGCGGTGACGGCGACGCTCGCGCCCTGGGCGGCGAGCACCTGGGCGAAGCGCCAGCCGAGGCCCGACGAGCAGCCGGTGACGAGGGCGA
Source organism: uncultured Spirochaetales bacterium (assembly GCA_964501435.1). Lineage (GTDB taxonomy): Bacteria > Myxococcota_A > UBA9160 > UBA9160 > UBA6930 > VGRF01. The sequence continues at coordinate 51,535 of CAZCTH010000009.1, read as the reverse complement.
CCTGGCCCTTCAGATCGATCGAGGCATTCGGAAGCGGGAAGGACATCGTGAGCTCCATCGGTTGGGTGGATCGGAGAGCGAGAGGCGTGCTCAGCGCCGCGGCAAGCGCGGACGCACGTCCTCTTCGAGGAAGCGGATCACCGCGCTCGAGAACGCGTCGTTCTGGTCGCCGGCGACCATGTGCGAGGCGTCGCTCACGTCCGCGAGCTTCGAGCCGGGGATCTTCGCGAGAAAGTCCTGCACGCCTTCCTCGGTGACGACGTCGGAGAGCTTGCCGCGCACCAGCAAGGTCGGGACGCGCACGCGGGCGAGCGCGAGGTCGAACACGGCCTCGAAGTCCGGCGCCGGGACTTCGGTGCCGTCGCGCCGCATGAACGCAGGGTCCCAGTGCCAGTGCCACCGCCCGTCGCGCAGGCGCAGCACCTTCTTCAGGCCCTCTGGATTCACCGTGCGCTTGCGATTCGGCGTGTACGCCGCGATCGCGACCGCGGCCTCTTCCAGCGTCGCGAAGCCGCCGAGGCCCGAGGTCATGAAGTCCTTGATCTTCTGGATGCCTTCGGGGTTGTTGCGGTGCGTGACGTCCACGATCACGAGGCCGCTCGACACGACGCGGTCGCTGTTGCCCTCCGCGAGAATCGCGGAAACGCCGCCGAGCGACGCCCCGACGAGCACGGGCGGTCGCCCGAGCTGATCGCACACCGCGATGCAGTCGGCGCCGTAGCTCGTGAACGAATAGTCGCCGCGCGGCGCCCAGGCGCTGTCGCCGTGGCCGCGCAGGTCGAGCGACACCGCGCGCCAGCCCGCGGCGGCGAGCTGCGCCGCGGTGTTGCCCCAGGCGTGCCGCGTCTGGCCGCCGCCGTGCATCATCAAGACGGGCCACGCGCCGTCGTCGCCGTACACGTCGGCGGTGAGCGCGAGGCTCTCGAACCCGGAGAACTGCATCGTCTTCGGCTGCAACGGCAAGCTCCTACGGCAGGGGCCACATCTTCGACGCCGGCACCGCGCCGTCCACGCTCACCCGGCGGCGCGCGAAGCGCCAGCGCTCGCCCTCGCGCACGAGCTCGTCGGCATAGCGGCCCCAGTGGTCGTGGCCGTGGGGTGGCATGAATACCGTGAAGTAGGCGAAGGCCCGCGCGCGCTCCGGCGACGCGATCTCGATGCGCACGTTCGCGACGAAGTGGCGCATCACCGCGGAGGCCGCGCTCGCCTCGGGCGCGGCGGCCCGGGTGCGGTCGCGCACGCCCGTGATCATGTCGACGATTGCGCCGCGCCCGCGGTACGTCTCGCCGCCCTTGATCTCGAGCACGGCGTCCGCGCTGAAGCAGTCCGCGAAACCGGCGGCGTCCATGAACTCCGCGCACCACGTGTAGCGTGCGATCGTGTCGCGGATGCCCTCGCGCGCAGCGAGCTCCCAGAGCTCCATTCTCTCACGAGCTCCGCTCGGCTGCGCCTCGCCGCGCGCGGCCTGCGCCCATCGCGCGGCGCGGGGCCGCTTGCGCTTCCCGAACTGCGGTCGGTCGCGGCATCGGTTTCACCCTAAAACATCGTGAGGCCGCCGCTCACGGAGAGCGACTGGCCGGTGACGTAGGCCGCGGCGTCGCTCGCGAGGTAGGCGACCGCGCCCGCGACGTCCTCGGGTTGGCCCACGCGGCGCAGGGGGATCCCACGCACGAGGTTCTGGTGGAGCTTCGGGTTGAAGTCGCCGAGCATCGCGAGCAGCGCGGTGTCGGTGGCGCCTGGGCACACCGCGTTGGCGGTGACGTCGAAGCGCGCGAGCTCGCGGGCGAGCGCCTTCGTGAATGCGATCACGGCGCCCTTGGTCGCGCTGTAGACGGCCTCGCCGCCCGCGCCCACGCGCCCGGCGTCGGACGCGATGTTGATCACGCGCCCGCGCCGCCGCTCCGTCATGCCGGGCAGCACGCGCTGCGTGCAGTGCAGCACGCCCTTCACGTTCACGGCCCAGAGGCGATCCCAGTCGGGCTCCTTCGATTCGACGAAGAAGCCGGGGATGTCGATGCCCGCGTTATTGACGAGCACGTCGACGGGGCCGAGTTGCGCCTCCACCTGGTCGACGCACGCGCTCACCGACTCCGCGCGCGCGACGTCCGCGCCGACGCCCAGCGTGCGCGCGCCGTCCGCGCCGATCGCGCGCGCCGTCTCCGCGGCACCGCTCGCATCGAGGTCGCAGAGCGCGACGGCGAAGCCGTCGGCCGCGAGCCGGCGCGCGATCGCGGCGCCGATTCCGCGCGCTCCGCCCGTCACGAGTGCGACGCGCACGGGCTAGCGCCCCTTCCAGACGGGCGCGCGCTTCTCCACGAACGCCAGGGCGCCCTCCTTCGCGTCCTCGCTCGAGAACACCTGGGGCTGCAGCACGCGCTGGCGCTCCTCCGCCTCGCGGATCGTGCCCGTCGCCGCGATGCGCAGCAGCTCCTTCGTGGCGCGCACGCCGAGGGGGCCGTTCGCCGTGATGCGCTCCGCCAGCGCCACGGCCTCGTCGAGCACGCGCTCCGGCGGCACGACCTTGTTGATCAGCCCGAGCGCGAGGGCGCGCTGCGCGTCGATGTTGTCGCCGGTGAGCGCGAGCTCGAGCGCCTGCGCGAGGGGGATGCGCGCCGAGAGGAACACGCCGCCGCCCGCAGCGAACAGGCTGCGCTTCACCTCCGGGATGCCGAACTGCGCCGCAGACGAGGCGACGATCAGGTCGCAGGCGAGCAGCAGCTCGAAGCCGCCCGCTACCGCGGTCGCCTGCGCCGCGCCGATCACCGGCTTCGGGATGCTGTCGCGGATGAAGCGGCCGAAGGACGCCATCGGGTCGCGGCCGCCGCCGCCCGCGCGCGCAGTGCGCCCCTCGGCGAACGCGCGCAGATCCATGCCCGCACAGAACGCGCGGTCGCCGGTGCCGGTGAGCACGACGGCGCGCACGCCGTCGTCGGCGACCGCGGCGTCGAGGGCGTCGCCGAACTCGGCCAGCAGCTCGGGCGAGAGCGAGTTGCGCGCCTCGGGCCGGTTCAGGCGCAGGATCCGCACCGCGCCGCGTTGCTCCACCACGATCAAGTTGCCCACGCGAGTCTCCTTCGTGAGCCGCCGAGGATGCGCCGATTCGCGCGCGCGCGCACCGCGCGAGAGCGCGATCCGGATCGCGCTCGTGGGCGTGTGAGGCTTGAGGCCCGATCGCCGGCCGCACTAGGGTGCGCGCCATGACGACCCGCGCCTACGACCCCGCGTTCGCTCCGCTGATCGCCTCGCTCCCCACCGTCCAGGACTTCTCGAGCCTCGAGAAGATCCAGGCCGTGCGCGACCTGCGCGCGCTGATGATGGCCCCACCGCCCGATCGCGCGGACGTGGTGAAGACGGACCGCACGGCGCCGGGGCCCGCGGGCGCACCCGCCGTACCCGTCCGCATCTACACGCCCGCGGCGCCGGCGCGCGCGCCGCGGGGCTGCGTCGTCGAGATCCACGGCGGCGGCTTCCTGATGGGCTCGATCGCGATGATGGATGCGTGGTGCCAGATCGTCGCCGCCGCGATCGACGCCGTGGTGGTGTCGGTCGAGTACCGGCTCGCGCCGGAGCATCCGTTCCCGGCCGGGGTGGAAGACTGTTACGCCGCCACTTGTTGGGTCGCTCGGCACGCGGCTGAGCTCGGGGTCGATCCCGCGCGCATCGCCATCGCGGGCCAGAGCGCGGGTGGCGGCCTCGCGGCCGGCACGGCGCTGCTCGCCCGCGACCGCGGCTTCCCGAAGCTGTGCTTCCAGCTGCTCGAGATCCCCGAGCTGGACGACCGCCTCGACACGCCCTCGATGCTCGCCTTTCAGGACACGCCGCTCTGGAACCGTCCGAACGCGGTGTGGAGCTGGAAGCACTACCTCGGCCCCGATCACACCGGCGAGGTGTCGCCCTACGCCGCTCCCGCGCGCGCGGCGAACCTCGCCGGGTTGCCGCCGGCCTACGTCTCGACGATGGAGTTCGACCCGCTCCGCGACGAAGGCATCCTGTACGCCCTGCGTCTCCTGCAGGCGGGCGTGCCCGTCGAGCTGCACTCGTATCCCGGCACGTTCCACGGCTCGGCGATGATCCCGAGCGCGCCGGTGTCGCAGCGCAATGCGCTCGAGGTGATGGAGGCGCTGCGGCGCGCAGTGGGGGGCCCGGTCGCGGGCTGAGCGCAGCGGGGCCCGCGCCGAGATACCGTGCGGGCGAAGGAGCCCGCATGGAGATCGTCCGCCCCGAGTCCGTCGGCCTTTCGTCCGAGCGCCTCGCGCGCATCGAGGAGCATCTCGAGCGCCGCTATCTCGCGCCGAAGAAGATTGCCGGCGCGCTCACGCTGGTGGCGCGCCGCGGGCGGATCGCGCACCTGAAGGCGGTGGGCGCCATGGACGTCGAGCGCGGCGTCGCGATGCGCGACGACACGATCTTCCGCATCTACTCGATGACGAAGCCGATCACGTCGGTCGCCCTGATGACGCTCTACGAGCGCGGGGCCTTCCAGCTCGAAGACCCCGTGCACCGCTTCATCCCCGCGTGGCGCGACCTGCGCGTCTACGACGGCGGCAACCACCCCGCCTTCGCCACGCGCCCGTGCGAGCGGCCGATGACGGTCCGCGACCTGTTCACGCACACGTCCGGGCTGACCTACGGCTTCATGGAGCGCACGAACGTCGACCGCGCCTACCGCAGGCTGGGCATCGGCGAGCGCGGGAAGACGCTCGACGAGACGATCGCGGCGCTCGCGAAGCTGCCGCTCGAGTTCTCGCCGGGCACGCGCTGGAACTACTCGGTCGCGACGGACGTGCTCGGCCACCTGATCGAGCGCATCTCGGGCAAGCGCCTCGACGCGTTCCTCCACGACGAGATCTTCGCGCCCCTCGGCATGCGGGACACCGCGTTCCACGTGCAGGCGGAGAAGATCGAGCGCCTCGCGAGCAACTACTTCCGCGCGCCGGACAAGTCGCTGCGGGTCGAGGACGACCGCGCGAAGAGCGTGTACGCGACACCTCCGGCGTACCTCTCGGGCGGCGGCGGGCTCGTCTCGACCGCGCAGGACTACCTGCGCTTCTGCCAGATGCTGCTGAACGGCGGAGAGCTCGGCGGCGCGCGCATCCTCGGCCGCAAGACGATCGAGCTGATGACGATGAATCACCTGCCCGGCGGGCAGGACGTCTCGCAGCTCAACATCGGCGGGCAGTTCAGCCAGGTCGCCTACGAGGGCGTCGGCTTCGGTCTCGGCTTCTCGGTGATGCTCGACCTCGCGCGCGCACAGACGGTCGGCTCCGTAGGCGAGTACGCCTGGGGCGGCGCCGCGAGCACGGCGTTCTGGATCGACCCGAAGGAAGAGCTCGTCGTGATCTTCATGACGCAGTTCATGCCGTCGGGGACGTTCAACTTCCGCGGGCAACTGAAGAGCATCGTCTACCCGGCGATCGTGGGGTGACGGCGCGCGGTCCGGACTTCGTCGTCGTCGGCGCGCAGCGCAGCGGCACCACGTGGCTCCACGCCGTGCTCGCGCAGCATCCGCAGCTCTGGCTCACGCCCGTGAAGGAGCTGCACTACTTCGACAAGCTGCACCTGCGCCGCACGCTCGCCGACGCCCACGAGCGCGGGCGCGTCGGCCTCGCGGGCCTCGCGCAGCCAGGCTTCGCACTGCGCTACTGGCTCGGCGCGCGCGGCGACGCGTGGTACGCGGCCCTGTTCGCCGCCGCACAACGGCGCGGCGCGATCGCGGGCGAGATCACGCCCGCGTATGCGGCGCAGAGCGAGGCGGTGATTCGCCGTATCCACGCGGTCGCACCCCACGCGAAGATCGTGTTCGTGATGCGCGACCCGATCGCACGCACCTGGTCTGCGCTCAATCACGCTCACGAGAAGCGTGGCGGTGCGCCGGGCGAGCTTCCGCTCGAGGGCGCCCTCGTCCGCGCGCGGCGCCCCGCCGTGGCCGCGCGCACTGCGTACGGGGACACGATCCGGCGCCTCGAAGCGGTGTTTCCCCCCGCGCAGCTGCACTTCGCGTTCTTCGAGGCATTGCGCGAAGACCCTCGGCGCTTCACCGCGGATTTGCTGGCCTTTCTCGGTGCCGACCCCGCCTGGGCCGAGCGCATCCGGTACCCCGCGGCGGTGAACGCCGCCGCCCGCAGCACGCCCGTACCGCCCGCCCTCGCGCAGGCGCTGGCGCGCGAGTACCTGCCGATGGTGCGCGCCCTCGCCGCTCGCTTCGGCGGGGCGCCCGAGCGCTGGCGGGTGCGCTACGAGGCGCTCGCGGTGGACGCCGGGGCCTAATCAGCCGCCTCGCCCGCCATCAAGCGCGGGCCGCGCCCAGCCGAACGAAGGCGCACTTCCGCTTGCGGAGACGCCATGCGTTCGCGTCACGGATTCACCCTGATCGAGCTGATGATCGTCGTCGCGATCATCGGGATTCTCGCGGCGATCGCGATCCCGAACTTCTTGCGCTTCCAGCTGCGCAGCAAGACGAGCGAGGCCAAGACGAACCTCGCGTCGATCCGCACGGCCGAGGCCTCATACTTCGCGGAGTACGGGATCTACGTCGCCGAGCCCATCGCGCGCCCCGGCGGCGGGCCCGTGCCGGCGAAGCGCCCGTGGGTCGCGGGCTCCGCGTTCGACTTGCTGGGGTGGCGGCCCGAAGGCGAGGTCTTCTTCGAGTACGACGTGATGGTGGCCGGCGTCGCCTACGCGGCCGAGGCCGAGGGCAACCTCGATGGCGATGCCACGCGCTCGGACTTCGCGATCATCCACCCTGATCCGGCGACCGGCGTCGGCCCACCGCTCGGGATCACCGCAGGCAACTGCGCTCCGACGGGAATCTTCAACGTCGCGACGCTCAATTGGGACCTGCTCGACACGGTCGGCCCGTGCACGCCGACGGACGGCACGTCGGAGTTCTAGCCACGCGTCGCCCGCTTCAGTCCTCGCGCACCAGCACGAAGTAGTGGTCGAGCGCGCGCTCGTTCTTGTACGCCGCGCCGATCGTCACGTGGCGCGAGAGCCGGCGCATGAAGTCGCGCGTGTGGTGGTAGACGAGGATCTGCAGCCCGTGCGAGTTGGGCACGACGCTCGGCCAGTCGGCGGGCACGGCGTCGTCCGGCACGCGGAAGTAGTCGACGACCACGGCGCCGCGCGGCTCCCACGCGGGCGTGCCCGCGGTCGGCACGGCGACGAAGTAGCCGGGGCCGACGAGGCGCACGACCGGCGTCTCGTTGTATCCGAACAGGCGCGGCGCGCCCGCCGCGGGGCGGCTGAAGCGCTTCTCGAAGAAGCGCAGCGCGCCGGGCAGCGGCAACGTGTTGCGGCCGAAGTGGCGCACCGCTTCGCGCGGCGCGCGCTCGGGGGGAACGAAGTCGTCGAGCGCGAGCGCGGGGGCCTTCTCCGCGAGGCGGTAGAGGCGGCGCTGCGGGCCGCGGCGAAGATCGAGCACGGCCTCGCGGCGCGCGCGGGGCGTCGCGCGATCCAGCGCCTCCGCGACCTCGGCGAGGCCCAGGGACTCGTCGGCGAGCGCGCGTTCGAGCTCCATCGCGGCGGCGTTTCTCAGGCCTTCGGGCCGTCGAAGGACCCGAGCAGCTCGTACCAGCCCGAGCCGATGATCTTCAGCGGCATGCCGTTCATGCGCGCCGCGGTGGCGAGGTGCGCGCGGCGCCCCGCCCACGCGTCGGGATTCGCCTGCCACTCGTTGAGCACGCGCTCTGCCTCCGCGTAGCTCGGCGCATCGACCTCGTAGACCGAGATGTACTTGGAGACGGTGGTGCCATCGAGGTGAGGCCCGGCGAGCTTGTACACGCGCCCGCGGATGAAGTTCGGGCAATGCGCGGTGTCTTCGATGTGTTGGCCGACGAACCACTCGTCGAACTGCGCCTGCTTCTCGGGGCTCGGCGGCTCGCAGAGCCCGATCAGGAGAAATTGCGGCATCGAAGAAGCCCCCGTTCTGGATAGGATCGCGGCGATGCTACCGCGGGCCCCGCGTCCACGGCGGCCAGGAGAGTGCGCCAGTGTTTTCGTTCGAGCGGCGATGGCTCCTCGTGGTACTCGACGCGATCCTCCCCGCTCAGGCGGACGCGCGGCTCACCCTCGGCGCCCGCGACGTCCCCATGGATCGCTTCTTGGACGACCTGCTCCGCCGCGCGCCGCCCCTCGCGGTGATCGGCGTGCGCGCGTCGCTCTGGGTTGCGTGGCTCGGCCCGCTGCTGCGCGGCCGACTCGGCTTCGGGGCGCTCGCCGGCGAGGAGCGCGTCGCGTGGCTCGAGACCCTCGCGCGGAGCCCCATCCACTTGATCCGCGAGGTGCCGGTGCTGCTGAAGACCCTCGCGTGTCTCGGCTACTGCGGCGTGCCCGAGGTGCAGCGGCAGGCCGGCATCTCGCCCGTCGCGGCGACCCCGCCGCGCTGGATGCACTGATGGCGGGCGGGATCGTCCAGTGCGGCGACGTCGCGGCCGACGTCCACGGCAGTGCCGACGTCGTGATCGTCGGCTCCGGCGCGGGCGGCGCCACCGTCGCGCGAGTGCTCAGCGAGGCCGGCCTCGACGTCGCGATCGTCGAGGAGGGCCCGCACGTGCCCACCGAGGCGCTCACGCAAGACTTGTACGGCGCCTTCACGGGGCTCTGGCGCGACCTCGGCATGCAGGTGGCGCGCGGGCGCATGCTGATGCCCGTGCTGCAGGGCTCGTGCGTGGGCGGCACCACCGCGATCAACGGCGCGATCGTGCACCGCATGCCCGAGGAGGTGCACGCGACGTGGCAGCGTGCGCACGGGCTCGGCGCGTTCTTCGACTACGCCGGTCTGAGCCGCATCTGGGATCGGCTCGACGCCGAGCTCTTCGTCGCGCCGGCGCCGAGCACCGTGCTCGGCAACAACAGCGCCTTCATGGAGCGCGGCGCCGCGCGGCTCGGCGTGCCGGGCAACCGCATCCGCCGCAACGTGCGCGACTGCGACGGCAGCGCGCGCTGCAACCAGGGCTGCCCGGGCGCGCGGCGCCAGAGCATGAACGTCTCCTACGTGCCGCAGGCGATCGCCGCCGGCGCGCGCGTGTATGCCACCTGCCGCGTGGAGCGCGTCGTGCCCGCGCGCGGCGCCGAGGCAACGGTCGAGGGCACCTTCGTCGATCCCGAGACGCGCCGCCGCGGCCCGAAGCTCCGCCTGCGCGCGCGCCGCGCGATCGTGGTCGCCGCGGGCGCGATCCACACGCCGTTGTTGTTACGGTCGAGCGGCCTCGGAGGCGCCAGCGGCCTGCTCGGCCGCCGGCTCCAGGCCCACCCGGGCACGGGGATCGGCGGGCTCTTCGACGAGCCCGTGCGCATGTGGTTCGGCGCGACCCAGGGCTACGAGAGCACGCACTGGTGGCACGAGCGCATGAAGCTCGAGTCCGTGGGCATGCCTCTCGAGCTCGCGGCCGTGCGCATCCCCGGCTTCGGCCCGACTTTGATGCGGAACCTCGCCGACTTCGAGCGCGTCGCGATGTGGGGCGTGCAGATCCGCGCGCGCGCCCACGGGCGCGTCTCGCGCGGGCTCTTCGGCGGCGCGTCGATCGCCTTCGACCTGACGAACGAGGACGCGCACACCCTGAAGCTCGGCGTGCGGCGCCTCGTCGAGATGATGTTCGCCGCCGGCGCGCGCGAGGTGTTCCCCGGCGTGCACGGCATGCCCGAACGCATCTCGAGCGTGGACGCGCTGCGCACCCTCGACGCCCTGCCCGACGACCCGCGCCTCTTCCACGGCATCGCCTCGCACCTGTTCGGTACGGCCGTGCTCGGCCCCGACCCGACCACCAGCGTCGTCGGTCTGCGCGGCGAGGTGCACGGCGCGCCGGGCGTCTACGTCGCGGATGCCTCGATCTTCCCGACGAACCTCGGCGTGAATCCCCAGCACTCGATCTGCGCGATGGCGTGGCGGATCGCGGAGGGGATCGCCGGGGCGTGAGCCGCGCCGGTTCGGGCGGCTAGCGGAGCGCCGTGCGTCCTTCGGCAGCGCGCGCCGCCGTCTGCGGCGCACGATTCACTTCCGTGCATCCGGCGTCCGCGCGGGTGAGGCAGGCGGAGGTCCGCGGAGCGTCGACCCGTACACCGGGGACGCACGGCAGGCAGCCGCCGACCGTGAGCCCCAAGGCCAACGTCGTGATCCAAGTACGCGCGTGTCGTCGCATCCGAAGCCCTCCTCGGGTTGGAGGAGTCATCGGCCTCGGATCGCCGGCACCTGAGCGATGGCCGGCCCGGCAGGCGACCACTCGGGCAGGCCGCTCGCGCGCAGCGCTTCGAGATCGTGCGACACCACGACGGTGATGTCTTCCTCCGCGTCGAGCGCCGCGAGGTACCGGCGCAGCGCTTCCGTGCGCGCGGTGTCCTCCGGCACGAGCAGCCCGCTGTATAGGAACCCCTTGCCGGTGTTCGTAAGCAGCGCTTTACGCGTGTTCGTGGTGTCGCCGGACAACAACCACAGGTGGCCGTTCACCGCGAAGACGAACATCGTCGAGCAGGCGGTGTGACCGCCGAGGGGCACGAGCGCCATGCCCGGGAACTCCGCGATCGTGAGCAGCCCCTCCTCGCCCGCGACGGACTTCTCGAAACACGAGGCGGAGACGATTCCCGCGCCTTCCTTCGTGTTCGGATCCGTGAGCGTCGCCTGCGCCCTGCCCTGATGGATGCGCGCCCCGGGCGCCGGCCCCGCGGCGCAGAGCGCCTGGACGCCCTGGGTGTGATCGATGTGCAGGTGCGTGAAGCCGAGCCCGCGCACGCGCGAAACCGCAGCGCCGATCCGCTCCGGCACCGTGCCGCCGGGCACCACCGCGCCGCCGCCCGACATCGTCTTCAGCAGCTCGCCGAACTCGAGCGCCGCGGCCGCATCCATTCCGGCGTCGACCTCGAACAGCGCGCCATCCGCCCACTCCGCGAGAAACACGCTGTGCGCGATCGTGCCGCGCGAGAGCGGTTGCGACGACGTGACCACGGTCCGCAGCGAAGTCGGCCCGCTCGGAACCGCGAGCAGCGTGCGCAGCTCGTCGGCGGTGGGGAGGCGCGGGTGGACACGACGCACCTGGAGATGCGCGGGGACGACGCGCACGGCCAGCGCGACGAGCGCGAGCAGCACGACTGCGCCGAGGATGCGAAGGGGCCAACGCATGGGGACTCCGGGGGGACGGTGGGCGGACGGCACTCGGGGCGCCGCTCTTCTCTCGCGCACAATGCGAGCCGCGCCTCGGCCGGAGTCTGCCATGATCGTGAGATCCGGGTGCAGCGCTGGAGAACCGTCGATGCTCCGCCTGATCGCCCCGCTCGTCGCCACCGTCGCCCTTGCCCTCGGGCTGGGCTCGCCCGCTCGTGGCGCCGTGTTCTTGGTCGACTCGACCGCGGACGAGATCGATGCGAGCCCCGGAGACGGCCTCTGCGCTTCAGGGAGTGGAGTCTGCACGCTGCGCGCCGCGGTGATCGAAGCGAACGCGACCGTGGGACCGGACGTGATCGAAATCCCGGCGGGCGACTATGGTCTCACGATTCCGGGGCTCGGCGAAGATCAGGCCGCTACCGGAGACATCGATGTCTTTGACGAGCTCGTAATTCGCGGGCTCGGCGGCGTTGCCGACGACGTCGTTCTTCACGGCGATTGGCGCGAGCCCAATGACATCGGCCGCGTCTTTCACGGACAGCTTGCGTCGCGACTGACGGTCCAGCGACTAACGATCAGCGACACTTGGGCGGGATATGACTCCGATGAAGGCGCAGGTGCGGCGATTCGGTCCGATGGAGACTCGTTGGTGCTCGAGGATTCGTTCTTCGCACGCAATATCGGGTACTCGATCTCTCCAGGTGGTGGCGCGGTCTATGCGTCGACCCCCGCCGTCGCAGTTGCGCGCAGCCGGTTCTTCAACAATCGCTCGGTGGATGCCGCGGGTGATGGGGGTGCCATACAGGCGCGGGATCTTTCGGTTGAGGACAGCATCTTCATTGGCAACGTTGCTGATGACGGAGGTGCGATCGAGGTCGAAGGACTTCCCGCTGAGTTGATCGTTAGGCGCTCACAGTTCATCGGGAACGCAACCTCCGACGTTGGCGCCGCCGTCTCCGGGGGTGGAACCCTCGAGGACTCCCTGTTTGACGCGAACTGGACCCAAGGCGGGCTCGTTGTGACCGCCACGGAGATCCGCTCTTGTGAGTTCCGGGATAACGACGGCGGTTTCCAACTCCTCGCGGCCAGAATCCTTCGGGACTCTCTCGTCACAAACAACGACGCCGACGAGATGTTCGGAAGCGCCATCGCCGTAATCAACTCGACAATCTCGGGGAATCGTGGCGAGTTCCACCCTGCAGTCATCGAGTTCTCGACGATCGCTGACAACGTTTGGCCCTTCCCGACCACTCTCTCGGGTCTTCGAATCCGCGCCTCGCTCATAGTCGGAAACTCCGCGGCTGGGCAGCCGCTCGCATGCGGCGGAACGACGGACGACTTCACTTCCGACGGCTACAACCTCATCGACATTGCCGACAACTGCGCTCCCACCGCGACGGATGCCTTCGGCACTTCTGCTGCACCGCTCGATGTCCGCGTCGCCCCCCTCGCCGACAACGGCGGCCCCACGCGAACTCACGCGCTCCTCGCGGGCAGCCCGGCGATCGACTGGGTGCCCACTGCCGACTGCGTCGTCGACGACGACGGCGATCCCGGTACCGCGCCGGTGCCGTTGGCGATCGACCAGCGCGAGGTGCAGCGGCCGCAGCGCGCGGGCTGCGATGCGGGCGCCTACGAGGCCGGGCCGCCCGCGTGCTCCGACGGCATCGACAACGACGGCGACGGGCGCGCCGACTATCCGTTCGATCCGGGCTGCACGGACTCGGCCGACGACGACGAGTCTGCCCCGGACTCCGATGGCGACGGCGTCGAGGACCCGATCGACAACTGCCTGCATTTCGCGAACGCAAGCCAGAGCGACGTGGGCGGAATCGGCGCTTCGGCGGGCGCGGACGGGATCGGCGACGCCTGTCAGTGCGGCGACGTGACCGGCGATGGCTCCGTGACCACCACCGATGCGGTGCTGATCACGCGCGCCCTGCTCGTCCCGCCGACCGCGACCCTCGCCCGGCCCGATCTCTGCGACGTCGGCGGGAGCTCCGCGTGCAGTACCGCAGACGCCGTGATCGTGACGCGCGCGCTGCTGGTGCCTTCGACCGCGACCGTCCGCCAGTCGTGCGCGCCGGCGATTCCTTAGGAAGCACCGCTCAGTCGTCGCCTCTCGACCGCTCGCACGCGCCGTGCGCTCCGGGTGGCGCCGTCGTCGTCGCTACGTGTGGGTGATCGTGGTCATGGTCGTGGTCGTGACCGGCGTCGACCGCCGCTGCGACCACCGCGGCCGCCCGCGCGTCGAGGTCCGCGCGCTTTACGGCGCCTGCCTCGAGCACCCGCCGTTCGAGGGCGCTGGCGAAGCTGCGGTAGTAGTCGAACGGTGCACCGGCCGCCGCGTCGCGTGCGAGCGCGTCGATGAGGGCGTCGCGGAATTCGTCCCAGTCGAACACGCCCGCCGCGGCGAGCGCGTGGGCCATGCCGAAGAGGCGCGCCTCCGTGGGATTCGCGAACACGGGCTCGCCATTCGCCTGCGGCGGCGCGGCGGTGCCGCGCAGGCGATCGAGCGCGAACTGCGTGGACGCGGTCATCGGGTCGAGCTCGGGGGCGCGACCTCGGCGACGCCGATCATCGCGTCGCGCGTCACGAGGGCCGCGAGGGCGCCTTCGTCGAGGTGCTCGGTGCCGGGCGGGCGCTGCGGCAGCACCAGGTAACGCACCTCCGCCGACGAGTCCCACACCCGCACCGCGCGCGAGGGCGAAAGCTGGAGCCCGAACTCGGCGAGCACCGCGCGCGGCTCGCGCACCACGCGCGAGCGGTAGGCCGGATCCTTGTACCAGCGCGGCGGCAGGCCGAGGACAGCCCAGGGATAACAACTGCAGAGCGTGCACACGACGACGTTGTGGACGTCCCGCGTGTTCTCGACGACCACGAGCTTCTGCATCTCGCCGCCCTCGAACCCGAAGCCGGCTACCGCCGCGGTGGCGTCGGCGAGCAGCGCGGCGCGGAACGCGGGCGACACCCAAGCGCGCGCGACCACGCGGGCGCCGTTCATCGGGCCGGTGCGCTCGGTGTAGAGGGCGATCACCTCGTCGACCGCCTCGGGGCGCAGCAGGCCGCGCTCGATCAGCAGCGACTCGAGCGCCTCGGCGCGCGCCGCCACGGTGTCCGGCGCGTCGTGCTCGTCGTGATCGGTCATGCGCTTCCTCCCGCGGTGTGCAGGTAGGGCTCGAACAAGTCGAGGCGCACCTCGGCGTTCGGCTCGGCGGTCGTGCCCCACAGCTCTTCGCCCGCGAACGCCACGGTGTACAGGTGGCACGGCGACTCGCCGCGCCCGTGCGCGTTGTCGTCGGGGAACACCCAGCCGCCATGCAGCGCGACGACCGCGCCCACACGTCCCCGCGCGTAGGCGGGCAACCGCGTGTGGCCCGGCACCGGGAAGCGGCTCGTGCGCACGCGATCGCCCAGCGCGAATCGCGGCGGTGCCGCGAGCGCGCGCGCGGCGCCGCGGCCGAGCGGCGCGCGATCGAGCGCAGGCGGACGCGCGCCGCGTACCGCGGCGCCGGCCGCCACACACCGCGAAGGCTCGACGCCCCGCTCGCGCATGCGCGCCTCGATCGCCGCGGCGTCGACCACGCCGGCCTCGATGGCGAGCGTTTCGAGGCCGCCGAGCCAGCGGCCGTAATAGCCGTGCCGCAAGTAGGCCTCGGGTAGGATGCGCTCGATGCCGTGGCGGAAGTGATCGGAGCTCGCGACCGCGACGCCGCCGAGCCCGCGCATCACGGCGAACACCCGCGCCTCCCACTTCGCGTGGAACACGGGCTCGCCCGGCTCGCGCACCACCGCGCCGAAGCCGTGCTTGCCCCCGAGGTCGTGAATGCCGTCCATGGCGACTCGCTCAACTCCGCGCGCAGCGGCCCGGTGCCTGCGCGCAGTTACGGAAGCACGCTCGCAGGCCCCGCGCACGCTCTCTGGCCGAGAAGCGGCCGAACGACGCGGACGGTGGCGCATGTACCCTCGCGTGCGGGGGATCCACATGACCGGCTGGCAGCGAACGCGCACGTACAAGAATCACCACCTCGACTCGACGCGCTGGGATGCGATCGAACCGCGCGACGGCGACGTCGTGATCACCACCTCGTACAAGTCCGGCACGACGTGGACCCAGGGCATCGTCGGTCAACTCCTGCTGCGCGACGTTCCGAACCCGCCGCCGACCCCGATGGCCTCGCCGTGGGTCGACGCGCGCTTTCAGATCCCGCTCGACGCGATGGTGCCGATGCTCGCGGCCCAGACGCATCGGCGCTTTCTCAAGTCCCACCTCGCAGCGGACGGGCTGCCCTACCGAGAGGGCACCCGGTACATCGTCGTCGGCCGCGACGCGCGCGACGACTTCATGTCGCTCCTCAATCACTACGCCGCCTACACCGACGCCGCCCTCGAGCGCTTCAACGACGATCCTGCGTTGCCGCGCTTCGAGCGGTTCGACGGCGACGTGAAGAAGCTCTGGCGCAATTGGATCGGCCGCGGCTACTTCGCATGGGAATCCGAGGGCCATCCGTGGTGGGGGAACCTCCATCACACGGCGTCGTACTGGCCGCACCGCGCGTGCGAGAACGTGCTCTTCGTGCACTACGCCGACCTCAAGGCCGACCTGCCCGCCGAGGTTCGCCGCATCGCGGCCTTCCTCGGCGTGCCGGTCGACGACGCGGAGTGCGCGCGCGTCGCGCGCGAGTGCCAGATCGACCGCATGCGGGAGAAAGCGCTCGAAGGCGAAGACCCGTTGAGCGGCTTCTTCGAGGGGGGTGCGAAGCGATTTTTCTTCAAGGGCACGAACGGGCGCTGGCGGGATGTGCTGGACGCGGACGACCTCGCGCTTTATGAGGAAGCGAAGCGGCGTGTGCTCGCGCCGGAGTGCGCGGCGTGGCTCGAGAGGGGAAGCAGGGGCTGAGAACCAGAACGCGACGAGACTGCGTTCCGCCGTCGTCGCTCGGTTCAACAGGGGCCGCACCCAGTCGGGCGCCGTGCCCGGCCATCGTGCGCGGCTCAGGGCTCGAGCAGTTCGCGAGGGAGTCGCATTGTCGCCGAGAACGGTCCGCAGCCAGCGCCAATCCCGAAGTGCCTGGCGCACCAAGGGAATCGCATTCGGCATCGCGTTCGGGCTCATCGCGGGCCTGGGGTGGGCCGCCGTGTTCGGCTGCGATCCCGCAACCAACGTGCCGAAGCCGCTCGCGCCGCGCTCTCTGCGGCACCGAATGCCCTGAGCCGAGCGAAGGAAGGCGGGCGAAAGCCGCGGGGGCGCCCCCTTGGCGCCACTCACTGGTCTTCGCACCGCTGCATGGCACGCCTCGAAAATCGCGCGCGCTCGTGTTAGGGTGTTTCGGGGCCTAGAGGCGTCCGGAATGCGTGGGTTCGCATCGCGTGTGCTCGCCCCGATCGCGCTCGCAGCGTCGGCGTTTGCGCCGCTCGCCTCGATTGCCCTTCCGCCGCGTGCACCGAGCCCGAACGAGCTGACACTGCGCGCACGCACCTTCGTCCCGGCGGCATCGCGCCAGAGCGCGGTCGCGGCGCGGGGCCGGCACCTGCTCATCCAGTACGAGGCGGGCCGACGCAAGGAAGCGCTCGCGGGTTTGCGCGCGCGCGGGGTCCGGGTGCTCGAGGCGGTGCCCCGCAACGCGGTGTCGGCGTGGGTGCCGGCCGGTGCGGATCCGAGCGCAGCGCCCGGCGTGCGCTGGGTGGGCACGCTGGCAGCGGCCGACAAGGTCTCGCTGCGGGCGGAGCATCGTGCGCGCAATCTGAGCGTTCTCGTGGACGTGTTCCCCGACGTGCCGCGCTCCGCGGCGCTCGCCGCGATTCGCCGCGCGGGCGGGAAGGAGGTTCCCAACCGCTACCTGCACGCGACGACGCTCCACGTCGAGATCGCGGCGAGCGCGCTCGACTCGCTCGCCGCGCAAGACGAGGTGAGCTTCATCTACGCGGCGTCCGCCGCGATCGAGCAGAACCAGCCCGTGGTGCGCTGCATGGGCGCCCTCGCGCAAGGCATGGCCGTGGCGAGCTACTCGATCGCCTCCGAGGGCTGGGACGGCCCCGGCCTCGGTAGCGCGGCCCTTCACTACTACTTCGTGAACGGCACGCCCGACGTGGCGAACGAACAGAGCGAAGTCACCCGCGCGCTCGCGACCTGGAGCAGCGTCGCGCAAGTCGCGTGGGCCCCTGCCGTCTCTGCCCGCGAGCCGCGCTCGATCGACTTCCTGTGGGCGACGGGCAATCACGGCGACGGCAGCCCGTTCGATGGCCCGGGCCAAACGATCGCGCACGCTTTGCTGCCGGCGCCCCCGAACGCGGAGCCCGAGGCGGGTGACGTGCACTTCGACGACGACGAGCCGTGGCGCATCGGCGCGGACGTCGACGTGTATACCGTTGCGCTGCACGAGATCGGCCATGCGCTCGGGCTCGGCCACTCCGACGACCCGTCCGCCGTGATGTATGCGTACTACGGCGGGCCCGTCGCCGGCCTCGGCAGCGAGGACGTCTTCGCGATCCGCACGATCTACGCGCAGAACGGGCCGTCGCCCGGAGACTTCTACGAGCCGGACGACGCGCCGGCGCTCGCGCGCCCGTTCGGCCAGGCCGAGACGCATTCGATCGCGCCTGCGAGCGACGTCGACTTCCGCACCTTCACGCTGAGCATGCCCGCCGACGTGACGATCGCGGCGATTCCAGCGGACCCCGCCGACGACACGCTGCTGACGCTCTACGACGCGCAAGGCGCCGTGCTCGAAGTCAACGACGACACCGGGGCCAGCCCGCACTCGACCCTCGAACGCTCGCGCGCGGGCGGCGATCCGCTGCCGGCCGGCACGTACTACGCTTCGATCGAGGAATCCGGGCGCGACGCCGAGATCCGTTCCTACGACGTCACGCTCGCGACGACCTCGTACCCCGGCCCCGACGGCTTCGAGCCCGACGACTCGCTCGGGCAAGCCTCGCCGCTCCCGGGAGGTTGGCAGGCGCAGAGCCACACGATCTCGCCGGCGGGCGACAAGGACTACTCCGTCTTCACGCTCGACCAGTTGTCGGTCGTCACGATCGACGCGCAGGCGTACCTCGCAAACACTCCGCACGCGCTCGAGATGTGGCTCCTCGCGAACGACGGATCCGTGATCGAACACTCCGGCCCGGGGCTCGCGCCGGGCCTGGCGCGCATCGACCGCACACGCGCCGACCAGGACTGGCTGCCCGCAGGCACCTACTACGTCGTCGTCGCCGAACAGGGCGACGACGCCGAGATCGACTACACGGTTCGATACGAGGCCTACCCCGTTCTGTACGGCGGCGACGACGCCTATGAGGACAACGACACCCTCGCGACCGCGTCCGACTTCTCGGCCTACGACTACACCGCCTTCTCCAGCGTCGCGGGCAGCACGCCCTATCAGTTCGACGACGACTACTACCGCATCGAGGTGCCGCGCACGGGGCGGCTCCTGCGGCTCTCGTGCGGCTTCCAGAACCTGATCGACCTCGAGTTGCTCGGGGCGGCGGGAAACCGGGTCGTCTCGACTGTCGGCCTGCCGCAAGACGGCTTCTCACGCATCCTGCCGAGCTCGGGCACCTACTACGTCCGCGTCTTCGGCGGCAACGCCGGGGCCGCCTACGACTGTACGTGGCGAACGGAGAACGAGCGGCCCCTGATTCCGCCGGAGAACGACGACTTCGCGAACGCCCGGCCGATGAGCGCGCTCCACGAGTTGGCATACGGCGACACGTACCTTGCGACGACGGAGGCCGGCGAGCCTGCGCACGCAGGCGAAGTCGGCGGGCGTTCGGTTTGGTTCACCTTCACGGCGCCGAGCTCCGGAGACTTCTCGATCTCGACGCGCGATTCCCTCGACACGGTGCTGGCGGTGTACCGGGGCAATCGCGTCGACCAGCTCACGCTCGTCGCGGAGAACGACGACGCGCAGGGCGCGCTCACGAGCCGCGTCGAGTTCCGCGCAACCGCGAACGAGACGCTCGCCGTGGCCGTCGACGCGCGCGGCGGCGCGCAGGGCTACTTCAGCCTGCTCGGCCTCCCGGTGCTCGCGCCGCCACCGCCCGATCCGCCCCCGCCGCCCCCTCCCCCGCCCGCGCAGATCTCCTGGTCGAGCTTCAAGTCGAAGTGCAAGGCGAGCACCGGCGCGTGCAAGATCAAAGGCAAGCTACGCGTCACGAACCCCAGCAACGGCCCGATGACGATCTCCGTCAACACCGTCCTCGGAGCCGACTCCGACCCGCACAACGGAGGAGACACGCTGGTTCGCGTCAACCACTTCCCCACCGTTGCGGCGGGCGCGCAGCTCACGCTGGCGATGAAGACGAAGCTGACCGCGGCGCGCGGGAAGTACCTGATCGCCGTCGCGGTGAGCGACGGGGGAAATCAGTGGGCGGCGTTTGGCCCGTTGCGATGAGTCGCCAGCGGCTCGCGCAGCAGCGCGCCCGAGCGGCTCAAAGCCGCGCGATGATCTGGTCCCGATACGTCTTGATGAAGCGCTCGATGTCCTTCATTTCTTGGCTGTCCGCTTCCATCGAGTTGAACAGGAACCGGGAGACGCCGGACTGGGCGTACGCACGCGCCAAGCCGAGATCGAGCGATTTGCCGCCACCCTCGCGCCAGAACGCCGGCGCCGCGGTGAGCTCGATGGCGCCAGGATCGCGCCCGAGCTGCTTCGCCTCGGCGCGGAGCGTCTCGACCAGCGCCGCATACTCGTCGGGCCCGATCGCGTAGGGGTAGTAGGCGTCGCCGAGGCGCGCCGCGCGCTTCGCTGCCGCGGGCGTCGAGCCGCCCACGAGGATCGGCGGACCGCCTGGCTGCACGGGCTTCACGTCGCAGTCGACGCGCGTGAAGCCGTAATACTTCCCCTGGAAGGTCGCCGGGGAGTCCCGCCAGAGCGTGCGCAGGGCAGGAATCATCTCGTCCATTCGCCTGCCGCGTTCCCGATACGGGACGCCGACGGACTCGAACTCCTCGATCTGCCATCCCAAGCCCACGCCGAGGATCAAGCGGCCCTTGGACAAGCGGTCGAGCGTCGCGACGCGCTTCGCCACGATGATCGGGCTGTGCAGGGGCAAGAGCAGCACCCCCGTCACGAGCTTGAGTCGGTCCGAGACCGCCGCACAGTACGACAGCCATTCGAGTGGCGACGGGAACGTGATTCCGGGCGTGAACCCTGGCAGCCCCGTCTTCGAGTACGTGTAGAGCGGCTTGTGCTCCGGCGCGACGATCGGATGTTCCGAGACCCACAGCGATTCCGCGCCGGCGGCCTCGATCGTCTCTACGAACGCCCGGACCCAGTCGGGGTCGTCGATGAATCCGCGAAACAAATGGGCGGCGAGTCCGAACTTCACGCGGGAACCCTCCCCGTCAGCACGCGAGCGCTTCGCGCGCGAAGTGCGCCGAAGCCGAACCTGCAGCGCGGAGGGTGCATCCTCGAGCGGCGCGGCGCACCCCGGCCAGGGCTACCGCGTGACGGCGCGCTCCGCGCGGACATCCGAGCGCGCATGAATACGACACTCTGCGCTGCCGCCCTCGTCGCGCTCGCGGGTCTCGCCGCTCCGGCCGCGGCGCAAGATCCGCTCGCGCTCCATCCGGACAACTACAAGGTGCTGGTCGAGAACGACTACGTGCGCGTGCTCGACTTCCGTCTCGCGCGCGGCGCGCGCGAGCTCGCGCACGCGCATCCGGCGAACGTGGCGGTGTTCCTCGACGACTTCACGATCCAGTTCACGTTCCCCGATGGCACGACGGGATTGCGCGAGGGGCATCCGGGCGCGGTCGCGTACAGCGACGCCGTGGTTCATGCCTCTCACAACGTCGGCGCGACGGACGCACACGGCGTGATCGTCGAGCTGAAGACGCCGCCCGCGCCGAGCGCGGCGCCGGGGGAGATCACCGCGATCACTCTGATTCATGGAGTGCCCGGCCGAGAGGACGAGCTGCGCGCACACCTCCTCTCGCTCGCGGCGCCGACGCGCGCCGAACCGGGTTGCCTGCAGTACGACCTCTATCAGTCGCCGCAGCGCAAGCACGAGTTCATGCGGCTCGAGCGCTGGGCGAGCGCGGAGGCACTGGAGGCGCACAAGAAGTCGCCTCACCTCGCGGCGTCGTTCGCGAAGCGGCAGGCCGAGGGCTGGACGACCGAAATCCTCACCTGGGATCGGGTGGCGGAATGAACCGCCCCACGCTGCTCGCGGCAGCGCTGCTCGCGCTCCTGCCGACGCTCGCGCGGTCCGACGGCGCCGGCCGAATCGAGCGCCTCGACCCGCGCTTCGATGCCCTCGTCGCGCCGGGCGCGAACCTCGAAGTGGTGGCCGACGACGTCGCGTGGGCCGAGGGGCCGCTCTGGGACCGCGCGAATGGCGCGCTCTTGTTCTCCGATGTGCCGCGCAACGCGATCTTCCGCTGGAGCCCAGCGGCCGGCGTCGCGCGGTTTCTCTCCGCGAGCGGCTACAGCGGCTCGGCGCCCTTCGCGGGCCGCGAGCCCGGCTCGAACGGGCTCACCTTCGACGCCGACGGCCGCCTCGTGTTCTGTCAGCACGGCGACCGGCGCATCGTGCGGCGCGAACGCGACGGCACGCTCACGCCGCTGGCGGAGCGCTGGCACGGCAAGCGGCTGAACAGCCCGAACGACCTCACGTACCGCTCGAACGGAGATCTGTACTTCACCGACCCGCCGTTCGGGTTGCCGCGGACCTTCGACGACCCCGCCAAGGAAGCACCGTTTCAGGGCGTCTATCGGCTCACGCCCGAGGGGCGACTCGACGCGATCGTCACGGACCTCCCGGCGCCCAACGGCATCGGCTTCTCGCCCGACGAGAAGAAGCTCTACGTGAGCAACGCGCAGCACGCGCGCCCGATCTGGATGGCGTACCCCGTCCGGGAGGACGGCACCGTTGGCGCGGGACGGCAGTTCGCGGACGCGGCGGCGTGGGTCACCCCGAACGAGGGTGTCCCCGACGGCCTGAAGCTCGACGTGCACGGCAACCTCTTCGCCGCGGGGCCCGGCGGCGTGCACGTCTTCGCGCCCGACGGGACGCGCCTCGGCCGCATCGAGACCGGCGTACCGACCGGAAACGTCGCGTGGGGTGAAGACGGCGGAACCCTCTACGTGGCTGCGAATCACCGCATCCTGCGCCTGAGAACTCGCACGCGCGGCGCACCGCCCGGGCCCGGCGGGGATGCCCACCATGAGGGTGTGCGCACTCGCGCGGCGCGCCCGGTGAATATCCGGCAGGTCACCACGCAAGGGTCGCGGTGAGCTAAGTGCTGGTCGGGCCGACTGGATTCGAACCAGCGACCCCCTGAACCCCATTCAGGTGCGCTACCAGGCTGCGCCACGGCCCGACCGATTGGAGTGGGTAGCCGCTCGGGTTGGCAGTGTCGACCGAAACGCGCGGACTCGGCGCTCAATACCAGCCGCGCGTGCGGCGCAGGCGTCGCCGGCGGCGCGGCGGGGGCGGCGGGGGCTGTCCGAGATCCGGTGCGGCGGCGCCGGGGGCAGAGGATCCATCACTTGGGGTCGCCTCCTTGCCGGGGTCGGCGGCGGCGGCGACGAGCGCGCGGGCCGGCGCGTCGCCGGGTGGACGCACGGGCGTTTCGGGTGCGCCGGCCTGCGCGGCGCGAGGAGCCTCGACTCCAGGCCCCGTCGCGCGCCCGCCCGCCCCGCGCGCATCCGCGCGAAGCGCGTCCGCTGCTGCGGTCTCGTCGCCCACCCCTTCCCACAGCGTCAACTGCTCTGGCCCGTCCCCCATCCCGCGCTCCGCGATCGATCGCTCGAGTCGATCGCGCACGGGTTGCTCGGCCTCCGCGCGCTGCATCCACGCGAGCAGCGTGTTCAGCTCGCGCGGCACGCCGGCGGATTCGGCGGCGAGCCAATCGAGGTGCTCCTCGCGCAGCGCGAGCGCGGCGGCCTGGTGGCCGGCGCGCTCGAAGCGGCCGCGTACGTAGGCGCGCACCTCGCTCGGCGTGAGCGCGTGACGGAGCCGGACGTGCAGCACCCCGTCGCCGAGCGCAGCGATGACGGCGGCCGAGCGCGCGTCGTCCACGGCGGCGGCCACGACGCGGAGCGCGCCGCCGAGGGCGTCGGCGATCTCGCGCATCGCCCGCGCGGTGGGCACGGGCATGGCGCTGGCGTCGTCCACGAGCAGCACGGCGGGTGCGCCCGGCGCGCGCCGCGCGAAGTCCGCCAGCGCAACCGTCGCGCGCGCGCCGGCCGCGGGCTCGCCGAACGCGTCGAGGGCGACCTGCGCGAGCTCTTCGATGCCGAGCGACGGCACCGGCACGTAGGCGCACTGCGCGCCGCGCAGTTGCTCCGCGAGCACGCGCAGCACGAGGGTCTTACCCAGCCCGGGCGGGCCCGAGAGAACGCTCACGGTGCGCCCGGCGGCCACAGCATCGCGCAGCGCCTTCAG
The DNA here is from genome assembly GCA_964501435.1 of uncultured Spirochaetales bacterium. Taxonomy (GTDB): domain Bacteria; phylum Myxococcota_A; class UBA9160; order UBA9160; family UBA6930; genus VGRF01. The sequence goes on along the minus strand of CAZCTH010000009.1, from coordinate 28,044 downwards.
CGCGGCCTCGGTGCCGAGGCGCGGCACGTAGAGGCGCGGATCGGAGGTGGCGCCGAACGGGTCCATCGCCCGCAGCATCGGCCCGCCGCGGCACCCGCGCGAGGCCCCGCCGCGCGGCGTTTCACGCCTCGAGCGTGCCGCGCACCTCGACGAGCGACTCGCGAATCCGCTTCAGCTGCTCGACCGGATCGCTGCCGAGCACGAGGTCGAGCTGGTTCGGATCGAGCGCCGTCTCCATGCCGATCTCGCGCAGCTTCTTCTTCGCGCCCTCGATCGTGAAGCGCTCCACGTACAGCAGGCGCTTGATGAGCTCGACGATCTCGATGTCCCGCGCGCGATAGAGGCGCTGCTGCGAGCGCGACTTCACGGGGGTCATCCAGCGGAACTCGCTCTCCCAGTAGCGCAGCACGTAGGGCTTGATGCCCGTGATCTCCGAGACTTCGCCGATGCGGTAGTAACGCTTCTCGAGCGCGACTCCCGCCGCCGTCCGACTCGCTGCCTTGCGCGCGGACCGCCTGGCCATTCGCACCTCCGGAAAGACAGCCGTTATATCACGCGCAGGTGGATTTTCCGTCGCTGAAGACTCGTCTTTGCGCCGCAGCGTTGCAGATTGAAATGCACGCGCGTGCGCCGGCAGCGCACCGGCAGATTTTTCCGTCGCGGCCGTTCAGCCGGCGCGCGCGCGCTCCGATGACGCGAGGGAGTGATCGACGTGACCGGGCTCACGTTCGCTGCGGCGAACGGAGCGGCGCACAGGGCGCCCGTGTCCGGCCGACGACGCGCTAGACGAGCCACCCGAGCGTGCTGTTCGACCCGACGCGAACGATCGACGCCGCGCTGCTGCGGCACCGCCGCTTGTTCGGCTTCCTCGCGCTCTTCAGCGCCGTGATCAACGGCCTGATGCTCGTGCCCTCGCTCTACATGATGCAGGTGTTCGACCGCGTGCTGACGAGCCGCAGCGAGGCCACGCTCGCGCTGCTCACGGGGCTCACGCTCGGCCTGTTTGCGCTCGGCGCCGCGCTCGAGTGGACGCGCGGCCTCGTCTTGATCCGCATGAGCGCCGCCTTCGACGCCGAGCTCGGACCGCGCGTGCACGACGCCACCTTCGCGCGCAGCCTCGCCGAGCGCGGCGCGAATCCGTCGCAGGCGCTCGCGGACCTGACGACGCTGCGCCAGTTCGTCACCGGCCCCGGCCTGCTCGCGCTGCTCGACGCGCCCTGGCTCCCGATCTACGCGCTCGCGGCGTTCCTGTTCCACGCGTGGCTCGGCACCTTCGTGCTGGCCGGCATCGTGCTGCTCGCGGGGCTCGCCCTCTGGAACGAGTGGGCGACGCGCGCGCCGATGGCCGAGGCGAACCGGCTCTCGGTGGCGTCGTCGGCCGCACTGAACACGTCGTTCCAGAACGCCGAGGTCGTGCACGCCATGGGCATGCTCGGCGCCCTGCGCGCGCGCTGGGCGGAGCTGCAGCAGCGCATCGTGGGCGCGCAGGCCGGCGCGAGCGACGCCGGCGCGCGCATCGCGGCGCTGACGCGCGGCGTGCGCACGGCGTGGCAGTCGCTCTCGCTCGGCCTCGGCGCGCTGCTGGCGCTCGAAGGCGAGATCAGCCCCGGCATGATGATCGCGGTGTCGATCCTCGCGAGCCGCGCGATGGCCCCCGCGGAGCTCGCCATCGGCTCGTGGAAGCCGCTCGCTAACGCGCGCGCCGCGTACGCACGGCTCACGCGCCTCCTGGCCGAGCACCCCGAGGCGCCCGAGCGCATGGCGCTGCCGCCGCTCACGGGGCGCGTGCGCGTCGAAGCGCTCGCCGTCGCGCCGCCCGGCGCGGAGCGGCCGGTGATCGCGGAGATCGCCTTCGCGCTCGAGCCCGGCGACGTGCTCGCGGTGGTCGGCCCGAGCGCCTCGGGCAAGTCGACGCTCGCCCGCGCGCTCGTCGGCGTGTGGCCCGCGCGCGAGGGCTGCGTGCGCCTCGACGACGCCGACCTCGCGCAGTGGCCGCGCGACGCGCTCGGCCCGCAGCTCGGCTACCTGCCGCAGGACACCGGCCTCTTCGCGGGCAGCGTCGCGGAGAACATCGCGCGCTTCGGCGAGCTCGACTCCCAGCGCGTGGTCGAGGCCGCCGCGCTCGCCGGCATCCACGAGATGGTGCTGCGCCTGCCGAACGGGTACGACACGCGCCTCGGCCCCGGCGGCGCCGGACTCTCGGGCGGACAGCTGCAGCGCATCGGCCTCGCGCGCGCGCTCTACGGGCGCCCGGCGTTCGTCGTGCTCGACGAGCCGAACGCGAACCTCGACGACGTCGGCGAAGCCTCGCTGGTGCGCGCGATCGTCGCGCTGAAGGCGGGCGGCTCGACGGTCGTGCTCGTGACCCACCGCCCGGCGGTGCTCGCCGTCGCGGACAAGCTGCTGCTCCTCAAGAACGGGACGCAGCAGCTCTTCGGGCCGCGGGACTCCGTCCTGCGCGCCGTGGTCGCCGCCAACGCGCAGGCTGCGCCGAGCCAGCCCGCCGCGCTCGGAGCCGCCGGATGAGCGCCGCCCTGCCCTCGCACGCGCCCTTGTCGCCCGCCGAAGACGCGCTGCGCATCGCGCGGCGCGGCACGCTCGGGCTCGCGCTCGGCCTCGGCGGCTTTCTCGCGTGGGCGTGCCTCGCGCCGCTCGGCCAGGGCGTCGCCGCCCACGGCACCGTGGTCGTCGACGGCGAGCGCAAGGCGGTGCAGTCGCTCCACGGCGGCACCGTGGAGAAGATCCTCGTGCGCGAAGGCGACGTCGTCGCGCGCGGACAGCTGCTCGTGCAGCTCGAGACGGTCGAGGCCGAGGCGCAGCGCGAGATCGTGCTCGGGCAGTGGCTCGCGGCGCGCGCGAGCGAAGCGCGGCTCGCAGCCGAGCGGCTCGGGCGCGCGAAGCTCACGTGGCCCGACGACCTCGCCGCGCGGAAGGAAGAGCCCGCCGCGCGCGAAGCGATGCAGCTCCAGCAGGACCTGTTCGCCACGCGCCGCAGCGAGCTCGCGAATCGCCGCAAGATCCTCGCCCACGAGCGCGAAGCGCTGCGCGAGCAGCTCGTCGGCCTGCGCGAGGTCGCGAAGAGCTACGCCGACCAGCTCGTGATCGCGAGCAGCGAGCGCGAGGACCTGCGCGGCCTCGTCGAGCAGGGCTACCTGCCGCGCAACCGCCTTTTCGCCGCGGAGCGCGGCGTGTCGCAGCTGACCGCGCAGCGCGCCGCCTCGCTCGCCGAGATCCGCCGCACGGAGGAGGCGCTCCAGGAGAACGAGCTGAAGGCGCTGCAGGAAGCCGAGGGCTATCGCCGCGACGCCGAGACGCAGCTCGCCGCCATCGCGACCCAGGCCGCGAGCCTCGGCGAGCAGCTCGCGGCGCTCGAGATCGAGGTCGAACGCGGCGGCGTGGTCGCGCCCGTGGACGGCCGCGTGATGGCGCTCGCCATCCACACCGAGGGCGGCGTCGTCGCGCCCGCGCAGCTGCTGATGGAGATCGTCCCGCAGCGCGCCAGCTGGGTGGTGAAGGCCGAGTTCCCCCCCCTGCTCGCGGAGCGCCTCGCGCCGGGCCTGCCCGTCGACGTACGCTTCGCGACGCTGGATCGCGCGCACACCCCCGTCGTGGCGGGGCGCGTGGTCACCGTCTCCGCAGATCAGCAGCGCGACGCCCGCACCGGCGAAGCGCACTTCGCGGTGTCGATCGCGCCGGCGCCCGAGGCCGAGGCGCAACTGCACGAGGCCGGCCTCGCGGTGCGCCCCGGCATGCAGGCCGAGGTGCTGGTGAAGACCGGCGAGCGCACGCTCGCGAGCTACCTGGCGAAGCCGCTGCGCGAGCGGCTGGCCGGCGCGCTCACCGAGGAGTGAGCGGCACGGCGGGCGTGCTGGCCCGCGCGGCGCCGCTTCAGCCGCGCAGCGCCTTCGACGCCACCGCCTGCTCGAAGCCGCGCACGAAGCGCGGCATGTCGAAGAGCGGCGACTTCTCGCGCGCCTCGGCGAGCTTCCGCTTCAAAGCCGCCGCGACGCCGGGCTGCGTGGCGATCTCGATCGCACGCGCCTCGTAGGCGGCGAGCGAATCGGTGATCAGCTCGGGCAGGTCGAGCGCGGTGAGCAGGCTGCCCGCCATGCGCGAGGCGAAGGTGCGGCCGCTGCGCGTCAGCAGGGGCAGGCCCATCCACAGCGCGTCGTTCGCCGTCGTGCCGCCGTTGAACGGGTAGGCGTCGAGAAAGAGGTCGGCGGCGCGGTAGCGCGCCAGGTAGTCGGGCGGCGCGACGCGTCCCGCGAAGACGAGGCGCGCCGGGTCGACGCCCTGCTCGCTCGCGGCGCGGCGCAGGTTCGCCTCTGCCCACGGGTTGTCGCCGAGCAGCCAGAGCACGCTCTCGGGCGCGCACTTCAGGATGCGCAGCCACGCGGCGAACTGCTCGGGCGTGACCTTGTAGGAGTTGTTGAACGAGCAGAACACGAAGGCGCCTTCGGGCAGCCCGCACGCGGCGCGGCTCGGCGTCTGGCCGACGGCGCGCTGGCGGTCGCTGCACTGGAACACGTCGGGGAGGTAGAGGGGCTGCTCGGAATAATAAGGCGCCTCGGCGTCCGGGATCAGGAAGCGGTCGGCGATCACGTAGTCGACGCCCGGCAGGCCCGTCGTGCCCGGGAATCCGAGGTACGTCATCTGCACCGGCGCTGGCCGGTAGGCGAGAATGGCCGGGCGCGCGCCGCTCGTGAGCCCGTGCAAGTCCACGAGCACGTCGATCTCGGCGTCGCGAATCGCTCGCGCTGCCGCGGCGTCGTCGAGGGCGCCGATGCGCGTGAAGCGATCCATCGCGGCGATCACGCGCGCGCGCAGCGGCGAGCCGTCCTCGCGGCTCCAGCAGAAGCCGTGCACCTCGAAGCGCTCGCGATCGAGCAGCTCGAACAGCTCGACCGTGAGCAGCGAGACGGCGTGGAGGCAAAAGTCCGAGGACAGGAAGCCGATGCGGAGCTTCGGGTGTGCGTAGCCGCGCGCCGGCGCGAGCGCGGGCACGCGCACGTTCACGCGCTCGCGCACGAAGCGCAGCGCGGTGGCGAGCTGCAGGCCCGGGTCGTCGGTCGCCGACAGCATCGCCAGCGGCGACGTGCCGCTCACCAGCTCGCCCGGCGTCACGCCCGGAAGCTCCGCATAGACCGGCCACGCGCACTGCTTCTGGCGCAGGTGGACCCAGTGCTGGATCGCCTTCGGCTGTGCCGGGTCGACGCGCAGGCTCTCGCGCAGCGCGGCCTCGCCGCCCGCGAAGTCGCGGGTCTGCTCGCGCAGCCGGCCGAGGTTGTTGCAGGTGAGCACGTAGAGCTCGCGGCTCGCGTCGGGATCGACGACGCCGCGGTCCAGCAGGCCCTGCCAGATCGCGAGGGCCTCCTCCGCGCGGCCGAGCCGCTCGACGATCGTGCCGAGGTTGAACGCGGCCTGCGGGAAGCGCGGGTCGCGGGCGAGCGCGGCGCGGTAGGCCTTCTCGGCGTCGGCGAGGCGCTCGGCCTGCGAGAGCGCCACGCCGAGGTTGAACTGCACCACGTGGTCCACCGCGGAGCTGCAGTGGCCGAGCCAGTGCTCGTAGAGCGCGATCACGTCGGCGCTGCGGCCGGCGGCGGCGAGCTCGTCGGCGAGGCCGATCAGCTGCAGCGGCTGCAGCGCGGCGCGCGCGACCTGGGCACGGGCGGCGGCGAGCCGGACGTCGAGCGGACCTCCCCCGTGCAACCCGTTCCCTCCCGCCGGCGGCCGCGCGCTCGCGGCGCGCGGCGCGGCCGTGCGGGTGGGAAAGATGCTCGGGGATTGCGGCGAAGCCATCGTGGCCTCTGCGGAGGATCAGGAGGTGAAAACGTCGAGGTCCGGGTTCCTCGCGACCAGGAGCTCGAGCTCGGGCGCACACGCCGCCGTTTCGGGCGCTGCGCCCGCCGCCGGGTCGGGCGCTGCGCCCGCCGCGGGCTCGGCCGGCGCCGTCGCGGCGACGTCGCCCGTGCGGAACCACACGTCGGCCAGCGCGTGGCTCGCGCCGTCCGTCGTCTCGTAGGCGCCTTCGAGGGCGACGCGGTTGCCGTTGTCAACGGCCGCCGACTCCGTCGCGCCGAGCCCGATCGACGCGATGCCGAGGTCGTCGAGCGTGTGCAGCTCGCCGGCCTGGCTGACGCCGTCCTGATTGCCGTCGACCCACACGCGCAGGGCATCGAAGGCCGCGTCGGCCGCCGTCAGCGCACCGTCGCCGTTGGCATCGAGCTCGGCGAGGGCCGTGAAGCCGTCGCTCGCGTTCGAGCCGTCCGCCAGCTGCGTGGCGGTGCCGAACAGCTCGCTGCCGTCGCCGATCGTCCCGTCGGCGTTGCGGTCGAGCACCAGCAGGCCGTCCTCGGCGGACACCCAGCCGGTGTGGACCGCGTGGCCCACCGCGTTGACGTCGAAGGTGACGCCGTCCGCCAGCGCCGTCGTGCGCACGCCGTCGCCGTTCAGGTCGAGGATCAGCGGCGAGGAGAGCGCGAGGGCGTTCAGCTGTGCCGTGGTCATCGCCTGGAGCTGCGTCGCCGTGAAGGCGGCCTCCTGCTGGCTGGTGAGGTTCGAGAGCTGCGCCGTGGTGAGCGCCGCGACCTGCGCCGTCGTGAAGGCCGGGATCTGCGAGGTCTGCAGAGCGTGGAGATCCGCCGTCTGCAGCGCCGCCACCTGCGCGGTGGTGAGCGCCGCGATGTCGGCGGTCTGGAGCACCGGCATCTGCGACGTCGTGAGGGCCACGATCTGCGCCGTCGAGAGCGACGCGATCTGCGCGGTCGTGAGCCCGACGATCGCCGCGGTCGAGAGCGCCGCAACGTCCGCCGTCTCCATCGCCGCGAGCTGCGCCGTCGAGAGCGCCGCGATCTGCAGGAGCCCGAAGGCGCCCGCCTGCGCCGTCGAGAGCGCCGCGACCTGTGCGGTCGTGAGCGCCGCGAGGTCGGCCGTCTCCATCCCGACGAAGGCCGCCGCCGAGATCGCGCCGAAGTCCGCGGTCTCGAGCGCAGCGACCTGCGCCGTGGTGAGCGCCGCGACCTGCGCCGAGGTGAGCGCCGCCGCCTGCGCGGTGGTGAGCGCCACGACCTGCGCCGTGGTGAACGCCGCGAGGTCCGCGGTCTCGAGCGCCGCGACCTGCGCCGTGGTGAGCGCCGCGACGTGACCCGTCGCGAGCGCCGCCGCCTGCGCGGTGGTGAGGCCCTTGATCGCGGCCGTGGTGAGCCTCGCGAAGTCCGCGGTCTCCATCGCCGCGAGCTGCGCGGTGCTGAAGGCGGCCACCTGGGTCGCGCTGAGCGCGCCGGCCTGCGCCGTCGTCAGCGCAGCGACCTGCGCCGTGGTGAACGCCGCGAGGTCGGCCGTCTCGAGCGCCCCCACCTGCGCCGTCGCGAGCGCCGCCACCTGTGCGGTGGTGAGCGCCGCGGCCTGCGCGGTCGTGAGGCCGCGGATCGCCGCGGTCGTGAGCGCCGCCAAGTCGGCCGTCTCGAGGGCCACGAGCTGCGCGGTCGAGAGCGCCGCGAGCTGCGTCGAGGCGATCGCGCCGGCCTGCGCCGTCGTGAGCGCCACCAGCTGCGCGGTCGACAGGGCGGCGAAGTCCGCGGTCTGCAGCGCCGTGATCTGGTCGCTCGCGAGCTGCGAGACCTGCGTGGTCGAGAGCGCCGCGATCTGCGCCGTCGTGAAGCCGGGGATCGCGGAGACCGAGATCGCCGCGAGATCCGCCGACTGCATCGCCGCCAGCTGCGCCGTGGTGAGCGCCCCGAGCTGCGCCGACGTGATCACCGCGGCCTGCGCCGTGGTCAGCGCCACGATCTGGTCGGTCGTGAGCGCCGCGACGTCCGCGGTCTCGAGCGCCCGCACCTGCGCGGTGCCGAGCGCGGCGATCTGCGCCGTGGTGAGCGCCGCCGTCTGTGCCGTGGTGAGGCCCGGGACCGCGCTCGCCGAGAGCGAGCCGATGTCGGCCGTCGGGATCGCCACCAGCTGCGCCGTGGTGAGCGCCGCGATCTGCGACGAGGTCAGCTTCGCGAGCTGCGCCGTCGAGAGCGCGACGATCTGGTCGGTGGTGAGCGCGGCGACATCGGCCGTCTCGATCGCGGCGATCACCGCGGTCGAGAGCGCCGCGACGTCCGCGGTCTCCATCGCCACCCACTGCGCGGTGCCGAGCGCGGCGACCTGCGCCGAGCCGAGGGCCGCCGCCTGCGTGGTCGAGAGCGCGGCCACCTGCGCCGTCGTGAGCGCCGCGACGTCCGCGGTCTCGAGCGCCGCCACCTGCGCCGTGGTGAGCGCCGCGACGTGGCCCGTCGGGAGCGCTGCGACCTGCGCGGTGGTGAGGCCCTTGATCGCGCCGGTGGAGAGCCGCGCGAAGTCCGAGGTCTCCATCGCGTTCAGCTGCGCCGTCGAGAGCGCCGCGATCTGTGCGGAGGTGAGCGCGGGGGCCTGCAGCGACGACAGCGCCACGATCTGCGCCGTCGTCAGCGCCGCGACGTCCGCCGTCTGCATGCCGGCGATCGCCGACGTCGAGAGGGCAGCAAAGTCCGCGGTCTCGAGCGCCGCCACCTGCGCGGTGGTGAGGGCGACGACCTGTGCCGAGGTGAGCGCCGCGGCCTGCGCCGTCGTGAGCGCGACCACCTGCGCGGTGGTGAGCGCCGCGACGTCCGCCGTCTCGAGCGCCGCCACCTGCGCGGTGGTCAGCGCCGCGACGTGGCCCGTCGTGAGCGCCGCGACCTGCGCCGTGGTGAGGCCCTTGATGGCGGCGGTCGACAGGTTGTCGAAGTCGGCCGTCTCCATCGCCGCGAGCTGCGCCGTGGTGAGCGCCGCGGCCTGGGCGGAGGTGAGCGCCGCGGTCTGCGCGCTGCCGAGTGCGACGATCTGCGCCGTGGTGAGCGCCGCGAGGTCGGCCGTTTGCAGCGCCGCGATCTGCGTGCTCGTGAGCGCCGCAACCTGCGCCGTGGTGAGCGCGGCCGCCTGCGTCGTCGTGAGGCCGACGATGCCGGCGGTCGAGAGCCGCGCGATGTCCGCGGTCTCGAGGGCCACGAGCTGCGCCGTCGAGAGCGCCGCGACCTGAGCGCTCGTGAGCGCGGCCGCCTGGGTCGTGGTGAGCGCCACGATCTGCGCCGTCGTGAAGGCCGCGAGGTCCGCGGTCTGGAGCGCCGCGATCTGCGCGGTGCCGAGCGCCGCCACCTGCGCGGTGGTGAGCGCCGCCGCCTGCGCCGTGGTGAGGCCCGGGATCGCCGCGGTCGAGAGCGCCGCGAGATCCGCGCTCTGCATCGCGGTGAGCTGCGCGGTGGTGAGCGCCGCGAGCTGCGCCGAAGTGAGCGCGGCCGCCTGCGCCGTGGTGAGCGCCACGATCTGGTCGGTGGTGAAGGCCGCGAGGTCCGCGGTCTCGAGGCCGCGGATCTGCGCGGTCGCGAGCGCCGCCACCTGCCCCGTCGTCAGCGCCGCGGCCTGCGCCGTGGTGAGGCCGGCGATCGCCGAGCTCGAGAGCGCCGCGAGGTCGGCGGTCTGCATCGCGGTGAGCTGCGCCGTCGTCAGCGCCGCCAGCTGCGCCGAGGTGAGCTTCGAGGCCTGCGCCGTGGTGAGGGCCACGATCTGGTCGGTCGTGAGCGCCGCGAGATCCGCCGTCTGGATCGACGCGATCACGCCCGTCGCGAGCGCCGCGAAGTCCACGGTCTCCATCGCCGCGAACTGCGCGGTCGTGAGCGCGACCACCTGGGCGGAGGTCAGCGCGCCGGCCTGGGCGGTGCCGAGGGCGACGATCTGCGCCGTCGTCAGCGCCGCCACGTCGGCGGTCTCGAGGCGCGGGATCTGCGCCGTCGTGAGCGCCGCGACCTGTGCGGTCGTGAGCGCCGCCGCCTGCGCGGTGGTGAGGCCGGCGATCGCGCCGGACGAGAGCGCCGCGAAGTCCGCCGTCTGCATCGCCGCGAGCTGCGCGGTCGAGAGCGCGGCGATCTGCGCGCTCGTGAGCGCGGCCGCCTGCGCCGTCGTCAGCGCCACGATCTGATCGGTCGTCAGCGCCGCGACGTCGACGGTCTGCATGCCGGCGATCGCCGCCGTCGCGAGCGCCGCGAAGTCCGCGGTCTCGAGCGCGGCGATCTGCGCCGTCGTCATGCCGGCGAGCTGCGCCGACGTGAGCGCCGCCGCCTGCGCGGTGCCGAGCGCGACCACCTGTGCGGTCGTGAGCGCCGCGACGTCGGCCGTCTCGAGCGCGGCGACCTGCGCGGTCGTCAGCGCCGCCACGTGCCCGGTCGCGAGGGCCGCGGCCTGCGCCGTGGTGAGGCCCTTGATCGCGGCCGTCGAGAGCTTCGCGAAGTCGGCGGTCTCCATCGCCGCGAGCTGCGCCGTGGTGAAGGCTCCCACCTGCGCGGAGCCGAGCGCCGCCGCCTGGGTGGTGGTGAGCGCCACCACCTGCGCGGTGGTGAGCGCCGCGAGGTCCGCCGTCTCGAGGCCCGCGATCTGCGCGGTGCCGAGCGCCGCGACCTGCGCCGTCGTGAGCGCCGCCGCCTGCGCGGTGGTGAGGCCCGCGAGCTCGCCGGCGTCGAGCGCGGCGAGGTCCGCCGTCTCCATCGCGGTGAGCTGTGCCGTGGTGAGCGCCGCGATCTGTGCGCTCGTGAGCGCCGCCGCCTGGGCGGTGCCGAGCGCGACGATCTGCGCCGTGGTGAGCGCGGCGAGGTCCGCGGTTTGCAGCGCCGCGATCTGCGCGGAGCCGAGCGCCGCCACCTGCGCGGTGGTGAGCGCCGCGGCCTGCGCCGTCGTGAGGCCGGGGATCGCCGCGGTCGAGAGCGCCGCGAGGTCGGCGGTCTGCATCGCGACGAGCTGCGCCGTCGTGAGCGCCGCGAGCTGCACCGAGGTGAGCGCTGCGGCCTGCGCCGTGGTGAGGGCCACGATCTGGTCGGTCGTGAAGGCCGCGAGGTCGGCCGTCTCGAGGCCGCGGATCTGTCCCGTCGCGAGCGCCGCGACCTGCCCGGTCGTGAGCGCCGCCGCCTGCGCGGTGGTGAGGCCCGCGATCGCGGCGCTGGTGAGCGCCGCGAGGTCCGCGGTCTGCATCGCCACGAGCTGCGCGGTCGTGAGCGCCGCCACCTGGGCGGAGGTCAGCTTCGCCGCCTGCGCCGTGGTGAGGGCCGCGACCTGGTCGGTCGTCAGCGCCGCGAGGTCTGCGGTCTGGATCGACGCGATGACGCCCGTCGCGAGCGCCGCGAAGTCGGCGGTCTCCATCGCCGCGAACTGCGCGGTCGAGAGCGCGACCACCTGGGCGGAGGTCAGCGCGCCGGCCTGCGCCGTCGTGAGCGCCACGACCTGCGCCGTGGTCAGCGCCGCCAGGTCGGCGGTCTCGAGGCGCGGGATCTGCGCCGTCGTGAGCGCAGCGACCTGCGCGGTGGTGAGCGCCGCCGCCTGCGCCGTGGTGAGCCCGGCGATCGCGCCGGACGAGAGATGCGCGAAGTCCGCCGTCTCCATCGCGGCGAGCTGCGCCGTGCTCATGGCCGCGATCTGGGCGGAGGTGAGCGCCGCCGCCTGCGCCGTCGTGAGGGCGACGATCTGCGCCGTCGTCAGCGCCGCGACGTCGGCGGTCTGCATGCCGGCGATCTGGGCGGTCGAGAGCGCGGCGAACTGCGCCGTGCCGAGCGCCGCGATCTGCGCAGTCGTGAAGCCCGCGACTGCTGCGCTCGAGAGCGCCGCGAGATCCGCGGTCTGCATCGCCGCGAGCTGCGCGGTCGAAAGCGCCGCCACCTGCGCGGACGTGAGGGCTGCCGCCTGCGCCGTGGTGAGCGCGACGATCTGGTCGGTCGTGAGGACGGCGACGTCGGCGGTCTGCATGCCGGCGATCGCCGCGGTGGCGAGCGCCGCGAAGTCCGCGGTCTCGAGCGCCGCGACCTGCGCGGTCGTGAGCGCGACGACCTGCGCGGAGCCGAGCGCGGCGGCCTGGGCCGTGCCGAGCGCGACGATCTGCGCCGTCGTGAGCGCGGCGACGTCCGCCGTCTCGAGCGCCGCGACCTGCGCCGTCGTGAGCGCCGCGACGTGGCCCGTCGCCAGCGCCGCGGCCTGCGCCGTCGTGAGGCCCTTGATGGCTGCGGTCGAGAGCTTCGCGAAGTCCGCGGTCTCCATCGCCGCGAGCTGCGCGGTGGTGAGGCCCGCCACCTGCGCGGACGTCAGTGCCCCCGCCTGCGCCGTGGTGAAAGCCACGACCTGCGCCGTGGTGAGCGCCGCGAGATCCGCGGTCTGAAGCGCCGCCACCTGCGCGGTGGTGAGCGCCGCGACCTGCGCGGTCGTGAGCGCTGCGGCCTGCGCCGTCGTGAGGCCGGGGATCGCGCCGGTCGCGAGCTTCGCGACGTCGGCGGTCTCCATCGCGACGAGCTGGGCCGTGGTGAGCGCGGCGACCTGTCCGGAGGTAAGCGCCGCGGCTTGCGCCGTCGTGAGCGCGACGATCTGGGCGGTCGTGAGCGCCGCGAGGTCGGCGGTCTGCATCGCCGCGATCTGCGCCGCGGTGAGGGACGCCACCTGCGCGGTCGTGAGCGCCGCGGCCTGCGCGGTGGTGAGACCACCGATCGAGGCGGTCGAGATCGCCGCGAGGTCGGCCGTCTGCATCGCCGTGAGCTGCGCCGTGGTCATCGCGGCGAGCTGGTCCCACTTGATCGCCGCGGCCTGCGCGGTCGTGAGGGCCACGATCTGGTCGGTGGTCAGCACCGCGAAGTCCGCGGTCTCGAGGGCGCGGAGCTGCCCCGTCGTGAGGGAGGCGAACTGCGCCGTGGTGAGCGCCGCCGTCTGCGCGGTGGTGAGGCCCGGGATCGTCGAGACCGCGAGCGCGGCGAGGTCGGCGGTCTGCATCGCGACGAGCTGCGCGGTGGTGAGCGCCGCGAGCTGGGCCGACGAGAGCTTCGCGACCTGCGCGGTGCCGAGCGCGACGATCTGGTCCGTGGAGAGCGCCGCGAGGTCGGCGGTCTGGATCGCCGAGATCACGCCGGTAGAGAGCGCCGCGACGTCGGCGGTCTGCATCGCCGCGAACTGCGCCGTGGTGAGCGCGACGGCCTGCGCCGAGGAGAGCGCACCCGCCTGGGCGGTCGTGAGCGCGACGATCTGGTCGGTGGTGAGCGCCGCGAGGTCCACCGTCTCGATGGCGCGAATCTGCGCCGTGGTCAGGGCGGCGAACTGCGCGGTGGTGAGTGCGACGGCCTGCGCCGTCGTGAGGCCGGCGATCGCACCCGTGGCGAGCGCGGCCACGTCGGCGGTCTGCATCGCCGCGAGCTGCGCCGTCGAGAGCGCGGCGACCTGCGCCGAGGTGAGCGCCGCGGCCTGCGCCGTCGTGAGGGCGACGATCTCGTCGGTGGTCAGCACCGCGACGTCGGCGGTCTGCATGCCCGCGATCGCACCGGTCGAGAGGGCCGCGAAGTCGGCGGTCTCGAGCGCCGCGATCTGGGCCGTCGTCATCGCCGCGAGCTGCGCGCTGGTGAGCGCCGCCGCCTGCGCGGTCGTGAGCGCGACCACCTGCGCCGTCGTGAGCGCGGCGACGTCGGTGGACTCGAGGGCGGCGACCTGAGCGGTCGTCAGCGCCGCGACGTGGCCCGTCGCGAGCGCGGCGATCTGCGCCGTCGTGAAGCCCTTCACCGCGCCCGTCGCGATCGCCGCGAGATCCGCAGTCTGCATCGCCGCGAGCTGCGCCGTGGTGAGCGCGCCCACCTGGGCGGACGTGAGCGCCGCGGCCTGTGCCGTCGTGAGCGCGACGATCTGGTCCGTCGTGAACGCGGCGAGGTCGGTCGTCTGGAGCGAAGCGACTTGTGCCGTCGTGAGGGCTGCGACCTGCGCCGTGGTGAGCGCGGCGGCCTGCGCCGTCGTGAGGCCCGGGATCGAGCCCGTCGCGAGCTTCGCGACGTCGGCGGTCTCCATCGCCGCGAGCTGCGCGGTGGTGAGCGCCGCGACCTGCCCGGAGGTGAGCGCGCCCGCTTGCGCGGTCGTGAGCGCGACGATCTGGGCGGTGGTGAGCGCCGCGAGGTCCGCGGTCTGCAGCGCTGCGATCTGCGCCGTCGTGAGGGCTGCGACCTGCGCCGTGGTGAGCGCGGCCGCCTGCGCCGTCGTGAGGCCGCCGATCGTGGCCGTCGCGATGGACGCGACGTCGGCCGTCTGCATCGCGGTGAGCTGGGCGGTCGTCATCGCCGCGAGCTGGTCCCACTTGATCGCCGCCGCCTGCGTGGTCGTGAGCGCGACGATCTGATCCGTCGTGAGCACGGCGAAGTCGGCCGTCTCGATCGCGCGCAGCTGCGCGGTGCCGAGCGCGGCGAACTGTGCCGTGGTGAGGGCGGCGGTCTGCGCGGTGGTGAGGCCCGGGATCGCCGTGACGGCGAGCTTCGCGACGTCGGCGGTCTGCATCGCGACGAGCTGTGCGGTCGAAAGCGCGGCGAGCTGCGCCGACGTGAGCTTCGCGACCTGCGCCGTGGTGAGGGCGACGATCTGGTCCGTCGTGAACGCGGCGAGGTCGGCGGTCTGGATCGCCGCGATCACTCCCGTCGAGAGTGCGGCGACGTCCGCCGTCTCCATCGCCGCCACCTGCGCCGTGGTGAGCGCGACCACCTGGTCGCTCGTGAGCGCGCCGGCCTGCGCCGTGGTGAGCGCGACCACCTGCGCCGTCGTGAAAGCTGCGAGGTCGGCCGTCTCGAGGCCGCGAATCTGCGCGGTGCCGAGCGCGGCGACCTGCGCCGTGGTGAGCGCGGCGGCCTGCGCCGTGGTGAGGCCCGCGATCGCAGCGGTCGCGAGCGCGGCGACGTCGGCCGTCTCGATCGCGGTGAGCTGCGCGGTGGTCAGGGCGCCGACCTGCGAAGAGGTGAGCGCGCCAGCCTGCGCGGTGGTGATGGCGACGATCTGTGCGGTCGAGAGCGCGACGGTCTGCGCCGTCGAGAGCGCTGCGACTGCGACGGTCGCCAGCGCGGGGATCTGCGACGTGGTGAGCGCGGCGACCTGCGCGGTGGACATCGACGCGATGTCGTCGGTGCCGAGCCCCGCGATCGTCGTCGTGCTGAGGCCCGCGATCTGGTCCGTCGTGAGAGACGCAATCCACGTCATCGTCGAGATCTCCTTCGGCGGCCACCGCCGACGCGAAACACTTCACGCCCCTCCGTGCGTCCCCCCCTCGCGCCGCGTCCGTTCTGCCGAGCTCGCGGAGTGCGCGAGTGGCCGGAATTGCGTCGTTCGGTTCGCGCCGCACGGAGGCGCTCCGTGGCCGTCTCGGACTTCGGGAACCGAGGAAAAAGACGGTTTGCGCTGCGCAATTCACCCGAGATCGCGCGGAGAATTCGCGTTGTCGCCGCCGCGGCGACGCACGGGCTGCGAAGCAGGTGCGAAGGCGTGCGCCGGAAGCGCCGCGGCGCAAGTCGCCGCTGCGCCGGGGGATTGCAGATTGTTACGGGCGCGGCGCGAAGACCGCTGCGCGCGAGGTTTTTCCACCGAGACGCAGAGAATCGTCTCCAGCGCGCAGCGGACCGCGTCGAGGAGGCGCGCGGGAGGGCAAAGGCGATGCGGACTTTTCTTCACGTGGGCTGCGGATCGAAGCGCAAGGACGGCACGACGCGCGGCTTCGCGCAGCCGGGCTGGCAGGAGCTGCGCCTCGACATCGACGCCGCCGCGCAACCGGACATCGTGGCCTCGATGACGGACATGTCCGCCGTCGCCGACGCCTCGGTGGATGCGCTGTTCTCGAGCCACAACCTCGAGCATCTGTTCCCGCACGAGGTCCCGGTCGCCCTCGCCGAGTTCCGCCGCGTCCTCAAGCCCGGCGGCTACGCCGTGATCACCTGCCCGGATCTCCAGTCCGTGTGCGAGCTGATCGCGGCCGACCAGCTGACCGACGCCGCCTACGTGTCACCGGCCGGCCCGATCGCGCCGATCGACATCCTCTACGGCCACCGCGACTCGATCGCGAGCGGCAAGACCTACATGGCGCACAAGAGCGGCTTCACGAAGCGCGTACTCACGGGCTCGCTCCAGGCCGCGGGCTTCCCGCTCGTGCTGCCCGTGCAGCGCAGCCACCCGAACTACGACCTCTGGGCCGTCGCCGCGACCGCCCCGCTCACCCCCGAGGCACTGGTCGAAGTCGCCAAGGAGCACCTGCCCGCCGCGTGACCGAAGCCGGGCCCGGTCGGGGTCCGCGAAGATCGGCCGCGATACCCACTCTTCCGCGCCGAGACCTCGGTGAGCGGATTCGCCCCGATGGCAAGGCGCGCAAGCGAAGCCGTATTGAAAATACGGCGAGCGCAGCGCAACGCAGCCAGCGGGGCGAAGACGCCACCGAGCCTAGTCGTCGAGGCCGTCGTCGGTGCCCGGGGGCTGATCGTTCAGGATGTTCTTCAGCACGAGGCTCGGCTTGAAGGTCAGCACGCGGCGCGCCGCGAGGCGGATCTCTTCGCCCGTCTGGGGGTTGCGCCCCTTGCGCGCGTTCTTCTCGCGCACGACGAAGTTGCCGAAGCCGGAGATCTTGACCTTCTCGCCGTCCGAGAGCGTGTCCTTGATGATGTCGAAGACCCGCTCGACGAGCTCCGCCGACTCCTTCTTCGAGAAGCCCACGCGCTCGTAGATCTGCTCGACGATCTCTGCCTTCGTCACGACTCGTCTCCTCGGCCCCGCTAGCGGAGCTCGCCCCCGAAATCTTGCTTCAACGCCGCCACCACGCGCTCGGTGGTCTTCGCGACTTCCTGCTCGGTCAGCGTCCGATCCGTGCGCTGGAACACGAGCCGGAACGCGAGGCTCACGCGACCGTCCGGCACGCCCTTGCCCTCGTATCGATCGAACACCGTGGCGGACGTGAGCGTGTTGCCCGCGAGCCTGCGGATCGCCGCGAGGACGTCCCCCGCGGCCACGTCGCGGCCGAGCAGCACGGCGAGGTCGCGCACGACGCGCGGGTGCTTCGAGACCTCGCGGTAGCGCGGGCCGGGGATCTGAAGCGCGTCGAGGGCGTCGACGTCGACCAGCACGAGCGCGGCGGGCACGTCGATCTCGTAGGCGGCGGCGCAGGCCGGGTGAAGCTCGCCCACGCGCACCACCGGCCGTCCGGCGACCGAGAAGGTCCCCGAGGCCCCCGGGTGCAGGAACGGCTCGCACGCGCCGCCCGCGAACGCGGCGGGCTTGCCGAGATCCGCCAGCAAGCGCTCGGCGATGCCCTTCGCCTGGAAGAACACGGGCGTTTCCGCGCGATCCCACACGCCCGCTTCGGCGGCCGTCACGAGCGCGGCCGCCTCGAGCGGCTCGCGCGGCAGCTCGCCGGGCGCCGTGGGCACGAACACGCGGCCGATCTCGAAGATGCGGAGCGCGCTGGCCTGGCGGGCGAGGTTCGCGCGCGCGATCCGCAGCACGGTGCCCGCCAGCTGCGTGCGCAGCGAATCCTGGTCGCCGTGGATCGGGTTGAGCACGCGCACGTGGGCGCGGCGCGGATCGCCAGCGGGGAGCTGGAGCGCGTCGTGCTCCTTCGCATCCACACAGGTGAAGGTCATCAGCTCGGTCAGCCCCGCGCCGACGAGGCTCGCGCGCACTGCGTCGAGCGTCGCGCGCCGCGGCGGCAGCGTGATGCCGGCGAGCTGCGCGGGCGGCAGCGTCGCCGGGATCGCGTCGTAGCCGTGGATGCGGGCGATCTCCTCGATCAGGTCCGCGGGAATCGCGAGGTCGGCGCGCGTGCGCGGCGGCCGGCAGCGCAGCAGCGCGCCCGCGGCTTCCGCGACGACGTCCACGCGCGCGAGGAGGGCGACCATCTCCGCGGCCCCGAGTTGCGTGCCGAGCAGCCGGTTCACGCGCGCGGGATCGAGCAGGATCTCGGCGCTGCGCGGTGCGGGGTCGCCCGTGGCCTCGACGACGCCCGGTGCGACCGTGCCGCCCGCGAGCTCGGCCAGCAGCCGCGCCGCGCGGTCGGCCGCGCGCGCTTGACCGTCGGGATCGACGCTGCGCTCGAAGCGATAGCTCGCCTCGCTGTGCAGGCCGAGGCGCCGCGCCGTCTTGCGAATCCGCGACGGATGGAAATGCGCGCTCTCGAGCAGCACGTTCGTCGTGCCGTCGTGCACCTCGCTCTCCGCGCCGCCCATCACGCCGGCGAGCGCGATCGCGCCGGAGTCGTCGGCGATCACGAGGTCGCTCGGCTCGAGCGCGCGCTCCTGGCCGTCGAGCGTGCGCAGCTTCTCGCCCGCCGTCGCCGCCCGCACGCGCACGGTGCGGCCCTGCACGCGATCGAGGTCGAACGCGTGCAGCGGCTGCCCGAGCTCGAGCATGACGAGGTTCGTGACGTCGACGACGTTGCTGATGCTGCGGATGCCCGCCGCCTCGAGCTTTGCGACCACCCACGCGGGCGACGGCCCGATGCGAACCCCGCGCACGATGCGGGCCGCGTAGCGGTGACAGCCCCCCCGGTCGTCGATCGCGATCGCGATGCGGCTCGCCGTGGGCTCGCCCGCTTCCGCGGGCGCGCACGGCGGCAACGTGACGGAGCCGCCGAACAGCGCTTTCACCTCGCGCGCGATGCCGAGCATCGACGCCCAGTCGCCGCGGTTCGGCGTGAGCTCGAAGTCGAGCACGACGTCGCCCGTGCGCAGCACCTCGGGGAGCGGCTTGCCGACGGGCGCGCCGGGGTCGAGCACGAGGATGCCGTCGTGGCCCTCGCCGAGACCGAGCTCGCGCGCCGAGCAGATCATGCCGTTCGAGACGACGCCGCGGATCTTCGACTTCTTGATGCGCAGGCCGCCGGGCAGCTCCACGCCCACGAGCGCGACGGGCACCTTCTGCCCGGCCGCGACGTTGGGCGCACCGCACACGATCTCGAGCGGCTCGCTCTCGCCGACGTCGACGCGGCAGAGCGAGAGCTTGTCGGCGTCGGGATGCTTCTCGCGCGACACGACGTGGCCGACGCGCACGCCCGAGAGGTCCGGCCCCGTGCGCTCGATGCCCTCGATCTCGATGCCCGCGGTCGTGAGTCGCTCGGCCAGCGCGTCCACCGGCGGCACGTCCACGTACTCCGCGAGCCAGCCGAGCGCGACGCGCATCAGAACTGCTCCAGCACGCGCACGTCGCCTTCGAACAACAACTGGATGTTCGGGATCCCGAAGCGGTCCATCGCCGGACGGTCGAGCGCCATGCCGAACGCGAAGCCCTGGTGCTCGTCGGGATCGATGCCGCAGTTGCGCAGCACGTTCGGATGGATCATTCCGCAGCCGCCCCACTCGAGCCAGCGATCGCCCCAGCGGAAATCCATCTCGGCGCTCGGCTCGGTGAACGGGAAGAAGTGCGCGCGGAAGCGCAGCTCCGTCGCGGGGCCGAACAGGTGCCGCGCGAAGGCGTAGAGCGTGCCCTTCAGGTCGCCGAACGTGACGTTCGGGCCGACGCAGAAGCCCTCGATCTGGTGGAACATCGGATAGTGCGTCGCGTCGAGGTCGTAGCGGTAGACGCGGCCCGTCGTGATGAAGCGGAACGGCGGCTTCTTCCCGCTCATTCCGCGGATCTGCACGTTCGAGGTGTGCGTCCGCAACAAGTGGCCGCCTTCGACGAAGAACGTGTCCTGCATGTCGCGAGCGGGGTGGTCGTCCGGGAAGTTGAGCGCGCCGAAGTTGTTCCAGTCGGTCTCGACTTCCGGGCCGTCCTCGATCGAGTAGCCGAGGCCCGCGAAGAAGCGGTGCATCGACTGCTCGACGAGGCTCACCGGATGCGCGTGGCCGCGCGGCGCCGCGGCGCCCGGCAGCGTGACGTCGATGCGCTTGCCGGCGAGCGCAGCGCCCTGCTCGGCCGCGCTGAGTGCCGCATGCCGAGCGTCGGCCCACGCCTCGAGCTGCGCCTTGGCGCGATTCGCGGCGGCGCCGAGCGCGGCGCGCTCCTCGGGCGGAAGTGCGCCCAGCGTGCGCAGCACGCCCGACACGCTGCCTTTCTTCCCGAGGAACCGCGCGCGCAGCTCGACGAGCTCCTGCACCGAACGCGCGCCCGCGAGCACGGGCTCCGCCTCGCGCAGGATCGCGTCGAGCTCGCTGGCGGCATGCGTCATTTCGACGCCGCCCCGTGAGCGGCGGATGCGCGAACGCGAGACGCCGTCTTGATTTCGGGCACCGCAGCCACTGTTCGATCTCCGCTCGCCTTCGGCTCGCTGCGCGCGGCGAAGCGCCGCTTGCTAGGCGTTCGCCGCGGCGACCTTGGCGAGATCCGCGAACGCCTTCGGATCGGCGACCGCGAGGTCCGCGAGGTTCTTGCGGTCGAGCTGCACGCCGGCCTTGCCGAGACCGTGCACGAGCCGGCTGTACGACAGGCCGTGCTCGCGCGCAGCCGCGTTGATGCGCGCGATCCAGAGCCGGCGGAACTGCCGCTTCCGTTGCTTGCGGTCGCGGTAGGCGTACTTCCAGGCGCGCTCGACCGTCTCCTTGGCGCGACGGACGAGCTTGCTGCGCGCGCCCCAGTAGCCCTCGGCCTGGTCGAGGATCTTCTTGTGCCTGCGTCGCTTCGTGACGCCGCGTTTGACTCGGGACATCGGGTTCTCCTAGCACTCGTCGGCGGATGCAGCGGGCAGCGCCGAGCGCCGCCGCGGATCCGCGGTGGATGGAAAATGACTTCTCAGGCGTACGGAATCAGCTGATCGACCTTCTTCGCATCGCCGGGCGCGAGCACGCCCTTCATGCGCAGCTGGCGTTTCCGCTTGCTGGACTTCTTGGTGAGGATGTGGCGCTTGTTGCGCTTCTGGTACGTGAGCTTGCCGCTCGCCGTCCGCTTGATGCGCTTCTGCGCGCCCTTGTGCGACTTCATCTTCGGCATCGGATCGAATCTCCTCGGAGCGGGGCTCCGTCGAAATCAGGCGTGGGTTTCCTTCGCGGGCTCGGCGGCCGCTTGCGCGGCGCGCTCCGCCTCTTCCGCGGCTTGTCGCGCCGCCTCCTGCTCTTCCGCCTTGCGAGCGGCTTCCGCCACTTCGCGGTTCGGCACCAGCGTCATCGAGAGCGCCCGCCCGAGCATCTGCGGATTGCTCTCGACCGTGACGAGGTCTCCGAGCACGGCGCGCACCTGGTCGAGCTTGTCGTAGCCCGCCTTGCGGTGCGCCATCTCGCGCCCCTTGAACATCACCGTGACCTTCACCTTGTCGCCGTCGATCAGGAAGCGCCGCGCGTTCTTCAGCTTGAACTGGAGGTCGTGCTCGTCGGTGGCCGGGCGCATCTTCACTTCCTTGAGCTGGGCCGTGCGCCCCTTGCCCTTGGCTTTGCCCGCCGCGGCCTTCTTCTTCTGCTCGTACTTGTACTTGCCGTAGTCCATGATGCGGCAGACGGGCGGCCGTGCGTTCGGCGCGACCTCGACGAGGTCGAGCCCGACTTCCTGCGCCTTGGCCAGCGCGACTTCCGGGCTCATCGTCCCGAGCTGCTCTCCCTCGGCGCCGATCACCAGGATCTCGCGCACGCGGATGCGCTCGTTCACGCGGGTCGTGTCCTTCTCGGCTGCGATACTCGTACCCTCCTTCTTTCGGTCCCCGCCTCGGCTCGCGCCGGCGGTCAGTTCTCCCGCCGCGCGACACGCGCGGCGAGATCGGCGACGAAGGCGTCCAGCGCCTGCGCCGCCGCATTGCGTTCGCCCTTCGCGCGGAAGCGCGGAGTGACGTTGCTCGCAGCCTCTTCCTGATCGCCGACCACGGCCATCACCGGGATCTTCATCAGCTCGGCTTCGCGAATCTTGTAGTTCAGCTTCTCGGCGCGGTCGTCCACCGTCGCGCGCAGGCCCGCGGCGCCGAGCGCGTCGCGCACCTTCGCGGCGTAGCCGTGGTGGCGATCGGCGATCGGCAGCACGACGACCTGGTCGGGCGCGAGCCAGAGCGGGAAGTCGCCGCCGGTGTGCTCGATGTAGAGCGCGATGAAGCGCTCGAGCGAGCCGAGGATCGCGCGGTGGAGCATCGCGGGCTGGTGCTCCTTGCCGTCGCGCCCGATGTAGCGGAGCGCGAAGCGGCCGGGCATCGCCATGTCCATCTGCAGCGTGCCGAGCGTCCAGGCGCGGCCGATCGCGTCGCGCACGTCGCAGGCGATCTTCGGCCCGTAGAACGCGGCGTCGCCCGGCTTGATGCCGCAGGTGTAGCCCGCGCTCTGCACGCCCTCGAGCAGCGCCTGCTGTGCGCGCTCCCAGTCCGCCGGCTCGCCGAGGAAGCCCTTCTCGGGGCGCGTCTCGAGGTTCACCTCGATGCCCGACAGGCCGAGCCCGTCGTAGATCTCGCGCAGCATGTGGAAGAAGCGGTGGATCTCCGCCTCGACCTGCTCGGGCTCGCAATAGATGTGCGCGTCGTCCTGCGCGAAGGTGCGCACGCGCGCGAGGCCCGTGAGCGTTCCGCTGCGCTCGTTGCGGTGCAGGCGCGAGAACTCCGCGAAGCGCAGCGGAAGATCGCGGTAGCTGCGCTTGTCGAGCCCGAACAGGTGGCAGTGGCCCGGGCAGTTCATCGCCTTCACGCCGAGCTCTTCGCCCTCGTCGGCGCCTGCGAACCAGAACATGTCGTCGCGGAAGTTGTCGTAGTGGCCCGAGGTCTTGAACAGCTCCGCGCGGAAGAGCTGCGGCGCCATCACTTCCTGATAGCCGTACTTCGGGTAGAGCGAGCGCACGTAGGCGACGAGGCCGTTGTAGAGCGCCATGCCGCGCGGCAGCCAGAACGGCGCGCCGGGCGAGATCGGATCGATGTGGAACAGCTTCAGCTGCGCGCCGAGGCGGCGATGGTCGCGCGCCTTGGCGAGCTCGACCGCGGCGAGGTGCTCGTCGAGCTGCTTCTGCGTCGCGAACGCGGTGCCGTAGATGCGCTGCAGCATCGGGTTGCGCTCGTCGCCGCGCCAATAATTGCCCGACGACTCGAGCAGCTTCACGGCGCCGATCTGCGCGGTGCTCTGCACGTGGGGCCCGCGGCACAGGTCGACGAACCCGCCGTGGCGGAAGACGGTGATCTCCTCGCCCGCCGGGATGTCGCCGAGGCGCGAGAGCTTCAGCTCCTCGCCCATCGACGCGAACAGCTTCTGCGCGTCCTCGCGGCTCACCACCTCGCGCGAAAAGGCCGCGCCCTCGGCGAGGATTCGCCGCATCTCGGCCTCGATCTTCGCGAGGTCGTCCGGCGTGAACGGCCGGGCGACCTTGAAGTCGTACTGGAACTTCTCGCTGTGGTCGGCGCGGCCGGCGTCGACCTGCGCTTCTGGGAACAGCCGCTTCACCGCATCGGCCATCACGTGCTCGGCCGAGTGCCGGATCACGTCGCCCGCCTGCGGGTCGCGGTCGGTCACGATCTGCAGCGAGACGTCGCGCGTGAGCGGCGTGCGCAGATCGACGAGCTTGCCGTCGATGCGCCCCGCGAGAGCCGCCTTCGCGAGCCCGCGGCCGATCTGGGCGGCGACCTCGAGCACGGTCGTTCCCGAAGACACCGCAAGCTTCCGCCCGTCGGGCAACCCGACCTCGATGGAGCTCATGAACGGTGATGGATCGAGAGCGACATTCCGTGGAACTCGGTGCTTCTCGCGGCGACGACCGCAGCCTCGGCCAGGCGAACGGCGGAAAGTGGTAGACACGGGCGGGCTCGAACCGCCGACCTCCGCCATGTCAAGGCGGCGCTCTAGCCAACTGAGCTACGTGTCTGAAGGTCCTCTAAAGAGGCGATTTCAATACCGTTTTGGCCCTTGGGTGTCAATCAGCGGGCGCGTTCTTCCCGGGCCCGGCCGACTTTGTCGGGTCGCTGGCGGGTGCGAGGGGCGTGAGCCGGATCCGGACTTCGCCCGGCGCGGCTTCGGAAACGGCGGTTTCGGCGGCGAACCCGACCGGCGGCTGGCTCGCGACCCGCTGGCGGACGACGTCCGCAGGCAGCCCGCGCACCGACAGCACGATCTGCGCGGCTTCGAAGCGTCGCGGGACGACCGAGAGCGCGCCCAGGGCTTCGAGGCGGGCGCGGAGCGCAGCGAGGCCCGCGGCCTCGTAGGGCGCCTCGAGCACCACCTCGATCGCGGCGCCCGGGTCGGCGCCGCTGGTGAGCGCCAGCCCGGCGGCGCGCAGCGCCGCCGCCACGCGGTCGCCGTCCACCAGCGCCTCGACGCGCCAGGCGTGCTCCATCGGCACCGGGTCGGTCGGTCGGCGCGGCTTCGGCGGCCGGGCGCCCGGCCGGAGCTTCGGCTGCGCCTCGCGGGCGCCGAGGTCCGCGAGCACGCCCTGCCCGAGCGCATAGTCCGAGAGCTTCCCGAGGGCGGCCCGCAGCGCGGCCTCGTCCTCGCGGACGTCCTCGCGCGCCAGCCCCCCCGCATGGGCGAGCACCGCCGCCTCGACCCCATTCGCCACCGCGGCCTGCCGGAGCGCGCGCAACCCCGCAGCGTCGGGCGCCTTCGCGGGGGGCTGCCCAGGGACGAACGGCGGGAGCGGCGCGACGCCGTCGGCCTGCACGCGCACCGCGTCCGCCGCCCGCGCGGGCGCGGCAGGCGCGCCGAGCGCCGCGAGCCCCGCCAGAGCGAACGCCATGAATGCCGCGCGCGCGCTCACAGCGAGACGTCCGCGACGTCGCGGCCGAACAGTGCGTTCACGTCGCGCACCAGCTGCTCGGTCGGCATCACCGCGAGGGTCTCGGGGAGCGCCATCACCGTCTCGCTCTCGCCGGGGATCGTCACGTGCAGGGTGACGGCGCAGTCGCCGCCGTGCTTGCCGAGCACGGACTTCAGCGCCTGCATGCGGTCGCGCGTGGACTCGCTGTCGAGCAGCCGGATGGTGACGCGCGCAGCGAGCTTCTCCTCCGCCTCGGCGAGCGAGTAGACGTCGCGGGCGATCATGCGCGGCGGCTCGGCGCTCTCGAGCGAGCCCGACACGACCACCGGGAGCACGCCGCCGCCCGCCTGCGAGGCCGACTCGAGCGCGCGCTTCAGCAGCGCGCGGTGCACGCCGAACGGCTCGGCGAAGATCACCAGCTCGAAGCTGCCGGTCGCGTCCTCGAGCGTCGCGAAGCCCATCGTCTGGCCGCGCCGCGTGCGCGTCTCGCGCAGCGCGGTGATGACGCCGCCCGCGCGCACCTCGCGGCCGACGCGCTCCGCCGCCGCCACGGCACTGACGTCTGTGAAGCGCCGCAGCGCGGCTGCGTGCGCCTCGAGCGGATGCCCGGTGACGTAGAAGCCGAGCACCTCCTTCTCGTTCGAAAGCCGCTCCGCCTCCGTCCAGGCCGGCGCTTCGGGCAGATCCTGCGGCGTGGTGCCGCCGCCGCTGGCGACGTCGCCGAACAGGTTCTCCTGCCCGATCTCGCGGTCGCGCTGCGCGGCGGCGCCGCTCTCGAGCGCGGAGTCGAGCGCGTTCCACACGGACGCGCGGTTCGCATGCAGCGAATCGAAGGCGCCGCACTTCACGAGACTCTCGACGACGCGCCGGTTCACTTTGCGCGAATCGACGCGGCTCGCGAAGTCGTAGAGCGACGCGAACGCCCCGCTCTCCTTGCGCACGCCGAGGATCGACTCGATCGCGCCCTCGCCCACGTTCTTCACGCCCGCGAGCCCGAAGCGGATGCCGCCCGGCACGGGCGTGAAGTCGCGCGCGGACTCGTTCACGTCGGGCGGCAGCACGTCCATCTTGCGGTCGCGCGCGTGGGCGATGTAACGGGCGAGCTTGTCGCGGTCGCCGGCTTCGATCGAGAGCAGCGCCGCCCAGTATTCGCGCGGGTGGTTCGCCTTCAGATACGCCGTCTGGTACGTGACGAAGGCGTAGGCGGTCGAGTGCGCCTTCGGGAAGCCGTACTCGGCGAACTCGGCGATCTGGTCGAACAGCGTCGCCGACTTCTTCGGGTCGATCTTGTTCTTCTCGCAGCCCGCCACGAACTTGTCGCGGTGCTTCGCCATCTCCTCGGGCTTCTTCTTGCCCATGGCGCGCCGTAACAAGTCGGCCTCGCCGAGCGAGTAGCCCGCGAGCCGGTTCGCGATCTGCAGCACCTGGTCCTGGTAGACGATCACGCCCAGCGTCTCGGCGAGCAGGCCCTGCAGCTCCGGCACCAGGTACTCGACGCGTTGTTGCCCGTGCTTGCGCGCCACGTAGTCCTCGACCATGCCCGAGCCGAGCGGCCCCGGCCGGTAGAGCGCGATCAGCGGGATGATCTCCTTGAAGGTGCGCGGCTTCAGCTTCGTCACGAGATCGGTCATGCCGGACGATTCCATCTGGAACACGCCCTCGGTGTCGCCGCGGCACAGCAGATCGAACGTCTTCGCGTCGTCGAGGGGAATCTTCTCGACGTCGAAGCCCGCCTGCCCGCTCGTGCGCACGTTGCGCTCGGCGTCGGCGAGCACGGTCAGCGTCTTCAGGCCGAGGAAGTCGAACTTGATCAGGCCGATCTTCTCGACGCAGCGCATGTCGTACTGCACGACCACGTCGCCGGTCTTCGCGTCGCGATAGAGCGGCGCCAGCTGGATCAGCGGCTGGTCGCCGATCACGACGCCGGCCGCGTGGGTGGAGGCGTGCCGCGTCAGGCCCTCGAGCCGCCGGCCCGTCTCGATCAGCTTCGCGATCTGCCCGTCCGACTCGACGCGCGCTCGCAGCTCCGGGCTCTGCTCGAGCGCCTCGTCGATCTTGATGCCGAGCGTCTCGGGGATCAGCTTCGCGATGCGATCCACGTCGCCGAAGGGCATGCCCATCACGCGCCCGACGTCGCGCAGCACGGCGCGCGCCTGGAGCGTCCCGAACGTGATGATCTGCGCGACCTTGCGGCCCTCGTCGCCGCGCTCGGGCTCGTCGTACTTCTTGGAGACGTACTCGATCACCTGCTGCCGGCCGCGCATGCAGAAATCGACGTCGATGTCCGGCATCGAGATGCGCTCGGGGTTCAGGAAGCGCTCGAAGATGATGTCGTACTCGATCGGGTCGACGCCGGTGATGCCGAGGCTGTAGGCGACGAGGCTGCCGGCAGAAGAGCCGCGGCCCGGGCCGACGGGGATGCCGTGGCTCCGCGCGTAGCCGATGAAGTCGGCGACGATCAGGAAGTAGCCGGCGAAGCCCATCTGCTGGATCACGCCGAGCTCGTAGTCGAGGCGAGTTCCGTACTCGGCGAGCTTGCCCGGCAGCGGCTCGTCGGGCGCGAGCCCGAGGCGCTTCCGCAGGCCGGCGTGCGAGTTCTCGATCAGCACCCGCTCGCGCGTCGTGCTCGCGGGGACCTGATACTCGGGCATGTGGTACTTGCCCATGGGGATCTCGACCGAGCAGCGCTCGGCGATCTCCATCGAGTTGTGCACGGCCTGCGGGTGGTCGTGGAACAGCTCGAGCATCTCGTCGCCGGTCTTCACGTAGAAGCCGCGGCCGTCGAAGCGGAAGCGATTCGGGTCGTCGAGGTTCGCGGCCGTGCCGATGCAGAGCAGCGCGTCGTGGTGCTCGTGGTCGCTGTGCTCGAGGTAGTGCGCGTCGTTGGTGGCGAGCAGCGGCAATCGCAGGTCGGACGCCATCTTCAGCAGCTCGGCGTTCACACGGTCCTGGTCGGGGATGCCGTGGCGCTGCAGCTCCAGGTAGTAGCGGTCCGGGAACATGCGCTTGAACTCTTCCGCCATCTGCCAGGCGGCGTCCATGTCGCCGCCGAGGATGCGGCGCGAGACCAGCGAGGACAGGCAACCGGAAGTCGTGATCAGGCCCTCGCTGTGCTTCGCGAGCAGCTCGAGGTCGATGCGCGGCTTGTAGTAGAAGCCCTCGAGGTAGGCCTTCGAGATGAGCACCATCAGGTTCTTGTACCCGGTGTCGTTCATCGCGATCAGCAACTGGTGGCTGATCGCGTCGAAGCCGCCCGCGTCCTTCTCGCGCTTCTCCTTGTCGAAGCGCGAGCCCGCGGCGATGTAGGCCTCGCAGCCGATGATCGGCTTCACCTTGTTGGCGACGGCCTTCTCGTAGAACTCGACGGCGCCGAACAGATTCCCGTGATCGGTCATCGCGATCGCGTTCTGCCCGATCGACTTCAGGCGCTCGAACAGCGGGTTGTGCTTGATCGCGCCGTCGAGCAGCGAGTACTGCGTGTGGAGGTGGAGGTGCGTGAAGGGAGTGGTCACGGGCGCACGACTCCAGCGTTGGCCTTCGCTCGCCTGCGGCTTGCTACTCCCACTCTATTGTAAACAAGACATTTTTATCTTTTATATTCAATGGCTTATT
>CAZCTH010000008.1:0-86620 GCA_964501435.1 uncultured Spirochaetales bacterium | reverse complement strand
GCGGCGTCGGGCGCGAGCGCGGCGAACGCGCGCGCGGCGGCCGCGAAGTCGCGCGCGCGATGGAGCGCGAGCGCGGCCTCCCAGCGCGCGACGAACGCGCGCTGCTCGGCGCTCGCGCTCGCCGCCGGCGCGAGCGGCTCGAACAGGCGCACGGGCTGCGCGCGGCCCACGACGCGCACGAAGTCGATCTCGCGGGCCAGGATCGCGTCGCCGGCCTGCGCACGCGTCGCCTCCGACACCAGGATGCGCGTGCCGTATTGCTTGTTGGCACTCTCGAGCCGCGCGGCGAGGTTCATCGCGTCGCCGACCGCGCGATAGGCGCGGCGCTCCTCCGAGCCGATCTCGCCGACCACGAGCTCGCCCGTGTGCAGGCCGATGCGGAAGCGCGCCTCGGGAATCCCGGCGGCGCGCCAGCTCGCGGTGAGCCGCTCGAGCGCGTCGCGGCAGGCGAGCGCGGCGAGGCAGGCGCGCGCCGCGTGATCGCGCTGCGGGATCGGCGCGCCCCAGTACACCACGACGCCGTCGCCCACGAACTCGTTGACGGTGCCGTCGCGCGCGAGCACCGCGCCGCACACCGCCTCGAAGTATTCGTTGAGCCGGGCGACGACGGCCTCGGCACCGAGCCGCTCGGCCAGGCTCGTGAAGCCGCCGACGTCGACGAAGCCGACGGTGAGTTCGCGCGCGACGCCGCCCACCGGCACGAGCTCGGGGTGCTTCAGGATCTCGGCCGCGACCTCTTTCGAGACGTAGCGCTCGAAGGTCCGGCGCAGGCGGTCGCGCTCGCGCAGGCCGCGCGTCATCTCGTTGAACGCGTCGCCGAGCGCGCCCAGCTCGTCGCGCGACGTGACGCGCACCTCGGTCGCGAGGTCGCCGGCGCCGATGCGCCGCGCGGCGCGGGCGAGCGCCCGCACCGGCGTCGAGATGCCGCGCGCGATCGTGAACGTGACCGCGAGCGACGCGGCGAGGACGGCGGCGGTGACTGCGAGCAGCGACGCGCGCAGGCGGCGCACGAAGGCGCGCTCCTCCGCGTAGGACGCGATCAGCACGAACTCGGCGACTGGCGCAGCGGAACCGACGATGGGCGTCGTGCGCACCCAGTAGTCGGAGCCGAGCGGCGCGCGGCTCGGCGGTCCGCTCGCGAGCTGCGCCCAGCGCCGCACGAGATCCGTCTCCGCCGACGAGCGCAGCGTGGACGCGACGAGATGGCCGTGGGCCACGAGCGCGAGATCGAGCCCGGCGACCCGCTTCAGCGTGGCGAGCGTCCCGGCGTCCACGCGCGATCCGACGATCACGACGCCGTGCACCGTTTCGTCGAACACCACCGGGCGCGCGATCACCTCGTACACGGCGGGGCCGGCGCCGCGCGGCACGAGCGCGAGCGCGCCTGCGCGCGGCACGCGCTCCGTCCATACGGCCGACGCCTCGCCCGTTTGCACCGTCTCTTGGTAGAGCGCGAGCGCCGAGAGGTCTTCCCCCGCGCGCTCCGGGTCGGTACCGGCGTAGAGCAGCCGGCCGTCGGCCGCGAGCAACAACAACACGTCGCTCCGCGCGGCGAGGGCGAGGCCCGGCACGAGCGAGCGCAGGCGCAGGTGCGCGTCGCGGGTCGCCGCCTCGCTGCCGCCGCTCGCGCTGCCCAATCCGAGATCGGGCGCGAGTGACGCCGTGGAGAGCACCGTGCGGAACTGCGGATTGCTGCGCGCGAGCGCGTCGATCTCGTCGGCGACGAAGCGCGCGCGCAGCCGCGCCAGCTCGACGAACGCCGCGCGGGTCTGCGCGAAGCGCGCCGCGAAGCTCTCCTCCGTGCGCTGGCGTGCCACGCGCTCGAGCGCGAACGAGCTCACGGCGAGCGCGGCTCCGAGCAGCGCCGCGAACGCGAGAAACAGCTTCGTCGCAAAGCTGCGCGGGCCGCGCATTCAGCGCTCGAGCTCGCTGCCCGGCGGCGGGTAGTCGCTGCCGTCCTTGCGCTTGTGACTCGGCAGCGCGCCACTCACCAGCTCGAAGTCGGCCGCGACGCGCCCGCCCGCCGCGATCTCGAGCTCTCGCCGCACCGGCTCCGCCCCCGGCGTCCAGGCGTAGACGGCGTGCCGCCCGGGCGGCACGCCGCGGATCTCGTAGCGGCCGTCGGGCCCCGCGAGCGCGTAGGCCGCGTTCTCGAGCACCACCACGTAGGCGATCATGTGAGGATGAATGTTGCAGTAGACGGGCACGAGCCCGGGGCGCTCGAAGCGCTCGCGCTTCGGCGGATCGCTCGCCTTGTACTGGCCGAGGTCGAACGACTTCACCGGCGAGACCGAGAACACGTTGTGATAGATGCGGTCGCGGTTCGGGAACACGACTTCCTGGCCCGCCACGACCGGCAGCAGCCGCGGCGCGAACTGCTCGTTCCGCTGATCGAGTGCGGCGCGCGCGCCCGCCGGGGCCGCCCCCGCGAAGCCCGTCACGTAGACGATCGCGTCGCGCACGGCATCGACCCGCTCGGGCTTCCCGAACAGCTTCTTGCGGAACAGCGCGACGCGCCCCGCGATGACGCCGCTCTCCTGCGCCCGCGCCGGCTCTGCCACTTGCGCGGCGAGGACCAGCGAGAGGGCAACCAGCGCACGGCGGATTTGCGGTCGCACTCGTAACATCCCGGCACTCTAACTCCGGCGGTGACGATGCGGCCGATCTTCCTCCTGCTCGTGGGCGCGCTCGCGGCGCAGGCCGTGTCGGCCGACGAGCGGCCGCCCTATCGCGAGCTCCGCTTCGACGAGGAATGGCGCTTCCTCGCCGCGCCCGAGCGCCTCTCCGGCCGCGACCCCTTCGACCCCGCGAAATGGATCGCGCTGGGCGACGACGCGGCGCTCTCGCTCGGCGGCCAGCTGCGGCTGCGCCTCGAGGGCTGGGACGACTTCGCCTTCGGCGCCCCGCCGGACGACGACGCCACCCTGCTGCTCACGCGCCTACGCGCCCACGTGGACCTTCGTGTGGGCGAACGCTTCCGGGCCTTCGTCGAGGCGAAGGCCGCGTTCACCACCGCGCCGCGCGCCTTCGGCGGCGCGCGCGCCAGCGACTCCGACACGATCGACTTGCAGAACGGTTTCCTCGAATGGACGCAGCCGCTCGCGGGCGACGGGCGGGTGCGCGTGCGCGCCGGCCGCCAGGAGCTGCGCCTCGGTCGGCAACGCCTCGTCTCGCCGCTCGACTGGGCGAACGCGCGCCGCACTTTCGACGGCGCCACGTTCGAGCTCGAGCGCGGCGCGAGCGACGTCACCGTGTTCGCCGTCGCGCCGGTGCGCGTGCGGCCCTACGCGCGCAACGACCACATCACGGGCCTCGGCTTCTGGGGCGTGCACGCGCGCCGCGAGCTCGGCGGCGAGGCTCGCGTGGACGCCTACTACTACGGCCTCGCGCGCGACGGCGCGCTCGGCGAGGAGCGCCGACACACCCTCGGCGCGCGGGGGTCGGCGCCGATTCCGGGCACGCGCTTCGACGTCGAGGGCGAGGCCGCGTTCCAGCTCGGCCAGGTGGGCGACGCGGACGTCTCGGCGGGGATGGTCGCGGCCCAGCTCGGCTACTGGATCCAGGACTGGCGCACCTCGCCGCGGTTCTTCGTCGGCCTCGACTGGGCGAGCGGCGACAAGCGCGCGGGCGGCGACGTCGCGACCTTCGACCAGCTCTTCCCGCTCGGCCACGCCTACCTCGGCATCGCCGACCTCGTCGGACGCGAGAACGTGATCGCGGCCTCGGCGGGGATCGCGCTGCGTCCGCTGCCCGCGCTCACCGCCGAGCTCGCGGTGCACCACTTCCGGCGCGCGGGCCGCGGCGCCGGGCTCGTCGCCGCGAGCGGCGCGCCGTTGCGCGCCGCCGACCCGGGCGCGGCGCGCGCCGTCGGCGAGGAGCTCGACCTCTCCTTCGCCTACCGCTTCGACGCACATCTCCTGTTCGGCGCAGGCTGGGCCCACTTCTTCGCGGGCCCGTTCCTGGCGCAGACCGGCCCCGCGCGCGACGTCGACTTCGCGTATTTGATGGCGCAGTACACGTTCTGACCGCGCCCGCCGTGCGATAGCGTGCACCGATGCCGAAGGGCCTCGCATTCCGCATCTTCATCATGCTGCTGGCCGCGATCGCGGCGCACTTCTACTTCCGCCCGGAGGCGGTCGACCCCGCCGCGACGACGAATCCGGCGGCCGCCGCGCCGTCCGACCCGACGTCGCCCGCAGCCGAGCCGGCGCGGGGGGACGGTGCGCTCGCGCCCAGCGCGGACACGCCGCCGTTGCCCGCGCGCGCGCGCCTCGGGCCTTGCGACGTGACGCACGTCGCCGATGGCGACACGCTCAACGTGCGCTGCGGCGCCAAGAAGGAGCGCGTGCGGCTGCTGCAGGTGGACACGCCCGAGCGCGACGACGCGCTCTACGCGGAGGCGGGAGCCGCGCTGGAGGCTTTGATCGCTCAGCGACGCGTCGAGCTCGAGCTCGGGCCGGAGGAGCGCGACGACTACGGGCGCCTGCTCGCCTATGTATTCGTGGACGGCGAGAACCTGAATCTCGCGATGATCCGCGACGGCTGGTCGCCGTACTTCGATCGCTACGGCGCAGGCGCCTACCCGAGCGAGTTCGCCGCGGCGGAGCGCGCGGCGCGCGAGGCGCGCCTCGGCATCTGGTCCAACGCGCGCTGAGCGCGCCGTCTCCGAACGAGGGAGCTCCATGCCGAACGAGACCACGCGACGTGAGCTGATGATCGCCGCCGCGGGCGCTGCCGCCCTCGCCGCGCTGCCGCGCGAAGCGCGCGGAGCCCCCTCGGGCCACGCGCTGTCGTGGGACGAATGGGCGCGTCACGATGCGCTCGGCCTGGCCGCCCTGGTGCGCAGCAAGCAGGTCGCTCCGCGCGAGCTGGCGCAGCAAGCCGCCACTGCGATCGCGGCGCTGAATCCGCGGCTGAACGCGGTGATCGAGGTGTGGCGCGACCGCGTCGACGATCTCGACGAGCGGACGCTCGGCGACGGTCCGTTCCGCGGCGTGCCGTTCGCCTGGAAGGACCTCGGCACGGCCGAGGCGGGGCGCACGCAGGAGTCCGGCTCGCGGCTGCTGAAGGGTTGGCGCGCGCCCGTCGAGAGCACGCTCGCCACGCGCTGGAAGCGCGCGGGCTTGAACCCGCTCGCGCGCACCACGACGCCCGAATTCGGCTTCACGCTGATCACCGAGTCGACGCTCGCGGGTGCGACCCGCAACCCCTGGAACCTCGACCACACGCCGGGCGGGTCGAGCGGCGGCGCCGGCGCGGTCGTCGCGTCGGGCATCCTGCCGATGGCGCACAGCAGCGACGGCGGCGGCTCGACGCGCATTCCGGCGAGCTTCTGCGGAAACGTCGGCCTCAAGACCTCGCGCGGCACGGTCTCGCTCGCGCCCGGCGCCGATCATCTGCTCGCGTCGATCGTCTCGGAGCTCGTGAACACGCGCAGCGTGCGCGACACGGCGGCGGCACTCGACGCCGCGTTCGGCGCCGCGCCGGGTGAGGCCTTCCCGTTCGCGAAGCCGGAGCGCCCGTACCTCGACGAGGTGGGCGCGCCGACGGGGCGACTGCGCATCGCGGTGGCGACGGCCCCGTTCGGCACGCTCGGGGCGACGCCCGAGATCCTCGCGGAGACGCGGCGCGTGGCGAAGCAGCTCGAGGGTCTCGGCCACGTGGTCGAGGAGCGCACGCCCGCACTCGACTACGCCGCCTATCTGCGCGCGTTCGTCGCGATCTGGATCGCGAGCGCGGGCGGCCAGGTGGCGGGCATCGAAGCCGAGACGGGACGCAAGGCGGGGCCCGAGAACCTCGAGCCGATCGTGTGGCTCGCGGTGCAGGCGGCGCAGAAGATGAGCGCGCTCGAGCTCTCGGGCGCCCACGCCGCGCAGAGCGCGACGTCGCGCGCCCTCGGCGCGTTCTTCGCCGAGGGTTGGGACGTGCTGCTCACGCCGACCGTCGCGCGGCCCACGCCGGAGATCGGCAGCCGCCTCAACCTGCTGCAGACGGACGTGTCGCTCGATGCGTGGTTCGAGCCCGTGATGGCGGCGGTGCCCTACACGCCGCTCTGCAACTTCACCGGCGTGCCCGCGATCTCGCTGCCGCTCGCGCAGCTCGGCAACGGCGCGAGCGCGATGCCGCTCGGCATGCACTTCGTGGCGCCGATGGGCGAGGACGCGCGCTTGATCCGCCTGGCCGCCCAGCTCGAAGAGGCCGCGCCCTGGAAGGATCGCCGGCCCGCGCTGCACGTGACGCGAATCTGAGCGAGCGCGGAGGAGCGGCGATGGCGAACGGTCTCGCGCTGAGCTGGGACGAGTGGGCGAGCCACGACGCGCTCGCGCTCGCAGCGCGCGTCCGCAGCAAGCAGGTGACGCCGCGCGAGCTCGCGCTGCAGGCGGCCGCGGGCATCGAGCGCCTGAATCCGCAGCTGAACGCCGTGATCGAGGTGTGGCGCGATCGCGTGGACGACCTCGACGAACGCGCGCTCGGCGACGGCCCGTTCCGCGGCGTGCCGTTCGTGTGGAAGGACATCGGCCTCGGCGAGGGCGGACGCCTGCAGGAGCAGGGCTCGCGGCTGATGCGCGGCCACGTGCTCCCGGCCGACTACTTCGCCGCGGCGAAGCTGAAGCGCGCCGGCGTGAACGGCATCGCACGCGCCACCTGTCCCGAGTTCGGCTTCACGCTCGTCACCGAATCGTCGCTCGCGGGTGTGACGCGCAACCCTTGGAGCCTCGCGCACACGCCGGGCGGATCGAGCGGCGGCTCGGCTGCGGTGGTCGCGGCGGGCATCGTGCCGATGGCGCACAGCGACGACGGCGGCGGCTCGACGCGCATCCCCGCCGCGTTCTGCGGGAACGTCGGCCTCAAGACCTCGCGCGGGGTCGTGTCGCTGTACCCCGAGAGCGACCACCTGCTCGCGTCGTTCGTCTCGGAGCTCGTCAACACGCGCAGCGTGCGCGACACCGCCGCGGCGCTCGACGCGCTGTTCGGCCCAGCGCCCGGCGAGCCCTTCCCGTTCGCGAAGCCCGAGCGCCCGTTCCTCGCCGAGGTCGGCGCGCCCACGGGCCGGCTGCGCGTCGCGGTCGCCGCGGACGGCTTCGGCGAGTACGCGCCGGCTCCGCAGCTGCGCGCGGAGACGCGGCGCGTGGCGAAGCTGCTCGAGTCGATGGGGCACGCGGTGGAGGAGGCGGCGCCGAGCTTCGACGTCGAGGCCTATCTGCGCGCTTGGATCGCGATCTGGGTTTCGGGCGCCGACGTGCTCGTGGACGCGATCGAGGCGGCGACGGGGCGCAAGGCGACGCCCGAGAATCTCGAGCCGATCGTGTGGCTCGCGGTCGAGCGCGCGCGGCGCATGAGCCGGCGCGAGCACCACGACGCGCTCGTCGTGCAGGCCCAGACCTCGCGCGCGCTGGGCGCGTTCTTCGAGCGCTGGGACGTGCTGCTCACGCCGACGGTGGCGCGCCCGACACCCGAGATCGGCAGCGAGGTGAACCTGATGCAGCGCGGCGTGTCGCTCGACGCGTGGTTCGAGCCGTTCAAGCGCATCATCCCGTACACGCCGCTCGCGAACTTCACCGGCGTGCCGGCGATCTCGCTGCCGCTCGCCGATCACACGGTCGGCGGGAGCGCGCTGCCGCTCGGCATGCACTTCATGGCGCCGATGGGCGAGGACGCGCGCCTGATCCGCCTCGCCGCCGCGCTCGAGGAAGCCGCGCCGTGGAGCGGCCGCCGCCCGCCCCTCCACGTCACGCGCTGAACC
Source organism: uncultured Spirochaetales bacterium (assembly GCA_964501435.1). Classification (GTDB taxonomy): domain Bacteria; phylum Myxococcota_A; class UBA9160; order UBA9160; family UBA6930; genus VGRF01. Next base: position 78,876 of record CAZCTH010000008.1, on the reverse strand, counting down.
CTCCTGGGGTCTGACCCCTTTCGGGTTCGGCGCGCTTATTGTGTGCGGTTGCGTTCGGGCGTGGTGCCGGCTGTAAGCTGGGGCGCGCCGCGCGCGCCGAGGAGCTTCCATGCACGTCTTCATCACCGGCGCGTCGGGCTTCGTGGGCGGCGCGGCCGCCCGCCGGCTCGCGGCCGCCGGGCACGTCGTGACCGCGATGTCGCGGTCGGAGCGCAGCGATGCCGCGATCTCCGCGCTCGGCGCCCGGCCGGTGCGCTGCGACCTCGAGAGCGTGCGCGGCGAGCACCTGCGCGGCGCCGAGGCGGTGGTTCACTGCGCCGCGTACGTCGAGTCGTGGGGCCCGCGCGACGCCTGGTACCGCGGCAACGTGCTCGGCACGCAGGCCGTGCTCGCCGCCGCGCGCGAGGCCGGCGTGCGGCGCTTCGTGCACATCGGCACCGAGGCCGCGCTGATCCGCGGGCAGGATCTGCGCAACGCGGACGAGCGCGCGCCGCTCGCGCCCGACTCGCCCTACCCGTACTGCGCGACGAAGGCGCAGGCCGAGGAGCGCGTGCGTTCGGCGAACGCCCCCGGCTTCGAGACGATCGTGCTGCGCCCGCGCTTCATCTGGGGCCCCGGCGACACCACGCTCCTGCCGACGATCGAGGCGATGGCCGCGGCGGGCCGCTGGACGTGGGTGGACCATGGGCGCGCCGTCACGTCGACCACCCACATCGACAACCTCGTGCATGCGATCGAGCTCGCGCTCACGCGCGGCCGCCCGGGCGAGGCGTACTTCGTGCTCGACGACGGCACCCGCACGCTGAAGGAGATGATCAGCGCCATGGCCGCGGCGCGCGGGCTCACGCTCGGCGACGCCTCGCTGCCGCGCTTCGCGGCCGACCTCGCAGGCGGCGCTTGCGAGCTCGCCTGGCGCACGCTGCGGCTCGCGGGCGAGCCGCCGCTCACGCGCCACGCGGCGCTCGTGATGTCGCGCGACTGCACGCTGAACGACGCGAAGGCGCGCGCCGAGCTCGGCTACGCGCCTGTCGTCGGGGTCGCCGACGGCCTCGCCGCGCTGGCCCGCGCCTGACCCATTCCCGTCACACCGAGGGATCCGCGAATGTCCTTGAAGCTCGTGATCGGCTCGAAGAACTTCTCCTCGTGGTCGCTGCGCGCGTGGCTCGCGCTCGAGCACGTCGGCGCGCCCTACGAGGAGGTCTTCATCTCCTTCGGCGACCCCGACTGGCGCGAGCAGATCAAGCGCTACTCGCCGAGCGGGAAGGTGCCGTACCTGATCGACGGCTCCCTCGGAATCTGGGACTCGCTCGCGATCGTCGAGACGCTCCACGAGCTCTTCCCCGACGCGAAGCTCTGGCCGAGCGACCTCGCCGCCCGCGCCTTCGCGCGCTCCGTCGTCGCCGAGATGCACTCGGGCTTCGGCGCGCTGCGCGAGAACATGCCGATGGACCTCCAGGCGAACGCGCCGGGCAAGGGCCACACGAAGGAGGCGCTCGCCGACGTCGCGCGGGTGCAGGAGATCTGGCGCGCGTGTCGCACGCGCTTCGGCGTCGGCGGCCCCTACCTGTTCGGCGCCTTCAGCGCCGCCGACTGCTTCTACGCTCCCGTCGTCTTCCGCTTCCTCAGCTACGGCGCGCCCATGGACGCCACCGCCCAGGCCTACTGCGACGCCATGCTGAAGCACCCCGCGGTGAAGAAGTGGCGCGACGCGGGCCTCCTGGAACCCCACGTCGACCACTGAGCGCGCGATCTCGGGCCACGTCGCGCGGCGTCGGCGACCCTCCGCTGCGCCCCGACGTCCCCGAACAACGCGAAGCGCCGCGGGAGGCGCGGCCGAAGACCACGCCGATCCGCGACCACTCCCAGGCAAGCTCCGAGCGTCTCGGCCGAGCACGAGCGGCCGCGGCGGGGCGGGGGCGCGCGGCGCCGAGGTCGAGCGCAGCTCGGCCGCGATCTCGCGGCAGCGTCTCGCCGGCTCGCGCCGCGCCTACCGCCGCGCCCGAAACGCCCGACGCGAGCGGCCGTCAGCGAGTCACGAGGCGCCGCGCGCCCCCGCCCCGCCGCGGCTGCGCTGGCAGCGCGAGCAAGCCCTCAGAGCGCCCCGTCGTCCTCGACGTCCACCTGCCCCGTGATCCGCCGCCGGAAGTGCGACCACGAGAGCCCGATGCCGAGGATGAGCCCGAGCCCGACGAGCCCGATCCAGGTCAGCGCCGTCGTGTTGCCGGGGTCGAGCCAGCCGTTGTCGATCGCGAGCCACACGAGGCACCCGATCACCCCCGCGATCAGCGCGGCGCCGAGCAACCCGATCGACTGCATCGCCGCGCGCACGTAGAGCACCCACGCGGCGGCGAGCAGGAGGCCGACGATCAGCTTCTCGGGACCGAACGACTCGATGCTCTGCGTGACCCAGCCGAGGTAGCTCCACGGCAGAGGGTTGTAGGTCGCGAGCACGAGCGCGATCGCGAGCGCGATGCGCAAGAGGACGCCATTCAGGGTGAGGCTGCCGCCGGTCGCCATCGCGCGCTCCTACTGGCCGCCCGCGGCTTTCTGCACGCGGCTGTGGTGGATGCCGTAGAGGAAGTAGATGACGAGGCCGATCGCGAGCCACACCACGAAACGGATCCAGGTGTCCATCGGGAGCTTCGACATCAGGTAGGCGCAGCCCAGCACCGAGCCGATCGGCAGCAGCGGCACGAGGGGCGTGCGGAAGGGCCGACGCCGATCCGGGTCGACGCGGCGCAGCACGATCACTCCGACGGAGACCACGACGAAGGCGAACAGCGTGCCGATGTTCGCGAGGTGGGCGAGCTCGCCGAGCGGGATGAAGCCCGCGACCAACGCGACGATCCCGCCGACGAGCATGGTCGAGACGTGCGGCGTTCCGAAACGCGGGTGGACGGCGCTGAACACCGGCGGGAGCAAGCCGTCGCGCGACATGGCGAAGAACACGCGCGACTGCCCCAACAACAGCACCAGCAGCACGCTCGTGAGCCCGGCGACCGCGCCCGCGGAGATCACGCCCGCGGCAAACTTCAAGCCGTGTGACTCGAAGGCCTTGGCGACGGGCGCGGAGATGTCGATCGCGGAGAGGGGCACCATGCCGGTGAGCACGGCCGCGACCGCGAGGTAGAGCACCGTGCAGCCGAGCAGCGAGCCGACGATGCCGATCGTCATGTCGCGCTCGGGATTGCGCGCCTCCTCGGCCGCGGTCGTCACGGCGTCGAAGCCGATGTACGCGAAGAACACCGTCGCGGCGCCCTCGGCGACGCCGTTGAAGCCGAACGGCATGAACGGGTGCCAGTTCTCGGGGCTCACGTAGAACGCGCCCGCGCCGATCACGAAGAAGACCACGAACAGCTTGATCGCGACGATGATCGCGTTCGTGGTCGCGCTCTCGCGAATGCCGACGACGAGCAGCGTCGTGATCACGAGCAGGACGAGCGCCGCCGGCAGGTTGAAGAGGGCGCCCTCGACGACGCCCGGCGAGCCGGCGATCGCCGCGGGCAGTTGCAACTGGAAACCCGCGAGCAGGTTCGTCACGTAGCCGGACCAGCCCACCGCGACCGCACTCGCTGCGAGGGCGTACTCGAGCACGAGATCCCAGCCGATGATCCACGCGATCAGCTCGCCCATCGTGGCGTACGCGTAGCTGTAGGCGCTGCCCGAGATCGGGATCATCGTGGCGAACTCGGAGTAGCAGAGCGCGGCCAGGATGCAGACCGCGCCGGCGAGCGCGTACGAGAGACTCACCGCGGGGCCCGCATGCTGGACCGCGGCGACGCCGGTGAGCACGAAGATGCCGGTGCCGATGATGCAGCCGATGCCGAGCATCACGAGGTCGAAGGCCCCGAGCGCGCGCTTCAGGCCGCCGCCTTCCTTCTTGAGGTCGGCGTGAAATGCGTCCACCGACTTCGTCGCGAACAACCCGGCCATGCAGCCCCCTTCCATGCGCGCGTCGCGAAGGGGGTTCGCGGCGAATGCGCGGGCGCATCGTATCAGGGCGCGTGCGCGACGGGAGGGGTTTCGCGCGCGTCAGGCGACGCGTCGCGAGCGCTCGAACCGCCAGAGCGGCAGGAACGTGCACAGCGCGAGGACGATCTGGGAGGTCCCGGCGACCGCGAACGCGGCCTGATAGCCGGCCCGCGGGCCGTGGTCGACCGCGACGAAGGCGCTCACCGCGCCGCCGACCAGCGGGCCGACGATGAAGCCGAGGCTGCCCGCGGCGTTGAAGGCGCCGAGCGACGTGGTGCGGATGCGCTCGGGCGTCGCCTCGGTGGTCATCAGCATCGAGGGCATGAACATCACCGCGGCCGTGATGCCGGTGATCGGCATCAGCCACGCGAACGCCTCGCGCGGCCAGAAGCCGAGCGTGGCGACGAAGACGCCGTAGATCAGGCTGCCGCCCGCCAGCAGGACGGCGCGCGAGGTGCGCTGGGCGACGAGCCCGAACGGGAACGAGAGCACCGCGAAGGGCAGCATGAACGAGGCGATCGAGACGCCGACCTCGGGGCGCGTGAAGCCGTGCTCGTTGCGCATCAGGAAGGCGAGCGTGGTCGTGAAGAAGCCCACCGAGAAGCGGTCGGCGAAGGAGTACGTGAGCGGCAGCGCGACGATCGGGTGCGCGCGAACGAGCGCCGCGATCTCGCCGAAGCTCGGGCGCCGCTCGCCCGGGCGGCCGGTTTCGCGCACGATCGCGGCGGCCAGCAGCGCGGCGGCGCCGACGATCCCCGCGCCGACCTCGAGCGGCAGCAGCTCGCCGCGCGCGAAGAGTTGGGCACCGATCGGCGCGCCGAGCGCGACGCCGAGCAGCAGGCCGGACCCGACGACGCCGAGCGCGAGGCTGCGCTCGTGCTCCGGCCGCGCGCCCGAGGCGATGCCCATCAGCAGCGAGAGCGCGCCGATGTGCGCGCAGCCCTCGAGGAAGCGGATCGCCATGAAGCCGGCGAAAGAGAAGTCCACTGTTAGGGCCAGGAAGCAAGCGGCGTCGAGGGCGAGCGCCGCGACGAGCAGCTCCCGGCGTCGCCCCCAGCGGTCCGCGAGCGCGCCCGCGATGGGCGCGGCGAGGAAGGCGCCGACCATGTTGATCGACATGAAGGCGTGCGCCGCGAGCTCCGAGACCGCGAAGCGGTGCTGCACGAGCTCCTTCAGGCCCGTGATCGGCAGCGTCACGGGCAGCAGCGTGAGCACGGCGAGCACGCCGAGCCCCGCGATGCGCGCGCCCGAGTAGCGCACGCCTGCCCGCTCTTCGCCCGCGCCGCTCACCCTCGCCTCCCCACGCCCTCGACACGCACACCGAGTGCGATCCGCGCCGCCATTCGCGTCGACGCCCGAATCTGCGCGAGGATGTGACCGAAGCGCTGCCGCACGCAAGCGGACGCAATCGACCGCAATCCGCGCGCCGAACCCGAATGGGGTCAGACCCCAGGCGGGTTCGCGGCGGGGCTGGAACGGAACGGGGAGCCGATGTTCGACGCAGTTCTGATCGCCAACCGGGGGGAGATCGCCATCCGCGTCGCGCGCGCGTGCGCCGAGCTCGGCCTGCGCAGCGTCGCGGTGTACGCGGAGGACGACGCGCACTCGCTGCACGTGCGGCGCGCCGACGCCGCGATCGCGCTGAAGGGTACGGGCCCCGCGGCGTACCTCGACATGGCGCAGCTCGTCGCCGCCGCGCGCGAGGCGGGCTGCGGCGCGATCCACCCCGGCTACGGCTTCCTCTCCGAGAGCGCCGCGTTCGCGGCCAAGTGCGCCGAGGCCGGCGTCGTCTTCGTCGGCCCGAGCGTCGCGGCCCTCGACTCGTTCGGCGACAAGAGCAAGGCGCGGGCGCTCGCCCAGGAGTGCGGCATCCCCGTGCTGCGCGGAACCAACGGCGCCACCTCGCTCGCGGACGTGAAGGCGTTCTTCGCGCAGACCGGCGCCGTGATGATCAAGGCCATCGCCGGCGGCGGCGGCCGCGGCATGCGCGCCGTCGCGCGCGCAGACGAGCTCGAGGACGCGTACGCGCGCTGCCGCTCCGAAGCGGAGAAGGCCTTCGGCGTCGGGGACGTCTACGTCGAGGAGTGGCTGCCGGCGGCACGCCACCTCGAGGTGCAGATCGTCGGCGACGGCTCGGGCGCGGTCTCGCACGTGTGGGAGCGCGAGTGCACCGTCCAGCGCCGCAACCAGAAGATCGTCGAGCTCGCGCCCAGCCCGGCGCTGGACGCCGGCGTGCGCGCCCAGCTGCTCGATTTCGCGGTGAGGCTCGGCCGCGCGGTGCAATACCGCGGCCTCGGCACCGTCGAGTTCCTGCTCGACGCGCGGGAAGCAGGAATTCCGAATCGGGGTCAGACCCCGATTCGGAATTTTTTCATCGAGGCGAACGCACGCCTCCAGGTCGAGCACACCGTGACCGAGGCCGTCACCGGCATCGACCTCGTACGCGCGCAGCTCGAGGTCGCGCGCGGCAAGTCGCTCGCCGACGTCGGCCTCGCGCAGGCGGCGGTGCCCGCGCCGCGCGGCCACGCGATCCAGCTGCGCGTCAACACCGAGACGATCACGAGCAGCGGCGACGTGAAGCCCAGCGGCGGCACGCTCGCGGCCTTCGATCCGCCGAGTGGCCCGGGCGTGCGCGTCGATCACTACGGCTACGCGGGCTACACCACGAACCCGCGCTACGACTCGCTGCTCGCGAAGGTGATCGCGTCGTCGCCGAGCCCCGCGTTCGCGGACGCGATCGCGCGCGCGGACCGCGCGCTGTCCGAGCTGCGCGTCGAGGGCGTCGCCACCAACGCCGCGTTCCTGCGCGCGATCCTGCGCCACCCCGATTTCGCCGCGACGCGCGTCACGACGCGCTTCGTCGACGAGCACGCGGCCGCGCTCGTCGCCACCGCCGAGTCGCTCGCGCCGCAGCGCAACTTCGCGTCGAGCGAGCTCGCCGCGCCCGCGCGGGCGGGCGCCTCCGCCGCCGCGGGCGACCGCGGCCGCAAGGGCCCGGGCGCGAAGCTCAAGAACGCCGACCCGCTCGCCGTGCTCGACTACGGCAAGGGCGCGAGCGACGTCGTCGAGGGCGCCGCGGAGAGCGCAGACGCGCTTGCGGGCAGCGAGGCCCCCGCGGAGATGGACGCGCCCGACGGCACCGTCGCGGTGCGCGCGCCGCTGCAGGGCACGATCGTGTCCGTGGACGCCGTCGTCGGCGCCGCCGTCGCCCAGGGCCAGCCGCTGCTCGTGATGGAGGCGATGAAGATGGAGCACGTGCTCGCCGCCCCCGCGAGCGGCATCGTGCGCGGCGTCGCCGTCGCGAAGGGCGACACCGTGTTCGAAGGCCACGCCCTCGTCTACCTCGAGGAGGCGGACGTCGCCGTCGCCGCCGCAGCGCAGCAGGCCGATGCGGATCCGAACTACGTGCGCCCCGACCTCGCGGAGGTGCTCGAGCGCCACGCGATCACCGGCGACGAGCGGCGCCCCGCCGCCGTCGAGCGCCGCCGCAAGACCGGCCAGCGCACGGCGCGCGAGAACGTGAACGAGCTGCTCGATCCCGGCTCGTACATCGAGTACGCGCCGCTCGTCGTCGCCGCGCAGCGCCGCCGGCGCTCGATGGACGACCTGATCGCGAACACGCCGGGCGACGGCATGGTCGCCGGCATCGGCAGCGTGAACGGCGACCGCTTCGCGCCGGACCGGTCGCGCTGCATCGTGATGTCCTACGACTACACGGTGCTCGCCGGCACGCAGGGCGGACAGAACCATCGCAAGAAGGACCGCCTGTTCGAGCTCGCCGAGCGCATGAAGCTGCCCGTCGTGTTCTTCGCCGAGGGCGGCGGCGGCCGCCCCGGCGACACCGACGGCATCGGCGGCGCCGGCCTCGACTGCCTCGCGTTCCAGTACTGGGGCCAGCTCTCCGGCCTCGTGCCGATGGTCGGCATCACGAGCGGCTTCTGCTTCGCGGGCAACGCCGCGATCCTCGGCTGCTGCGACGTCGTGATCGCGACGAAGGGCTCGAACATCGGCATGGGCGGCCCCGCGATGATCGAGGGCGGCGGGCTCGGGATCTTCCGCCCGCAGGAAGTCGGCCCGCTCGACGTGCAGACGCGCAATGGCGTCGTGGACGTCGCCGTGGAGGACGAGCGCGAGGCCGTACGCGTCGCGAAGCAGTACCTCTCCTACTTCCAGGGCCCGCTCGAGCGCTGGGAGTGCGCGGATCAGCGCCTGCTCCGGCGCGCGATCCCCGAGAATCGGCTGCGCATCTACGACGTGCGCAGCGTGATCGCGACGCTCGCCGACACCGGCAGCGTCCTCGAGCTGCGCCGCGGCTTCGGCCACGGCATGGTCACCGCACTCGCGCGCATCGAGGGCCGGCCCGTCGGCATCGTCGCGAACAACCCGACGCACCTCGCGGGCGCGATCGACAGCGAGGGCGCCGACAAGGCCGCGCGCTTCCTCCAGCTCTGCGACGCCTTCGACGTCCCCGTCGTGTTCCTGTGCGACACGCCGGGCATCATGGTCGGCCCCGACGCGGAGAAGACCGCGCTCGTGCGCCACGCCTCGCGCCTGTTCGTGATCGGCGGCTCGCTCACCGTGCCGTTCGTGACGATCGTGCTGCGCAAGGGCTACGGCCTCGGCGCCCAGGCGATGGCGGGCGGCAGCTTCAAGGCGCCGATCTTCACCGTGGCGTGGCCCACCGGCGAGTTCGGCGGCATGGGCCTCGAGGGCGCGGTGAAGCTCGGCTACCGCAAGGAGCTCGCCGCCGAGACCGATCCCGTGAAGCGCAAGGCGCTCTTCGACCAGATGGTGAAGCGCATGTACGACCACGGGAAGGCCGTGAGCACCGCGACCACGTTCGAGATCGACGACGTGATCGACCCCGCCGATTCCCGGCGCTGGATCACGCGGGCGCTCGTCGCGTCGCCCGCGCCGCTACCGCGCGCGGGCAAGAAGCGCCCGTGCGTGGACACGTGGTGAGCGCGGATCCGGCCTCGGGGTCGATTCGTCTTTCTCACCCACCCACTGCCAACTTATCTATTTTTCGATTCGGACCGCGCGCCCGATGTTCCCTCCACAACCCTGGAGGACATCGCCATGAAGCTCCACTTCGAATCGCGTGACCTCGAGATCGACGCCTGGCTGCGGGAGTTCGCCTGGACCTCGGCGGCCTTCGCGACCTGGCACCACGAGATGGACGTCGAAGAGGTGCGTCTCGTGCTGAACCGGGAGCGCGACCACGACGGCGCTCCGACCGTGCGCTGCGGCATCCGCGCGCGCACCCCGCGCGGGATGCTCTCGGCCGGCGCCGTGGGCGACGACGCGCGGGAGGCGATTCAGAAGGCTTGCGATCTCCTGGAGGCGTCCGTGCGCGAGCACATGCTCGGGTTCCAGCGCAGACGCCCGCGGCGGAGGGCGTTCTGGGAGGTCCCGCACCTCGAGCCCGCCGCGGCCGGCGCGGCGCTGCCGGGACCCGCCCGCGCCCTTCCGGTGCGACCCGGCCGAACCCGCACCGGCGCCACGCACCCGGGCCGCCCGGGTCCGAGCGCCGCGGCCTGAAACGAAGAGCGCCCGGTGCGGTCTCCCGCACCGGGCGCGTCCACTCGTCGCTTCGGGCTAGTAGCTCATCCGGCCCGAGAACCCGAAGGTCCGCGGCTGGTTGGTCAGGAAGCCCACGCGGGCGCGGCCGCCGCGCTCGCGGTCGAGCGCCAGCTCGGCGCGCTCGTCCGACAGGTTGTTGATGAAGAACGCCATCTCCCACTTGTCGTTGCGCACGCCCACGCGGACGTTCGCGAGATCGTAGGCGCTCAGCTTCGGGTCGAAGGAAAGGATCTGATCGTTCACCCCGATCACGTGCGGCGGTGAGCCCGGCGTGAGCGGATTGCCGACGCCGTCGAAGAGCGTGACCGGGTTCAGGAACGACGGATCCTGGTCGCCCGTCTGCGTCCAGCGCGAGCCGATGTGCTGGTACGACACGGTGGCGAAGCCGTCCATGCCGTTCACGATCGACGGCACCGTGTAGGTCGCCGAGCCCGAGAACTGGAACTCGGGGACGGTCGGCAGTCGCCGGCCCTTCTGCAGGCCACCCACCACCACCGGGATCTGCGGCGCCGGCAGGTCGGGCAGCGAAGTCACCGTCGAGCGCAGCTCCGCGTCCGTGTAGTTCGCGGCGATCGAGAGGTCGAGGTTCTCGAACGGCGTGGCCGCCATCTCGAACTCGACGCCCATCGAGCGCGCCTTCGGCACGTTGAACGAGATGCGCGAGGAGCAGGTGCCGGCGTCGAGCGTCACCTGGAGGTCGCGGAGCTTCGTGTAGAAGCCCGCCAGGTTCGCCGTGATGCGCCCGTCGAGCCACTGCGTCTTCAGGCCGATCTCGTGGTTCAGCACGCGCTCGTCGTCGAAGGTGCCGAAGCCGCCGAAGGTGTCGGCGTCGGCCGTGCTGCAGAGCGGCAGGTTGAGCGGGTCGTTGATGCCGCCCAGGCGGAAGCCTTCCGCCACCTGATAGCTGACCTCGATGTTCTCGGTCGGCGTGATCGAGAGGATGCCGCGGCCGTTGAAGCCGTCCGAGGAGGTCTCGCCGGGCACGCCGATCGTCGGCGTCGCGAAGATGCCGTCGAAGGTCAGCGTGCGGTCCTCGTGGAACGTGTACCAGCGCACGCCACCGGTCAGGTGGACGATCTCGGCGAACGTGAGCGTCGTCTCGCCGAACAGCGCCTCCTGCTTGTACGTGTACGGGATGCGCGAGTAGAACAGCTGGTCGACGCCCGCCTCGGCGCCGGCCGTCGGGATGCCGCTCAGCGCCTCGAAACCCGTGACGTTCAACGTCTGGGCGTACTTGCGGTCCATGCGGCTGTAGAAGTACCCGGCCACCCAGTCGATGGTGTCGAGCGGGCCGAAGCCGACGTCGTGGGCCGCCGCAGCGCGCAGCTCCTGGGTCACCGCCTTCACGTCGGTCACGTCGTCGAGCGGCGCGTCGAGCGTGTAGATCGGCTCGCCGAGCCCGATGCTGCCGCCCGTGATGCTGGCGGTGAGCTGCGTCGCGTCGCGCTTCATCAGGATGTCGCGGTCGGTGAACGACGTGACCGAGGTGAGCGTCAGCCAGTCGGTCGCCTCGAGCGACATCGTGAGGTCGGCGAGCAGGAACTTGTCCGTGAACTTCTCTTCGAGCTGCCGGAACTGCTCGCGGCGGCCGAGGTTCACGGTGGGCCGCGTCGTGGTGAACTCGTTGCCGAGGATGTTGAAGCGGTCGACGCGGTTGAAGCCGTCGACGCCCACCTGCTGGTAGATCAGGCGCGGCGTGATCTTGATCGTGTCCGTCGGCTGGAAGAGCAGCGCCGCGCGGAAGCCCCAGCGGTCGCCCTCGTTCACGTCGTGGTCCTTGCCCGTCGGCGTGACCGCGTCGATGAAGCCGGGGAACGACGTCCAGTAGCCGGCGACGCGCAGGCCGAGCACGCCCTCGACGAGGGGCGCGTTGATCATGCCCTTCAGGTCGCCGCCCCGGCCGCCGTTCTGCACGAAGTTGATGCCGCCTTCGACCGCGGCGTCCACCTCCTCGAGATCCGGCTGGTTCGTGATGTAGCGGACGGTGCCCGCCACCGAGCCCGAGCCGAACAGCGTGCCCTGCGGCCCGCGCAGCACCTCGACGCGGTTCAGGTCGAACAGGTCGAGGTCGGGCGTGAAGAGCGACAGCGACACCACCGACTCGTCGAGGTAGATGCCGACCTGCTCCTTCACGCCGGGCTGGTCGCGCACGATCTGGCCGGCCGCGATGCCGCGCATGGCGACCTGGCTCTGGCCGGGGCCGAGGTTCTGAACGGAGAGGCTCGGCACGATGCGCGCGATGTCTTCCATGTTCGTGGAGCCGGCCTCGCGCAGGGCCTCGCCGGTCTTCGCGCTGATCGCGAACGGCACGTCCTGCACGGACTCTTCCCGCTTGCGCGCGGTCACGATGATCTCTTCGGTCTCGTCCGCGGCGGCGGCGGGAGCGGCGGGAGCGTCCTGCGCGGCGGCGGCGAGCGGCATTCCCAGGGCGGCCGCGATCGGCGCAGCCAGGAGCGTGCGAGCCCAACGGTTCGTGGTCATGGAGGGTCCCCTTGTCGTGTGGCCGCCGGGGCGGGACGCGAGAGCGCCGGTGCCCCAGGGCCGACTGAAGCCGCCCTTCTACCGAGGCAAATCCGTGACCGCCAGCACTTTCTGTGCTGACTCGGAGTCGGGCTGTGCGAAGCTCCCTAGCCCTATGCACACCCACTTCAGCTTCCTCTGGGAACAGGTGGCCGACGCGACCCCCGACGCGCCGGCCGTGGTCCAAGGCGCACGGACCGTCTCGTGGCGCGACTACGACGCCCGCGCCGGCCGGCTTGCCCAGGCCTTCCTCGACGCGGGCCTCGGCGCCCACGCGAAGGTGGGCATGTACCTCTACAACGCGCCGGAGTACTGCGAGACGAACTTCGCCGCGCTGAAGATCCGCGGCATCCCCGTCAACGTGAACTACCGCTACCTCGAGGACGAGCTCGCGTACCTACTCGACAACGCCGACGCCGAGGCGCTCGTCTTCCACAGCTCGCTCGGCGACCGCGTGGCGCGCGTCGCGCCGCGCATGCCGAAGCTGAAGCTGCTCGTGGAGGTGGACGACGGCCCCGCGGCCGACGGCACCCACGGTGTACCGCGCGCCGTCCGCTACGAGGACCTCCAGCGCCAGCTCTCGCCGGCCGCGCGCATCGCTCCGCAGGGCGACGAGGTCTACATGTTCTACACCGGCGGCACGACGGGCATGCCGAAGGGCGTGATGTACCCGCTGTCCGGGTTCACCGATTTCTTCCTGAGCACCTACCCGCAGATGGTGGGGCTGCCGCGGGTGAAGGACGTCGCGACGCTGCCGGCGCTCGCGAAGGAGCTGCGCGACGCGGGCAAGGCCACCGTGTCGATGTCCGGCCCGCCGCTGATGCACGGCACCGGCTGCTGGCTCGGCATGATGGTGCCGCACATGCTCGGCGGCACCGCGGTGCTGCTCGAGAAGCGCGGCCTCGACGCGCTCGAGCTGTGGGACGTCGTGGCGCGCAACCGCGTGAACCTGCTCGTCGTCGTCGGCGACGCGTTCGCGAAGCCGATGCTGCGCGCGCTCGAAGAGCACCCGGGGCGCTGGGACGCCTCCTGTCTCTCCCTGATGGTCTCGAGCGGCGCGATGTTCTCACTCGAGGTGAAGCAGGCGCTCACGAAGCATCTGCCCGGCCTCACGATCGCCGACGTGCTCGGTTCGACGGAGGGCGGCATGGGCATGTCCTTCGCGAAGAAGGGCGCCACGGCCGAGACCGCCAAGTTCAAGCTGAACCCGACCACGCGCGTGTTCAAGGACGACGGCAGCGAGGTCGCGCCCGGCTCCGGCGAGATCGGCATGATCGCCAACGGCGGCATGGTGCCCCTCGCCTACTACAAGGACCCTGAGAAGTCGGCGCGCACGTTCCGCACCGTCAACGGCGTGCGGTACTCGTTCCCGGGCGACATGGCCACGGTCGAAGCCGACGGCACGATCACGCTGCTCGGGCGCGGCTCGAACTGCATCAACACGGGCGGCGAGAAGGTCTTCCCCGAAGAGGTGGAGGAAGCGCTCAAGAAGCACGACGCCGTCGAAGACGCGCTCGTGTTCGGCGTGCCGGACGACCGCTTCGGCAACCGCGTCGTGGGCGTGGCCTCGCTCGCGCAGGGCGCAAGCGCGTCGGCGGAGGACGTGATCGCCGACGCGAAGCGGCGCCTCTCGTCCTACAAGCTGCCGAAGGATCTCGTGCTCGTGCCGCGCGTGCCGCGCGCGCCGAACGGCAAGGCGGACTATCCGGCGGCGAAGAAGCTGTACGAGGCGGCGAACGCGAAGGCTTGAGAGGCCGGGGGGCGGTCGGGGCGCTCAGCGCAGCGTCGCGAGCGCCTCGCGCAGCGTCGCGGGGTCGAGCCACAGGCGGTAGTCCTCGCGCACGTCGACGAAGCGCACGACGCCCGTGCGATCGAGCAAGAGCGACGTCGGATGCGGCACGCCCGCCTCGATCGGCTCGGGGTTCGGGCGGCGCAGGCCGAGCGCGTCGATCGCGCGCGAATCGGGGTCGCGCCAGAAGTGGATGCGGCCGCGCAGCCCGTACTCGTCGATGAAGCGATCCGAGCGCGCGTTGTACTGGCCCTTCGCCATCACCCACACGATCTCGAGCTCGGGCTCGCCGGCCAGCGCGTTCCGCAGCTCCACGAGCCGCGCCTTGGTGAAGGGTCACCAATCCACGCTGCGTTCGAAGATCAACAGGATCGGTCGGTCCACGAGGTCGCCGAGGCGCACCGCGCGGCCGGCGCCGTCCTCGAACGTGAGCGCGGGCAGCGCTTGGCCGACGAGCTGGGAAGCCGCCGCCACGTGCGCGCGCACGCTGCGCTCGCTGCCGCGGCGCGCGAACGGGATGTGCGGCAGCGCCGCGTTCAGCGCGAACAGCAGCGCGAGCGCCGCGGAGGCGAGCCAGCGCGTCACGACCAGATCTTCCGCGTGCCGCTGCGCGGGCGCAGCCACACGAAGCCGAGCGCCGCGGCGAGGAACACGCCCGCCTCGATGCGCGGCGCGTTCCCGGCGACCGCGTAGTAGTCGCCGCTGAACCAGGCGAGCATGCGCATCAGCGCGAGCATCGCGAGGGCGACGGCCGTGGCGGTGCCGAGCGAGCGCGCGAGATCGCCGCGGACGGCGCCTGCGGCGAGGGCGCCGCCCCAGCCGACGAGCGCGCAGCCGGCCGTCGCTGCGAAGTAGTGCGCGAACGGGCCGCCCGGCAGCGGCGCCTCGCTGCCGGGGCGCTGGTAGGCGAAGAAGGCCGCGAACAGCACCAGGCCTCCCGCCACGAAGGCGGTGCCGACGATTCCCGAGAGGATGCGATAGGCGGTGGCCATTCCGAAGGGAGCCCGAGCGTGCGGTGAGCTGCGGGGCGCAGGGTCACTCGACTCCGCGCAGGCGATCTGTGACGGCGCTCGCATAAGCTACGACGCCAGACGCGCGAGCGGGCGCAAAAGTTACGCGGAGGGGGCGAGGAGCCGTGGCGGAGGCACAGTCGAGCATCGCGGAGGGCAGCATCGCGAACCTGGAGCACTGGCTCGGGGCGCGCCTCGCCGGGGCGGAGGCGGTGCGCATCGCGCCGCCGCGCCGGCTGTCGGGCGGCTACTCGGCCGAGACGCTGCTCGTCGAAGCGCGCGTGCGACGCGCCGGCGCGGAGGGCGCCGAGAAGTACGTGCTGCGCCGCGAGATGCCGGAGCCCGCCGTCTACCCGGTGCAGGCGCCCGGCCTCGACGTCGAGATCGAGATCCAGTGGCGCACGATGGACGCGCTCGCACGCCACTCGCGCGTGCCGCTGGCGCCGCTGGTGGGCTTCGAGCGCGACACCGCCGTGCTCGGCTCGCCGTTCTTCGTGATGGGCTTCGTGGATGGCGTCGTGCCCGGCGTCGCGCCGCCCTACGCGGCCCAGGGATTCTTCGCCGAGGCGAAGCCCGAGGAGCGCGCGCGCCTCGTCGAGGACGGCCTGCGCGTGCTCGCGCAGATCCACGCGGTGGATTGGCGCGCCGCGGGCTTCGGCTGGCTCTCGCCCGCGGGCACGACGCCGGGGACGCTGCGACAGCTCGACCTGTGGCAGCAGTACGCCGAGCGCGAGCTCGCGGGCCGGGAGCATCCCCTGATGCGCGACGCCTTCGCGTGGCTGCGCGCGAACCTGCCGCAAGAGCGCGAGGCCGACCTCGTGCTCTCGTGGGGCGACTCGCGCATCGGCAACATGATCTGGAGCGACTTCCGCTGCGCCTGCGTCACGGACTTCGAGAACGTCGCGATCGCGCCGCGCGCCTTCGACCTCGGCTGGTGGCTGATGTTCGACCGCTGGAGCCACGAGTCGATGGGCGGCGTTCCGCGCCTCCCCGGCGAGCCCACGCGCGAGGCGCAGCGCGCGCTCTACGAGAAGCACGCGGGCGCTGCGCTGGGCGACACGACCTACTACGAGGTACTGGCCGCCGCGCGCTACTGCGCGATCGTCGTGCGCGTGATGAACCGCAGCGTCGCGCGCGGCGAGATGCCGGCGGACCAGCGCATCTGGCTCGAGAACCCCGCGACCGTGTGCCTCGCGGAGTTGATGCAGACGCTGCGTTGACCGATCGGGGTCAGACCCCAATCGGTCATTCGCGCGTGAGCCCGAGCCCGAGCCCGCCGTCGACGTCGAGCACGGCGC
Source organism: uncultured Spirochaetales bacterium (assembly GCA_964501435.1). Classification (GTDB taxonomy): domain Bacteria; phylum Myxococcota_A; class UBA9160; order UBA9160; family UBA6930; genus VGRF01. Next base: position 62,704 of record CAZCTH010000008.1, on the reverse strand, counting down.
CGGTGGTCCACTCCGCGCACACGAGGTGCTCCACCGCCTCCGCCACCTCGGCCCCGCTGCCGATGCGCCCGAGCGCGTGCAGTGGCGCCATGCCCTCGAGGCGCGCGCGCGACTCGGCGGCGCTCATCAGGCCCGCGCGCACGTTCAGCTCGGTGGGCACCGCGCCCGGCACGACGCAGTTCACGCGGATGCCGCGCGGGCCCAGCTCCGCGGCGAGCACGCGCGTCAGCGCCTCGAGCGCGCCCTTCGTCGCGGCGTAGGGCGACGCGCCGGGGAACGCCCGGCGCGTGTGCACGGAGCCGAAGAACACGATCGCGCCGCGCGCGGCGGCGAGCGCCTCGACGCACTCGCCCACCAGCGCCATGTGGCCGACCACGTTGGTGTGGAACAGCTCGAGGATCGCGGCTTCGCTCAGCGTCTCGACCGGGCCGCGCAGCATGTTGCCCGCCGCGCACACCAGCGCGTCGAGCTTCCCGGCGTGGGCGAGCGCCGCCTCGCGCATGCGCGCGCGATCCGCGGCGCGCGTGACGTCGCCGACCACCGCGGCGCACGCGCCGCCGAGCTCGCGCGCCACCGCGCCCAGCTTCTCGGCGCGCCGCCCCGCGATCGCGACGCGCGCCCCGCGCGCCGCGAAGTGCCGCGCGGCGTCGGCGCCGAGCCCGGAGCCGCCGCCCGTGACGAGCACGCCCATGCCGCGCACGTCGCGCATCAGGTGCGCCTCACTTCGTCTTCTCGACGCTCGCCGGCCGCGGCAAGTGGGCGATGATGCTGTGGGTCACGCCGCCGTCGACGAGCAGGTTCTGCCCCGTGACGTAGGCCGCGTCGTCGCCCGCGAGGAACAGCACGGCGCGCGCGATGTCGTCGGCCTCCGCCAGCCGCCCGAGCGGCACGGCGCCCTCGCGCGCGCGGCGCGCCACCGGGTCGGCGAGGATCGGCGCGCCCATGCCAGCGGCCACGAGGCCCGGCGCGACGGCGTTGACGCGAATGCCGAAGCGCCCCCACTCGAGGGCCATCTGCTGCGTGAGCAGCGCGGCGCCGGCCTTCGTCGCGGCGTAGGCGCCGGCGTTCGGGCCCGGCATCACGCCGTTCATCGAGGTGATGTTGACGATCGCGCCGCCCTGCCCCCGCGCGATCATGCGCTTCGCGGCTGCGCGCGCGCCGACGAACGTGCCGACGAGGTTCACGTCCACCACGGCGCGGAAGTCCGCGAGCGCGATGTCGGCGAGGGGACCGAAGCGCACGATGCCGGCGTTGCTGACCCACACGTCGGGCGTGCCGAAGGAGTCGAGCGCGGCCTCGACCTGCGCTTCGTCGGTGACGCTCGCGACGAGCGCCACGGCGTTCGGAATCCCCGCCGCCGTCGCCCGCGCCGTGTCCGCGTTCGCGTCGAGCGAGCCGACGCGATAGCCCGCGCGCGCCGCGTGCTCCGCGATCGCCCGTCCGATGCCGCCGCCCGCGCCCGTGACGACCAGAGACTTCACGCCGTGCCCTCGAGCACGAGGGGAACCCTCGCCCAGTTCTTGCGCGCCGTGTTCGCGTCGGGCTCCGGCGGATCGCCCGGGTCGCGCCGCGCGCCGCGCGAGAGCAGCGCGTGGGCGAACAGCGTGAGGCTCCCGAGCAGGCGCTCGCCCTCGCCGCGCGTGACGGTGCCCGCCGCGAGATCGCGGCCCATGCACGCGTGCAGCCCCGGCCCGAACGTGACGCCGAAGGGCAGCACGCCGGGCGGCAGCGCCCGCTCGGGCACGAACGCCTTCGCGTCGGCGCCGAATACGCGCGGATCGCGATTGGCGGCGTCCATGTCGAGCACGAGCAGATCGTCGGGCGTGAGCGCGACGCCCGCCACGACGCACGGCTCCACCGCGCGGCGCCACGCCACCGGGCTCGCGGGGTGCAGCCGCAGCGCCTCGTGCAGGCAGCGCTGCAAGTACGGCAGGTCGGTGCGCGCGCGGGCGAGGTCCGCGGGCGCGCGCGCGCCGTGCTCGAACAGCGCGTGCAGCGAGTGCGCGAGCGCATTCGAGGTGGAGTGCGCGCCGGCCTGCAGGAAGAACGCGACCTCGCGCCGCAACAAGTCGGGGGGCAGCTCGAGGCGATCCTCGTTGCGCAGCAGCACGGTGAGCACGTCGCGCGGCAGCTCGCGCTCGGCGAGCGCGCCGGCCGCGAAGCGCTCCAGCAGCGCACGCCGGCGCGCCATCGACGCGAGCAGGAACTTCGCGTCGAGCTCCGCGAGCGCGGCGCGCACCTCCGCGCGCACCTCTTCCTTGTCGCGCTTCGAGTGCACGAGCGTCGCGCCCTCGCCGAATTTCGTCACGAGCCGCAGCAGGTCGTCGTACTGCTCCGGCGCGACGTCGATGCCGGTGATGCGCGCCGTCAGGTGAAAGGCCGTGCGCCGCCCGAACTGCACCGCGTCCACGCGGCCGCTCGCGACGCAGCGCGCCAGCGCATCCGCGATCGCGAGCGGCACGAGCTCGCGCTCGTACTCGCGGAACACCTCCGCCTTCAGCACGCGCGATTCGAGGCGCCGGCGCTGCAGGTGCGCCTCGCCGTGCAGAGTGAGCAGAACGCCCTCAGTGACGACGGCGCCTTCGTCGTAGAGCGCCTGCCGCAGCGCGGGGTGGCGGAAGGCGGCTTCGACGTCTTCGAAGCGGGAGAGGGTGAATTGGGTCATGGCGATTCTCACTCGATCTTCAGGCAGTTGTCTCGGCCGATGGCGACCCGTCGGTGGTGTGCACCCGTCTCGAAATCGATCTCGCCCTGACACCGGACGCGCCCAGTCCCGTAGTCGGTCACCTGCCAAACGACCCAGCCGCCTCCCTCGAACTCCGTCTCGTCCTCTTCGCCGGGAACGAGTTGACCGGTCACGGAGCGAACCAGGTGCTCCGCGGTCCAGCTGGATGGACGCACGACTTCATCTTCCAGGAGCCAGTATTGTCGGAGCTCGACGGAAACGGTGGAGCTCAGGTCGTTTCTCAGTTCCACGCGGTAGGCGATCGAGAGAGCGATCCCAGCGGGCAGGCCGAGCAAGAGAACCAGGCCACGAGCCCGCTTCGATGCAGCAGTCATTCGTCAACCTTCCGCCACTTCCCGCGTCAGCACCTGCCGCGAATAATGACTCACACGCTCTCCCGAGATCGGCGCGCGCGTCGGCCACGGCTGCGTCAGATCCACCGCCACGCCGCCCTTCCACACGCCGCGCAGCTTCTCGCGGCGACCGAGCACGGCGACGTCGGCGCTCGGGTCGCCGTCCACGGCGAGCAGGTCGGCGTAGGCGCCGGGCTTCACGACGCCCACTTCGCCGGGCTTGCGCATGGCGATCGCGCCGTTGGCCGTGGCGGTGCGGATGGCTTCGAGCGGCGAGAGCCCGAGGTGCTTCACGAAGACTTCCATCTCGCGCCAGTGCCAGTGCCCGTACGGTGTTAGGGAGAAGCCGCTCTCGCTGCCCGAGAGCAGCGGCACGCCGGCGTCGTAGGCGCGGCGCAGCGCGCCGGCGCTGCCAGAGATCTCGCGGCGGAAGAGCTCCATCAGCGCGGGGTCGCTGCCCACCTTCGCGCCGTGGTCGGCGAGGTTCGCCTGGAACGTCAGCGTGGGCACGAGCGGCACCTTGCGCGCGACGACCGCCTCGAGCGCGTCCTCCTGCATGAACGTCGCGTGGAGGATCAGGTCGACGCCGGCGATCGCGCAGTCGCGCGTGCTCGAACTGTTGCGGCAGTGCGCGACCACCGGCACGCCGAGGTCGTGAGCGGCCCCCGTGACGGTGCGCAGCTCCTCGAGGTTCCACACCTGGATCTCGCCCTGCTCGCGCTGGCGCGGGTAGAGCCCCGTCGCATGCACCTTGATCCAGTCGACGCCCGCTTTGATCTGGCGCCGCACCTCGCGCACGATCTCGTCCTTGGTGCCGACGATGCGCGCGTAGCCGCGCTCGCCTTCGTCGGGGAAGAGGCGCCCCGCGGTGCCGCCCACCGAAGTGAGCAGCGCGTGCGCGCCGGTGCTCATGCGCGGGCCGAGCACGGCGCCGCTCTCGATCGCGTCGCGCAGGTCGATGCCGAGGTCGAAGATGGTGTCGGCGTCGAGGAAGCTCGTCACTCCCGCGAGCAGCAGCTTGCGCACGTGGAACGCGGCGATCAGCGCCGCGAGCCCGGGGCGGCGGTGGAAGAACAGCTCGTCGTTGCTGACGGGCTCGTCGAAAGTGACGTGACAGTGCGCGTCGATCAGGCCGGGCATGAGCGTGAGGCCGGCGAGGTCGACGCGCGCTGCGTGCGCCGCCGCCGCGCGCCGCTCGGCGTCGGCGCCGAGCGCGGCGATGCGCTCGCCGTCGACCAGCACCGCCTCGCGGCGCGGCGCGGCGCCGGTGCCGTCGATCAGGTTCGCTCCGGTGAACAGGGTGAGGCTCATCTCGCGTCTCCCGCGCTCGGGGTCCGTCACTCGGCGACTGAACGGCGCAGGCTACCCCAAGCCTCGCTTATGCTGCGCGCTCCTCGGGAGGATGCATCCGTGGCAGGACGACTCGCAGGCAAGGCGGCGCTGATCACGGCGACGGCGCAGGGCATCGGCAAGGCGGCGGCGCTGGCGTTCGCGCAGGAAGGCGCGCGCGTCGTGCTCGCCGACTTGAATCCGAAGGGCGAGGCCGTCGCCGAGCAGATCCGCGGCCTCGGCGGCGAGGCGCACTTCCTCGCGGCGGATCTCGGCCAGCCCGCCGAAGTGGAGCGCGTCGTGGCGACCGCGATCGCGAGGCTCGGCCGGCTCGACTGCGCCTTCAACAACGCCGGCATCGTCGGCAGCGCCCACCCGCTGCACGAGTGGACGCTCGAAGAGTTCGACGCCATCGCGAACGTGAACCTGCGCGGCACGTTCGTCGCGATGAAGCACGAGATCGCGCAAATGCTGAAGCAAGGCGGCGGCACGATCGTGAACACCTGCTCGACGCTCGGCCTGATCGGCCTCGGCGGCTTCGTGGCCTACTCGTCCACGAAGCACGGCGTCGCGGGGCTCACGAAGGTCGCCGCGCTGGACTACGCCACGCAGAACATCCGTGTGAACGCGATCGCGCCCGGCGTCTGCCGCACGCCCGGCGTCGAGGAGATCATGGCCGCCACCGGCGGCGAGGCCGCCTTCGTCGCGCCGATCCCGATGGGCCGGCTCGGTCGTCCGGAGGAGATCGCCGAGGTCGCCGTCTGGCTCGCCTCGGACGCGTGCAAGTTCATGACGGGTGCGATCGTGACGGCGGATGGCGGGACGGTGATTCAGTGAGCTTCGCTCGTGCCGAATCCGATCGAGCGACGCGTGTGGACCCGCGTTGGATCGTCCCGCCGAGCGGCTGAGATCTCGCGATCAGAGCCGCTTCAGATCCCCGGACTGCGCGCGCAGCTCGCCCAGGAACGTCTCGAGCGAGTGCCGTCGGTCCGGCACGAGCGCGCGTCCGGCGGGTGAGAGCACGCGGGCCGGCACCTTCGCGAGATTCTCCTCGAGCATCGGGATCACCTCGGGGCCGGTGGGTGAGCCGCCGTTCGGGTCGACGAGGGCCACGATCCGCGCGATGCCGATCGCGCCGAGCCAGTCGAGCGCGTCGGCGTCGTGCAGATAGAGCGCTTCCGGTCCCTCGGGCTCGCGGTCGAACATGTGGGTGCGGATCGCACCCTGTACGGCCCCGAGCTTCTTCATGGGGAATCCCGCGCGCTTCAAGAAGTCGCCAACTAGGCCTGCCGCGACGTCGGCGTGGTCCTCCGCCGGCTTCTCCCAAGGCGCGAAGGCTGCCATGTCGTGGAGGAACGCCGCGGCGTAGAGCACGTCGTCGTCGATTGCGACGTGATCTCGCGCGGCGAGCTCCCGCGCGAGCGCGTAGTCGCGCTCGCAATGGGAGAGGCCCCATGCGGGATGGCGGAAGTGCCGTTCCGCGAGCTCGTGCACGGCCGTCCGCCAATCGGCGGGGGGCGCGTCGGCGAGCGCGCCCCCTGCGAGAGCCCAGACCGCGAAGAGCGCGAGGAGCTTCGCGCATGCGTTCACGCGACCGCGGGCAGCGGATCGTCCGCAGAGGAACGGCGCTGTTTCACCACCCGCTTCGCGTCGATCTGAGATCGTGCGGGTGACGGCCAGGATCGAGCTCGCCATGGAATGGACCTTCTCGGTTGGGGAACGCGACGCTGCGACCGAACGCTATGCCAACCTCGGGCTTCGGAAAAACCAGGGGATGGAGCGGCATGCAGCAGAGAACGGCGGGCGCGGAACGCCCAGAAGTCGCCCTCGTCACCGGTGCATCGCGCGGCATCGGCGCCGCCACCGCGAAGCTCGCGGCGGCGCGCGGCTTCGCCGTGTGCGTGAACTACGCGCGCGACGAGGGCGCTGCGCGCGGCGTGGTCGCCGAGATCGAGCGCGCGGGCGGGCGGGCGATCGCGGTGCAGGCCGACGTCGCGCGCGAGGCCGACGTCGTGCGCCTCTTCGCCGAGGTGGACGCTCGCCTCGGTCGCGTCACCGCGCTCGTGAACAACGCGGGCGTCTGCGCGGTGCAGGCGCGCGTCGAAGCGATGGACGCGGAGCGGCTCGCGTGGGTGTTCGGCGTGAACGTGATCGGCTCGTTCCTGTGCGCGCGCGAGGCGGTGAAACGAATGTCCACGCGCCACGGCGGCCGCGGCGGCGCCATCGTGAATCTCTCGTCGGGCGCGTCGCGGCTCGGCTCGCCGAGCGAGTTCGTGGACTACGCGGCCACGAAGGGCGCGATCGACACGTTCACGCTCGGGCTCGCGCGCGAGACGGCGAGCGAGGGTGTCCGCGTGAACGCGGTGCGCGCCGGGCTCGTGATCACGGACATCCACGCGAGCACCGGCGAACCGGGCCGGCCCGCGCGCATCGCGCCGACGATCCCGATGCAGCGTGCGGGCACGCCGGAGGAGATCGCGGAGTCAGTGGTGTGGCTGATGTCGCCCGCGGCATCCTACGTGACGGGCGCGCTGCTCGACGTGACCGGGGGACGCTGAGGCGCGCGCTCAGCGCACGGGCACCAGGTTCACGCTCTCCGTCTGCGGATCGAACTCGATGCGCGCCTCGCCGCGCTCGAGCTGGCGGCGCACGTCGGCGACCTTCTGCTCGTGGCTGCGCTCGACCTCGCCGTAGTCGGTGCCCTCGCGCAGCACGAAGCTCTCGATCAGCCCGCGCAGCGCATCCTCGCTGAGCGAGCCCAGCGGCACGACGATCGGCTCCGGCGGCGCGTCGTCTTCTGGCGCGAGCTGGCTGAAGTCGTCGTCGCTCACGCGCCCGGCCCGAACTTCGAGAGCGCGCCGGCGGTGCCGCCGGCGTCCACCGGGTAGTCGGCGCCCGTGCACGAGAGGCTCTCGTCCGAAGCGAGGAAGAGCGCCATGCGCGCGACGTCGCGGATCAGCTCGACCGGCTCGCGCTTGCGGTTGTACGGGATCACGCCGTGCATGGCCGCGAGAATCTTCTCGGGGTCGATGCCGGCGGGCACGTAGGGCGCGCGCATCGCGGGCCCGCCGACCTCTGGGCAGACCGTGTTCACGCGGATGCCGTGCTTGCCGAGCTCGAGCGCCGCGACGCGCGTCATGCCGCGCAGCGCCCACTTGGTGCCGGCGTAGGCGACGATGCCGTTCTTCGCGGTGAGCGCGTCGATCGAGGCGATGTTCACGATCGAGCCGCCGCCCGCGGCCTTCAGCGCGGGTGCCGCCGTCTTCATCCCGAGGAACGGGCCCAACTGGTTCACGCGGAACAGGCGCTCGAACGCCTCCTGGGTGGTGTCGAGCAGCGCCTCCATGTGGAGCAAGCCCGCGTTGTTCACCAGCACGTTCAGCTTGCCGAAGCGCGCGCTGGCCTCGGCGACGGCGCGCTGCCAGCTCGCCTCGTCGCTCACGTCGAGGCGCGCGAACGCCGCGCTCGCGCCGATCGACGCCGCGACGGCGCGGCCCGCCTCCTCCGCGACGTCGGCGACCACCACGCGGGCGCCCTCCGCCGCGAACATGCGCGCGATCTGTTCGCCGGTGCCGCGCGCGGCGCCGGTCACGAGCGCGACCTTTCCCTCGAGTCGATCCACCTTCGTACTCCTCTGCGAGGCGCTCAGGCCGCGAGCCCCGACATCCGTTTCAGGTCGCCCGCCGTCGCGCCCGCGCCGCGCGGCTTCCAGCCGGGCGGGCGCAGCAGGTAGCCGAGCGCGTCGCGCCACGAGCCCGCGCCGGCGGCGTCGCGGAAGGTCGCCCAGAACTCGCCGAACGCCGCACGGAACGGGTTGAAGCTCTCGAGATTCTTCGTGAGCCCGTAGCGCACCGCTTCGCGCTCGGGCTCGAAGGTGCCGAACCAGCGATCCCACAGGATCAGGATGCCGGCGTAGTTGCGGTCGAGGTACTGCACGTTCGCGCCATGGTGCACGCGGTGGTGCGACGGTGTGTTCAGCACCGCCTCGAGCGGGCCGAGCCGGCCGATCAGCTCGGTGTGGATCCAGAACTGGTAGAGCAGGTTGATCCCGAACGCGGCGCCGATCTGCGCCGGCGTGAAGACGAGCGCGAGCGGCAGGTAGAACGGCAGGCCGGTGAACGGCGTCCACGGCTGGCGCAGCGCCGTCGAGAGGTTGTAACGCCGGCTCGAGTGGTGCGGCACGTGCGAGGCCCAGAGCACGCGCACCTCGTGGTGCAGCCGGTGGAACCAATAATAAGCGAAGTCCACCGCGAGCAGCGCGCCCGCGAACGCCCACGGGCCGTCGCCCAGATCGACGGCGCGATGCGCGTGCACCCAGAAGTAGAGGCCCGCGGTCGCCGCCTTGTACGGAATGCCGAGCAGCACGCTGCCGACGCCCAGGGAGAGGCTCGTCGCGGTGTCGCGCGCCTCCTGGATCTCGCGACCCCGCACGTGCGCGACGCCGTACTCGAGCGCCAGCAGCGCGAGGAAGGCGGGGATGGCGGCGACGGTGAGATCCACCGGGAGCAGGATGGCGAGCGCGGAAGACCTCGCCAGGCCGCGACACCGGCGCGAGGCGAGATCGGGCGACGGATGGCGGCTTCGACAGCCCAGATCCCCGCCGCGCCGTTGCGCTCGGCGCCGGGGCCGAGCCCTCGTGTCAGTAGCCCGAGGGCCGGCGCACCTCCTTCAGGACCCCGCCCTCCAACACGATCTCGAGGTTTCCACATGCCATCGTGAAGTTGCTTCCCGCCGAACCCACCGCCGCCAGCATCAAGGGGCCCGTTGCCATCGGGCAGGCGATCGCCATCGCCTCGCTGGCCGGCCCACCGATGCGCAGCGTCACGTGCTCGGGGACGGTCGCGGGCACGGGCGCCAGCGGATCGGCGCTGCGGACTGCGTCCCATGCCGCACCGAGGGATTCAAGCAGGAAGACGGCCTCGTCCGCACCGGCGGCGGACTGCACGGTCAGCACGGCGGCGTCCGGGAAGCGCTCGCGGTTCACGCGCCCGTTCGCCTGCCGCAGGAGTGCCGTCACCTCGACCCGCCCGTTGTTTGCGGCCCCCATGATCGGCGAGTAGCCCCCGTTGAGCGGGGCATTCACGTCCGCTCCCGCCGCGAGCAGCCGGGTGACCATGGCCGCCTGGCCCGCGCCGGCGGCATGGTGCAGCGCCGTCGAGCCGTTCCGGTTTCGGGCTTCGAGCTTCGCACCGGCCGCGAGCAGCACTTCCGCGACCTCGATGCGCCCCGCCTGGGCGGCGTACATGAGCGACGTGGAGCCAGGAGCCGTCGCGGCTTCGACGTCGGCGCCGGCCTCGAGCAGTGCCCGGACGACGGGGACATGGCCCCGCTCGGAGGCCATCGTCAGCGCCGTCGACGCATCATTGCCCGGGAACCGGACGTCGACTGCGACGCCCGCCTGGAGCATCGCGCGGATGACTTCCAATCGGCCGAACTCCGCGGCGCGGACGAATGCAATCGCCGTCTGGTCCGCCCGGACGGCGGGTCGCTCGAGGGCCGCCAGCAACGGCATCACGACCTCCGCGTGCCCCGCCTGGGCGGCGACGGCGGGCGCCATGTCTCCGTTCTCGAGACGGACGTCGCCGTCGGCACCCGCGGCTTGCAACGCCTGGATCACGGCGAGATGCCCGTTCGCCGCTGCGATCAGGAGGGCCGTCTCCTTGGCGCGCGACTTCGCATCGACCTTGGCGCCCGCCCGGAGCAGCGCCTGCGCGACGTCCGCGTGTCCGCCGCGCGCGGCCTCCATGAGCGGCGTGGTGCGCAGCTCCCCGTGTTTGGAGTTGGGCCTTGCCTTCGCGGCCAGCAGCGAACGAACGGCCTCGAGATCACCCGACCGCGCCGCCTGATGCAGGTCGGCGTTCGCATCGGCCTGGGCCTCGAAGGCCAGCAGCAGCACCGCCAGCGCCGTCGCCGCGCGCAGCGGGCCGGCGCGCCTCGATCCGCTGCGACGGCGCGCCGGAGCGGATGGCATGAGCAGTCGAGATCGATGGCGCACGGGAGGCCTCCGGACTGTGAAGAATCGGCCCCTTCGCCACTCTACGGCCGGGTGTTCCGCGGCTCAACGATCAGGGGATCGGTGCCGCGGCGTCGCTTGCGCCGCACGCGTTGCGCCGCGAGCGCGCCACGCGCGTACCCCCGCGAGCGCAGCCTTCCCGTCAGACCGCAACGCCGAACAGCTTCCCGATCCCCATCGTGAGCCCCATCGCGACTCCTCCGCCGAGCACCACGCGCACCACCGCGGGCCGCACCGGCGCTCCCCCGAGCCGCGCGCTCCAGCCGCCGAGAATCGCGAGCGCCGTCGTCGCTGCCCCGAGCGTGACGGCGACCTGCGCGGCGGGGGGCGAGAGCGTCATCGCGGCGAGCGGCAGCGCCGCGCCCAGCGCGAACGAGACGGCGCTCGACCACGCGGCCTGGATGGGGCGCGCGAGGTTCTCGATGTCGATCGCGAGCTCCTCGCGCGCGTGCACCGCGAGCGCGTCCTTCGCGCTGAGGCTCACCGCGACCTCCCGCGCGAGATCCGGGGCGAGCCCCTTCGCGGCGTAGATGCCCGCCAGCTCGTCGAGCTCGCGGGCGGGCTCGTCGGCGAGCTCGGCACGCTCGCGCGCGAGATCCGCCGTCTCGACGTCGCGCTGTGAGCTGACCGAGACGTACTCGCCCGCGGCCATCGAGAGCGAGCCGCCCGCGAGGCCGGCGATGCCCGCCGTCAGGATCGCCACCGGCGACGCGTCGGCCGCCGCGACGCCGAGCAGCAGGCTCGCGGTGCTGACGATGCCGTCGTTCGCACCGAGCACGGCTGCGCGCAGCCAGCCGCCTCGATGGGAGCGATGGCTCTCGCGGTGTCTCACGAGCGACCCCATTGGCAGTGGACGGCCTGATAGCCGCGCAGGAAGAAATGCGGCGTGTGCACGAGCGGCGCTCCGGGCGCGAGCCGCAGGCTCGGCAGCCGCTGCACGAGCGCCTCGAGCGCGACGACGCTGTCGGTGCGCGCGAGCGGCGCGCCGACGCAGAAGTGGATGCCGAGGCCGAACGCGAGATGGCCGCGCAGATTCTCGCGCTCGAGGTCGATCGCGTCGGGGTTCGGGAACGCCTCGGGGTCGCGGTTCGCCGAGCCGTACAAGACCTGCACGTGCTTGCCGGCCGGGATCGTGACGCCGTGCAGCGTCACGTCTTCCTTGGCCGTGCGAAACAGCGCCTGCGTCGGCGTCTCGAGCCGCAGCACCTCCTCGACGAAGGCGGGCCAGAGCGAGGCGTCGCGCGCCAGGCGCTCGCGCACCGGCGCGTTCGTCAGCAGGTGCACGAGCGCGGCGCCGATCAGGTTCGTCGTCGTCTCGTGGCCGGCGACGAGCGTCTGCATCAGCGTCGTCAGCTGGTCCTCCATCGAGACGGGCGGCTCGGAGAACGCGGCGCGGGCGAAGTCGCCCATGAAGTCGTCGCGGCCGTCCTCGCGGGCGGCGAGGATCAGGCGCTCGAAGTAGCGCTGGAGCGCGACGAAGCCGCGCGCGCGCTGCTTGCGGTCTTCGATCGAGAGATCGGGCGAGAAGCGCGCCACGAAGTCGTCGGACCAGATCTTCAGTTGGGGGCGATCGCCTTCCGGAATCCCCATCACGTCCGCGATCACGTTCAGCGGATACGGGACGGCGAAGGCCGCGATCAGGTCGGCGTTGCCGCGCTCCGCGAACGCGTCGATCAGCGCGTGAGCGAGCTCGACCATGCGCGGGCGCTTCTGGTCGACGCGCCGCTGGGTGAGCGCGCGGTTGATCAGCGCGCGGTGGCGCGCGTGGCGCGGCGGGTCCGCAGTCAACAGCGCCTCGGCCTCGGGGCGCCCCTCGGCGAGCACCGCCGCGACCTCCGGCGGCGTGTAGGCGAGCGCGGTGTTGGCGGCGCGCGACGAGAAGCGGTCGGTGTCCTTCAGGATGCGCTCGACGTCGGCGTGCCGCGACACGACGTAGATGTCGAACTTCTCGGCGTAGTGGACGGGCGACTCCTCGCGCAGGCGGCGATAGACGTCGTTGATGTTCTCGAGCTGCTCGGGGTCGGTCGGGTCGTAGATCAGCGGCTTCATCGCGCGCCCTCCGCGAGCGCCGGGCGGCGCAGCAGCCGCGCCGCGTTGCGCGTGAGCGTGGCGCCGAGCTCGCCGAGCGGCTGCGGCTCGGCCTGATCCCAGCCCGCGAAATTGGTGCCGTACACGAGGCGCTCGTCGCCCACGACGCCCCGCAACGACTGGAGCGAGCGCGCGTCGTGCACGTGCACGTCGTACCAGAGCCGCGCGAGGCGCTCCTCGAAGGCGCCGTCGGGCTTGATCGCGGCCGGCGCCCAGGCGCGCTTGCGCGCGGCGGCGGCCATGCGGCCCACGAGATACGGCATCGCGCCGCCGCCGTGGCTGATGCACACGTCGAGTCGTGGGTGGCGATCGAGCACGCCGCCGTAGATCAGCGTCGCGACGGCGAGTGTCTCTTCGGCCGCGAAGCCGAGCACGAGGTCGAGGTCGAAGCGCGCGAGCCGCGGATCGCCGGGCGGGCCGTCGATGCCCGCAGGCGCGGGGTGGAGGAAGAGCGGGACGTCGCGCGCGACGCAGCCGGCGTAGAAGCGGTCGAGCGCGGGCGCGTCGAGCCACGTGCCGAACTCGGTGCCGACGTAGCCCGCGAGCAGGCCCAGCGCGCGCGCGCGGTCGAGCTCGTCGAGCGCGGCGGAGACGTCCTGCATCGGCAGCGCCGCGAAGCCGAGCAGCCGCGGCGCGCGCGCCTTCACGAGCCTTGCGAGCGCGTCGTTGTGCCGGCGGCAGAACGCGATCGCGTCCTTCGCCGCGACGTGGTGGAAGTACGTGAGCGGATTCGGCGACAGCACCTGCACGCCGATCTGCGCGGCGTCCATCGCCGCGAGCCGCTTCTCCGGATCCATGAACGGGCTGCCGCGATAACGCACGCCGCGCAGGCAGTAGCCGCCGACGCGGAACACCGGCACGCCGTCTTCGTCGGAGAGCGTGGGCCCGTGGACGCCGGCCGTGCCGAACGTCTCCTCGAGCACCACGTGCGCGTGCACGTCGATCGCGCGCATCCGCGCCTCCCGCCTTTCGCCGACCGGCTCAGCGCGCCGCGTCGTCCTTCATCAGCGAGCCGAGGTCGATGATCATGCCCTGCCCGCCACCGTAGACGCTCGGCAGCCGGCCGTCCCACTTCTCGATCCACTCGCGCGAGATCACGAGCGAGCCGCCCTGGACCTTCAGCGCCTCGGCGTTCAGCTTGGCCGCCTCGCTCTTGCCCTGCGCGATCATGATCGCCGTCTGCTTCTCGAGCTCCGCCTTCTGGAGCACGTAGCGCTGTTGCTCCGCCTGCTGCTGGGCCACCTGCTTCGCCTCGATCGCGCGGTTGAACTCCTCGGAGAAGGCGAAGTTCGTGATCGACAGGCCGGACGGCTCGACGAGGATGTTGTAGTTCGCGAGCCGTCGCGTGATCTCCTCCTCGACCTCGGACTTCACCTTCGGGCGGAACTTGATCAGCTCTTCCGCGGTGAACTTCGCCGTCACGGTCTTCAGCGACTCCTGCACCGCGGGGTCGATCACGCGCGCCTTGTAGTCGCCGCCGACGTCCCGGTAGAGCTCGACCACGCGGCTCGAGTCGACTCGAAAGTTGAGCGCCAGCGAGGTCGTCACGGTCTGGAGGTCGCGAGAGGCCGCGGTCGCCTGGCTCTCCTCCTTCTGCGTGCGGACCTCGAGCAACACGACTTGGTTCATCACCGGCGCGACGATGTGGAAGCCCTCGTCGAGGGAGCGGATCGCCGCGCCCCACTGGAGCAGCACGCCGCGATGGCCGGCGGGCACGATCACCGCGCTGCTGACGACGGTGCCGCCCACGACGAACAGCACGCCGAGCGAGCGCGTGATCCAGGCCGCGCGGACGGGCCCGGGGCCACCCCCTCCGGCGCGGCTCGCGACCCCGCCGAGCACGAACGAGATGGCGATCAACAGGATGCCGAGAACGATCACGGGCATGCGGACTCCTCGCGCGCGGGGCGCCCCCAGATCATTCCCTGCACCCGCGCCGCCGTCACGCGGTTTCTCGTCGGCGCGCGCGATCGCGGGCCCTAGCTGGCCCCGCGCCGCGACATGCCCGCCCAGGCCTCGAGGATCGGCGCCACGCCGCGCGTGAAGGCCCGGAAGCGCTCCTCGTCGCCCGCGTCGAAGGGCTCGCCGCTGCGCTTGTTGAGCAGCTGCGCGACGGCGAACACGGCCCCACGCCGGTCGGCGATGGGCACGCACAGGAGGCTGCGCGTCGTGAAGCCGCTCGCGCGATCCACCTCGGGATTGAAGAGCGGGCTCGCGTAGGCGTCGTCCACGCGCACGCTATGGCCCGTGCTCGCGACGTGGCCCGCGATGCCGCGGTCCATCGGCATGCGCACGTCGAGCGATCGCCCGCCCTCCTGCTGCGCGACCTTCAGCACCAGCTCGCGGCGCGCGGCGTCCACGAGGAAGATGGAGGCCCGCTCGGCGCCCATCAGGTCGCCGAAGCGCAGCGTGAACGAGGCGAGCACCTCCTCGAACATGCTCTGGAAGGCGTCGTCCTGGCTCAGCTCCGTGACGCGCAGGAACTCCTCGGCGCTCTTCGTGGCCTGCTCCAGCAGCATGGGCAGCGCCTCGGCCGGCGCCTCGGCGACGCGGCGCTGGAGATCGCCCTTGCGGTTGTTGCGGGCGAGCACGTCCATCATGTGCTGCGTGTTCGCGGTGACGTGCTCGGTGAGCGTCGTGAGCCGGCCGTCCTCGAGGTGCACGATGCGGTCCGCGACGTCGAGGATGCGGTTGTCGTGGGTCACGAGCAGGACGGTCACGCCCTGCTTGCGCGCGAGGTCCTGCATCAGGTCCACGACCTCGCGGCCGGATTGCTTGTCGAGCGAGGCCGTCGGCTCATCGGCGAGCACGATGCGCGGCGCACCGGCCAAGGCACGGGCGATCGCGACGCGCTGGCGCTGGCCGCCCGAGAGCTGCGACGGATGGTGGTCGAGGCGCGTGCCGAGGCCGACGGCCTCGAGCCACTCGCGGGCGCGCCGGCGCGCCTCGCTGCGGCCGACGCGATCGAGCAGCAGCGAGAGCATCACGTTCTGGGTCGCGGTGAGGGCATCCAGCAGGTTGTGCGCCTGGAAGATGTACCCGATGTCGCGCCGCACCTTCTCGAGCGTGCGCGTGCTCGCGCCGCGCAGCTCCTCCCCGAGCACGCGGACGGAGCCTTCCTGCGCGGAGCGCAGCGCGCCGATCAGCGTGAGCATCGTCGTCTTCCCCGAGCCCGAGGGCCCGGTCACGATCACGATCTCGCCCGCGCGCAGCTCCACCGAGATGCCGTGCAGGATCTGCTTCCGCAACGCTCCGGCGCCGTAGTAGTGATTGACGTTCTCGAGCCGGATCGGCGCTTCGGCGGCGGACATCAGAAGATCTCCGCGGGGTCGGCGGAGCGCACCTTGCGCAGCGCCATCAGCGCCGAGAGCACGCACATCCCGACGGTGAGCCCGAAGACCGTGACCGCGCGCTCGGTGGTCATCTCGAGCGGCAGGAGCGTCGCGTCGCCGGATACGCGATAGAGCACGACCGAGAGCGCCATCGCGGGCACGAAGCCGAACGCGGCGAGGATCACCGCCTGCTGCACGACCACGCCGGCGAGGAACGCGTTCGAGTAGCCCATCGCCTTCAGCGTCGCGTACTCGGGCAGGTGGTCGTTCACGTCGGCGAACAGGATCTGGTAGACGATGATGCCGCCGACCACGAGCCCGACCACGACGCCGAAGCTGAACACGTACCCGATCGGCGTCGTCGAGTCCCAGAACGCGATCTCCTTCGCGCGGAACTCGGCGAGCGTCAGCACGACCACGTCCCCGCCCACGCGCGCGCGGATCGCGTCGCGCACTGCGGCGGGGCTGACGCCCGGCTGCGCGCGCACGAGGCCGATGTCGATCAGGCCGCGCTCGCGATTCGGGAACAGGCGCAGGAAGTTCGTCTCGCTGGTGACGAGGCTGCCGTCCATGCCGAACGAGGTGCCGAGGCGAAAGAGCGCGGGGATGCGGATCTCGCGGTGGTTCACCTCGGCGATCAGCGTCTCGCCCGCGCGCACGCGCGCCGCGATCGGACCGAACTCGGGCCGCGACAGCGCGTCGTAGAGCGCGGCGTCCTCGCGCACGATCGCGTCCAGCTGCGCGTTCACCTCGGGCAGCGCGAGGGGCCGCCCGGCCGGATCGATGCCGACGGCGAAGATGCCGCGCGCGACGTGGGTATCGGGGTTCTCCCACGACGCCATGCCGAGATACACCGGCGTCACCGAGGCGACGCCGGGGGCGCCGCGCGCCTGCAGCAGCCGGCGCTGCGAGAAAGCCCGCGGGTCCACGATGTAGGAGAGCTCGTTCGAGATCAGCACGACGTCGCAGTCGAGCGCGTCGTGGAAGCGCACGGCGCTGTTGAACAGCGCCTCGCGGAAGCCGAGCTGCATCAGGATCAGCACGACCGCGAAGGCGACCCCGAGCAGCGCCACCGCGAAGCGCAGCTTCTCGCGCTTCAGCTGGAGCCATCCGATCGGGATCCCGAACATCGGGGCTACGGCGCCGTGCGAGGGCAGCGCGAGCCCGGGCGCGACTCCGGTCGCCTGCGGCTCACTGCGCGCTTCGCCTGCGGATCGAGACTTCGACCTGCAGATGCGTGAGCGGCGCCGCGAGCGCGGCGTCGGCGGCGTCGAGGCGCACCTCGACCTCGACCACGCGCGCGTCGGTGCGCGCTGCGGGGTCGGTGCCGAGCACGTCCTGCTTGCGCACGCGCATCGCGATGCGGTCGACGCGGCCGTGCAGCACACGCGGCAGCGCGGGGCTCGCCACCTCGGCCTCGTCCCCGAGCGCGATTCCGCCGACCTCCGTCTCGTAGACCTCCGCCACCGCGTACATCGCCTGCGTCTCGCCGAGCTCGACGATGCCCTCGGGCCCGACGCGCTCGCCGGCGCGCGCGTGCACGTCGATCACCTGGCCGTCGATCGGCGAGCGCACCTGCACCCGCGCGAGCTCCGCGCGGGCGAGGCGCAGATCGGCGACCGCGACGTCGTGCTCGAGCTTCAGCTTCTCGTGGAGCGACACGGAAATCACCGCGCCCTCGCGCAGCTGCGCGTTGCGCGCGAGCTCGGCCTTCGCGTTCGCGACGCGCGCCTCGGCGCGCTGCACCGCGGCCTCGCGCAGCTCCGCGTCGTCGAGCCGCGCGATCACCTGGCCGGCGCGCACCGCGTCGCCCTCGTCCACGAGCAGCTCGCCCACCACCGCCACGGGCTGCGCGGGGCCGGCAATCACGCGCACGCCGTCCTTCGGCTGAAGCCGCCCGAGGGCGGCGACGCGGTCTCCGTGCGCGGCGGGCGGCGCGAGCGCGACGTCCGGCAGCGCGGGCTTCGCCTCCGTGTGCAACAGCGCGAGCGGCAAGCGGTCGCGCTGTGCGTAGGCGAGCCCGCCGCCCGCGAGGAGCAGCAGCGCCGCGACCGCGCCGAATCCCAACCGTCCCGCTTCGGACCGCCGCATGCCGCTCGTCTCCTCGCGCCGCGATGGTCTCACGGCGAGCGGCCCGGGCGAAAGGGGCACGCGCGCCCGATGCCGCGCCCGCGCCGTCCGCGCGGGCCGGAGTTGCCGGAGGAATGCCGCGGAGCTGCGCGGGACGCGCGCCGGGGCCCCTACAAGAGATGGGGGTCGGCGCCGCCGTCCACCGGCACGGCGACGCCGGTGATGAAGGCGGCGTGGTGCGAGCACAGGAACGCGACCACGTGGCCGAACTCGTCGGCCGTCCCGAGTCGGCCGACCGGGATGCCGCGCGCCATGTCGGAGAGTCGGCCGTCGCCGCCGAGCGCCTTGATGCGCTCGGTGTCGTGCACGCCCGGCAGCACCGAATTCACCGTCACGCCGTCCTTCGCCACTTCGCGCGCGAGCGTCTTCAGGAAGCCGGTCGCTCCGGCGCGCGCCGTGTTCGAGAGGATCAGGTGCGGCAGCGGCGTCGCGACCGCGATCGACGTGATCGCGACGACTCGCCCCCAGCGCTGCGCCTGGAACGCGGGGACCGCCTCTTTGCACATCGCGACGACGCTCATCAGGTTGAGGTCGATCGCCGCGGGATACGCCTCGAGCGGCGTGCTCGCGAAGGTGCCGGGCGGCGGGCCGCCCGCGTTCGTGACGAGGATGTCGAGGCCGCCGAGCGCCCCCCGCGCGTCGCGCACGAACTTCGCCGCGCCGGCCGGCGCGCTCACGTCGGCCAGGATCGGCACGGCGTTCTCTCCGATCGCGCGGGCCGCCGACTCGATGCGCGCGCGGTCGCGGCCGCAGATCGCGACGCGCACGCCGTCGGCGGCGAGCGCCTTCGCCGTCGCGAAACCGAGCCCCGCCGAGGCGCCGGCCACCGCCGCGCGCTTGCCACGAATGCCGAGATCCATCGTCGCTTCCCTCCCTTTTTCCTTCGTCGCGCCACGGAGATGCCTCACCCGCCATCGGCCAGCAAGCGAAGTTGCACTGACGGAACTGCGTAGAGGCGCCAGATTCGTCGCCGTGCGGGAGGGTCCATGCAGATCGCGCAGACGCCGTCACGCGCCGTGCGCGGCGCAGTGATCGTGGGATCGCTCGGCGCGATCTTCGCGGCGCTCGCGACGAGCGGCGCCGCGCCCGCGCTGTGGCGCGGGACGCTCGTCGCGATGGCGGTCTTCTACGCGCTCGTGCACGTGGCGCCGGGCGCGCTCTTCCGGCTCCAGTCGATGCCGTACACCTATCAGGTCGCCAACAACTTCGGCGTGCGCGGCTTCGACCTGCAGAACGTCACCTACGCCGCCTACCACACGCACTGGTACAACCACGCAACCCACGCGGCGTTCCCGGTCGAGGCGTGGCTCTGGTTCGTGATCGCCGCCGAGCTCGGCGGCGCGCCGCTCGTCGCCGCGCTCGCGGGCCTGCTCGCGTGGCAGGCCTTCAGCTTCGGCGAGCGCCGCCTGGCGTTCGGGCTGTGCGGGCTGTGGGCCGCGTTCGCCGCGAGCGCCGCGGCTGCGCTGCACGGCTTCGGCGCGCCGCTCGTCGCGGCCGCGCAGCTCGGCCTCGTCGCGCTCGGCTTCTGGCGCTTCACCGGACACTGGGTCGAGCCGCTGCCGCCCGGTATCGTCGGGAACCGCCGCTTCCTCGCGCTCGCCGACGCGCCGCGCGACCTGCGGCTCGTCTGGCCGATGCTGCTCGGGTACCTGTCGGAGTTCAGCGCCGGCCTGCCGTTCCGGCTCGTGAACAGCTGGTTCTTCAATGCGGCGCAGCGCGCAGGGCTCTCCGCCGAGCGCGGCCTGCCCATCGCGGAATCCGCAGCGCTCGCGAGGCGCCTGCACGCGCAAGGCTGGAGCGCGCACCCCACCACCGCGGCGATCGTGCTCGCCGCCCGCACGCTCGAGCGCGACGACATCCCGCGTGCCGCGCGCGCCGAGCGAAGGAAGCCGCTGATGCCGACGGTGCACGACTCGATCCGCTTGATGGCGTGCGACCGCGGCGCGTCGGTGTGGCTCGCCGTGATCGGCGGCCGGACGATCCTGTTCGACGCGTGGCTCGACGACCCGTACGTCTCGGGCTCCGCGCGCTTCTTCTCGGGCAAGCGCCTCGAGTCGCCGCATCTCCGTGCGGACGATCTGCCGGCGCTCGACGCGATCGTGCTGTCGAGCCCGGAGCAGGACCACGCTCACCCGGCGACGCTGGCGCGGCTCGACCCGCGCGTCCCCGTGTTCGCCGCCGAGGCCGCAGTGCCGATCGCGGAGCGCGCGGGCTTCGCGAGCGTCACCGCGCTGCGACCCGGCGTTCCTTGCGAGGTGCTCGGCGACGCGGTGAGCGCTCTGCCGCTCGCGGGCTACGGGCGCAACCTCGCGATCGTGCTGCGCGACGACCGCACGGACGAGCGCGTCTGCTTCGCGCAGCACGGCCTGAACGCGCGCTGGCTCGCGCGCAACGCGGCCGACGTGTTTCGCTGGCAGTTCGCGCCGCGCGAGGACGGCCGGCTCGTGGACACGCTCTGCCTCGGCGTCCACACGACGCAGATGCGCCCGCTCGGCGTCCCAGCGGCGTGGCTGGGCGACGCCGGCACGATCGTGCCCGACCCGAGCGAGTCCGCCGCGGCCGTCGCGCGGCTCGCCCCGCGCCGGGTGCTGTTCAGCCACTGCACGCCCGAAGCCGAGGAAGGCTTCGCGGTACGGCACCTGCTCGCCTATCCGACCGCCGCCGACGACGTCGGCCACGCGGCGCGCGTGCTCTCCTCGCGCTGCCCCGGCGTCGCGATCGCGGGCCTGCCGGCTCCCGCGGTGTGGGTCTAGAGCGCACGCGCTTCTCTGATAGCGTGCGCCCGCGAGCTCGGCAGAAACGCCGCTCCGGGAGAAGACCATGCGCGTGAAGGACCAGGTCGTCGTCGTCACCGGCGGCGCGAGCGGAATCGGGCGGGCGATGTGCCGGCGCTTCGCGGCGGACGGCGCGCGCAAGGTGGTGGTCGCGGACCGCGACGGCGACGGCGCGCGCCGGGTCGCCCAGGAGATCGGCGGGGATGGCCGGCAGGTGGACGTCGCGCGCGAAGCCGACCTCGTCGCCCTGATCGAGCACACCGAGGCCAGCCACGGCCCGATCGCCCTCTTCTGCTCGAACGCGGGCATCGGCATCGCGGGCGGCGCGGAGGTCGCGGATTCCGAGTGGCAGCGCATCTGGGAGATCAACGTGATGTCCCACATCTACGCCGCGCGGCACCTCGTGCCCCGCATGGCGAAGCGTGGCGGCGGCTACCTGCTGAACACCGCCTCCGCGGCGGGCCTGCTCTCGCAGATCGGCTCCGCGCCGTACGCGGTGACGAAGCACGCCGCGGTGTCGTTCGCCGAATGGATCGCGATCACCCACGGCCGCGAAGGCATCAAGGTCTCCGTGCTGTGCCCGCAGGCGGTGCGCACCGCGATGACCGCGAGCAACCCGGACGGCGTCGCGAGCGTGGACGGCATGATCGAGCCCGAGCAGGTCGCCGAGGTGGTGACCCAGGCGCTCGACGAGGAACGCTTCCTCGTGCTGCCGCACCCGGTGGTGGAGCAGTACATCCAGCGCAAGGCGGGCGACTACGACCGCTGGATCCGCGGCATGCAGAAGCTGCGCGAGCGCTACGAGGACTGAGCGCGGGCGAACGTCTTCAGCGCTGCGCGCCGTTCGCGGCGAAGGCGCCGCGCATGCGGCCGGCGAGGCGCGGCGAGAACTCGAGCCACTCGCGGATCGAGTCCTGGTCCACCTTCACGCGCAGGCGCACGAACGGGCCCTTGGCGGTGTAGTCCGCCCGCGAGAAGTCCTCGTCGCGGAAGCCGACCGCGTTGTAGCCGGCGCTCGCCCACACGTTCTTCATCAGCAGCCGACCGACGCTCGCGCCGACCGAGTAGTTGCCGTCGTCGGCGCGGCCCGAGCTGAGCTGGCGCGCGCGCGCCGCCACCGCGAAGTCCCAGCCGTCGGCGACGTCGACGCGCGCCTCGACGCCGAACAGGTGGCCGATCGACGCGTAGCGCTCGCCGTCGATGCGCTCGGAGACCCACTTCGCCGAGTACTGCCAGGAGAGCTGCGTGCGGTCGTCGAGGGTGTAGTTGAGCTTCAGGTGGTTCAGCACGCGGTCGCCGCGGGTGTTCAGGCCGCCGCCCTCGGTGAGGCCGTGCTCGTACTCGACCTGCTCGAGCACGATGAAGCGCGTGTCGAGCGGCCGATGCGCGAGCGAGAAGCGCGTGGCGTAGATGTCTTCCGTGACGGGGCTCGCGCCCGCGCGGTCGCTGAGGAACAGCTCGACGTGGCCGGCGTAGGACGTGCGGTCCTGGTCGCTGAGCGCACCGAGCGTGAAGCTCCACAGGTCCTCGAGCTCGCCGAAGCGCGTCTCCGCGCGGCTCGTGAACGCGACGCCGTCGCGGCTGTAGCCCGCGCCGAGCGACACCGCGGTGTAGTCGTCGGTGGTGGCGCCGACGCCTGAGTAGGCTGGCACGCTCGCGTCGAACGGCGCGACCCCGGCGCCCTTCAGCGTCTGCGAGCGGTCCACCGCGAGGTCGAAGCCCCAGTACTGAGCGAGGTTCCAGTGCTGCGCCACGCCGAGGTTCGCGTAGGTGCGCGGCCCGTACTCGCGGCCCGCCGCCGGCGCGCTCTCGGGCGAGAGCGCGGTCCCGGCCGTCGCGCTCGGTAGCGCCTGCTGCCCGAGGCTCGCGGTGACTTGGCCGCCCTCCCAGGGCGTCACGGCCGCGCCGACCCGCGTGTCCTGCCCGGAATGCACGTCGCCGAACGTCAGCTCGTGCTCGGCGAAGAGCCGCAGCCAGTCGGTCGCCTTGAAGTCGGCGCCCACCGCCACGCGATCCGAGTAGTCGCCGTGCGGCCCTTCCGAGCCGAAGCCGATCTCGGTTCCCGCGCGCAGCGTGAGCCGCTCGCCGAAGAAACCGTGGTGGCCGCCGAGCAGCAGTTGCGCCGTGTTCGCGGCGGCGAGCGGCGCCGAATCGCGCACGTAGCGCGCGCCCGCGTGCAGCCCGCGGTGCGTGTCGTCCCACTCGACGATCGACTCGGCGATCTGACGGTCGTCGTTCGTGGCGAGGTTCTGCTCGTGGAAGCCGCTGCCCACGAGCGACCAGTGCTCGCGGAAGCGCCAGCGCCCGTCCACGCCGATGCGCCGCGCGCCCTGGTCGATCGCCGAGAGCTGCCCGAGCCCGAAGCCGCCCTCTTGCTCGCGCGCGCTCGCCACCAGCTCGAGCGCCTGCGTGCGGTGCTCCGCAGAGACGAGCCAGCCGAGCCCGCGCCGCGGGCCCGCGAAGCTGTCGCCATCGCTACCCGCCCACTCGGCGCGCAGCTTCGTCGCCTCGTCCCATTGATAAGTGGCATCCAGGCCGACCAGGTCGCCCGACTGTGCACCCCGCCCCTCGTGGACGCCGGTCGCGCCGAGCTCGAGGGCGCCTCCGAGCCAGCGTCCGGCGACGCGACCGCCGCCGGAGAGCGCGTCGCCGCCGCCCGCGGTCTCGTACTCGACGACGATGAAGACGGGGTTGAAGCGCTCGTCGCGGCCGGCCACCGGCTCGCGGAAGTGGAGCGTGCCCGCGAACGGATCCACGTCGTAGTCGATCTGCGCGACGAGCGGCCGCGCCTCGACCACGCGGCCCGGCCGGAAGCGATCGCGCACCTCGATCCGCACGCGCTCGCTGCCGATCACGATCGGCGCCTGCGAGAGGCGGTACAGGCCCGAGGTGCCGTTGCCGCGAATCTCGTCGCGCGCGAACGCCTGCCCGGTGTCGGTCGCGAACGCGTTCCAGCGCAGCGCCTCGCCGTAGTACTCGCTCTTCAGGCCGGTGACGATGCGGTCGTAGCGCGCGAGCTCGGTCTCGCCGAGCGCCGTGGTGTAGTCGCCGTAGAGCGCATAGAAGCGATCGCGCTGGAGCTTCAGGAACACGCCGTCGGAAGTCGGGGCCTCGTAGCCCTCCTGCGTGTCGTCGCCGTAGAGCGCGAAGTGCTCCTGGGTGTCGAGCGTGCGCTGCAAGCGATCGCCCGGCGACGCCTGGCTCGGGCGCGAGTCGTAGGCCGCGGTCACCTGCCACTCGCCGCGCACCGTGCCGGTCGCGAACAGCGCGACGCGTCCGTCCCGTCCGCTGGCGTCGAGGCCCGCCGCTCGGGCGGCGGAGCCGTTGCCCCGCGTGTCGCCGAAGCCGCGCGTGCCGCTGCCGACGCCCACGAGCGTGAGCTCGCGGCGGCCCGGCGAGAGCCAGCCCTCGATCTCCTCGCGGCGGTCGTCCGCGAGCTGAAGCGTGAGCGCGAAGCGGCCCATCGTCGTGGTGGGCTCGAGCGCGATGCGCGCGAGGCCGCCCGCGCCGACCACGAAGCTCGTCGCACCGAGATTCGGCACGGCGAGCTGCCGCTCGCGCGCGCGCTCCACCGACTCGCGCGCGCGGTGCGGCGACGCGACCTGGAGCGGTCCGCTCATGCCCTCGCGCACGGGCTGGCCCCAGCGGTCGAAGAGCCGCACCGCGACGACCGGCGCGGTGCGGCCGTCCGCGACGAGGGTCGAGAGCGTCGGCATCAGCTCGCCGCGCACCGGCGGGCCCGAGGAGTGGACGCGCTGCTCGAGGCGTTCGACGACCGCGCCGTCCGCGTTCAGCAGCTCGACCACGAATTTGTTGGGGCCCTCGGCGAGATCGACGCCGCGCCAGCGGCTCACCGCGACCGTCTTCGCCGCGTTCTTCTGCACGCCGTCGAAGTTGAGCGGGCTCACCAGCTCGCCGTTGCGGAACAGGCGTACGCGCAGCGCGGGGTCGTGCTGCACACCGAGCTTCACCGACGGGATCTTCGGAACGAAGCCCGCCTCGGGGTACAGCCACGCGTTCGCGGGCGTGGCGGTCGCCAGCCAGGCGTCGCCGAATGCGGCTTCGGGCGGTGCGGGCTCGGCCGGTGGCGAGGCCGCGGCGGGCGCGTCCTCCCAGGTCGCGCTCTGCGTGTAGGTGCGCGGCTCGGCGAGCTCGCTCTTCACCACGGGCGTCTGGACGGGCTCGCCGGTGTCGCGCTTCCCGCGTGCGAGCGCATTCAATTGCGTGTCGCCCGGCGCGGCCAACGCGAAGCGCAGCGTCACGACGTCGCCGGGCGCGAGGGCGGCCGCGCGGACCGTCGGCGCCGGGCTCTCCGCGTCGAAGCGTGCGCCGGGGCCGGCGACCTCGACGCTGCCCGGCAGCGGCGCGAGCCCGCTCGGCAGCAGCACGAGGCCG
This sequence comes from uncultured Spirochaetales bacterium, assembly GCA_964501435.1. Classification (GTDB taxonomy): domain Bacteria; phylum Myxococcota_A; class UBA9160; order UBA9160; family UBA6930; genus VGRF01. The sequence continues at coordinate 37,565 of CAZCTH010000008.1, read as the reverse complement.
GAGACGGCGTTCAGCGTCGCACCGACCACCGTGACGTTCAGCTCGACGTCCTGGCGATCGCCGGCCGGCGTGACGGTGAGCCGTTGGTGGAGTCCACGGCCGCTCGGTGTCCGCTCGAGGAAAAAGTCGCTGCGCCACAGCGAGCCGCGCTGCGGCTCGACGAACTGCGAGTACGAGCGGCCCGCGAAGCGGTTGCCGGCGCAGGCGCGCGGCATGAAGCCCTCGGGCAGCGTCTGCGTGTCGAGCTGGACGACGTGGGTGTCCGCGGCGACGACCGGGAAGTGGAAGCGGCCCTGCTCGTCCGTCACGACGTGCGTGCCGTCCTCGAGGTAGACGCGCACGCCCGCGACGCCGGCATGCTCGTCGCGCAGGTCCGCGCCGCAGTCGCCTTCCATCACGCGGCCGACCAGTGTCGCGCGCTCGTTCAAGAGATCGCGCGTGACCAGTACGACGGCGCGCGCCGGGTTCGAGGCGAGCGCGCCCGCGCGCACGATCGCCTCGTTCACCGCGCGTCCGCCGCGTGCTTCCGGCCCGAGCCGCGCCACGTAGCGCACCTCGACCTGCGCGCCGGGCGCGAGCACGCCGAGCGGGATCGCGAGCGTGCGCGCGTCCTGCGCGATCGCGGGATCGGGCGCCGGCGCGCCGCCGATGCGCAGCGAGCCGCGCTCGAAGCGGAAGCCGCGCGGGAGCCGATCCTCGAGCGTCGCGGGCTGGCCCGCGCTGCCGCTCGGCGCCGAAACGAGGAGCACGTACTGCACGAACTCGCCGACCCCCGCGGTCGCGCGATTCGCGCGCTTCGCGAGGGTGAGCGCTCCGCCGGGAGCTGCGGAGTCGAGCGGCACGTCGACCTGGAAGATCGGCCCGAGCGGGACGACGAAGTCGTTGCCGCGCGAGCCCGGGCCCAGCGCATACGGTGCGCCCGGAAGGAGCTGGAGGGCAGCGTCGGCGACGAGCGAAGGAAACGCATGGCTGGGCGGCGGCACAACTTGCAGGCGATACGTCCCGGGCGCGACGAACGGGAAGCGGAAGCGCCCCGGCGCGAACGCGTAGGTCGTTCCGCCGGAATCCGTGACGGTGCCCCCGCTCGTGACGCTCGCGGGGTAGCTCGACACGCCGTCGTCGCCGAAGACCGTCGCGGGCAGGCCGCTCGCCGCGTCGATCAGCGTGACGACCGCGCCGCTCACCGGCGCGCCGGTGGCGCTGTCGAACACGACGCCGAGGGGATCGACGAGCGCGCCGCTCGACGAGCTGTCGGTGCCGTCGGCGGGGTCGAGGTAGCTCGCGACGAAGGTTTCCCCCGCGCTCACCGCGAGGCGGCAGTCGCCGCTCACCGGAGGCGGCGCCCCGCTCATCAGGTAGGCGACGAAGACGCCAGTGCTCGGGCCCGTCTCTGCGGCGAGGAGCACTTCGACGTCGCCCGTCGTGAGCGACGCGACCGTAATCACTGCGGTCTCGGCGACGAGCGGGTTCGCGTTCTGATCGGCGTCCACGACGCGCAGGAACAGCGCTTCGCCCTGGTGGTAGGCGCCGCCTGCGAGCAGGTCGACGGGCGCGCCGAGATTGATCGGAGCGCCCGAGAAATCGGTGGGGTTCGGCGCGGCGGCGAACGGGCCGGCCGCGCTGCCGGACGCGCTGCATTGCGCGGGCCCGACGTTCGTCGCGAACGAACCGGGCGCGCCGGGCGCGAAGTGGAAGATCTCGGTCGCGGACGGCGTGCGCAGCGCCGCCGTCGTGATCGCGTCCGTGTTGGAGAGCACCGTCGTCGGGATGCCGCTGGGCGGCGTGTAGACGCCCTGGGCGGTGTTCGCGATGACCGTGCCGGCGGGCGTCTGCGCGTGGCTGGCGAGCGCGAAGAGCGCGACCAGCCACGCGCAGAGCCAGCTTCCGATGCGCGAACGCACGGCGCCCCGAACGGGCCGCGCGCGGAGTCGCGAGGACTCCGCGCGGGCCCGCCGGGGCTCGTGCATCGGGATCGGAAGCCGAGCGCTCACGAGTCGTTACTGAATGACGACTCGGAAGCGGACCGTGGCCGACTCGCCCGGGTTGAGCGAGATGCCGCCCACGGTCACGACGTTCGCGGAGAAGTCGCCGGAGTCGGCGTCCACTCCGTTCGACAGCGCGGTCGGAGCGCCGCCCGCGATGTTCGGCGCCGTCACCTGCATGCCCGCGCCGGCCGCGTAGCCGTTCGCGTCGTACGCGACCGTACCGGCCGTGATCTCCGCGTTCAGGCTGTCCGCCACCTGCACGTTCGTCGCGGTCGCGCTCGCGCCGACCGCGTTGCTGACCACGACGGTGTACTCGACCGTCGCGCCGGGGATCGCCTTCGGATTCGTCGCCCCGTTGATCGGGTCGCTCACCACCGCCGAGCTCTTCGACACGGTGATCTGCGCCGCACCCACGCGATAGGCATCGCTGTCGGAGTGCGCGCCGTCGTTGGCCGCGTCGGTGTCGCCCGCCGCGTCCGCGAACACGATCTGCACCGTGGCCGGGTCGTCGGCGATCGCCGAGTCGTCGGTCAGGATGTCGGCGCCCTGCGCGCCCACGCCGCCGCCCTGCGCGACCTGCGCAGTCAGCGTCACGGCCGAGATGTCGCCGTTCGCCTGGCCGCCCGGAATGTTGCGCACCACGAACACCGTGGCCGCTGCGTCCGCCGCCAGCTCGTCCACGAACGTCGCGAGATCGACACCCGCGTCGTAGGTGCCGTTGGCGTTCGCGTCGACGAACACGCCCACCGGCGTCGCGTCGAAGTTGTCGGTCCCGCCGAACGGATCCGTCGCGTTGTCGGCCGCGGCGAGCGAGTAGTCCTGCGTCCCGTTGCCGGTGTTGGTCACCGTGTAGACGAGAACCTCGTTCGTGCCGCCAGCCGCCACCGTCGTGTAGCTGCCGGACAGCTCCGCGACGGTGAGGTCGATGCGGTTGTCCACCACGAAGCTCGTGTCGGTTCCGTTGCCGGCGCCGGAGGTCGAGTTGCCCGTGGGCGACGACTCGATCACCGGCTGCGCGGTGGCGCCGACCGCGTACGACACGGTGGCGCGGTTGTCGACGGACGTGCCCGAGGCCGTCCCGGCGGCCTGCGCACCCTGCGCGGCCGCGATTGCGAACGACGCCAGGACCACCCCGGCTCGAACGCTGCGTTTCCAATCCCGTTGCATGACTTTCTCCTTGTTGAGGATCACGAGAACCGAAAGGCCGGCGCGCTACTCGAGCTGCGCCAGGAAGCGCACCGACCGCTGCTCGGCCGGGGCGAGGGGGGTCGCGAACACCCAGCGCACGTGCGTGTAGTCGCTGGCGACCGCAGGGCGGCGGGTGCCGTCCTCGTTCGCGACGGTCAGCTCGTCGGGCGAGCCGAAGCGGAAGCCGCCGTCGACGGAAAAGAGCAGCTGCGCGCCCGTCGCCGCGGCGCTGCCCTCGACGTACTTCATCTCGGCCGGGATCGGATCCGTGATCACCACGCGATCCGCGCCCGACGTCGAGACGTTGCGCGCCTCGATCGTGTAGGCGACGACGTCGCCCGGCACGACCTTCCCGACCGGCACGAACTGCTCGCTCGCCGTGCCGTCGGGCTGCTGCACGAAGAGCCGCTTCTCGGCGCGCGCGCGCAGCTCGATGCTGCCCGCCTCGCCGAGCGCCGCGCTCGCCAGAGCCAGCGCGGCGACCGTCGCCGCACCGAATCGAATCGAAGCTCGTTTCATGGCTTCCCTCCCTAATTGATCGTCACTTGGAACGTGATCGTTTCCGGCGGACCGCCCGCCGGCAGATTTCCGAGACCGACCGTGATGGCCCCGGCGGTCGTCACCCCGAAGTCCGCCTCGTCCACGGGCGAGTCGCTCGCGTCCGTGAGCGCGGCCGCGTTGCGCGTCATCGAGCCGGCGACGTAGGTCGTGTTGGCCGGGATCGCGTCGCTGAGCGTCGCGGCGTCGGCGCTGCCCGCGCCGGCGACCGTCACGACGAGCGAGTAGGTGATGGTCGCGCCCGGGATCGGCTGCGACCCGCCGAACGGATCCGCCACGGTGGAGGTCTTGGCGATCGCGAGCGCGACCGACGAGACTTGATAAGTCCCCTGCGCGAGGTCGTCGCCACCGCTCGTCCCCACGATCGCGTCGGTGCCCGCCTCGCCCGCGCCGGCGATCACCGTGCCGGGCGCGCCCACGCCGGTGGCGGACGCGGCGAGCAGCTCGCTGTCGCCGAGGTCGCCGCTCGCGAGGCCGGCCGGCACGTCGTTCAGCACGAACACGACCACGTCGTCGGCCGCGGGCGCGTTGGCGTCGAGCAGCGGGTCGTTCAGGCCCGGCGTGTAGAGCGTGTCGACGCCTGCGTCGTAGAGGGCGTTTCCGTTCGCGTCGAACCAGAGGCTCGCGAAAACCGGGTCGAACGCGTCGCCGACGAGCGCGTCGTTCACCGTGAGCGCGAAGCGGTCCACGCCGTTTCCGGTGTTGGTGACGCGGAACGTGAGCACCTGCCCGCTCGACGGCGAGTTGACGAGCACGTTGCCGACCGACAGCAGCGTGACGTCGACGTCGATCACCTCGGCGACGCGGATCACGTTGGGGTTGCTGGTCGCCGTGACCGGCGACCCGCCGACGTCGGCGGTGACGCTCGCGGTGTTCGTGATGTCGGTGCCGGCCGCGGTGCCGACCGCGTGCGCTGCGGCGCCGCAAAGCGCGACGACCGACGTCGCGAGCGCGAGCGCGCGCAGCGCGCGGGTGCGGGGGAAGCGGTGTCGGTGCATGGCCATGGCTCCTCGGGGTGTCATTTCACGCGCGCCTGGAAGCGCAGCTCGAAGCTCGGCGCGCCGGCGACGCTCGCGCCGGCGAACGTCCCGCTCGGGCGCACGCGGATCGCGCGCACGGCCGCGTCGTATCCGTCCGCGTCGGGCACCGGCACGTAGGTGAAGGCGTTCGACCCGTCGTCGAACTCGAGGTCGTCGGCCGCGCTGCCGAGTCCGGCGAACACCAGCGCGAGGCCGCTCGCCGTCGCGCCGTCGACGAACGCGACGGGGCTCGGGCCGCCGAAGCCGTTCACGAACAGCTCGAGCTCGGCGGGCAGCGGATCCTCGACGAGCACGGAGTCGGCGGTGGGCGTTCCGGAGCCCTGATTGGTGACGGCGACGGCGTAGCGGATGCTCGCGCCAGGGATCGCCTTCGGGTTGGTCGCGCCGTTCACGGGGTCGCCCGTCACGACCGCGCTCTTGATCACGAGCACGTCGGGCAACTGCGAGATCGCGGTGACGTCGCTCGCGGTGTCGTTGGCGGCGACGTTGTCGAAGGTGGGGTTGGCGACCGTCGCCGTGTTCGTGACCGAGGCCGGCGCGTTCGCCGCGACGGCGACGGTGAGGGTGATCGCCGGGAGCGACGCGCCGCTCGCGATCGCGCCCCCATGCGTGCAGGTCACGACCTGGCCGACCGCACCGCAGGTCCAGCCCGTCCCGCTCGCGGACACGAACGAGAGCCCGACGGGCAGCGTGTCCGTGACGGTCGTCGTGCCGGAAGAGGCGCTCGGACCCGCGTTCGAGACCGTGAGGGTGTAGGCGCCGTTCTGGCCGGTCGTGAACGTCCCCGCGTGGCTCTTCGCGATCGAGAGGTCCGCGATCGGGACGTTGGTGACGCTGAAGACCTCGGCGCTGAGCAGCACGAGGTCGCCGCCGCTCGAGTACTGCGTGGTCGCGGAGGTCTGGCCGGCCGTCACGAGCGACGTGACGTTGTACCGGTCGAAGTCGACGCCCCAGGTGGTCGCGCTGCCGGTGATGTTGCTCGCCGAGTTGAATTGGTTGTTGAGCGGATTGAGCGCGTCGGTGAGCGCGGTCCCCTGGAATCGCAGGTTCTCGGTGAAGCCGCCGAGCGCCGTCGAGTTCTCCGTGTCGCCTTCCCAGGTGACGTGGGAGACGAACGCGTCGATGCCCGAGGGGGGAACCTCGAAGTTGTTGTCGACGATCGAGAGCTGCGCGCCGCGGAAGCCCTGGAAGCCGTCCGAGATGTTCACCACGCGCAGCGGCGCCGAGGCGAGGCGGTAGACGACGACGAGGCTCCACCCCGAGACGACCGCCGCGGACGAGCAGTACGGGTTGCCGCTGTTCACGGCGAGGTTCGAGAGCGTGTACGTTGCGTTGCCGGTGACGAACGAGGTGACGTCGGCGTAGCCGGAGAAGAAGCTCAGCAGCGTGGCGCCGTTGAGGTACGTCTCCGTGAAGGTGCGGCTGGCGGTGACGGTGGTGCTGCCGCCGCCGCCAGAGCGCGCGAGCGTCACCTGCGAGTCGACCGTGGTGCCGGAACCCGCCCAATAGAGATGGGCGGCGACGACGGTCGCGCCCGCGGGCAGCCCGCTCAGCACGCCCGCGCCGGACGCGTTCAGGTTGCACGCGTTCACCGTGTTGGAGCTCGCGCGCAGCGTGCCCGCAGTGCCGGTGAACTGGATGTTGCCCGCGTAGCTGCGGAAGAGCGCGATCGGCGTCGCCGCGAGCGCGGGTGCGGCGGCGAACAGCGCGCACGCGAGCGCGATCGCCGCCGCGGCGCGCCGCGCGAGTTGTTGGGGATTCGCGCGCGCACGGGCGCGCGCTTCCCCAGAATTGGAGCTACGCATTTTCACGCAGAGGGATTCGTCAGAACGACTGGGGCTTTGAACGACAAACTGCGTGGCTCACGCCTCGCATCTGCGAGGCGCCTGCGAGACCTCGGCGTTGCGCGGAGCCCGCCGCGCGCGTGCGAAACCCTCGGCCGATCGCGCGGTTGCGCGATCGGATGCGCACCGCCGAGGGGTTTCGGGCGAGCCGCGGACGCTCGCGGCTCGGCTGGGCTATCGATGCGCGCGCCAGGAGACCGCAATGGCCGAGAACTCTGCCCCGACCCAAGCCGACGACGGGCGCTACACGCGCACGCTGCGGCCGGGCACGCGCGCGTCGGCTCACCCGACGCGCGAGGACGTGCGGCTGCTCTCGCCGGACTTCTACGCCGACCCGCACGAGCGCATGGCGTGGATGCGGGAACACGCGCCCGTCTACTGGGACGACGCCACCGGGATCTGGGGGGTCGCCCGCTACGACGACCTGATGACCGTCGCGCGCGACTGGGAGACGTTCTGCTCGGGCGAGGGCTCGCGACCGGACAGCTCGGTGCCGAGCATGATCAACATGGATCCGCCGCAGCACGTGCTGCGGCGCCGCATCATCTCCGCGGGTTTCACGCAGCGCCGCGTTCAGGACCACGAGCCGTTCCTGCGCCGCAAGGTGCGCGAGTTGCTCGCGGGCGTCGCGGAGCGCGGCGCGTGCGACTTCGTGCGCGACGTCGCGACGCCGCTGCCGATGTACATGATCGGCGAGCTGATGGGCCTGCCCGAGGCGGACCACGCGACGCTGCTGCATTGGTCGGACCTGTTCGCGACCGGCAACGCGGAGATCGCCGATCAGGTGCGCGACGCCGTGATCGCGTATGCAGGCTACATCCAGCGCGTGATCGCCGAACGGCGCGGCGGGAACGGCGAGGATCTCGTGAGCCTCGCGGTCAACGCCGTCGTCGACGGAGAGCGGCTCAGCGAAGACGACTTGATCTTCGAGACGATGCTCGTGCTCGTGGGCGGCGACGAGACCACGCGCCACGTGATCTCCGGCGGACTCGCCGCGTTGCTCGAGCACCCCGCCGAGCTCGCGAAGCTGCGCGCGAACCCCGCCCTCGTGCCGAGCGCCGTGGAAGAGATGCTGCGCTGGGTGACGCCAATCCAGAACATGAACCGCACCGCAACGCGGGACACGGAGCTGCGCGGCCAGCGCATCCGCAGCGGCGACCGCCTGCTGCTGCTCTACCCGTCCGCGAACCGCGACGCGCGCGCCTTCGCCGATCCGTTCCGCTTCGACGTCGAGCGCAGCCCGAACGACCACGTCGCCTTCGGTGGCTTCGGCCGCCACCACTGCCTCGGCGCGCAGCTCGCTCGCCTCGAGCTGCGGGTGCTGTTCGAGGAGCTGCTGGCCGCCTGGCGGCACGTGGAGCTCGCCGAGCCCGCGCGGCCGCTTCCGCGCCGGCGCGGCACGTTCGTGCTCGGCATCGAGTCGATGCCGGTGCGCTTCGAGCCCGCCTAGCGGCGACGCGCGTCAGGCGCGCCGCATCTCCTGGCCGCCGCCGTACACGTAGAGGCGCTCGCCCGTCACGTAGGACGCCTTGTCCGAGACGAAGAAGCGCACCGCGTTCGCGACGTCCTCGGGCTGACACACGCGCCCGAACGGCATCGTGCGATCGAGCTCGTGGATGTCCTGCACGCCGGCGGCCGCCTTCGCGAGCCGCCGACCCATCTCGGTCTCCACCAGGCCCGGCGCCACCACGTTCACGTGCACGTTCTTGTGGCGGACCTCTTTCGCGAGCGTGAAGGCGAGCGCCTCGAGCGCGGCCTTGGCCATGTTGTAGGGCGCGCCGGACGCACCGTGGCTGATCGTCGCAGCGCTCGAGATCATCACGATGTCGCCGCGCGGGCGCGCCTTCATGCTCGGCAGCACGAGCTGGCACAGATGGTGCGCGCCGAACGCGTGGGTGCGGACGACGCGCTCCATCTCCGCGGGATCGGTCTTCTCGACCGTGTTGCCGCGGCTCGCGATGCCCGCGTTGTTGACGAGGATGTCCACGTGGCCGAAGTCGCGCACGATCGCCTCGACCATGCGCTGGTCCTCGTCGTAGCGGTCCACCGAGGCGGCGTACATGCGCGCGCGACGCCCGAGCTTCTCGATCGCCGCGACCGTCTCGCGCGCGGCCGCTTCGTCCTTGCGGTAGTTCACCGCGACGTCGGCGCCGTCCTCGGCGAGGCCGAGCGCGATGGCGCGCCCGATGCCGCGGCTGCCGCCGGTCACGAGCGCGACGCGTCCTGCGAGACTCATGGAACCCTCCTCGAGAGCGCGCGACGCTAGCGCGCCGTCTGGCGACGGACGCCGCACTCGCGCAGCATCGCGACGCGCCGCGAACGCGCGCCCGGAGCCCGCCATGAACACCGCGCAGATCCGCGCCCGCCTCACGCATCCCGTCGTGGACGCCGACGGCCACCTGCTCGAGTTCGTTCCGCTCGTGCGCGACTTCCTCGCCGAGCTCGCGGGCGAGGGCGTCGCGAAGCGCTTCGACGGGGTCACGCGCGGCTCGGCGCTGACGCGCGCGCTCGACGTCCGCACCCGGCGCTCGCTCGGGCTCGCGCGCCACGGCTGGTGGGGCCTGCCCGCGCGCAACACCCTCGACCGCGCGACCGCCACGATCCCGAAGCTGCTGCACGGCCGCATGGACGAGATCGGCCTCGACGTCGCGATCCTCTACCCGACGCTCGGCCTCGTGCCGATGGCGCTCGACGACGACGAGCTGCGCCGCGCCCTCGCCCGCGCCTGCAACCGCTACTACGCCGAGTGTTATGGCGAGTACCGCGACCGCCTCCTGCCCGTCGGGATCGTCCCCACCTTCACGCCCGAGGAGGCCATCGCGGAGCTCGACTACGCGACCGGCACGCTCGGCCTGCGCGGCTTCCTGATGGGCGGGCTCGTGCTGCGCCCGGTGCCTGGCCACGAGGCCGTGCGCGCCGCTCGCTGGGTGGACGGGCTCGGCCTCGACAGCGCCCACGACTACGACCCGCTCTGGCGACGCTGCGCGGAGCTCGGCGTCTCGCCCACCTTCCACTCGACGGGCATCGGCTTCGGCTCGCGCAACTCGCCCACCAACTACGTCGCTAACCACGTCGGCAACTTCGCCGCGGGCAACGAGGCGGTCGCGCGCTCGCTCTTCTTCGGCGGCGTGCCGCGGCGCTTCCCGGAGCTGCGCTTCGCGTTCCTCGAGGGCGGCGTCGCTTGGGGCTGCACGCTGTATGCCGACATCCTCGGCCACTTCGCGAAGCGCAACCGCGCGGCGATCGCGCATTACGACCCCGCGAACCTCGATCGCGCGGAGCTCGTGGGCTGGATCGAGCGCGAGGCGCCGCCGGCGTTCCGCGAGCGGCTCGGCCGCCTCGACGAGGCGCTCGCCTTCCTCTCCGACCCGAGCGAGGACCGCGCGGCGCTCGACGACTTCGCGGCGAGCGGCATCGCGCGCGCCGAAGACGTGCGCGACGTGTTCACGCGCCAGTACTTCTTCGGCTGCGAGGCCGACGACCCCACCAACGCGTTCGCCTTCGATGCTCGCGTGAACCCGCTCGGCGCGCGCATCAACGCGATGTTCGCCAGCGACATCGGGCACTGGGACGTGCCGGACTTCCGCGAGGTCCTGCCCGAAGCGTGGGAGCTCGTCGAGCACGGGCTCGTGGACGAGGCCGGCTTCCGCCAGTTCGCGTTCGAGAACGTGGTGCGCCTCTTCGGCGGGACGAACGCGAAGTTCTTCGAGGGCACCCGCGTCGCGGAGGCCGCGGCGCGCGTGCTCGGCACGCGCTGACCGAGCGCGCGGTCCGTCGCCGCCCGGCGCGCGCCGTCAGGCCGCTGGGTCGGCGGCGACGCGGATCATGCGCTTGCCGCGATTCTCTCCCGCGAGGAGTCCGATCAGGCCGCGCGGCGCGTTCTCGAGGCCGTCGATCACGTCTTCGATCACCTTGAGGCGCCCGCTCTTCGCCCAGGCCGAGAGGTCGCGCTCGGCCTCGGCGTCCTTGTCGGCGAAGTCCATCACGATGAAGCCCTCCATGCGCAGGCGCTTCACCACGAGCAGGCCCGGTACGCCGGCCGGGCTCTTCGGCGCCGCGACGTCGTACTGCGAGACCGCTCCGCAGCACGAGATGCGCCCGCGCATCTTCATCGCGAACAGCGCGGCCTGAAGGATCGGCCCGCCGGTGTTGTCGAAGTACACGTCCACGCCTTCGGGCGCTGCGCGCTTCAGCGCCGCGGCGAGGTCGCCGCCCTTGTAGTCGATGCAGGCGTCGAAGCCGAGCTCGCGCACGACCCACGCGCACTTCTCGGCTCCGCCGGCGACGCCCACCACCCTCGCGCCCTTGATCTTGCCGATCTGCCCGACGATCGAGCCCACCGCGCCGCCCGCGGCGGAGACGAGCAACGTCTCGCCGGCCGCGATGCCCGGCACGTGGAGCAGCCCGTGATAGGCCGTCTTGCCCGTCACGCCGAGCACCGAGAGCTGGTGCGAGAGCGGGCGATGCGCACTCGCGCGCACGAAGCCCTTCGCATCCGCGGCACACCACTCCTGCCAGCCGAGCTCGCCGAGCACGACGTCGCCGCGCGCGAATCGCGGCGAGCGCGACTCGACCACCTCGCCGACGCCGTAGCCGCTCATCAGCTCGCCCGCGTTCAGCGCCGCGCGATAGGTCGCCCCCTGCATCCACGCGCGATTCGCCGCGTCGAGCGACAGCAGCACCGTCCGCACCAGCACCTGCCCGTCGCCCGGCGTCGGCACCGGCGCACTGCGCGACGCAAAGTGCGACTCCGCGAGCGCACCCCGCGGCCGCTCCATCAACAAGATCTGCGCATTGTCCGCCATGGCTCCGATCCTCCGACGAGATGCACGAGACCAACGAGGCCAACGAGACTCCGACGAGCCCCTAAACCGCGACGCTACCGCGCCCCGCACACCCCCGTGCCAACGAAGCGCGAGCGCCTCGAAGGCGCTCGCGCTTCGCCTCTCTCTCTCTCTCTCTCTCTCTCCACCACAGACCGCCGCAAACGGGTTCCACGACACCCCGCCGGCGCAGGGGCGGGCGGGCCGGGGAGGCGGCAGCGGAGGGGCCGGATCTCGCCCACACCGCCGCACGCTCCGATGCCACGCAACCGCGGCCGCGAGCGCGCAAGCACGCCCGAACGCCGCGCGTCGCCTCCACCCAACCCCGCACGCCACTCGGCCAAGGCCCCGGAGTCCCGCCCCCCGGCCCGCCCGCCCCTGCGCCGCCTCGATGCTCCGAGCGCGCCGAGTCCTCGACGGCGCGAAATCTTTCTTACACGTCCCGCACCACCTCGATGAACTTCGCGAGCGCGTCGATGTGCTGTTGCGGCGTCTTGAACCCCGGGTCCTTGTCGCCGATCAGCGACGCCCCCGTGCTCATCGCGCGCATCGAGAAGTGCGTCGCGCCCGCGGCCTTCCACGCCTCGGCCGCCTTGCGCCAGCCGTCGGGGCCGTCGCCGAAGCCGGTGATCGCGTCGATCTCGAAGCCGGCCGCGCGGCCGGTCTTCGCGAGCGCCTCGCGCAGCTGGCCGCAGAAATTCAGCATCACCGCGTTCGACGCGCCGAACAGGAAGCCGTCGCCAGTCTTCGCGGCGCGCTGGATCGCGGGGCCGGAGAAGCCGCCGAACCAGATCGGGATCGGCTTCGTGGGTAGCGGCAGGATGCCCGCGCGGTCGACGCGGTGATAGCGGCCCTCGTAGTCGAGCACGGGGGTCGACCACAGCTTCCGCAACAACTCGACCTGCTCGTCGAAGCGCTTGCCGCGCGTGGCGAAGGATTCGTTCAGCGCCTCGTACTCGACGTAGTTCCAGCCGGTGCCGACGCCGAGCTTCAGACGATTGCCGGACAAGATCGCGAGCTCGGCGCACTGCTTCGCGACCAGCGCGGTCTGGCGCTGGGGCAGGATCACGACGCCGGTGACGAGCTCGATCTTCTTCGTCAGCGCCGCGAGGTAGCCGAACAGCACGAGCGGCTCGTGGAACGCGTTGTGCTCGTCGTAAGGCCCCGAGAGCTTCGGCTCGCGGCCCGCGTGCACCGCGCCGAGCACGTGGTCGTAGGTGATCAGGTGCGCGTAGCCGAGCGACTCGGCCGCCTGGGCGAAGTCGCGGATCGCGACGGGGTCGGTGCCGATTTCGCAGGTCGGGAACACGCAGCCGATCTTCATCGAGGCTCCTCGGGGCGCGGCGAGCGCGCGGGTGGGTCGCGCGATGATTCCGCGCGCGGACGCGGCGTGCCAACGCAGGCGGAACGCTCCCGCGCGCACGCGCTCCTTCTCACCGGGCCCCGCTCTGCGGTACGAATGCGTCGTGCGCAGCCCGCGCGGCGCAGCCGATCCCACCCGGAGGCCCCATGGCGAACGAAGCGCAGCCCCCCTCGGCGTTCTCGCATCTGCTCTCGCCCGGCCGCATCGGCGCGATGACGCTGCGCAACCGCATCATCCTGACCTCGATGGGCGTGAGCCTCGCCGAGGCCGACGGCACCGCCGGCGATCGCATCGTCGCGTATCACGAGGAGCAGGCGCGCGGCGGCGCCGGCCTCGTGCTCACGGGCGTTTCCGGCGTCGCCTGGCCCGTCGGAGGCGTGATCCCCGGGCAGCTCGCGATCTCCGACGATCGCTTCCTGCCCGGCCTGAAGCGCGTCGCCGCCGCGGTGCACGCGCACGGCGCGAAGATCGCGGCGCAACTGCACCACGGCGGGCTCGTCGCGATGTACTCCGCGGTCGCGGGCCATCCGCTGCTCGCGCCTTCACCCCCCGCGAAGGCCGAGGGCGGCTTCGTCGAGTTCTTCCTGCCCGAAGAGCTCGCGGCCTTCGGCGGCGGCGGCATGCCGCGCATCGAGGTGCTCGCGCCCGCAGACATCGCGCGGGTGGTCGGCGAGTACGCCGCCGCCGCGCGCCGCGCGAAGGCGGCGGGCTTCGACGGCTGCGAGATCCACGGCGGCCACGGCTACCTGATCTCGTCGTTCCTCTCGCCCTCGTCGAACCGCCGCAGCGACGCCTATGGCGGCTCGCTCGAGAATCGCGCGCGCTTCATGCTCGAGGTGCTGCGCGCCGCGCGCGCCGCGGTCGGCCCCGACTTCGCGCTGTGGATGAAGCTCGATTCGGTGGAGCACGGCAAGGCCGTCGGCACCACCCTCGAGGACGCGAAGACGGTGGCGCGCTGGCTCGAGCAGGCCGGCGCCGACGCGATCACCGTCACGTCCTACCACGACACCGGCGACGCCAAGCTCCACTCCGGCTCGAACATTCCCCACGCGCCGGAGCTCAACCTCCCGAACGCGGCGGCGATCAAGGCGCAGGTGAAGATCCCCGTGATCGCCTCCGGCCGCGTCGAGCCGGAGCGCGCGGACGCGCGCATCGCGAGCGGCGGCTTCGACTTCCTCGCGATGGGGCGCAAGCTGCTCGCCGATCCCCATCTGCCGCGCAAGCTCGCCGAGGGCAAGCCCGACGACGTGCGGCCGTGCGTCTACTGCTACACGTGCGTCAGCAACATCTACGTGCGCGTGCCGACGCGCTGCGCCGTCAATCCGACGCTCGGCGTCGAGCACCTCCAGGCGGCCGCCAAGGCGCCGAGCGGCAAGCGCTTCGTCGTGATCGGCGGCGGCCCCGCCGGCATGGAGGCCGCGCGGCGCCTCGACGCCGCCGGCAACCGCGTCGTGCTGCTCGAGCGGGGCGAACGGCTCGGCGGCACGCTGCGCATCGCGTCGCTCACCTACGAAGCGAACGAGCGATTGCTCCAGTGGCTCGAACGCCAGCTCGCGCAGTCGCGGGTCGAGGTGCGGCTCGAGACCGAGGCGACGCCGGAGCTGTTGCGCGCGCTCGCGCCCGACGAGGTGATCGTCGCGACCGGCGCGGTGCGCGACCTCCCGCCCATCCCCGGCGCGGAGCTCGATCACGTGTTCAGCGGCGACGAGATGCGCGAGCTGATGCTCGGCAAGAGCTCCGAGGCGCTGAAGCGCAAGACCGGCCTCGCGACGCGGCTCGCGACGAAGCTCGGCGCGGCGACGGGCGCGACGGCGAACCTCGACTTCGTGCGCAAGGCGACGCGCCAGTGGATGCCGCTCGGCGAGCGCGTCGCGATCGTCGGCGGCGAGCTCGTCGGCCTCGAGCTGGCGGAGTTCCTCGCCGAGCGCGGGCGCGCGGTGCACGTGATCGAAGAGGGCACGAAGCTCGGCCGCGGGCTCACGGTGGTGCTGCGCATGCGCCTGCTCACCGAGCTGCGCGAGCACGGCGTCGGCCTTCACGCGGGCGCGAAGGACCTGCGCATCACCCCCGAGGCGGTGCTCTTCACGGCGCCGGACGGCTCGCCGCAGCGCGTGGCGGCGGACCACGTGATCGTGGCGAAGGGCGCGCGCGGCGACGCGCGCCTCGCGGACGCGCTGCGCGCCGCGGGCTTCACGGTGCGCGAGGCCGGCGACTGCACGGGGGTCGGCTACATCGAGGGCGCCGTGCGCGGCGCGGCGCGGGCCGTGCTCGGCAGCGAGGCGATCCCGCCGCTCTGAGCGCGACGCGCGTCGCATCCGGTTGGCCTACCGTGCCGCGCCATGAGAGCCGTGCGTTGCCACCAACTCGGATCGGTCGAAGCCCTTGCGCTCGAGGATCTGCCCACGCCCGCACCCGCGCCCGGCGAAGTGCGCGTCGCGGTGAAGGCCGCGGGCGCGAGCTTCGTCGACGCGCTCACGGCGGCGGGCAAGTACCAGTTCCCGCTGAAGCCGCCGTATACGCCCGGCGGCGAATGTGCGGGCGTCGTAGACGCCGTCGGCGCAGGCGTGAGCGACTTCGCGCCGGGCGACCGCGTGTTCGCCTCGACCGGCGTCGGCGCCTTCGCCGACGTGCTGGTCGCGAAGCCGCGCCAGCTCACGCGGCTGCCGGACGCGATCGACTTCGCGCGCGGCGCGAGCTTCCTGCAGGTCTACGGCACGGCCTGGTTCGCGCTGAAGATCCGCACGCGCGTGGAGGCCGGCGAGACGGTGCTCGTCACGGGAGCCGGCGGCGGCGTGGGACTCGCGGCCATCGACGTCGCACGTTCGCTCGGCGCGCGCGTGATCGCCGTCGCCTCGAGCGAGGAGAAGCGCGAGCTCGCGCTCGCCGCGGGCGCGTTCGCGGCCCTCGACCCCGCCGAGGACGTGAAGACGCGCGCGCGCGAGCTCACGGGCGGCAAGGGCCTCGACGTCGTGTACGACGTCACGGGCGGGCCGGTGGCCGAGCAGGCGCTGCGCGCGCTCGGCTTCGACGGGCGCTACTGCGTGATCGGCTTCACGGCGGGCATCGCGAAGATCCCGATGAACCTCGTGCTGCTCAACAACCGCACGCTGGTAGGCGTCGAGTGGGGCGGCTGGGTCCCGCGAAACCAGGAGCGCAACCGCGCGATGATCGGCGAGATCGTCGCCGCCATCGCGGGCGGCGAGCTGAAGCCGGTGGCGCCGTTCGAGCGCAGGCTCGACGAGGCGGGCGCGGTGCTGGCGGAGTTGTTGGGGAGACGCGCGGTCGGGAAGATCGTGCTCGTGCCGTGAACGCGGACCGGCGTCAGCCCTGGCTTCCGCCCTCGCCCGGCGGAACGGCCACCTCCGCCTGCAGCGCCGGCGCGGCCCGGAACAGCGGCCAGAACAGCTCTTCCTTCCAGTCGAAGCGGCCGGGCAAGCCGAAGCGCTCCTGACGCGCGTGCGGGATCCGGGCCGTCCCGAACCACACGTCGAAGGCGAATACCGTCACCGCATAGTTTCCCTTCACGTGCGCGTGGCGGCCGAGGCCGTGGTGGGCGTGGTGCGTGTCCGGCAGCGTGATCCAGCGCTCGAGCACGCGAAACACCGGCTCCATGCCCGGCAGGCGCCGCAGCGCGAGGTCCCAGCGATAGGCGGTGTGCGTGAGCGCGTTCACCGAGAACGTGATCAGGGTGCTGACGGCGAACACCTCGTAGAGGCCGAGGTGAACGGCCGCGGCGGCGAACCACGACTGGGGCAGCAGCACGGTCCAGAACACGTCGTAGCGATAGAGCACCAGCGTGTTCAGGCGCTCGGCGCTGTGGTGCGTGCGGTGCAGCTTCCACAGCCAGCGCTTCTCGTGCGACCAGCGGTGCAGCCAATAGTGGGCGAGCTCCTCGGCCAAGAAATACGGCGGAAAGACCAGCCAGAAGGGTGCGTCGACGAGACTCTCGGCACTGTTCGGGAACCCGTGCTGGAAGGCGAGCCCGAGCGAGAAGCCGATCACCGGAGCGGCCAGCAGCGCGTGCCCGGCCACGCCGCACACCGCGAACAGGAGTCCCTTGGCGGTGCCGCGGCCCCACGTCACGCGCCCGCCGACGACCTCTGCGAGCAGCCCGAGGCCGAACAGCGCGAAGATCACGGGGCCGACCAGGGCGGCGGTTTCCTTCATGGCGTTCTCCTCGTGTGGAGCGAGCGCGCGAGCCCGGCGCCCCTCACCGCTTCCACCCGCGCGGATTCTCCGCGACCTCGCGCTCGAAAGCGGCGCGCAGCGCGTCGAGGCGCGCGAAGTCC
The DNA here is from genome assembly GCA_964501435.1 of uncultured Spirochaetales bacterium. Classification (GTDB taxonomy): domain Bacteria; phylum Myxococcota_A; class UBA9160; order UBA9160; family UBA6930; genus VGRF01. The sequence continues at coordinate 20,475 of CAZCTH010000008.1, read as the reverse complement.
TCCGGGAACTTCTCGTGCACGTCGTACGCCTCCGCGGGATCGCGGCGCAAGTCGAAGAGCCACGGCCCCTGCGGCGCGAGTGGGACGAGCGGGTAGGACCACGGCGCGCCGCCGAAGACGCCGTGCCGCGCGTGGAGCTTCCAGTCGCCGAGGCGGACGGCCTGGAGCTCGCGGTCCGAGTAGTAATAGATCGGTCGCTCCGACAGCTCCACTCCGGCGAGCAGCTCGGGGCCGAGGTCCTCGCCGTCGATCGCGCGATCGCGCGGCAGCGGCACGCCGGCGAAGCCCAGCACCGTCGGAAGCACGTCCACGCCCGCCACCGGCTGCGCGATGCGCCGCGGCTTGATGCGGCCCGGCCACCAGGCGATGAACGGGACGCGCATGCCCCCCTCGAAGCTGTCGTTCTTGCGGCCGCGGACGCCGGCGGCGCTGCCCTGGTACCACGGGCCGTTGTCGCTCGTGACGAGCACGAGCGTGTTCTCGGCGAGGCCGAGGCGCGCGAGCGCGTCGACGATGCGCCCGACGCTCGCGTCGAGGTCGGCGATCACGTCCCCGTAGAGGCCGACGTCGCTCTTCCCCGCCTGCTCGGGCGTCGCATGCAAGGGGATGTGGGGAAAGTTGTGCGCGAAGTGCAGGAAGAAGGGCCCGCGCTGCCGCTCGATCCAGGCGATCGCCTCGTCCGTGTAGCGCGGCGTGAGGAAGCGCTGGTCCACCGGGTGCGGCTCGGCCACGGCGCGGTTCCGCCAGAGCGGCAGCGGCGTCATGTCGTTGCTGTGCAGCACGCCGAAGTAGTGATCGAAGCCGAGGTCGTTCGGCAGGCTCGGCGCCTCGTCGCCGAGGTGCCACTTGCCGACCATCGCCGTCGCGTAGCCCGCGGCCTTCAGCGCCTCGGGCAGCAGGATCTCGTCGGCCGGCAGACGGATCGGGCGCCCCGTCATGCGGTGCACGTGATTCACCGCGTGGCCCTTCGGAAAAACGACCTGCGTGAGCGTCGTGCGGATCGGCCAGCGCCCGGTCAGGAAGCCCGCGCGCGACGGCGTGCAGTACGGCGCCGGCGCGTAGAACGCGTCGAAGACGGCGCCCTCTCGCGCGAGCGCGTCGATGCGCGGCGTCGCGGGCGCGTGGGCGTCGTAGGCGCCGAGGTCGCCGAGCCCGAGGTCGTCGAAGAGCACGAGCACGACGTTCGGCCGCGGCGCAGCGCTCGCCGCCTTCGCCTGCTCGGCCATCCAGGTGAGCTCGGCGCGCTTGCTCGCGAGCGACGCGGCGTCGTCGCGCTGCGCGTAGCGCGCGTCGCGGATCGCGAGCCAGGCCGCGAAGCCGAGCGCGGCGAGCAACACGAGGGCGGTGAGCGCGCCGAGCGCGCCCAACAAGCGACGCAACGGAGGACCTCCTGCGATCGCCCCACTGTATGCGCAATCCGCTCACGTGGGAGTGCTGCGCGCCCCGCGTGCGGGGATTCCGTGCGCCCCGCGTGCGGGCATTCCGTGCGCCCCGCGTGCGGGGATTCCGTGCGCCCCGCGGCCCGCGGCCTGCCATACAGTGGACGTCCGCGCGGCGCGCCGCGCAGAGAGAGGAAACCCGATGATTCGTTCGAGCCTCGGCCGCGCCGGAGCCTCGTTGCTGTGCCTCGCGCTGCTCGGTGCGCGCGCCGCGGGGGCGTTCACGCCGGAACAGGCCGAGGCCGGCGCGACGCCGTTCGCCGCCTACTGCGCCGACTGCCATCACGCGACCTTGCGCGGCACGGGTCACGGTCCGCCGCTCGTCGGCACCGAATTCGCGGCGAAGTGGAACGCGCGCGGCGCCGCCGCGCTCTACGCCTACGTCCGTACCCAGATGGCGATGGCCGCGCCCGCGTCGCTCGGCGACGACGCGTTCCTCGCGATCGCGGCGCACCTGCTCGCGCGCAACGGCGTGGCGGCCGACGGCACGCCGCTCGCCGCGGGTCCCGCGCCGGCGGCTGCTTCGGCGGCCGGAGCGAGCACTCAGCCCGCGGGCCAGGAGCCCGGCGCGAAGCAGGCCTGGTCGTCGGCGACGACGATCGCGGACGCCGCACTGCGCGCGGGCCGCTGGACGAACCGCGAAGCGCCGTTCCGCACGCCGGTCAGCGACGCCATGCTCGCGAGCCCGCCGCCGGAGGACTGGCTCAACTGGCGCGGGAACGCGGAGGGCTGGGGCTACAGCCCACTGCGCCAGATCGATCGCACGAACGTGCGCACGCTGCGCCTCGCGTGGTCGCTGACGATGCGCGAGGGCAGCAACCAGCCGACGCCGCTCGTCCACGACGGCGTCCTCTATCTCGCGCACCCCGGCCACGTGATCCAGGCGCTCGAGGCCGCGACCGGCGAGCTGCTGTGGGAGACCACCGTGCCGTACGCGGCGGAATCGAAGACGCTCGGCGGCCCGACGCGCAACCTCGCGCTCTACGGCGATCAGCTCTTCCTCGCGACTTACGACGCCGCGCTCGTCGCGCTCGACGCGCGCACCGGCGCGCTGCGCTGGCGCACCGTGAAGGCGGACTTCCGCGACGGCTACACCCACACCGCGGGCCCGATCGTCGCGGACGGCGTCGTGATCAGCGGCATCAACGGCTGCGAGCGCTACAAGCGGGGCGGCTGCTTCGTCACGGGCCACGACCCGGCGACGGGCCGCGAGCTGTGGCGCACGTCGACGATCGCGCTGCCCGGGGATCCGCACGACCGGAGCTGGGGCGGCCTTCCGCCCGAGCGGCGCGCCGGCGGCGACGTGTGGATCGCGGGCAGCTACGACCCCGCGCTGAAGCTCGTGCTGCTCGGCACCTCGCAGGCGAAGCCGTGGGTCGCGGCGAGCCGCGGCATGCGCGTCGCCGACGCGGCGCTCTACACCAACGCGACGCTCGCGCTCGAGCCGAAGACGGGCCGCCTGCGCTGGTTCTTCCAGCACCTCGGCGGCGAGACGCTCGACATGGAGACCGGCTTCGAGCGCGTTGCGATCGACGTGGACGGAGAGCCCTACGTCTTCACCGTCGGCAAGGACGGCATCCTCTGGAAGCTCGGCCGGCGCGACGGAAAGTTCGCCGGGCTCGCGGAGACGCTGCCGCAGAACCTGTACGAAACGGTGGATCGGCGCCGCGGCAAGCTCGTGCTGCGCAAGGACATCCGCGACGCGAAGCTCGGCGACACCGTCTCGGTGTGTCCGGGCATCTACGGCGGGCACAACTGGCAGGCGAGCGCGTATGCGCCGGAAGCGGGCGCGCTGATCGTGCCGCTCCATCAGCTCTGCGCGGAGATGACTGGGCGCGCCGTCGACCCGGCGCTCGGCGGCGGCGGCTACGGCGGCGAGTCGCGCGTGTTCCCGATGCCCGGCGCGGAAGGCGCGCTCGGCCGGCTGAGCGCGTTCGACGTGCGCACGCTGAAGCCGCGCTGGAGCGTCGCGCAGCCGGCGATGTTCCTGACCGGCGTGCTCACCACCGCGGGTGGGATCGCGTTCGTCGGCGACCTCGACCGCTGGTTCCACGCCTTCGACGCGCAGACGGGCGAGTCGCTGTGGAAGACGCGCCTCGGCGCAGGCCTGCACGGCTTCCCGATCTCGTTCGCCGTGAACGGCAAGCAGTACGTCGCCGTCACGACGGGGCTCGGCGTCTTCAAGCTGATGACCGCCGAGCAGAGCCCGCAGATCCACCAACCGAACGGCGGCAACGAGATCTACGTCTTCGAGCTCGCCGACTGAGCGCGCCTCCAATTCCGCGCGCGAGCGCGCTACCCCTCCCCCCGGTGCGACGGCTGGGCCAGGCCCCGCCGCTCGCGAGGAGGCGCGCATGAAGCTCGGTCTCGCATTGCAGTGGGCGAACCCGCAGGTGACGGTGCCGGTCGCCCGCGTCGTTCGCGCCGAGCAGCTCGGCTACGACTCCGTGTGGACTGCCGAGATCTACGGGCAGGACGCGATCACGCCCCTCGCCTTCCTCGCCGCCCACACCAAGCGCATCCGCCTCGGCACCGCGGTGATCCAGACGGCGGCGCGCACGCCGGCGGCGACCGCGCTCGCCATGGCGACCGTCGACCAGATGGCGGGCGGCGGGCGCGTCATCATCGGTCTCGGCCTCTCGGGCCCGCAGATCGTCGAAGGCTGGTACGGCACGCCCTGGGGCAAGCCGAACGCACGCCTGCGCGACTACGTCGAGATCGTGCGCAAGGTGCTCCGGCGCGAAGGCCCCGTCGCGCACGATGGTCCGGAGATCCAGCTGCCGTATCGCGGCGCCGGCGCGTCGGGGCTCGGCAAGCCGCTGAAGAGCGTGCTGCACACGGATCCGGCGACGAAGATCTTTCTCGGCACGGGCCAGCCTGCGAACGTGGCGCTCACGGCCGAGCTCGCCGACGGCTGGCTGCCCATGGGATACAACCCCGAGACGCGGCACATCTTCAAGCCGTGGCTCGAGCAGGGCTTCGCGCGCGCGGGCGGCGGCAAGCGCCTCGGCCGCGGCTTCGAGATCCAGGGCGGCTGCCAGGTGAACGTCACCGACGACGTGCGCGGCGCGCTCGACGCGCAGAAGCCGTTCATCGGCCTCTACGTCGGCGGCATGGGCGCGAAGAGCAAGAACTTCCACAAGGAGATGATGAAGCTGCGCGGCTTCCCCGAGGCCGCCGAGCGCATCCAGGAGCTCTTTCTCGCGGGCAAGAAGGCGGAGGCGTTCGCCGCGGTGCCCGACGAATACGTGGACCAGGGCGCACTGATCGGCCCGCCCGCGCGCATCCGCGAGCGCTTCAAGGCGTGGCGCGACCTCGAGGGCCTGACGGGCCTCACGCTGCACACGGAGCAGGAGCGGGCACTCGAGGTGATGGCGGAGATCGCCGAGCTGAGGCCGGCGTCGTGAAGCGCATCCGCGCCGTCCTCTTCGATTTTGGCGGCGTCTTCACCCCCAGCCCGTTCGACGGAGCCCGCAACTACGGCGCGCAGATCGGCGCCAGCCCCGAGCGCGTGCTCGAGCTCGTCTTCGGGCCCTATCACGAGGACACGGACCACCCGTGGCATCGCCTCGAGCGCGGCGAGATCGCGCTCGTGGACGCGCGCAACGCGATCGTCGAGCTCGGCCGCGCGGAGGGCGTGGACGCCGACCCGTTCAAGCTGTTCGCGTCGATGGCGAACGGCCCGCGCGGCGCCTACGACGCGATGGTCTCGCGCGCGCGGGCCGTCGTCGGCTGCGGCTACCGCACGGCGCTCGTCACGAACAACATCGTCGAGTTCCGCGAGTCGTGGCGGAAGATGGTGCCGGCCGACGAGCTGTTCCAGGTGATCGTGGACTCGAGCGAGGTGCGCATGCGCAAGCCGAACCCCGCGATCTTCCTCCACACGCTCGCGCAGCTCGGCGACGTGGCGCCCGAGGAGTGCCTGTTCCTCGACGACGCCGCGAGCAACGTCGAGGCGGCGGAGAAGCTCGGCATCCGCGGCGTGCTCGTGAAGAGCGACCTCGCGGACGCGCTCGCGGCCCTCGACGCGCTGCTCTGAGCGCGAGGCTTCAGCGGCGTGCGCCCGCCGCCGCCTCGCCCGCGCGCCGCCCGAAGACCGTGCCGTCGCCGAGCGAGAGCCCGCTCGAGTAGCTGCCCGCCGAGACGCCCCAGGTGGCGCGGCCGGCGCCGTAGAGGCCCGGGATCGCGCGCCCGCCCGGGTCGAGCACGCGCCCGTCCACGTCGGTGACGAGACCGCCGAGCGTGAACACCGCGTAGAGGCAGTTCTCGGTGGAGCAGTGGAAGGCGCCGAAGGGCGGCTTCGCGAGCGGCTTCAACCACTCCGCGTTCTTCCCGAACATCGGATCCTCGCCGCGCGCGGCGAACTCGTTGTAGACGGCGAGCGTGCCCTGCAGCGCCCCCTTGGCGAAGCCGAGCTCGGCCTCGAGCTCCTCGATCGTCTCGCCCGCCGCCGCCACGTTGCCCGTGTTCGGATACTCCGCCTTCTCGAAGATCTCGTCGTCGACGATCATCCACGCCTTGCCGCCCTGGTGGAACAGCGCGTGCTCCCCGAGCCGGCCGTAATAGGTGTCCTCGTTGATGAAGCGCTGGCCCTGGGCGTTCACGATCACGCCGCGCTTCAGGCCCCAGGGCTGCGTCACCGGCAGCGAGACGGAGGCCTTGTCCATGTGCGCGACGTCGGCGCCCGCGGCCATGCCGAGCCGGATGCCGCTGCCGTCGTCGCCGTCGGCCGCGACGCGCATCGAGCAGCGCAGGCCATCGGGAACCCAGCGGCGCAGCATCGCGTCGTTCAGCACGAAGCCGCCGGTAGCGATCACCACGCCGCCGCGCGCGCGCAGCGTGCGCGCCTGGCCGTAGCGCTCCGCGACGGCGCCCACGACCTCGCCCTCCGCATCGAGCACGAGCGCGATGACGCGCGAGTCTCCCTGGATGCGCGCGCCCTTGGCTCGCGCGCTCGCGATCAGGTGCTTCATGATCACGTGACCGGTCTGGTGCGGATGCTTCGGCACGTGGCCGCGCGGCGCGGGCTTCGCGATCTCCTTGAACGGGTGCGTCTTCTCCGAGCCCGACCACACCAGGCCGTCGTCCGTCGGCGGCTCGCCCGAGCAGCCGTAGTAGAACGTCTCCTTGAACGGGATCCCCTGCGCACACAGCCAGTCGTAGTGCGCGACGCTGCCGTCGCAGTAGGCGCGAATCTTCGCCTCGTCGGGGAACTTCCCGACCGAGGCCATCAGGTACTTGAACATCTCGTCGGGCGAGTCGTCGAAGCCGCACGCGCGCTGCAGCTTCGTGCCGCCGCCCAGGTAGATCACACCGCCGGACATCGCCGACGTGCCGCCGCCGCCGCTCGAGCGCTCGAGCACGACCACGTCGGCGCCGGCGTCGCGCGCGGCGATCGCCGCGCTCGCCCCCGCACAGCCGAGGCCTACGACGAGCACGTCGCAGGTTTCGTCGAAGCGCGCGATCTCCGAGAGCGAGCGAATCCCCGTGCGCATGCCGCCCGCCGCTAGAACAGGAGCGCGTCGAGCGAGTACGCGCCGGGCCCGATCAGGAGAAACATCCCGCACACGACGGCGAGGTTGATCGTGTACTCCGCCCCGGGCGGCTCGTTCGTGATCAAGTACCCGGCGCCCTTGTGCCCGAGCACGCCCGCGACGGCCATCGTGCCGATCAGCACGAGGCACGCGGGCCGCGTGAGCAAGCCGAGCGCGAGTGCGCCGCCGCCGAGCAGCTCCGACAGCATGGCCATGCGCGCGTTCAGCTCGGGCATCGGCACGCCGAGGCTGCGCAGCCACGCGGTGAAGCCCTCCATGTTGCCCGTGCCCACCACGCCGAGCTTGCCGAGCGCGTGGATCACGAAGCACACCCCGATCGCGAGGCGCCCGACGAGCAGCGCGAGGTCGGCCGCGCCCGCGAACAGCGGGCCCGTGAGTAGAGCAGCGAGATCCATGTGCGTACCTCCGCGCGGCGCGGGTTCTACCGCACCCCGCGCTCGGCGCGCAGCCCCGGGCGCGCGAACCGTTGCCCGCCGCTCAGCGGCCGACGAACTTGGCGGCGCGGCGCTCGAGGAACGAGGCGACGCCCTCGCGGTGGTCCTCGGAGGCGAAGCACGTCTTCATCGCCTCGGTGTGGGCCTCCATGTGCGCGGCGAAGTCGCGCGACTCGCCCTGGTAGACGAGGTCCTTGAGGAGCCGGTGCGAGAGCGGCGAGCCGGCGAGGAAGCTCGTGGCGAGCGAGCGCGCCTCGCCGAGCAGCTTCTCGGGCTCCACCACCTTCAGCACGTAGCCGAGCGCGAGGGCCTCCTGCGCGTCCACGAAGCGCCCCGAATAGAGCAGCTCGAGCGCGCGCGCGTGGCCGAGCAGGCGCGGCAGGATCCAGGTGCCGGCCCCCGTGTCGGGCACGAGGCCGCGGTGCGAGAAGTTCCAGGCGAAGCGCGCGCGCGGAGTCGCGATGCGCACGTCGCACTGGCTCGTGAACTCGGCGCCCATGCCCACTGCGGCGCCGTCCACCGCCGCGATCACGGGCTTCGGGCACACCACGAGCGGCCACCAGCGCTCGGTCTCGTCGGCTCGGCCGCGCAGGCCGCGGTTCTCGGGCGGGCGGCTCGCGAGGTCCGAGAGGTCGGTGCCCGCGCAGAACGCGCCGCCGGCGCCCGTCACGATCACGACGCGCGCGCTCGCGTCCTCGCCGGCGCGCTTCGTCGCCTCGAGGAACTCGCCGAGCACCGCGAACGACATCGCGTTGCGCTTCTCGGGGCGGTTGATGGTGATCGTCGCGATGCCGTCGGCGACGTCGTACAGGATGGCGCTCATCGGGTGTTCCTCGCTCGGGTTGGGACTCAATTGCTGGCGACGGCGGTCTCTGCGGGCGCGGGGCTCACCCAGATCGGCGACGACCACGCGCGCGGCTCCTCCGGCGACGTGCACTGCTCGCTCGGATCGTCGCGGGCGCAGAGTCTCACGCCGGTGCAGCGGCCCTGGGCGTCGCGCTCGCAGCGCACGCCGCCGCCGTTCACCGTCGGCGTGGGCGCCTCGAAGGCGCGCGCGTAGTAGAGCGTCTCGCGGCCCACGCCCGCGAAGTCCGGGTCGCTCACGGTCGCGGTGCAGCCCTCGGCGCTCGGCGCGCACGCGATGGTGAGCCAGGGATCCTCGATCAGCTTCGCCATCGCCTCGCCGCGCACCTGCTGCGGGCGGATGCGCACGATCTCGATCCGCGTGATCGGACGCCGCACGTCGCTCGGGTTGTGGCACTCGCCGCGGCACAGCCGCGCGACGTCCTCCGGCCCGAGCGCGTCGACGCTCTCGTCGGGGCAGCCGGGCTTCTGCTCGAACGAGCCGAGCGCGCGCACCTGGAAGACGGGGGCGTCCGCCAGCACGACCTCGCTGCCCATCGGCCGCGTACTGCCGGGCGCGGCGCCGGGCGGATTCACGAGGTCGAACCAGAGCTGCATGCGGTGACCGCTCGTGCCGTAGACCTCGCGGCGCTGGAGCGCGCGCCAGATCGCGTCGCGATCGCGGCCGTCGGCGTGGACCGCGGTCAGGCCGCCGGTCGTGAGATAGGACTGCTGGCGCTCGGTCTCGAAGAGCTGGAAGCCGCTGAGGCCCGTGGGATCGAGCGGCACCGAGCGCGGCTGCGGCGCGACCTGCGGCGGCGCCATCGTGCTGGCGACGATGCCCGTGGTCGACGGGCGCGCGGCGCCGTTCATCGCCTCGCTGTGGCCGAGGCGGATCGGCTTGTAGCCGGTGCCGGGGCGCGCGAAGTGGTTGTCGCTCGCCGCGATCACGCCGAACCGGAAGCGGCGCGGATGCGCGGGGTCGTCGAAGTTGCCGAGCGCGAGGATGTACTGCATCGCGCTGCGCGGTCGGTAGTTGAACGCCGGCGTCTTGCAGTCGCGACACTGCCCGGCGTCGAGCCAGTCTTCGGCCGTCGCACCGGGGACGGTGAGATGCCCCGAGAGGCCCGCGGCGACGAAGTTCGCGCGCGCCTCCTGCGCGCGGCGCTCGCACTCCTCGGCGCCCTCGCCCGCCGCGGTGCAGCGCTCGCGCACGATCTCGGCGGCGCGCTGACACGAGGGCAAGTAGTCGTCGCGTGCGGGCGGGCACACGGGCTTGCCGTCGGCGTCCCAGTCGATCTCCTGCCAATCGCGGTAGACCTCGGAGTCGCCGTGGCCCGAGAACACCTCGATCAGGGTCTGGCGCTGCTCGTCGTGCTGCGCGCCCACGAGCTGCTTGTCCCACTTCGAGCCCGGCGGCGTGTACATGCCCCACGTGGTGCCGTGCGGGATCACGATCGCGTCGTGCCCCCAGTCGTCGAGCTTCGCGAACAGCTCCGCGGGCGTCGCCGCGAGCTCGATGCAGTCCTGCGGCAGCTCGCGCTCGGGCACGCCCTTCTTGCAGATTGCAGTCGCCTCGACGTCGGCCTGATAGCGCGCGAAGTCGTGGAAGCGGCCGCCCTCGCTGAGCGCGGCGACGCCGCGCGCGAGCACCGGCGCCGCCACGAGCTGCCGCGACGCGGGCCGCTCGGCGCCGATCGGGCGCGCGGGAATCCGCGCGTCGTCGAGGTGCGCGAGCACCACGTTCTTGTGCCCGTAGTGGTTCTCGGGCGTGTCGCCGATCTGCGTCCACTCCCAGCCGAGGAACGCGACCGTGTCGGGGTTCACGGGGTCGGTCGACGCGTTGCACGCGCGGATCGAGCCCACGATCTCGGTCCAGTGGTGGGGCGTCAGCCGCTCGGCGTGGTCGTTGATCGACCAGAAGTCGAGCGCCGAGCAGAAGCGGGCGAAGTCGCAGGCGTCCGCCGGAGGATGCGCGCCCTCGCCGCCCAGGGCGGGCAGGCTGAACGTGAACGCGTCGTCGGAGAACGTCGTGTGGACGTGGAGGTCGCCGAACAGGATCTGCTTCGCACCGGGCGTCGCCGGCGGCGCTACGGCACGGCGCGCCGTGCGCGGCGTGCCGGCTTGCTCGCGCGCCCCGAAGCGCCCGAGCCCGGCCTCGCGCACGACGAGCCCGGCGAGCGCGGCCACCACGACGACGGAGAGCAACGCGATGACGAGCTTGCGCATGGGGCTCCTCGAGCGCGGCTAGCGTGCCACGGCTCGCACGCTGCGCGCGACAGCGAACGAGCGCACGAAACCGCCGCAGGTCGAATCGATTCCCATGCGCCGCTTCGCGGCGCTCGCTACTCGCCGAAGTGGTAGGTGGCCGTCACGCCGTACATGCGCGGCGGCTGGCGGAAGGCGCTGATGCTCCCGCCCTGGAACACCGAGTCGAAGTAGCCAGTCGTGACGATCTCATTCGTCACGTTGTTGGCCCACGCCTGGATGTCGAAGCGGTCGCCCGGTGAGCGCACGCCGGCCTGCAGGTTCAGCTTGATGTACGCGTCCTGCGACTTGCGCGGATCGAGGTCGGAGCTGCTCTCGTAGTCGCCGCGGTAGTAAAAGTTGCCGCCGGTGTACCAGGACCAGCCCGTGTCGAAGAGCGGCTTCATCACGTTGACGCTGAGGCTCGCCGTCCAGTCGGAGGCCTGCGGAATGCGGCGGCCGGCAGCGAGGTTGTCGTTCGGGAAAAAAGCGCCGCTGCCGGTTCCGCCGGGCAACGTGTCGAGCCCGCCCGTCGCAGCCCAGTCCGGGCAGCGGTTTACCGACAGGTCCGGATACTGGAGCTGGAAGCAGGAATCGATGCCGTCGCCGTACTTCGTGTCAGCGTAGGTGAACGAGAGCGTGGAGATCACGCCGTCCCACGGGTACGCGGTCACCTCGAGCTCTGCTCCACGCGAGATCACTTCCTCGACGTTGTCGATGATGAAGCCGAGCCCAGTAAAAGTGTTCAGCTGGAAGTCGCCGAAGTTGGTCCAGAAGAGCGCGAGGTTCGCGGTGACACGCCCGTCGAAGACCTGCGTCTTCAGGCCGAGCTCGTAGTTCCACGACTCTTCCGGATCGAACGTGGTCAGGTCCTTCGGGCGGCACCACACGCCGTTCGCCGCAGACCCCGACAGCACCGTGCCCACCGGCTGTGCGACGCGCGCGGCGTCGACGACTTCGCAATTGAATGCATCGGCGTCGAGATTGAAGCCGCCGGCCTTGTAGCCGCGCGACACGCTCCCGTAGGCGTTGATGTCGTCGGTGAACGCGTACCCTAGCTGCACCGTCCCGCTCCAGTTGCGCTTTTCGAACGCGCCGGCCCAGCTGAAGTTGTCGCAGGTGTTCGTGAGGTTCTGGCGCAGCGACTGCGCGAGCGCCGTCGCGAGCGCGCCGCCGAGCGGCGTGTTCGGAAACGTCGTCGAGCGATCGCAGTACGGCGCACTCGAGAGCTGTCCCGGCGCGGCGCCGAGGTGGATGCCGGAGCCTTCCTTGCGCTCCCAGCCGTAGCGCGCGCCGAGGGTGAGCGAGAGCCGATCGGTCGGGTGGAAGATGTTGTGGGTGAAGATCGACCAGCCCTTCGAGTCCTGGCTGTGGACCGAGGAGCGACCCTCCCCGTCGCCGAAGCGCGAGGCGTAGCCCGGGATCGTTGCTTGGCGCCGGACCTGGAGGTCGATGTACTGGCCGGCCGCCGAGCCGAGGAGCACCTCGCTCGCATTGCGGAGGTCTTCCGAGTAGCCGTACCAGCCGATCAGCCAGTCGAGGTCGAACGCCTGCTCGAGCGTGCCGCCCACCTGGAACTCGAGGCTCCAGTTCTCCCACTTCTCGTCGGTGTCGCCGGGCGAGAGCACGTCGACGTTCGTGAAGTCGATGTCCTGGGTGCGGAAGATGTCTGTCTGCCGGTGCGCGAGGATCGACTTCACCTTCACCACGTCGAGATCCCAGTTTGCTTCGGCGGAGAGACCCCAGTCGTCCACGTCCTCGACCGGGTCGTCGTTCGTGCCGACGCTGAGCTCGTCGCGGTCCTGCTTGCCGACCAGCGCCGAGCCGTTCCAGATCGTCGCGCCGGGGAAGGTCGCGCCGAGGCCCTGCAGCAAGTTGCCGTTCGCGCCCACCAGCGTCTGTACCGCCGGGCAGCAGTGCTCGCGCATCTTCGTGTAGTCGGCGATGAAGCGGACGTCGAAGGCTTCGGTGGGGGTCCAGAGGAACTGCCCCTTCAGCGCCCAGCGGTCGCGATCCGCGAAGGTGTCCTTCGTGTCGATGTCGTCGTAATAACCGTCGCGCACGTGGGTCGAGCCGGCGAGCCGGAAGGCGAGCACGCCGTCGAGGATCGGGCCCGTCACGCTGCCCTGCACCTTGCGCATGTCGTAGTTGCCGACGGTGGCCTGCAGGTGGCCGCCCCACTCGAACTCGGGCTGCTTCGTGATGATGTGCACGAGGCCCGCGGACGTGTTCTTGCCGAACAACGTGCCCTGCGGGCCGCGCAGGATCTCGACGCGTTCGACGTCGATCAGGTCCTGCATCGCGAGGCCGGCGCGGCTGCGGTAGACGCCGTCGATGAACGAGCCCACCGCGGACTCGAGGCCGGGGTTGTTGCCGGACGTGCCGACGCCGCGAATGCGGATCACGCCGCCGTTGGTCGTGCTGTTCGAGTCGGTGACGACGAGGCTCGGCGCAGCCTGCTGGATGTCCTTTACGTCCGCGATGCCGCGCGCCTGGAGGCCTTCCGCCGTGATCGCGGTGACCGCGATCGGAACCTCCTGCACGCTCTGCGAGCGCTTGGTCGCCGTGATGACGATCTCTTCCTCGAAGCTGCCGGTCCCGCCCGCGGCAGCCGGCTCCTCGGCGGCCGGCGCGGTCTCCTGCGCGGACAGCGGAGAGGCCAGCGCGGCGCAGAGCGCGAGCGCGCAGACGAAGCGCGAGGACGTGTGGGGCGCGAGCATGCAGGTCTCCTTGTGAGCGGCACCGAACTCGACCTCGCGACGCGCGGGCGGACCGCGGGCCTCGCGAGGGCGTGCCATTGTGAGCGCACTCGTTTCGCGTGGGAAGGGGGAAAACGCTCGGGGTGGGCGTTGACTCCGCGTCAGTCCGCAGTCGCCGCAGCGACTGCGGTCGTCTGCCCCGCGACCGGGGGCGCCCAGGTCAAGTAGATGGGGGACGACCACGCGCGCGGCTCGCGCGGCGCGAGGCAGTCGTCCATTACGCCGTCGGGGCCGGGGCAGAGCTGCGCCTTCTTGCACTGGCCCGACTCATCGCGCTCGCAGCGGATGCCCCCCGCGTTGATGGCTTCGTCCGGCGCCTCGTACACGCGCGCGTAGTAGAGCGCCTCGCGCCCGAGTGTCGGGAACTCCGGATCCGAGAACTCGACGCTGCAGCCGGCAGGATCTCCGCTGCACGGAAGCACGAGGAACGGATCGTCGATCAGACCGGCGACCGCTTCGCCCGGCGCGCGCTGCGGGCGGATGCGAACGATCTCGACGCGCGTGATCGGGCGCCGCACGTCGCTCGGGTTGTGGCACTCCCCCTTGCACAGCCGCTCGACGCCGTCGGGGCCCAGCGCCGAGACGGATTCTTCGGGGCAGCCGGGCTTCTGCTCGAACGCGCCCGCGGCGCGCACGCGGAACTGCGGCGCCTCGGACAGCGTGCGCTGCGCGCCCATCGGCGCGGGGCCGCCCGGCGCGTTCACGAGGTCGAACCACAGCAGCGTGCGTTGCCCCGTCGTGCCGTACACCTCGCGGCGCTCGAGCGCAGCCCACACCGCATCGCGGTCGCGGCCTTCCGCGTGCACCGCGGTGAGGCCGCCCATCATGAAGTAGGACGCCTGACGCTCGAACTCGGTGAGCTGGAAGCCGGAGTAGCCGGCGGGGTCGAAGGGCCGCGGCTGCGCCGAGGGCGCCCGCGGTGCGGCCGTCTGCTGCGCGGCGAGGATCCCGGTCACCGGCTCGCCGTTCGACTCGGTGTTGCCGCGGCGATTCTTCTGCTTGAAGCCCGTGCCCGGGCGCGCGAAGTGATTGTCGCTCGCCGCTATGAAACCGAAGCGGAAGCGGCGCGGATGCGTCGGGTCGTCGTCGAAGTTGCCGAGCGCGGCGATGTACTGCGCCGCGCCGCCGGGCCGGTAGTTGAATGCGGGCTGGTCGCAATCGCGGCACTGCCCGGCGTCGCGCCACTCCGCGGCAGACTCGCCGTCGACCACGAGGTGCGCCGCGCCGCCGGCCGCGGCCGCGAGCGCGCGCGTCTTCGCGGCGCGCTCGTCGCACGCCTCCGCGCTCGCGCCTTCCGCGAGGCAGCGCTCGCGGATGATCTCGCCCGCACGCACGCAGGTCGGCAGGTAGTCCGGCTGCTCGGGCGGACAGACGGCGTTCCCCTCCGCGTCGAATTCGACGTCGCGGAAGTCGCGGTACTTCTCCGAGTCGCCGTGCCCCGAGAAGATCTCGAGGAGCGTCTGACGATCCTCATCGTGCATGCGGCCCGCGAGCTGCTTGTCCCACTGGGAGCCCGGCGGCGTGTAGAACCCCCACGTGGTGCCGTGCGGGATCACGATCGAGTCGAAGCCCCAGTCGTCGAGCTTGTCGAACAGCTCCGCCGGCGTGTCCGCGACCTCGACGCAGTCCGCGGGCAGGTCGCGCACGGCCACGCCCTTCGGGCAGAACGCGCTCGCGTCGCGGTCCGCGAAGTAGCGCGCGAGGTCGCGGTAGCGCGAGTGGCCGCCCGTGAGCGCGGCGACGCTGCGCTGCAAGAAGGACGGGCCGCCGCTCTGCCGGATCTGCAGCGCGCGGCCGCCCGCCGCGATCGGGCGCGTGGGGACTTCGCCCTCGCCGAGCCCGCGCAGCACCACGTTCTTGTGCCCGTAGTGATCGGCGGGCGTGCCGCCGATCTGCGTCCACTCCCAGCCGAGGAACGCGACCGTGTCGGGCCGCGCGCCCTCGCCCGCGATCGCGTTGCACTGCCGCACCGACGCGACGGTGTCGAGCCAGTTCGACCGCGTCAGCCCCTCGGCGTGGTCGTTGATCGACCAGAAGTCGAGCGCCGAGCAGTGGCGCGCGAAGTCGCAGGCGTCGGCCGGAGGGTGCGCGCCCTCGCCCACCATGGCGGGCATGCTGAGCATGAAGGCGTCGAACGAGAACGTCGTGTGGACGTGGAGGTCGCCGAACAGGATCTGCTTCGCCTCCGGCACCGCGAGGGCCTCGGCCGCGCTCGCGACGCGCGCCTCCTCCGCCACCACCTGCGCGGCGCCGCGCGCGGCTCCGCGCGGCGTCCCGGGCTTCTCGGGACTGCCGAGCCAGCCCTTGCCCGCCACGAACAGCACCGCCGCGACCCCGAGCACGACCGCCAGCACCCATCCGCCGATTCGCTTCAACGCAGCTCTCCTCTCGCCCGGGCGCCAAGCGCCGAGCGCTCGCGTCAAGCCGCCCGCCGGGCCGACCGAAAGTGGGGCATGACGCCGGTGGCCGACCGACTGAACTCGAGCTGGGACTTCGCACTCGCGACGGCCGAGCGGCCGCGCGCATTATGGGCGCGAACGCAGCGCGCGCTCAAGCGCTTCCTCACCGGATCGCCCGAAGACGCGCTGCTCGCCGCCGCGACCGCGGACCGCAGCCAGGCCCACGTCGCGGTGATCGCGCTGCTCACGCTGCCGCTCTGCTTCGCGTGGCTGCCCGCCGGCGCCATCGCGCGCTGGGCGATCTTCAGCTCGCTGCTCGCCGGCCTGATCGTCGCCGCGCGGCTCGAGTCCGGCGAAGACGCCCGCGCGCATCCGCTGGCGGTGCTCGGCGCCTGCGCGCTCTACGCGATCGCGCTGAGCGGCGTCGCCTGGGAGACGCTCGGACCCGCCGCGCTGCGCGTCGACCCGCTGCACGCGCTCGCGGTCGTGATCGCGATCCTCGCCGCGCTCGCGACGCGCTCCGATCCGAGGCTGTGCGCTGGGGCGAGCGGCGTCGCCCTGTTCTCGATCGGCAGCCTCTACGCGTTCGGCGGAAACGCAGCCGCAGGCGCCGCGCCCGCGCTCGTCGCGACCGCCGGTGCGGGCGTCGCGAGCACGCTCGCCGCCGCGCGCGGCCAGCACATCCAGCGCCTCGCCATCCTCGACGGCGCGAGCGGCGCGCTGCACGCCCTCGCGTTCGAGCGCTGCCTGCGCGGCGCGCAGCAGAAGGGGCGCGGCCCGACGCGCCCGATCATGCTCGCCAAGATCGAGTTCTCCGCCTTGCGCGTGATCCGCGACGTACACGGCCCCGCGTTCGCCGACGCGCTGATGCGCTGGCTCGCGAGCGTGCTGGTCGACCGCTTCCGCGCGACCGACTTGCTCGGCCGCACGGGGCCCGACGAGTTCTCGCTGGCGCTGCTCGACACCGACCATCCCGGCGTAGAGCGCCGGCTCGAGCGCATTCGCGACGAGCTCGACACGATCGCGCTGAGCCGCGGCGGCATCCGCGAGCCGGTCGCCCTGCGCATCGTCTTCGGCCTCGCCGCGCTGCCGCGCGAGGCGCACGACGCCGGCGCCGTCCTCGGGCTCGCGCAGCAGCGCCTCGCGCTCGCGCGTTGGCGCGCGCGCCAGGCCGCCTGACGCGGCGCCGCGCGCGATTCCGCGCCCGGGAAGCATGCGACGCGGGTAGAGTGCGCCGGCCCCACGGAGCCGATGCGACATGAGCGAGCCCCTGCCGACGCACCACCCCTTCGTCCCCGCGGAGCGCTCGGTCGCCGAGCTCACGCTGCTGCCGATCCTGCTCGGCACCGTGCTCGGCATCCTGTTCGGCACCGCGTCGCTCTATCTCGCGTTGAAGACGGGCCTCACGGTGAGCGCGTCGATCCCCGTCGCGGTGATGTCGATCTCGATCTTCCGCTGGCTGCAGGGCGCGTTCGGACTCCGGCGCGCGACGATCCTCGAGAACAACGTCGTGCAGACCGCGGGCTCGGCCGGCGAGTCGATCGCGTTCGGCGTCGCGGTGACGATGCCCGCGCTGATGACGCTCGGCTTCGACATGGAGCTGCCGCGCATCATGACGATCGCGCTGCTCGGCGGGCTGCTCGGCATCCTGATGATGATCCCGCTGCGCCGCGGCCTGGTCGCGCTCGAGCACGGCAAGCTCGCCTTCCCCGAAGGCACCGCCTGCGCCGAGGTGCTCATCGCCGGCGAGAAGGGCGGCACCAGCGCGAAGACCGTGTTCACCGGCCTCGGCGTCGGCTTCGCGGCGAAGCTGCTCAACGGCGACGGCGGCTTCGGCCTGATCAAGGCCACCGCGGAGCGCTCGCTCGGCTGGCTGAAGGGCGGCTCGGTCGCCCTCGACGTCGCGCCCGAGCTGCTCGGGGTCGGCTACATCCTCGGCCCGCGCACCGCCGGCATCATGGTCGCCGGGGGCGTGCTCTCGTATCTCGTGCTGATCCCGCTGATCGCGATCGTGGGCGAGGGCCTGACGACGCCGCTCTTCCCGGCGACCGTGCCGATCTCGCAGCTCTCGCCGGGGCAGATCCGCAACGAGTACGTGCTCTACATCGGCGCCGGCGCGGTCGCGACGGGCGGCCTGATCGCGCTCGCGCGCGTACTGCCGATGCTCGCGAAGGCCTTCGTCGCCGGGCTCGCGTCGCTGCGCGGCGGAGCGACGGCAGAGCCCGATCCGCTTCGCACCGACCGCGACCTGCCGATGTCCACGGTCGTGCTCGGCAGCCTCGGCCTGGTCGCGGCGCTGATGCTCGTACCGGCGCTCGGCGTCTCGCTGCCCGCTGCGCTGCTGATCCTCGCCTTCGGCTTCTTGTTCGTGACCGTGTCGTCGCGGCTCACCGGCGAGGTCGGCTCCACCTCGAACCCGATCTCGGGCATGACCGTCGCGACGCTCCTGCTCACGTGCCTGCTCTTCCTCGCGTTCGACTGGACCTCGCCCGCCGACCGCCTCACGGCACTCTCGATCGCGGCCGTCGTGTGCGTGGCGTCGTCGAACGGCGGCACCACCGCGCAAGACCTGAAGACGGGCTTCCTCGTGGGCGCGACGCCGCGCGCGCAGCAGATCGGCATCCTGATCGGCGCGAGCGTCTCGGCGCTCGTGATCGGCGCGACGCTCCAGCTCTTCAACGACGTGCGCACCGTGTATGCCGCGCGCAGCTTCCCCGGCGTGGTCGTGGACGCGACCCAGTTCGAGCAGCGCGAACCGCTGCGCGGCCCGGACGCGAAGCGCGACGCCGCCACCTACAACGTCGTGCACCTCACTGCCGAGGAGACTCCGCCGGGCGTGCCGCCGGGCCGCTACCTCGTCGACGACGCCGGAGCGATCCGATACCTCGTCGACCCCGGCATCAACGGCGTCGTGACGCAGCGCGACGACGGCACGCCGGTGCAGAAGTTCGACGCGCCGAAGGCTCGCCTGATGTCGCTCGTGATCGACGGCATCCTCACGCAGAAGCTGCCGTGGGGCCTCGTCGGCATCGGCGCCTTCATCGCGCTCACGCTCGAGCTCGCGGGCATCTCGTCGCTGCCGTTCGCCGTGGGCGTCTACCTGCCGATCTCCGCGTCCACGCCGATCTTCGCGGGCGGCGTGGTGCGCTGGCTCGTGGATCGCCGGCGGCGGCGCAGCGATACCGAGAGCGACTCGTCGCCGGGCGTGCTCGCCGCGTCGGGCATGATCGCCGGCGGCGCCGTGTGCGGCACGCTGCTCGCGCTGCTCGCAGGCGCGAGCGAAGAGCTCTCGCGCTCGCTCGCGTTCGGCACGGGCAGCGCGCTCGCGACGAGCGACCTCGCCGCGCTCGCCGCGTTCGGGCTGCTCGGCGCATGGCTCTGGGGCGTGGGCCGCGAGAAGCTGCTGAAGCCGAGCTGAGGCTCAGCCGCGCGCCACCCGCTCCGCCGCCTGCGACGCCGCCTGCAAGCACGCCGCGAGATCGGGCACGACGTTCTCCGCGTTCTCCTCGTACTCGAGCGAGAGCGCGCCTGAAAATCCGACTTCGTGCAGGGCGCGGAACACCGCATCGAGGTCGAGGGCTCCGCTCCCGAGCAGACAGCCCTTCGCGAAGGTGCCGGCGCCGACGAAGTCCTTGAGGTGCACCGCGTGCACGCGCGCGCCGAAGCGGCGAATCGCTTCGGCCGGATCGACGCCGCTGCGGATGAAGTGCCCGGTGTCGACGCACGCGCCAAAGCCCGGGTGGCGGCCCGCGAGGGCGCCCGAGATCTCGTCCAGCGTCTCCCACGGCAGGTGCGGACCGTGGTTGTGAATTGCGAGTCGGATGGACGGATGCACGGCGCAGAGCGCGTCGAGCGCGGGCAGCGCCTCTGCGCTCGGTGCGATGGTCAGCACCGGAATCCGCGCGCGCGCCGCGAACGCGAACAACGCGCGCGCCGCCTCCGCATCGGGAATCGTGTTCACGCCGTGTGCGGCGATCGCCACGCCGCGCGACGCGCAAGCCGCGAGCACCGCGTCGATCGCCTCGCCTTCTTCGGTCACCGCGAAGTGCTCGCCGATCGAAACCGGCCCGAGCCCCGTCTCCGGGATCAGCTCCACGTGCCGGAGCCCCAACCCCGACACCACGTCGAGCGCCGCCTCGAGCGTGTAATGCCGCAGCGAGAAGCTCTGAATCCCCATCGCAAACCCGCCGTACCCGAGCCCCAGGTTCTTCACCACAGGAGCCCGCGCCTCAGGCGCTCCGCACCCCGTCAGCCCACCTGCCGCAAGCGCCGCGCTCGACGCCACACCCCACCCCAACAACTCCCGCCGCGTACAAGCACGCGTCATGCGCAATCCCTCCCCGCAACCCACACGCTCTCCATCCTACGCCGAACGCCCACGAAGCCGCGACGCTTCGACCGGCGAGCACGCGCAGCGTCGGAACGTCTGCGCCTCAACGGCGCAGACGTTCCGCCCTCCCCATGACATCTCATCGCGCACAAGAGGACTGCACCCTGCCCGGAGCGAGGGCGGGACGGGAGCGCCCAGAGCGAAGGGCCGCAAGCCTGCACCCATCCCGCACACCCCCATGCCCCAAAAAGCCGACCCCGCCGATGAACTCCCAGCAGCCTTCCCCCCCACCCACACGCCCCGCGACACCCACCGCCCCGCAATCCCCAACATGAAGGCCCGCAGCGAAGGCGCCCCTCCCGCCCTCGCGTTCGCACCCAACGCTCCTAGCTCTTCTCTTGCCTCCCCCTCCCCCCCTGCCCCATCGTCGCCAGCAAGCCACGAGGAGCCCCCAATGCTCAGCCGCTTC
>CAZCTH010000007.1:0-94311 GCA_964501435.1 uncultured Spirochaetales bacterium | reverse complement strand
CTCGAAGCGCAGCGTCACGTTCGTGATGCGCCAGCCGTCGTTCTCGGCGCCGACCACGTTCTCGCACGGAATGCGGACGCTCTCGAGGAACATCTCGCTGAAGTCGCTCTCGCCGCGCAGCGTCGGCAACGGGCGGATCTCGATGCCGGGCAGGTCCATCGGCAGGATCAGCCAGCTGATGCCCTTGTGCTTCGGCGCCGCGGGGTTCGTGCGGACGAGCAGCTCGCAGTAGTCGGCGCGCTGCGCGAACGACGTCCAGATCTTGTGGCCCGTGACGACGTAGTGGTCGCCGTCGCGCACCGCGGAGGTCTTCAGCGCCGCGAGGTCGGAGCCCGCCGTCGGTTCCGAGAAGCCCTGGCACCAGACCTCCTCGCCGCGCAGGATGCGCGGCAGGTGGCGCTGCTTCTGCAGCTCGGTGCCCTCTGCGATCAGCGTCGGACCGCCGTGGCGCACGCCGACGAAGTTCATGCCGACGTAAGGCGCCTTCGCGCGCGCCGTCTCTTCGTAGTAGATCAGCTCTTCGGTGAGCGTCGCGCCGCGGCCGCCGTAGGCCTTGGGCCAGTTCACGCCCGCGTAGCCGGCGTCGAACAGCTTGCGCTGCCAGCCGAGATCCCACGCGCGGCGCGCGTCCCAATCGTGGCGCGGCGGCGGCGCGCCGTGCTTCGGCACCTCCGCCGCGAGCCAGCCGCGCAGCTCCGCGCGAAATCTTTCGTCGGCGTCCGAGTAACGCAGGTCCATCGCATCATCCTCTCGCCGCGGGCACGGCCCGACGGAAGCGGCGCAGAATGACGCAGGGCGCGGCCGAGTGACAACCGCGGCCGGGCGGTTCAGCCGCCGGTCGCGGCTCGCCGGAATTCGGGGGTCGCGAAGGCGGTCGACCGGCATCCCGAGCCGCGTCGGCTGGGGCCGGTGCGCCGGGGGCGTCGCGCAGCGTGACGACGGCGCGCGCTGCCCCACGAGAGCTCCAGGTGGCACCGGGTTGCGGACGATCCTAACAGCTCCGGGCTTCCCGCCGGCAAGAACTTCCGTCCGCGCTCGGGTAGGGTCGCGGGATGCGCTTCACGCTCCAGCTTCCGACCGACAAGGTGTCCGCGCCCGCCGAGTTTCTGACCGGCGCCGCGATCGGCGAGATGGCCCGCGCGGCCGAGGACGCCGGCTTCGACGCCGCGTTCGTCACCGACCACCCGGCGCCCGGCGACCGCTGGCTCGCGAGCGGCGGGCACCACGCGCTCGATCCGTTCGTCGCGCTCTCCTTCGCCGCGGCGGCGACCACGCGCCTGCGCCTTCAGACGCACGTGTTGATCGCGGCGTATCGCAACCCGTTCCTGGCTGCGAAGGCGCTCGCGAGCCTCGACTTCGCGTCGGGCGGGCGGGTCATCGCTGGCACCGCCGCGGGCTATCTCGAGCCGGAGTTCGCCGCCCTCGGCGCGTCCTACGACGAGCGCAACGAGCTCGCCGACGAGCTGCTCGGCGCCCTGAAGCGCATCTGGAGCGAATCCGGCGTGTCACTCGCGGGCCGACACTTTTCGGCGTCGGGCAACACCGCCCTGCCGCGGCCGGTTCAGGCACCACATCCCCCGCTCTGGGTGGGCGGCAACAGCCGGCGCGCGATTCGGCGGGCGGTCGAGCTCGGAGACGGCTGGCTCCCGTTCCCAGCCCCGGGGAAGATGGCCGCACGGGTCGGGACGGCGGCGCTCGAGAACGAGGGCGACCTCGCGCGCGGCATCGCCTACGCCCGCGAGCACGCTGCCAAGGTGGGGCGCCGCGCTCCCCTCGACGTGTGCTTCTCGCCGTTCGGGCTCGACATGCGCGGCGACGGCCTGCCCGAGCCCGCCTCCGTCCTGGCCGCTGCCGAGCGCTTCGGCGCGCTCGGCGTCACCTGGCTCGCGATCACCCTGCCCCCGTGCGCGAGCCGCGCGCAATGGCTCGAACGCGCCGGCTGGTTCGGCCGCGAGATCGTCGCCCGCACGCGGTGAGCCGGGCGACCGCTCGCATTTCTCGTCGGCGCCGCCAAGTAAGCGCGCGAACGCGCTCCGCACCGTAGTAGGATCGCCTCGGGAAGAACGCTCGAGGGGCATCCGTGGAGGGCTGGCTTCGTTCGCTGACCGCGATGGGTTTCGCTGCACTGCTCGGCGTAGGCGGGGCGGAGCGCGCGTCCGCGTCCACGATCACGGTGGTGATGACGGGGACTTGGACCTCAGTCACCGATACCGCCGGTGTATTGGATGGCTCCATCAAGGCCGGCACGGCCTTCACCGCGACCTTTGTCTTCGACGACGGGGCTCCGGACGTCAACGCGCTCCCCGACGTGGGCGACTACTTCCTGAACGGCAGTGCGGGGACGCTGAGCTTCTCGTCGGGTAGCTACTCGTTCGTCGATCAGGGCGTCAGCTCGAACGGCGTCACGATCGAGAACGACACCAACGGCGTCGATGTCGTCGGCCTGTTCTTCGATCGCTTTGTGGCCTCGGGCCCCTTGCCGGCCGGTGTCGCGCTCTCCTCTCTCGCCTACGGAAACCCCACGCTCATCGACTACACGGCAGGCGCCCTCACGACGGACGATCTGACTGGCGTGGACTGGGACGCGAGCCTGTATGACGCGAACTTCTACTTCTTCGGGCCCATCGCGGGCCGGGCGCCCACGGACTACATCGAGTTCGACGGGATCATCTCAGGGATGACCGTCTCGCTCCCCGAGCCGCTAGCGCTCGCCCTCCTCGCCGTCGGAGCACTCGGCGTCGCGCTGCGTCGCCGCTTCGCGTAGTCCGCGTCCTCAGCGCTCCGCAGCCAGCGCGGTCAAGTCCCCGCATCTCCACGCCGAAACGCCACGTGGGGAGGGGTGCCGCGTGCGCGCCATGGGGCTGATCGCGTTCGTTCTCGCGCTGACGTCGTTCGGCTGCGCGAAGGAGCTGCGCGTCGTCCCCAACTCCTTCCTGGGGCGCTGGATCTGCGACGACGCGCGCTACGCCGGGCGCTCCCTGATGATTTCGCAGCGCGCGCTGATGTTCGCGTCGGGGCCGACCACCTCCGAGAACTTCATGGTGCGCGACGTCGAATCCGAGGCGCTGCCCGACGGCACGACGACGCTCACGATCACGTATGGAAGCGAGCGCGCGGACGACCTCGCGCTGCGCCTCAAGCTGCTCGGCACCGAGCCGGCGACGCTGCAGATCGGCGATCGCCCCGAGCGCTGGACGCTCGACCCGAAGGGCAGGATGTTGCAATGAGAAGCGACAGTTTCTTCGCGAATCCGTCCTTTCGCGCGCACCTGCTCTGGGTGACCACCGGCTTCACGACGGCGCTCCTGTTCTTTTCGGCGGCGGCGATCTTCGTGCCGCTCTTCCAGCGCTTCGACGCGAGTCTCGGATCGGACGCCGAGCTCGGTCGCCTCACGCTCGAAATCCTCGACCTGCACGCCCGCCTCTGGCCCGTCGTGGCCGTCGCCCTGCTCTCGACCTGCGCCTGCTCGTGGGCCCTCTACGCCCGCATGCGCGGCCCGCTGTTCCGCTTCGTCGCTGCGTTCCGCGCGCTGTCGGGCGGCGCCGTGCCGGACCCGATCGTGGTGCGCGCGACCGACTACGTGCAGGAGGAGACCGCCGCGCTGAACGCGATGCTCGGCGCCCTGCGGGCGCAGGCCGCGGAGCGCGCGGCCGCGTGTGCCCGGATCGAAGAGCGCGCCGCCGACCTCGCCGAGTGGGCGAGCGCGCGAGGCGACGGCGAGGCGATCGCGCTCGCTGCGGCGCTCGAAGCGGAGTGCAAGGCGCTCCGCAGCGGGCCGCGGAGCGCGTGATGCGCAGCCGCCGTCCGCGAACCGCGGGCTTCACGCTCGTCGAGGTGTCGATCGCCGTCGCGATCCTCGGCATCTTCGCCGCGCTCGCGACGACGAACTACCGCCTCTACATCGAACGCGTTCGCGTCGCGCGCGCGATCATCGAGATCAAAGGGATCGCGCTTCACCTCGACGTGCGAGTGAAGGACGGTGTGCAGCTTCCCGTCAGTCTCGCTGCAGCCGGTCTTGGCCAGAAGGATCCTTGGAGACGCCCCTACGTCTATCGGCGCATCGCCGGTGCGCCGCCAGCCCTGGTCCGAAAGGACCAATTCCTCGTCCCGCTCAACTCCGATTACGACCTCTACAGCCTCGGCGTCGACGGCAGGTCGCGGCCGCAGATCACGCACCCCGACTCGCTCGACGACGTCGTGCGCGGCGCCAACGGCGCGTTCGTCGGCTTGGCCCGGAACTATTAGGCCGTGGCGCTCGGCGGCTGGATCGAGGGGCGCTTCCTCGCGAGCCGGATCGCGCGCCGCGTGTTCTTCGTCGTGCTCGCGAGCGCGTTGCTCCCGATCTCGCTGTTCGCGGCGATCACCTGGTCCTCCACCTCGGCGCAGCTCGAGAGCGACGCGCGCACGCGGCTCGCGCGTGAGGCCAAGCAGCTCGGCATGCGCGCGCTCGAGCGTCTCGTACTGGTCGACACCGCGCTCGGCGCACCGGGCGTCGCGCCCGGCGACGCCTTCCTCGCGGACAAGCTGCTCGGCCTCGCGTCCGCGCCGGATGCAGACGCGCTCGCGCTCTCGGCGAGCGAGCGTGCGCATCTCGCGGGAGGCGCCTCGCTGCTGCGCGTCGAGGGGGGCGCGCCGGCGCACGTGCGCTTGATCCGCCCGCGCGCAGCGTCCGGCGTGTGGATCGCGGAGCTCGACCCCGGCTTTCTGTTCGCGGCGGAGACGCTGCGCGCGAACGCGAGCCTGCGCGTCTCGAGCGCCGGCGCCTTGCTGTTCGAGCGCCGCATGGACGCGGACGGCGCGCAGGTGGACGAAGCCTGGGACGTCTTCCTGAAGGGTGCGTTCGGCGCCGAGGCGTGGCACGTCGAGATCGCAGAGCCGCGCGGCAGCGTGCTCGCGGCGCTCGAGCACTTCCGCGAGTCGTTCGCCCTGATCGCGCTCGGCGGCCTCTTGATCGTCGCTCTCTCGACCTCGATCCTCGTGCGGCGCAGCCTCGGCCCGGTCGAGGTGCTGCACGCCGCGACGCAGCGGCTCGCGGCGCGCGACTACGGCGTACGCGCGAACCTCGTGGGCAACGACGAGCTCGCGGCGCTCGGCGCCTCGTTCGACGCGATGGCCGCGCGCATCGAGCGCCACGTGGGCGTGATGGAGCGCCTGAACGGCGTCGGCGCCGCGCTCTCGAACGAGCGCGAGCTCGACCACCTGCTGCGCTCGATCGTCGAAGGCGCACGCTTCGTCACGAACGCGCCGGTCGGCGCGCTGTACCTGCTGGACGACGCGGATCGCCTCGACCGCCGCATCCTCAGCGGTGCGGGCGAAGCGAACGAAGAGACGCTGCTCGCCCTCGCGGAGCGCGCCCTCGTCGCGTGCGAGGCCGAGCACGACCGCGCGCTCGAGACGCTCTCGCTCCCGATGCGAAATCACGAGGGCTCGTTCATCGGCGTGCTGCAGCTCTCGGGCGCCGCGTTCCCCGCCGAGGACCGCGCGATCGCCGATTCGCTCGCCTCGCAGACCGCCATCGCGCTCACGAAGGACCGGCTCGCGAGCGAATTCCGCGCGCTGTTCGAGGGCCTGATCGGCTTGATCGTGCGCGCGATCGACGAGAAGTCCCCGTACACCGGCCAACACTGCCGGCGCGTGCCGATCCTCACCGAGCTGATCGCGGACGCCGCCTGCGCGACCCGCGAGGGCGCGCTGCGGGACTTCACGCTGACGGAGGCCGAGCGCTACGAGCTGCGCATCGCGGCGCTGCTGCACGACTGCGGCAAGGTGACGACGCCCGTGCACGTGCAGGACAAGAGCACGAAGCTCGAGACGATCGTGGACCGCATCGAGGTGGTGGACGCGCGCTTCGAGATCCTGCGCCGCGACGCGCTGCTCGCGAGCGGCGCGGCGCCCGCGGCTGCCGCGGCGAGCCCGCCGGCGAACGCCGCCGAGGTCGACGCCTGGCTGCGCACGCTCGACGCCGATCGTGAGTTCCTGCGCCGGGCGAACATCGGCGGCGAATTCATGCCGCCCGAGGAGCAGCAGCGCGTGCGCGAAATCGCCGCGCGCTGGTCCTATCGCGACGCCGGCGGCGAGCTGCGACCGCTGCTCGGAGACGAAGAGGTCGAGAACCTGACGATCTCGCGCGGCACGCTGAACCACCGCGAGCGCGAGCTGATCAACCACCACGTGGTCGCGTCGATCCACATGCTCGAGCAGCTGCCGTACCCACGCTCGCTGCGCGGCGTTCCGGCGATCGCCGGCGCGCATCACGAGCGCATGGACGGGCGTGGCTATCCGCAGGGACTCGTGCGCAACCAGATCTCGATGCAGGGGCGCATTCTCGGCCTCGCGGACGTGTTCGAGGCGTTGACCGCGAAGGACCGTCCGTACAAGCCCGCCATGCCGCTGCGCCGTGTGCTCGGAATCCTCGACGACATGTGCAAGGAGGGGCACGTCGACCCCGACTTGTTGGAGATGTTCGTTCGCGAGAAGGTCTACCTCCGCTATGCGGTCGAGTACCTCGACCCGGAGCAGATCGACGACGAGCTGCTCGAAGAGGCGCTCGCGCTGGGGCTCTCGCTGCCCGGCCCGACCTAATTCTCCTCGGCGGTCAGAAGCGCGCGAGGTAGTCCGTCGCGCGCCGCGCTGCGCCGCGGGACGTCGCCCTGCGCGCGCAGCGTCTCGAGGAGCGCGCGCTCGCTCGCCGCGTGCTCGCGGGACCGGGCCATCAGCGCCTCGAAGCGGGGCGAGCCGCGAAGCCGGGCAAACGCCGGATCTCGCGCGAGGACGTACCAGTCGAACCCCTGCCTCCGCGACGCCCACTCCGTAAGAAGCGTGAGCGCCGCCTCGTCGTCGCCGCGGATCGCGGAAACGGCGGCCAGGCGGCGCAAGCAACCCGTCGAGCGCCCGCGCGCCGTGCGCTCGCAGCTCGCGGCCAGCTCGCGCAGCTGCGCTTCCGCCTGCGGCGCGTCGCCGATCCGCAGCAGCAGGTGCGCGGAGGCGAGGATCTTGTCGGGAGCGGGTGGGGAATCCGGTCCGGCGATCCAGTCGAGCGAGCGCAGCGCACCCGCTTCGTCGGAAGTGCGCAGACCCTCGTCACGGATGACGAACGCCAGCACCGACGGTTCGATGTGGTAGCGACGCGTCTCGTCGGGAAGCGCAGCGGCGATGGCGAGCGCGCGATCGGTACGGCCTTCGTAGAGGGCCACCTCGATTCCCGTGCCGACGCTGCGCGCGGCTTCGACTTCGCCGAGATCGAGATACACGATTGCCAGGTCTTGGCTCACGAACAGCGCGTCGGGATCGAGCGCGAGCGCCTGCTCGTAGCGCCGCACCGCCTGGGCGAAGTGGCCACGCATCGACTCGACGGTGCCGAGGCGCGCGATCGCGGGGAGAAACTGCGGGTCCAGCTCGAGCGTGCTGGCGAAGCTGGCTTCCGCCGCGTCGAGGTCCTCGCGATGCAAGCGATCGAGGCCCTCCAGGTAATGGTTCCGGGGAGTCAGCGGATCGAGTCGCTTCGCGAGCTCGATCGTGCGGCGGGCCTCTTCGTCTCGACCCTGGTCCCACAACAAGTTCGCCAGCAACTCGTAGCCACGGCCGTTGCTCGGCGCGAGCGCGAGTCCCCGCCGCAGCCCCGCCTCGTCGCCCGTCAGGCCCGCGCGCAACGCGATCGCCTCGCCGAGCAGCGGGTCGAGAGCCAGGGCGCGATCGAGGAGGCGCGTGATCTCGCCGTGCTCGAGCAACGGGTCTCCCGCGGAGAGCCAGGCGTGGCGTTCCCGCGCTTCGGCCTCTCCCCAGAACGCCGCGGCGTAGCCCGGGTCGCGCGCGTACGCCTCGACGAACTTCGCGATCGCGGCCTTCGCGTCCGCGACGCGATAGCTCGCGAGCAGGTGCTTGCCCTGGAGGTAGGCGAGATGCGCGTCGAGGTCGGCGCTGCGCCCTGCGGCGCTCGCGGGGGACGGGGCGAGGGTGAGCGCGAACGCGTCGGCCACGCCAGCCGCGACCTCGTCTTCGATGCGGACGATGTCCTCGATCTCGCGGTCGAAGCGCAGCGAGCGGAGCTGCGCCGCATTCTGCGCGTCGATGATGTGGGCGGTCACCCGCAGGCGATCGCCCGCGCGCAGCACGCTGCCGTCGACGAGGTAGCGGGCGCCGAGCCGCCTCCCGATCTCGCGCAGATCCGATTCGCGCTCGCGAATCGCGAAGGACGACGTGCTCGCAATGACCAGCAGCTCGGGGTGACTCGCGAGCCGGTGCTGCACGACCTCGGCGATGCCGGGCGCGAGGTAGCGATCCCGGGGGTCGTCGCTGAGGTTCTCGAACGGCAGCACGGCGACGCTGCGCGGCTGGCCGAGCTCGGCCGGCGGTGGAGTGTCGGCGCTTCGTCGCAGCCAGAGGGTGCTCGCGGCCGCGATCGCGACCAACGACACGAGCGTGAGCAACCACGCGGGTCGGTCCCGGAGTCGGCGCGGCGCCTCGCCCGCCGGGGAAGGTTCGGGCGCCGGCTCCGCGGGCGTCGGGCTGGACGGGGCTTCTGCGACTTGCGGCTCGCGCAGCGCGACCACATCGGGCAGGAGGCGATAGCCGCGCCCGCGCAAGCCGGCGACGTAGCGGGGGGCGCGCGCGTCGTCTCCGAGCGCATCGCGCAGCAGCTTCACGCGCTGGCTCACGGTTTCGGGGCTCACGGCGACTCCGGGCCACACCTCCGCCATCAACACGTCGAGCGTCAGCAGATTGGGCGCTGCGCGCACCAGCGCCATGAACAGGTCGAAGGTGAGCTTCGGAAGCGGAATGACGGCGCCGTCGCGACTGACCTGCTGGCGGCCGAGGTCTACGACGAGGTCTCCGACGGCGAAGCGCACGGCGGGGGTCCTGGCCGAATCGCCGAACGCCGTCGCCTCTCGCGTCATGCTCGTGCTCCCGGCGCCCCTCGGCAGGTCCAGAAGCCTACACCCGCCTGGGCCGGCTCGGAAAAGCGGCCCTCCGAGGGCCTTCACGGAAACACTCGGGTCTCTTGGGTCGCCCTTCATGCACGCGGACGGCCTCGGGGCACACCCTGCTCGCGCGTGACCCGGATGCCGCCGTGGCGCCCGCCGGTCCTGCACAACGCCTGTGGAGACCCCATGTACGCCATCGCTCGCTCTCGTCGCCGCCGCTCCGGTGCGCACCGCTCCCAGCACCCTTCGCCCGTGCCCCTCAGGAGGGTCGCGCTCGGATTCGCCATCGCCGTGGGGCTCGCCGGCGCCGCCAACGCGCAGAACGCGGTCACGGAATGGGCGGGCATCGTCGCGCCGGCGATCAACAACGCCGCCGCCCCGCGCCCGCCGGTCAGCTCGGAAATCGTCCACACCGTCATCCAGCTCGCGGTCTACGACGCCGTGGTCGCGATCGAGGGCGAGTACGCGCCGTACGCCACGGAGATCGCCGCCCCGCCGGGCGCCGACGTACGCGCGGCCGTCGCGACGGCCGCCTATCGCACGGCCCTCGGACGCGTCGCTGCGTCGCAGTACGCCTACCTCGACGGCGCGTACGCCGGGTACCTGCTGGGCATCCCCGACGGGCAAGCAAAGGTCGACGGGATCGCCGTCGGGGAAGCGGCCGCAGCCGGAATCCTGGCGCTGCGCGCGAACGACGGCTTCAACAACACGGTGCTCTACCAGTGCCTCACCACGCCCCCGCGCTACTCGGAGTTCGAGCCGAACGGGGGGTGCGGAACGCAGCCCGTCGATGTGAAGGTCGGGCAGGTCGAACCCTTCACGCTGGAGGGGCCGGACCAGTTCCCGCTGCCGGGCCCGAATCTCTTTTCCTCGTCGAAGTGGGTTCGCGACTTCAAGGAGGTCAAGGAGCTCGGTCGGTCGAACAGCTCGGTGCGGACGCCGGCACAAACCGACGTCGTCTACTTCTGGTCCGAGCACACGTATGCGTTCTGGAATCGGAACCTGAACGCGCTCGCCGTCGACCGGGGCCTCGGCATCCTCGAGTCGGCCCGCCTCCTCGCGATGGCTCACGTCGCCGCGTCGGACGCGGGCATCGCCGGCTTCCACGCGAAGTACGCCTTCCGCTTCGCGCGCCCGCGAACTGCGATCCCCCGCGCCGCAGAGGACGGAAATCGCCGCACGATTCCGGACGCGACCTGGACGCCGCTGCTCCAGGTGAACCATCCCGAGTATCCCTCGGGTCACGGGTTCTACTCGACCGCTCTGCTCGAAGTGGTCGCTGGATTCTTCTGCACCGAGTCCCTGGCATGGACGCTGGACGTCGCGAAGGCCTCGGTTCCGCAGGTCGTTCAAGACCGGCGCAGCTACGCGAGCGTCCACCAGATCACGCGCGAGCTGGATGACGCGCGTGTCTGGGCGGGGCTCCATTGGCGCAGCTCGATGAAGGATGGCGACAAGCTCGGCGCGAAGGTCGCGAAGCACGTCCTTCGCACGTTCGAGCACGAGTGCGCCGACTAGGGCAGCCGCTCCCGCGTCGCGCGCACCGCCGCGCGCGACGCGGGGCGCGCGCTCCGCGGGCTAAGCGCTCTCGCCGATCACCGCGCGCGCCCGCGCGAGCGCCGTCTCGATGTCGGGCAGCGCGTTGTCCTCGCCGATCTTCTCGAGGAAGCCGCTGCGCTCGATCGCGACGAGCGGCTGCGCGTGGACGCCCGACAGCAACAGCGTGGTCCCGTCGCGCTTGGTCTGCGCGAGCAAGTCTTCGAGCGCGCGCAGGCCCGAGGCGTCGACGACGACCACGTCGCGCATGCGCAGGATCATCACGCGCGGCCGGCGCTCCATCTGGCGCACGGCGTCCTTGAACTTCGCGACGGCGCCGAAGAAGAGCGTGCCGTACAGCTCGAAGATCTCGACACCGGGCGGCACGTCGAGGCGCGCCAGTGCGTCGGGATCGTCCGCGCGCCCCTCTTCGCTCGCCATGCGCCGCAGCGCGCCGACCTCGCTGATCTCCGCCATGCGCCGCATGAACAGGAAGGCCGCGAGCACCATGCCGACTTGGATCGCGACGGTGAGATCGATCGCCACCGTCAGCGCGAACGTCGTGACCATCACCAGCACGTCGCTGCGCGGCGCCTTCAGCAGGCTGCGCACGACGTGCAGCTCGCTCATGTTCCACGCCACCACGAGCAGTACGCCGCCGAGCGTCGCGAGCGGGATCATGCCCGCGAGGTCCCCCGCCAGGTAGAGGATCGCGAGCAGCGTGAGGGCGTGGACCATGCCGGCGATGGGCGTCTTGGCGCCGTTCTTCACGTTCGTGGCGGTGCGCGCGATCGCCCCCGTCGCGGGGATGCCGCCGAAGAGCGGCGAGGCGAGGTTCGCGACGCCCTGCGCCACGAGCTCCATGTTCGAGCGATGGCGCGTCCCGGCCATGCCGTCCGCGACGACGGCGGAGAGCAGCGACTCGATCGCGCCGAGCAGCGCGATCGAGATCGCGTCGGGGAACACGGCGCGCACGTCGGCCCAGGTGAAGCTCGGCAGATGCGGCGCGGGGAGACTCGAAGGCACCGCGCCGAAGCGGTCCTGGATCGTCTCGACGGGCAGATCGAGCGCATTCACGGCGACCGTCGTCAGCACGATCGCGACCAGCGAGCCGGGGATGCGCGGCAGGATGCGCGGCCAGAGCGCGACGAGAGCCGTCGTCCCGAGCCCGATCGCCATCGCCCAGGGCGTGACCTCCCCCTTGTGCGCCCAATAGGCCGCGACCTGGTCGACGAACGAGGCGGGCAGCTTCGCGAGATCGAGGCCGAGCACGTCGCGCAGCTGCGAGGTCGCGATGATCAGCGCGATGCCGGCGGTGAAGCCGACCGTCACCGGGAAGGGCACGAACTGGATCACGGTGCCGAGCCGGGCGAAGCCCATCGCGAGCAGCAGCACGCCGGCGATCAGCGTCGCAAGGGCGAGGCCGTCCACGCCGTGGCGCTGCACCACGCCGTACACGATCACGACGAACGCGCCGGTCGGGCCGCCGATCTGGACGCGGCTGCCTCCCAGCGCGGAGATCAGGAAGCCGGCGACGATCGCCGTCGCGAGGCCCTGCGCCGGCGAGACGCCCGAGGCGATGCCGAACGCGATCGCGAGCGGCAGCGCGACGATGCCGACGATCACGCCAGCGACGACCTCGCGGCCGACGTCGCGCGCGGTCAGGCCTTCGCGCAGCACCGTCACGAGCTTCGGCTCGAAGCGGCTGCTGAGTCCGGACGAGGCGTCGCTCTGGGGACTCGCCATGCGCCGGACGAGTTAGCGCTTCGTCAGAGCCACCGCGCGTAGTCGTCGAGCACCGGCAGCACTTGGTCGCGCGGCGCCGAGGGCAGGCGCAGCACGCACTCGGTCACTCCGACGCCGCGGTAGTAGTCGAGCTTCGTGGCATCCGGGAACACGCCCATCGGCACCACGTGCAGCGCGCGCGGGTCGCGGCCGCGCGCCTCGAGCAAGCCGCGCAGCTGCGGCAGCGCCTGCTTGATGCCCGCACCGCCGATGGGCATCCAGCCGTCGCCGTACTCCGCCACGTGCGCGAACAGGGTTGGCCCCGCCGCGCCCCCGATCAGGACGCGGGGACGGGGCTGCTGCACCGGCTTCGGCCATTGGTAGCTGGGCGTGAAGCGCACGAACTCGCCCGCGAACCCGGCGACCTCGTTCGACCAGAGCGCCTGCATCGCCAGCATCGACTCGCGCACGTGGGCGCGGCGCCGGCGCGGGTCGATGCCGTGGTTCTCCATCTCGTCCTCGTTCCAGCCGTAGCCGATGCCGAAGACGAAGCGGCCGCGGGCGATCCGGTCGAGCGTCGCGATCTGCTTTGCGTACGAGATCGCATCGTGCTGCGCAGGCAGCGCAATCCCGGTTCCGAGCAGAATGCGCTCGGTCACCGCAGCGGCCGCCGCGAGCGCCACGATCGGGTCGGGGCTGCGGTAGTACTGCGCCTCGAGCTCGGCCGTCCCGGTGGGCGGCGGCGTCCGGCGGCTGGCGGGGATGTGGGTGTGCTCGGGGATGTACAAGGAGTGGAAGCCGCGGGCCTCCGCCTCGCGCGCCAGCTCCGCCACGTCCATGGCCAGGTCGGTCGCGTGCAGGGTGACGCCGAGCTTCATCGGGGCTCCGGTTCGCGGGGGGGCGGAAGCGGACGGGATCGCACAGAACCGCACCCGCCGCCGCAGCTCGGCACGCGACGCGGTCCCCGCGGCGGCCTGCCCACTTTCGCCCCGCACCCCCACGCTCGCGTTTGATTCCGCTCGGCCCCGGCGCTAACGCCCGCAGCTGCAGCCATGGCGACCCACCCCCCGCTCCTCGACGCCACCTACGAGCTCGACCACCGCTACACGCGGGCGTCGGGGCGCGTCTTCTTGACGGGCGTGCAGGCCCTCGTGCGGCTCCCGATGCTGCAGCGCGAGCGCGACCGCGCGGCGGGGCTGAACACCGCGGGCTTCATCTCCGGCTACCGCGGCTCGCCGCTCGGCACCTACGACCTCGCGCTGTGGGAGGCGCGCGCCCACCTCGAGCGCCACGACGTGCTGTTCCAGCCCGGCGTGAACGAGGACCTCGCCGCCACCGCGGTGTGGGGCACGCAGCAGGCGATGGTGCAGCCCGGCCCCACCAAGGATGGCGTGTTCGCGATCTGGTACGGCAAGGGGCCGGGCGTCGACCGCTCGCTCGATCCGATCAAGCACGGCAACTACATGGGCACCGCGAAGCACGGCGGCGTGCTCGCGCTGTGCGGCGACGATCCGGGCGCGAAGTCGTCGTCGATCGCGCACCAGAGCGAGCAGGCGATGATCCATGCCGGCATCCCGGTGCTGAACCCGGCGAGCGTGCAGGAGTACCTCGACTTCGGCCTGTACGGCTGGGCGATGTCGCGCTTCGCGGGTTGTTGGGTGGCGATGAAGTGCCTGACCGACACCGTCGACAGCGGCGCTTCCGTCGAGGTCGGGCCCGAGCGCGTGCGGGTGGTGACGCCGGAGTTCGCGTTCCCGGCGCGCGACCACCACGTGACGATGAACAACGTGCCGCTCGAAGTCGAGCGCGCCGTTTATCAGGTGAAGCTGCCCGCGACGCAGGCCTTCGCGCGCGCGAACGGCCTCGACCGCGTGGCACTGGACGCGCCGCAGCGGCGCTTCGGCATCGTCACCGCCGGCAAGGCCTACCTCGACGTGCGCCAGGCGCTGGACGAGCTCGGCCTCGGCGAGCGCGAGTGCGCAGCGCTCGGGCTGTGCATCTACAAGGTGGGCATGACCTGGCCGCTCGAGCCGAGCGGCGTGCGCGCATTTTGTGTGGGACTCGAAGACGTGCTCGTCGTCGAGGAGAAGCGGCCGATCCTCGAGGAGCAGCTCGCGCGCGTCCTCTTCAACGAGCCGCAGCGTCCCCGCCTGCTCGGCAAGCGCGACGAGAACGGCCTCCCGCTCGTGCCGAACGAGGGTGAGCTCACGCCGACCGCGGTCGCGGGCGTACTGCGCGCGTGGCTCGCGCGCCGCGCGCCGGAGCACGCGGCGCTCCTGCGCGCCGCCGCCGCGAACGTGCCGATGGCGCCGCCCAGCGCGTTGATGCGCCTGCCGAGCTTCTGCTCCGGCTGCCCGCACAACACTTCGACGGTGGTGCCCGAGGGCTCGATCGCGCTCGGCGGCATCGGCTGCCACGGCATGGCGGTGTGGCTGCCCGAGCGGCGCACCTTCGGCGCGACCCAGATGGGCGGCGAAGGCGCGAACTGGATCGGCACCGCGCCGTTCACGAAGACGCCCCACGTGTTCCAGAATCTCGGCGACGGGACCTACTTCCACAGCGGCCTGCTCGCGGTGCGCGCCTGCGTCGCCGCCGGCGTGAACATCACGTACAAGGTCCTCGTGAACGGCGCCGTCGCGATGACCGGCGGGCAGCCGATCGAGGGCGAGCCCCTCGAAGGCGAGATCACCTGCCCGGAGATCGCGCGCCAGCTCGTCGCCGAAGGCGTGAAGACGGTCGTCGTGGTCTCGCAGGATCCGACGAAGTACGGCGAGGGCGCGTTCCCGAACGGCGTCGTGGTGAAGCACCGCGACGAGCTGATGGGCGTGCAGAAACAGCTGCGCGAGACGCCCGGCGTCACCGCGATCGTCTACGACCAGACCTGCGCGGCCGAGGCGCGGCGGCTGCGGCGCCAGGGCAAGTTCGACGACCCGGATCGGCGCATCGTGATCAACGAGCTCGTGTGCGAGGGCTGCGGCGACTGCTCGGTGCAGAGCAACTGCATCTCGATCGAGCCGCTCGAGACCGAATTCGGGCGCAAGCGGAAGATCAACCAGTCGAGCTGCAACAAGGACTTCTCCTGCGTGAAGGGCTACTGCCCGAGCTTCGTCTCGGTGGTGGGCGGGAAGCCGCGCAAGGCCGAGACGAAGCAGGCCGGCGTGGACGAAGCCGCCCTGTTCGCGGCGCTGCCCGAGCCCGCGCTGCCGGCGCTCGACGAGCCCTACGACGTGCTGCTGACGGGCATCGGCGGCACCGGCGTCGTCACCGTGGGCGCGATCCTCGCGATGGCCGCGCACGTCGAAGGCCGCGGCGCGAGCGAGCTCGACGTGACGGGCCTCGCGCAGAAGAACGGCGCCGTCGCGAGCCACGTGCGCATCGCGAAGACGCCGGAGCAGATCCACGCCACGCGCATCGGCGCGGGCGGAGCCGACGTCGCGATCGGCTGCGACGCGGTCGTGATGACCGGCTTCGAGAACCTCCCGAAGCTCTCGCCGCACACGTTCGCGCTGGTGAACTCGCACGTGCAGCCGACCGCGGAGTTCGCGACGAACGCGAACCTCGATCTCTCCGCCGACAAGATGGTCGGCGCGGTGCGCGCGATCTGCGGCGACGCGAACACCGTGGCGGTGAACGCCAACGAGCTGGCCGTGGCGCTGCTCGGCGACGCGCTCGCGAGCAACATGCTGCTGCTCGGCGTCGCGTGGCAGCGCGGCAAGCTGCCCGTGAGCCTCGCGGCGCTCGACCGCGCGATCGTGCTGAACGGCCGCGGCGTGGAGATGAACCGGCGCGCCTTCGCGTGGGGCCGCCTGCTCGCCCACGACCCCGAGGCGGTGAAGCGCGCGGCGCGCCCGCTGCTGCGCGAGCCGGCGGCGGTCGCCGACGCCACGCTCGAGGCGCTGGTCGAGAAGCGCGCCGCGTTCCTCACGGCGTTCCAGAACGCGGCCTACGCGCAGCGCTACCGCGCCTTCGTGGCGCGCGTCGCCGAGCGCGAGCAGCAGGTCGTGCGCGGCCACGACGCGCTCGCGAAGGCCGCTGCGCGGTACTCCTTCAAGCTCCTGGCCTACAAGGACGAGTACGAGGTCGCGCGGCTCTACACCGACGGATCGTTCGCCGCGCAGGTGGCGCGCGAGTTCGAGGGCGACGTCTCGCTCGCGCTGCACCTCTCGCCGCAGTTCCTGCCCGCGTTCCTCGCACCGCGCGACCCCGAGACCGGCCGCGTGAAGAAGTGGACGATCCCGATGGCGATCATGCAGCCCGCCTTCCGCGCGATGGCGGCGCTGCGCTTCCTGCGCGGCACGCCGCTCGACCCGTTCGGCTGGACGAAGCATCGCCGCGACGAGCGCGCCGAGATCGCGCGCTACGAGGCCACGCTGGGCGAGCTGCTCGATGCGCTCACGGCCGAGAACCTGCCCACCGCCGTCGAGATCGCGAGCCTGCCCGAGATGGTGCGCGGCTTCGACACGGTGAAGGAGCGCCACCTCGAGGCGGCGCGGCACAAGGAAGCGGAGCTGCTCGCGGCGTTCCGACGGTCCTGATCCCTCCCACTGGAGAGCACCCGATGGCCCGCATCGTTCTGAAGAACGCGAACCTCCTGGACGGCGACTCCGCCGCGAGGCCCGGCACGAACGTCGTGATCGAGGGCGAGCGCATCGCCAGCGTCGGCGCGGCGCCGGTCGCGGCGCAGCCGGGCGACCGCACGATCGACCTCGCCGGCAAGACGGTGATGCCCGGCATCGTCTCGGGCCACTTCCACGCCTCCTACAACAACATCACGATCCAGCCCGAGCCGCTCGGCGTGGAGCGCCCCGAGAACTATCTCGCGCTGGTGGCGGCGAAGAACCTGAAGCTCGCCCTCGACTGCGGCATCACGAGCGTGATCTCGAGCGGCGCGAACGCGGGCACGATCGACGCCGACGTGTGGCTCGCGATCCAGGAGGGCCTGATCCCCGGGCCGCGCATGATGCCGGCGAGCCGCGGCCTCGACGCGATCGGCGGCTACACCGACCAGGAGAAGTGGTGGTGGAACCTCGGCAACAAGGGCGCGCAGCTCCTGTGCTCGGGGCCCGACGAGTTCGAGCGCGCGGTGCGCACGGAGATCAAGCGCGGCGCGCGCATGATCAAGCTGTTCCTCTCCGGCGGGCACGCCGTCGCCGAGCACGACGGCGAGTCGAGCCTCTCGCAGGCGGAGCTGAACGCGTGCATCCGCACCGCGCACTCGCGCCACGCAAAGGTGCGCGCGCACATCGCCTGGAAGAACGTGCTGCTCCAGGCGGTCGCGGCGGGCATCGACGTCGTCGACCACGGCGACCAGATGGACCAGGAGTGCATCGACGCGATGCTCGAGCGCGGCGTGTACTGGGTGCCGAGCGCGTTCTTCACCGCGCAGATGCTCTCGCCCACCGCGGCGCTCTCGATGGCGACCGAGGAGCAGATGGCGGGCCTGCGCAACGAGTTCGACAACGTGCTGCGCCGCGTGCAGGGCGCGCGCACGAACGGCATGAAGGTCGTGCTCGGCGACGACTACGGGATCATCGTGCTGCCCCACGGCCGGTACATGGAGGAGCTGGAGTTCTACGTGAAGCACGTGGGAATCCCGGCGCTCGACGTGATCCGCTGGAGCACGAAGAACGGCGGCGAGCTGCTCGGCGGCGCGGTGAAGACGGGGATGGTGAAGGCGGGGTATTACGCGGATCTGCTCGTGGTGGATGGGGATCCTTCGGCGGACATCGCGGTTCTTCAGGATCGGGCGAAGGTGCGGGCGATCCTGAAGGGCGGTTCCTTCGTGCGGGACGGGCTCTAGGGTCGTCTTGGTGCGGGATCCGCGCGTGGGGCGGGGCGAGCCGGCGACGGCTGCTGGCGATGGCTCGCTTTCGGCCCCTCTTGGCGGGCGTACCGCAGCCTCGAGGAGAGGCGCGCACTCTGCGTCGGTTGCGCTGCCGGATGCACGGGGCCGAGCTGCGCTTTACTCGCCCGCAGCCGCCGCCGGCCCGCCCCGCCCCGCGCGCTCGCGCTCGATTCCGCGCCGGGCAATCGGTTGGGGAGGGCGCGGATCGGCGCGCCCGTGGGGCGCGCCTCCCGCGTTGGCGTAGAGGCGGTTCGAACGAACTGGGCGCGTTCGTGCGTCATCCTATTCGTGCGCGCCTTTGCGCGGTGCCGGGAGAATGTCATGCGAGCTCGCGAGCTGTGTCTGTTGATCGGAGTCGCGGCGATCGCTTGTGCTTCGTCGTTGCCGATCGAGCGGCGGGATTACGTGCTGGCGCATCCGCACGGGTGGGTGGAGGTGGCGATCGACGATCGGGCGGTGCCGCTCGTGCCCGAGACCGAGGTGAAGGGCGACGAGGTCGTCGTGAAGGACTGGGTGAAGCCCGCGATCTGCTTCGTTTCGGTGCTCGTCGACGGCGAGGAGTACGTGGACGCCGTTCAGGTGTTTCCGCAGGGCGAGCGCGCGCCGTTCCGCGCGGACAGCGGGCTGCGCTTCCCGGTCGAGGTGGGCATGCCCACGCTGAAGCTGCGCTGGTCCGGGTGCCGCGTGAAGGGCGAGGAGACCACGAGCGTCGAGGACGAGATTTTCATCGCGGTCGAGCGCGATCGCGTGACCGACGTGCAGTTCGACGGCAACCAGCTCGCGACCGCCGCGCCGCGCGAGGACACGGTGGTTTCCCTCGACGACGTGTACGAGGCGATCACGGGGCAGCCGAAGGCGCGCTGAACCCGGCCCGCTCCGGCGGAGATCGGCAGGCGCGCTCGGCTCGGCTTGCCTCCGTTCCGGCCCTCCACTAAACACCGTTCAGCCCGCTGAACGGTGTTCAATGCCGGCCCCCCGAAGCCGCCACAGACCTCCCCGCCCCTCCCCTCGCGAAGTGCGCCACGAGCGCACGCGCGACGCCATGCGCGAGCGCATCGCGGAGGCCGCGCTCCAGCTCTTCCTCGACGAGGGCTTCGAGCGCGTCTCGATGCGCGGCATCGCGAGCGCCGTGGGCTACACGCCCGGTGCGCTCTACGCCTACTTCCGCGACAAGGACGAGATCCTCTACGCGCTGCACGTCGAGGGCTTCGCGCGTCTGCGCAGGGCGATCCAGCAGATCGACGCGCTTGGGCTTCCGCCTGGCGAGCGCATGTTCCGCCTCGGCGAGCAGTACCTGCGCTTCGCGTTCGAGAATCCGCGGCTCTACGAGCTCATGTTCATCACGAGCCGCCTCGGCGACCGAATTCGCGAAGACAAGAAGTGGCAGGTGGGGCTCGACAACTACGACCACCTGCGCGGCGCCGTGCGCGACGCCATGGCCGCCGGCGTGCTGCCGCGGGGCGACGTCGAGGCCGCGACCTTCGCCACCTGGGCCGAGGTGCACGGCATCGCGGCCGCCGTCATCCGCGGCCGCACGCACCACGTGATCGCAGGCCGCGATCTCCCGCGCGTCGTCCGCGACGCGTATCGATTCGCCTTCGGCGGGCTGCTCGCGCGGCCGGCCGAGAAGAAACCTCCGCGCCCGAGGAACGCCGCGCTGCGAACGCGGCGGAGGAGAAGCTGATGCGGGCCTCGGAGTCGCTCGGGCGCGCGGTGCGCGCTCTCTGTCTGGTCGCGCTCGCGGGATCGTTCGGTTGCCGCGAGGAAGCGCCGCCCGCCGTTCCGGCGGAAGAGGCGCAGGCGATCCGCCTAGCACCCGTGCGCCGCGCGGCCGCGGCGGCGCCGGTGCGCGCCACCGGCGCGATCGCGGGCAAGGAAGAGGCGCGGCTCGCCTTCAAGATCCCCGGCTTCGTCGAGCGCGTGCTCGTGGACGAAGGCGCGGCGGTGACGGCCGGGCAGCTGCTCGCGACGCTCAAACCCGACGAAGCGAGCTCGCGCTTCACCCAGGCGCGCATGGCCCACGAGAAGGCGCTGCGCGACGTCGCACGCGCCGAGGAGTTGCACGCCGCGGGCGTCGCGCCACTGCGCCTCGTGCAGGACGCGCGTACCGCGGAGGAGGTGGCGCGCGCCGGCCTGCGCATGGCGCGCTTCGACGCGCAGCATGCCGAGATCCGCGCGCCCGAAGCCGGCGTGATCCTCGCGAAGCTCGCCGAAGAGAACGAGATGGTCGGCGCCGGCGCGCCGGTGCTCGCCTTCAAGAGCGCGGCGCAGGGCTGGATCGTGCGCGTCGGCGTCGCGGATCGCGACGTCGTGCGGCTGCGCCTCGGCGACCTCGCGCGGGTCGAGGCGAACGCGTATCCCGGCGTTCCGCTCGTCGGCAGCGTCGCGCAGATCGCGGCGGCCGCGTCGCCCGCGACCGGCACCTACGACGTCGAGGTCGCGCTCGCGCCGGGCGAACGCGCGCTCTTCTCGGGTCTCGCGGCGAACGTGGAGATCGCGCCGAGCGGCGGCGAGGCCGTCACGCTCGTTCCGCTCGCGGCGCTCGCGGTCGGCGACGCCGACGAAGCGGTCGTGTACGCGCTCGATCCGGAGCAGAAGCGCGCGCGGCGCGTGGACGTGCGGGTCGCCTTTCTCACCGGCGACGACGCGGCGCTCAGCGCGGGGCTCGAGGGCGTCGAGTCCGTGGTGACGGACGGCGTCGCCTTCTTGCGCGACGGAGCGCTCGTGCGCGTGGTCGACGGCGGCGTCGCGGCCGCGCGATGAAGATCGCAAAGCTCGCGGTCGAGCGTCCGCAGCTCACGCTCGTGTTGTTCGGAATGCTGATCGCGATCGGCATCTCGGCCCTGCGCACGATCCCGCGCGCGGAAGATCCGAGCTTCCCGATGCCGATCTACATGATCACGGCAGTGCACCCCGGCGCGAGCCCGCGCGACCTCGAGGAGCTCGTGGTCGACCCGCTCGAGGATCGCGTGCGCGAGCTCGACGACATCAAGAAGGTCGAGAGCTCGATGCAGGACGGCTTCTCGATCACGGTGGTCGAGTTCGACTGGGACGCCGACACGGAGAAGAAGTACGAAGAGATCGTGCGCGAGGTGAACGCGCTGCGGCCGGAGCTGCCGCAGGACCTCGCGCGCCTCGAGGTCGAGCGCCTGCGCACGACGGAGGTTGCGATCCTGCAGATCGCGCTGCTCTCCGAGAACGCTCCGTTCCGCGTGCTCGAGAAGCAGGCCGAGCGCCTCGAGGACCGCCTCGAGGTGCTCCCCGGCGTGAAGGAAGTGGAGACCTGGGCCTACCCCGAGTCCCAGGTGCGCGTGCGCCTCGACCCGGCGAAGCTCGAACGCCTGAACGTCCCCCTGACCCGCGTGCTCGGCGCGCTCGAGGCCGGCGCCGCCAACGTGCCGGGCGGCGCCGTCGAGCAGGGCGGGCGGCGCTTCAACGTCGAGACGGGCACGCACTACGAATCGCTCGGCGAGGTGCAGGGCACCGTCGTCGGCGGCGACGGCGTGCGCCTCGTGCGGCTCTCCGACGTGGCGGACGTGAGCTGGGGTTACGCCGAGGAGACGCACCGCGCGCGCGTCGACGGAAAGCGCGCCGTGTTCGTGACGCTCGAGCTGCGCGAGAACGAGAACATCTTCGCCGTGCGCGATCGCGCCATGGCCGTGCTCGGCGACTTCGAGGGCAGTCTGCCGGCCGGCATCCGCGCCGCCGTCGTCTTCGACCAGTCGAAGAACGTGGCGCACCGCCTGAACGGCCTCTACCGCGACTTCGCGCTCGCGATCGGCCTCGTGCTCGTGACGCTGCTGCCGCTCGGTCTGCGCGCCGCGCTGATCGTGATGATCTCGATCCCGCTCTCGCTCGCGATCGGCGTCGCGCTGCTCCAGGCGGTGGACCTGTCGCTGAACCAGCTCTCGATCGTCGGCTTCGTGATCGCGCTCGGCCTGCTGGTGGACGACTCGATCGTCGTGACGGAGAACGTCACCCGCTTCCTGCGCGCCGGCGCATCGCGCCGCGAGGCGGCGGTGCGCGCCACGCAGCAGATCGGCGTGGCGGTGCTCGGCTGCACCGCGACCCTGATGCTCGCGTTCCTGCCACTGCTCACGCTGCCGGGCGGTGCGGGCAAGTACACGCGCGGCATGCCGCTCGCGGTGATCTTCACCGTGGGCGCCTCGCTGTTCGTCTCGCTCACGATCATCCCGTTCCTCGCCGCAGCGTGGCTCTCGAACACCGAGCGCGAAGGCAACCGCGCACTGCGGATCTTCAACCGCGTGATCGAGGCGAGCTATCGGCCGCTGCTGCACCTGTCGCTGTCGCGCCCCAAGCTCACGCTCGCGGGCGCGCTCGCGTTCTCGGTGGCCTCCTTCGCGCTCGTGCCGCTGATGGGCCTCTCGTTCTTCCCGAAGGCAGGCATCCCGCAGTTCCGCATCCGCATCGAGAGTGCGGAGGGCGCGCCGCTCGCGGCCACCGACTCCGCCGCGCAGTTTGCCGAGCGTGCGCTCGCGAAGCATCCCGAGGTGGCGCGCGTGATCGCGAACGTGGGCCACGGCAACCCGCAGATCTTCTACAACGTGCGGCCGATCGGCGAGAACACGCGGATTGCCGAGCTGATGGTCGAGCTGCGCGAGTGGGACCCGTTCTCGTCGCCGCAGATGCTCGAAGCCCTGCGCGATGAGCTCGCGGGCTTCCCGAACGCGAAGATCCGCGTGTTCGAGTTCCAGAACGGGCCACCGATCGAAGCGCCGATCCAGATCCGCGTGCGGGCGGAGGAGCTCGAGCAGCTCCCCGCCCTCGCCGCGCGGGTCGAGGAGCTGCTGCGCGCGACGCCCGGCACCCGCTACGTCGACAATCCCCTCCAGCAGGCGAAGCTCGACCTCGCGGTGCGCGTGGACGACGAGCAGGCGGGGCGGCTCGGCGTGAGCGAGCTCGAGGTGAAGCGCGCCGTGCGGCTCGCCATCGCCGGGCTCGAGGCCGGGCTGCTGCGGGATGCCGCGGGCGAAGAGCATCCCGTCCGCGTGACGCTCGATCAGACCGGCCGGGCGAGCCTCGCCGCGCTCGACCGCTTGTCCGTCGCGAGCGTCACGGGCGCGCAGATTCCGCTGCGACAGCTCGCGCGCGTGGAGCTCGAGGAGTCGCTCTCGCGCATC
Source organism: uncultured Spirochaetales bacterium (assembly GCA_964501435.1). Taxonomy (GTDB): domain Bacteria; phylum Myxococcota_A; class UBA9160; order UBA9160; family UBA6930; genus VGRF01. The sequence goes on along the minus strand of CAZCTH010000007.1, from coordinate 71,143 downwards.
GACCACCGCGACGGCGTGCGCTCGGCGATGATCACCGCCGACGTACGTGGCGGCTTCAACACCGACAAGGTGACGAAGGACGTGCTCGCGCGGCTCGCGGCGCTGCGGTGGCCGGCGGGCACGAGCTACGGCGTCGAGGGCGAGCTCGAGCAGCGCGCCGAGAGCTTCAGCGGCCTCGGCACCGCGATGATCGTCGCCGCCTTCGGCGTGCTCGCCGTGCTCGTGCTCGAGTTCCGCACCTTCAAGAGCACGCTGATCGTCGCGAGCGTGATCCCGCTCGGCGTCGCGGGCGGGCTGATCGCGCTCTACCTCACCGGCGAGTCGCTCTCGTTCACGGCGATGATCGGCTTCATCGCGCTGGTCGGCATCGAGGTGAAGAACTCGATCCTGCTCGTCGACTTCACCAACCAGCTGCGCGCGCAGGGTGTCGGCCTCGACGAGGCGATCGAGCGCGCCGGCCGCGTGCGCTTCTTCCCCATCCTGCTGACGACGCTCACCGCGCTCGGCGGACTCACGCCACTCGCGCTCGAGGGCTCGCCGCTCTACTCGCCGCTCGCGATCGTGATCATGGGCGGCCTCGTCAGCTCGACGCTGCTCGCGCGCCTCGTGACGCCCGTGCTCTACAAGCTGCTCGAGCCCGAGGTGCACCCGGAGGACGCGGGCGAGCCGATCGAGCACGAGCACGAACCCAGCGCCGGAGGCGCGCTGGCCACGTGATCCGGGCGTACGAAGCGGAGGCTGCACGGCGCGCCGCCGCGAACGGCGGCGCCGCGACGCGCGAGGACGAGATCGTGCGCGCGTTGCGCGCCGGAGACGTCGCCGGCGCGGCACGCCTGCGCGCGAGCGCCGAGCTGCTCGACCACGACTATCTCGCGTACTGGGTGGACGAGCTCGGGCTGTGTGGGGTCGGCCGCGTCCTTCGCGACTGACGGTGGCCGCCATCGATGTAACCGGCGGCCTCGCAGCGGCGTTTCGCCCAGCGGAGGCCGGAACCGTGCGCGCCATGACGATCTTTCTCGCAGCTCTCCTCGTGTTTGCCGGCACCCGCGCGAGCGCGCGCGAAGATCGGTACGCCCCGGACCTGCGAGGCGAGCACTGGCTGAACAGCGCCCCGTTGCGAATCGAGGAATTGCGGGGGCGCGTCGTGCTCGTCGAGTTCTGGACGTTCGCGTGCCGGAATTGCCAGAACGTCGAGCCTGCCGTGAAGGCATGGCATGCAAAGTACGAGTCCGCTGGACTGACGGTGATCGGCGTCCACACACCAGAGTTGGCTCACGAGCGAGCGCTCGCGAACGTGCGTGCCTACGTGAAGGAGCGCGCGATCGCGTACCCGGTGCTCGTCGACAATGGCTTCGCGACCTGGCGTGCCTACGGAAATCGCTACTGGCCGGCGATGTACCTGGTCGACAAGCGCGGGCGAATTCGGCACGTCGCGATCGGGGAAGGTCGCTACGACGAGACCGAGGCCAGGATCCAGGAGCTACTGGCCGAGGCGGCGTGACGCGTCGGCAGCGTCGGCCACGGCTCGGCGAGCCGCGCTCCCCGCGAGCCCCGACTCCGTCGCCGGATCGCCCGCGATGCGCGTGTGGTGCATGACGCGCGGCTGCGCCGGATCCCAGGGCCGCGCGCGGTGGAGCAGACAGCGGTTGTCCCACACCGCGACGTCGCCGGCTCGCCACGTGTGCTTCCAGGTGCGCGGCGGCTGGCACGCGAAAGCGAGCAGCTCGTCGAGCAAGCGCTGCGACTCCTCGGGCGCGAGGCCGGGAATGCCGTAGGCGTGGCGACCGATGAAGAGCGACGCACGACCGGTTGCGGGGTGTCGCTTCACGAGGGGACGCAGCGGCGCGTCGTGGCCCTCGAAGCCGTAGGCGAGCGCGCCGCGATCGGCCTCGCCGATGCGCGACTGCGAGTACACGAGCGAGTGATGCGCGGCGAGGCCGTCGATGCGCGCGCGCGTCGCGGCGTCGAGTGCGTCGAGGGCCGCGCGCATGTCGGCCCATTCCGTTTCGCCGCCGGTCTGCGCCGGCACCTCGGCCGACAGGATCGAAGCCTTCGCCGCGACGGGCATGTACGAGCTGTCCGTGTGCCAGCCCTCGTTGCCGCGCAGGATGCCGAGCACCGGGTCGCCCGCCTCGCGCACGCGCCCGTCGGCGCGCAGGTTGCTGATCGGCACCGTGCCCGTCTTCTCGACGAGCGGGTCGAGCTTCCCGAAGCGCAGGCCGAAGGCGGTCTGCTCGTCGCGCGAGAGGTGCTGGCCGGGGAAGACGAGCACGCCGCGGTCGTGGAAGGCGCGCTCGATCTCGCGCCACTCGGCATCGGAGAGCGAGGCGAGCCGGACTTCGGTGACGGTGGCGCCGAGGGAGGCGGGAGCGGCGGTGATGCGCATGGGCGGCCTCGGGCGATGGGCGAAGCGTATCACCGAGGCGAGGCCGGCTGCCGGGGAGCCGGTTCCGGCGTCCTCCGCGCTGGAAATCATCGGTTCGGACTACTTCGACGCGCCGGTCGCTCGCATGCGATTGTTGCGCGGAGCATGCTCGAGCTCGGCGAGCCCGAGTCGCTCCATCAACGGCGGCACGTACATCGCGAAGCGTCCGCGCAGACCCTTCTTCAGGCCGTACCAACCGCCGATCGGGTTGTCGGGCGAGCGGCCCCACGCCTCGACCGTGCCGGCCTTCGCGGGCTTTTGTTCGTCCGCGGCGCCGAGCTCCATCCAGTCGCCGTGCTTCTTCAACATCCCGCGCAAGTCGTCGAGACAGCGGGCGTCGTAGAAGAGCACGGTCTTGCCCACGGTGCAGACGAGCACGTCGACGCCATCGCGTCGATCGCGATGCATCGTGAAGTCGGACGTGCCGGGCGGCGTCTTCAACTGCCACGGCGCCTCTGCGCTGCCGTCTTCCTTCGGCTTCCCCGCTGCAGACTTCGCCATCAGGACCTCCTCGCGCGCAGCTCGGCCTCGCGGGCGAGATCCGCGGCATAAGCGTTGAAGACCGGAACGAACTCCGGCAGCGAGCGCCCGATCAGCGGCAACATCAAGCCGGTGAAGGTCTCGGTCATCGTGAAGCGCGTCGTGCCTCGATCGCCCGGCGAGAGGATGAACTCGCGCGAGCCCTGAAAGAACGGCGCCTGGCCGTCGCTCCAGACCATCCGCTTCTCCGACTCGAACGCGGTCACGGTGGGGGTGAAGGCGCGCTTCGAGATCGGCACGTGGATGCGGAGCCGATGGCCCAGCGAGATCGGCCCCTCGATGCGAGTCACCGTGGAGTTCCAGCGCGGAAACGCCTCGGCATCGGTGAGCAGGCTCCAGACGAGCCCCGGGGTCGCTCGGATCTCGCAGGAGACGGCGACGCTGCGTCGAAACGTGCTCCGCGATTCGGTGGCAGATCCTTCCGACGCCATGGACGGCCTCCTCGCAGCCTACCGACGTTATTTAGGTAAACTCCGAAATAGTGCCAACCCTTCGCCGCGAATCGTCTCGGAGTCGCCACGCCGTGCCCAAACGCGCGCCCCGCACGAGCCGCTCCCAACGCGTCCTCAGAGCCCTCGGCTCCCCCGTTCGCCGCGAGATCCTGTGGCGCATCTGGGAGCGCGAGCTCCCCGTCGCGGCGATTTGCGAAGGCTTCCGACTTTCGGCCCCCACGATCTCCGAGCACCTCGCCGTCCTGCGAGAGGCAGGGCTCGTCGAGCTCCGCCCGGAGGGGACGACTCGCTGGTATCGCGCCAATCGTTCGGCGATCCAGGCCTTGCGCGGCTTGATTCCCGACGACGCCTCGAAGTGGGAACCGCAGCCCATCTTCCCTGAAGAGGCGCTCGCAACATCGATCGTCACCAACGCCGTGGTCACGTTCACGGAGGCGGCCTGCGATCCCGCGAGTGCCTTCCGCGCGTTCACCGACGCGAGACTGTTCTCGGCGTGGCTCGGGGTTCCGGTCCAGCTCGCCGGCGTTCACTTCGCTTGCACGATGGCTTGGGGCACGCGGGTTCGCGGCACACTCGAAGTGCTGGCGCCCGGCGTCCTGATCGCCATGCACTGGGACTTCCAAGACGGCGACCTGCCGCTGCCCGGCGGCGTGTATCGCGCGACGCTGGCGATCACTCCGTGCGCGGCCGGCGCGCGCCTCGAAGTCGTCCAAGTCGTTTCGGGCGCGGACCAGGCGGCCTACATGCAACGCGCGTGGCGCTTCGTGCTGGGTCGATTCCACGACCGGATCGCGTCCGCGCTGGAGACGGCCTGAACCTGCGTCGAGCGACGTCGGAGTGCTCGAGCGGCGTGGCCCGCTCGTCGGGCCTTCGCGGCGCTTGCGGGCTTCCGTTCGGTCTCCAGCGCCTCCGCAGTTCTGCGCAGGGCATCCGCCGCGGCGTGTCGTAACAACTCGTCCATCGCGAGGGGGAAGCGATGCCTCGAGCTCTCTGGTTCCGTCGCTCCGTTGCCGCGCTCGCAATCTCGATCGGGCTCTCGCCCTTCGCCGCCGCCGACGTCGAAGTGGTCCGCTCCTTCGAGCTTCCCGGGGGCGATCCGCTCGCCGCGCCCGTGGAGGGCCGGGATGGTTGGTTCTACGGAACGACCACGACCGGCGGGGCGCAAGTCGGAACGGGAACCGTGTATCGCGCCGATCGGTCCGGTCGCTTCGAGACGATCTACAGCTTCGACTGGTTCCTCGATGCCGGCCCGGAGCCCTTCCTGCAGCGCATGCCCGACGGTCGCATCTTCGGCTCCACGCAGAATGCGGTCTTCGTGATCGATGCCGAAGGCAAAGTGCGCACGCTCGCGCCAGCGCTCGGAGCGAGCTTCGCCGCCGCGCAGAATGGCGACGTATTCGCGCCCACCGGCACCGAAGAGCTTCTCCTCATCACGCCGACGGGCGAGCTGCGGCGCGTCGCGACGCCGGGCTTCATCCCGTTCGAAGTCGCCGCCACCGCCGGCGGCGAGGTCTACTTCGTCGCCAACGACAGCGAGTTCGCGCCGGTGCTCTTCCGCTTGTCGGGTAACGGCGCCCTCGAGCGGATCGAGTCGCTCGCGCCTCTTCCGAACGCCGAGATGCGGGTCCTCGTGCCGATGGGCGAGAACGGCATCGCGTTCTTCGGGTCCACGACCTCGGGGACCCGGCTCTCGCGCGTGTCGCGGGACGGCGTCACCGCCCTCACGGACCTCGACTTCGCCGGATTGCAGATCGTGCTCTCGCCCACGAAGCAAGGCGGCCTCTGCGGATTCAGCGACGATCCGTGGACCTGGCAGGGGACGGACTACGCCTTCTGCATCTCGGAGCGTGGCGAGGTCTCGATTCTCCACGAGTTCGGTCCGGAGACCGAGGGACTGACTCGTCAGCCGCCGCTGATGACGTCGGACGGAACGATCTACGGATCGACCCTGGGGACGCTCTTCTCGATCGACCCGAGGGGCCGTTTCCGGCAGGTCGCGAGCCTCGTCGAGAGCCACAACATCAACTCGGCAGCGCTGGTCGAGGCGAGCGACGGCGAGGTCTTCGGAGTCACGACTCCCTTGAGTGCGGTGAGGGTCGGCGAGTGGATCGCGCAACTCTTCCAGTCGGCGCCGAGCGGCGGGCCCGAGTTCTTCCGCATGGGCGACGCCACGTTCTTCCGCGTCGAGCGGAGCGGCGGCATCGAGAGGCTGCACGACCTCAACGCCACGGAGCTCGGGCGCGAGCCGACGTTCTTCGGCGCCCAACTCGCCGACGGTGCGGCCCTCGGACGGACCCAGTCCGGCGGAGCGCACGGCACGGGAACGCTCTTTGCCGTGGACCGGAGCGGCCACTTCCGGAAACTGTACGACGTGCCACGGGGCGCGAGTCCGCCGCAGGCCCTCGCCCGCAGTGAGGCGGGCTACACGGGCGTGGCGCACGGAAGTGGCTTCGTTCCGAGGGACGTCGGGCTTCGCATCGACCGCCGCGACGGCACAGTGACCGAGCAGCCCGCGTCGCGGACGCGAGAAGGACTGCTCGGCTCGCCGGGCGTGCTGCGATACCCGTTTCATTTCATCGGTGGGCGACGGGCCGATACGGCCGTGATCCTTCGCGCCGACGCGAACGGCTCGCTTCGCGTCGTGCGCCGAGTCCAGAACACTCCACCGCTCGACCAGGTCGGCCTCGTCTACCCCCTCGGCCGGTCGTTCGTTGGAGCCGCACTTCCTTCCGCGGTGACGCCGCGAGGCGCACTGATCCAGATCGACGAGAAGGGCAGTCCCGCCGTACTGCACGAATTCACTCCTGCGGACGGTGCGGTTGCGGATTACGCACTGCTGCCGCGCGCGGACGGCTCACTCCTCGGTCACACGCGAATCCTCACGGGGGCAACCCGCGAAGAGCGGCTCTTCCGACTCACGGCCGCGGGCGCGCTCGTCCGGCTCGGGCCGCTCGCGCACGGCCGCGACGCGGTGATCGACTTCGGCGTTCCGCTCCCCGGTGGAATCGTCGTCGCCTTGAATCCATTCTCGAACGAGATCGAGCGGCTCGACGCGAGCGACGCGTTCTCGACGCACCCGCTCCCGCGCGGAACCCCCTGCGGACTCTTCGGCCTGGCCGGAGCACTCGCCGTCGGCCTCTCGCGCCACGATCGCTCGGCCGACGTCTTCCAGGTGCTGTCGAATGGCGCCGCGCAGCAGCTCGGCACCATCGATCCCGCGGTCCACGGAGACATCGATTGTCACGCGCTGTTCTTCGCCTTGGCGGGCAGAGACACGCTGCTCGTCGCAACGCCTTTGGGTGGCGTCGCCGGAGGCGGAGCGATCCTGCGGGTCCCGGTGACTCCCGCTCCCTAGCCCCTCGCAGGCCCGCACGCCGAGGGACCCGCCGCGTAGCCCTCGGTGGAGGCTGAGATTCTCCGCTCGCATTCAGACTCCGTGTTTCAGCGAATGGGCCCTGGAGCGGCACTCACGAGTCCCACCGAAACTCCGCGCTCTCGCCGGCGACGTGCCCAAACGCATGGACGTTCGAGAAGCACAGCCACCAACCGACTCCGCCGGGGCCGCAGCGTGCGGCGAGGGTTCGGCCGAGCGGATCGGGCGTCTCGGAGAGCGGCCCGTCGTCGGTGAGCCACAGCGGGCCCCCGCCGACGGCAGCCGGATCGAGCGACCACAGCGACAGCCCGAGCACCCGAAGCGTCCCGCGGCGTCTTCGTTCGCGGTCGCGAGCGAGCGTCGCAGCGGGGTCTCCGACGCAGACGTCGAGCTCGGCTGCGAAGCTGCCAGCGACGAAGTCGATCGCGATGCGTTGAAGCCTCGCGTCGTGGAACGTGGCGTGCGGCTCCTCGTCGCCGAGCAGCGAATCGAGAGAACCAGGGGGCGCCGCGGCTCCTGCCGTCACCCGCGCTTCCTCACCTTCCAAACCTCCTCGCACGGCCACTGCCGCGCCCAGTCGAGCGTCACGAAGTCCCAGCTCGTGGTCGCGTCCGCAGGCGGGCGCACTTCGAGCAGCGCCTCGATCTCGAAGCCGTTCGCGCGCAGCACGCGGATCCACTCGGCGTGGGTGAGGTGGAACTCGACGCTGCTCTGGCCCGGCCACACGATGCGGTGCAGGCCGAACGCGGGCCGCAGCAGCGCGTTCGTCGCCGCTTGGCCTTCGAGCTCGGGCGTGGTGAGAGCCATCAGCATCGAATTGACGAGGAACACGAGCCGGCCGCCGGGCCGTAACAAGCGCGCGGCCTCCGGAACCCAGGCATATGGATCGCACCAGAGGCACGCGCCGTACTCGCTGATCGCGAAGTCGAAGCTCGCGTCGGCGCGCGGCACGGACTCGGCGTTCCCGTGGATCAGCGGGAACTCGAGGCCGTGCTGCTGCTGCAGCGCGCGCGCGGTTGCGAGCTGCTGCGCGGAGTTGTCGATGCCGACGACGCGTGCACCGCGGCGCGCCATCCACGCCGAGACGTAGCCGGTGCCACAGCCGAGCTCGATCGCGTCGAGCCCGCGCAGGTCCGCGGGCAGCAGCTGCAGCTCGGATTCGGGCACGCCCCAGATGCCCCAGTTCGGCTCCGCGCGCTCCCACGCGCCGGCGACGCGCTTCGCGTACTCCGGCGCCCAGGCGTCCCAGTGCTCGCGGTTGCGCTGCGCGTGCTCGGGAAGATCGGCGCTCACATCCCCTCCTCGGCAGACGACCGGACACTCGGGCCAGGACCCATTGTCGCACGCGCCGCTGGCCAGCGCGGATCGGTTCCCCGGTCGATTCCTCCGCGCAGGCCACGCAGTGGGGCCAGACCCCGCTGCGTGTGGCCCGCCGGCGTCAACGCCAGGCCGCGAGCACGTCGTCCGTCGTCGCGAGCGTCGCCACGTTGCGCAGGGTGTGCTGGAACACCTGCTCGGCGTACTCGCGCGGGGTGCCGGCGATCGCGTCCGTCGGCAGCACGACCTGATAACCCGCGTTGACGGCGTCGAAGCTGAGGTTCGTGATCGCGACGTTCACCGACACGCCGACGCCGACGATCGTGCGGATGCCCTCGTTGCGCAGCACGAAGTCGAGCTCGGTGCCCTGGAACGGCGAGAGCCCGTGCAGGCGCGCCAGCACCAGGTCGCCCGGCGCGACCGCCACCTCGGGCACGATCTCCGCCGCCGCGGTGCCGGGGATCAGCTTCGGCTCCGCCTTCGCCATGTACTGGAAGATGCGCGCGTTCTTGTTGGCGCCGAGCCCGTCGCCGCGGCGGATCGCGGTGCAGTGGATCACGCGCACGCCGCGCGCGCGCGCCGCGGCGCACAGCCGCGCGACGTTCGGGACGATGCGCTGGCCCTCCTTCGCCAGCTCGGGCAGCGCCGAGAGGTCGCCGATCACGCCGCGCTGGATTTCCTGCGTGACGAGCGCGGTGTGGGCGGGGGCGAGGAGCGAGGAGAGATCGAGGGGCATCGTCAACTCACCATCAGCTGCCCACCGTTCGGGTGGAGCACCTGGCCGGTCGTGTAGCGGCTCGCGTCGCTCGCGAGGTAGACGACGGCGTGGGCGATGTCGATCGGCTCGCCGGGGATGCCGAGGGGACTGCGTTCTTTGGTGTCGGCGAGCATGGCGGCGCGTTGCTCGGGGGTCTGCGAGCCGTCGGCGTTGCGGTAGCGGCGGCCGGCCATCTGCGTGTCGACCATGCCGGGCGCGATCGCGTTCACGCGGATGCCGCTCTTCGCGAGCTCGAGGGCGAGCGTGCGCGTGAGCGAGACGACGGCGGCCTTGGTGGCGGCGTAGATGCCGTAGTGCGGGTAGGCCTGATAACCCGCGCTCGACGCGATGTTCACGATCGCGCCGCCGCCGCCCTTTGCCATGACGGGCGCGGCGGCGCGGCAACCGTTCAGCACGCCCTTCAGGTTCACCCCGAGCAGCAGGTCGATGTCTTCCTCGGGCACCTCGAGCGTCGGCGCGACGCGCAGCACGCCGGCCACGTTCGCGAGCAGGTCGAGGCGGCCGAAGCGCTGCACCGCCGTCTCCGCGAGCGCCGCGAAGTCGGCGCGCTTCGAGACGTCGGCGCGGGCTGCGACGACGCGGCCGCCGCTCGCCGCCGCGAGGGCGTCGTGCCCCCCGGCGATCACGTCCGCCGCGACCACCCGGGCGCCTGCGCGCGCGAGCAGCTCCGCAACGCCGAGGCCGATGCCGCGCGCGGCGCCGGTGACGATCGCGACCTTGCCCTCGACGCCAAACGCCGCGAGCGCGCCCTGCTCCGCTCCGCTCACGAGATCGCTCCTTCCGCACGCAGCCGCGCCAGCTCCGCGTCGTCGGTCCCCAACAACTCGCGCAGCACCTCCTCGGTGTGCGCGCCGAGGCGCGGCGCTGGGCCCACCGGGCCCTCCGCGAGGCGCGACATCTTCACCGGGTTGCCGCTCACGAGGTACGGCTTCTCGCCGTCGACGCGCGGCACCTCGATCAGCATGTCGCGCAGGGCGACGTGCGGATCGGCGGCGAGATCCTCGGCCACGTTGCTCGGCCCGGCGGTGATGCCGAGCTCGGCGAGGGCGCGCGCCGCCTCGAGCTTGGTCTTGTCCGCGGCCCAGGCCTCGATCGCGGGGCGGATCACGCCCTCGGTGTGCTGCGCCCAGCCGACGCGCGTCGCGAAGCGCGGATCCGAGAGCCACGCCTCGGTCCCGAGCAGTCTGCACAGCTTCTCGAACATGTGCTCGCGCAGCACGGCGACGACGAAGTAGCCGTCGCGCGCCTTGAAGGCGGCGACGAGCGCGGTCGAGCCCGGGCCCGCCATCGAGGCCGGCGCGCCCATCGACCAGAGCTGCGGGACCATGTCGGCCATCGCGATCATGGAGTCGTACATGGCGATGTCGACGTGCTGGCCGAGGCCCGTGCGGGTGCGGTGCTGGAGTGCGGCGAGGATGCCGATCACGGCGTAGAGCGCGGTGGCGTTGTCGCCGAGGGCGCCCGCGACGACCACGCGCGGCGGCTCGCCGGGCTTGCGGCTCGGCTCGTAGATGCCGCCCATCGCCTCGCCGATCGGCGCGTAGGCGGGCCAGTCGCGATAGGGCGAGGGGGCGAGGTTGCCGAAGCCGGAGAGCGAGACGTAGATCAGGCCCGGGTGGTCCGCCGAGAGCGCGGCGTAGCCGAGGCCGAGGCGCTCCATCGAGCCGGCGCGGAAGTTCTCGGCCACGACGTCGAAATGGGCGGCGAGGCGCTTGAAGAGCGCGCAGCCGGCGGGGGTCTTCAGGTCGATCGCGATGCTGCGCTTCGAGAGGTTGTTGCGCAGGTAGGTGGCGCCGACGCGGCGGCCGTCCTCGTCGGTCATGAACGGGTTCGAGGCGCGTCCCGTCTCGCCGCGACTCGGCGGCTCGACCTTCACCACCTCGGCGCCGAGGTGCGCGAGCAGCTGCGTCGCGTAGGGCAGCGCCTGCATCTGCTCCGCCGCGAGCACGCGCACGCCGCTGAGCGGCTTGCCCTGGGCACCGCGCTCGGGGTGGCGGACTTCACCGGTGCGCATCGTTCCTCCGAAGGCGCGCGACGGTAGTGCAGGCGCCCGGGGGTCGCGCGACTTCCCGAATCGGGGTCAGACCCCGATTCGGGAAACGGGCGCGGTGCGACGTTTGGGCGTGGTCCGGGGGTCTCACCCGAGGGAGCGGGCGCGCGGCGCGGCTATCGTGCGCGGCCGTGAACCGTGCCTGCCCGCTGCTTCTGTTCGCCGCGTTCGCGGCACCCTGCGCTCCGGCCCTCGCCGACGCCGCCGCGGGCGCGCTCGTCGCGGAGCGCATCACGGCCGAGCGCTTCGACGCGCTCGCGGTGGGCGGGCCCGACGCCGACGCCGGCGTCGGCGACTACGCGCTCTCGAACGGCACGCTGTGCGCGGCGGTGGCGGCGCCCGAGCACGAGACGTTCCTCTCGCCCGTCGGCGGCTCGCTGATCGACCTCGGGCACTGCGGGCGCGGCGACGACCAGTGGTCGAGCCTGCACGCGCTGCCGAGCTTCGATCGCGACCGCCCGCTGCCGAGCGACCGCGTTCGCCTCGAGGTTGCGGGCGGCGAGGCGCGCGCGATCTCGGAGGGCGAGGCGGGCGGGCTGCGCGTGCGCGTGACCCACGCGCTCTCCCTCGCGCACCCGCGCACGCTGCGCGTCACCACGGAGCTGACGCGCGTCGCGGGCGGCGCGCGCGTGATCGGGCTCGCGCAGCTCGCGATGCACGCGAGCGCGCAGCTGCGCTCGTTCCATCTCGTGCGCCGCGACCTCGCGCGCTCGCACGGCTTCACCCACGCCGGCGGCGACTCGCTGTGGACTGCGCTCGACATGGTGTCGGCCGAGGACGTGCACGTGCTCGTCGGTGCGGAGGGCCTGCCGCCGATCTCTTATGCGCTCGAGCTCGTCGCCGCGCGCACGGTCGACGCGCGCGGCCGCAGCCGCGACGTGCCGACCTTCTCGGTGACGGCCGAGGACTTCACGCTCACGGCGGTGTTGCCGCGCCCGTTCTGGCTCGGCGACGCCGACCCGCCCGGCCTGGGCTCGCTGCTCCAGGTGCCGCTGATGTCGCTGCGCGAGGGCGAGGCGCTCGTGCTCGAGCGCGCGATTCACGTCGGTGCGCGCGCGGACGTGGCGTCGGCGACCGACGCGCTCTTCGCGAAGGGCGCGCCGGTCGTTGGGCGCGTGGACGATTCGCGCGCGCGCATCCACGTCACGACCGCCAGTGGCGCGCCCGTGAGCGAGGTGCGCCCCGAGGCGGATGGCCGTTTCGCACTGCGCCTACCGATCGGGACTTATCAGGCCCGCGCGCGCGCCCCGGGCGGGCGCCAGGCGGTGCGCGACTTTTCGGTGAGCGCGAACGGGGCACGGCTCGCGCTGCTCGCAGTGGGCGCGCCGGCGACGCTCGCGCTGCCGCAGGGCCGCACGATGCGCCTCGTGTTCCTCGGCCTCGGCGACACCGCCACGCCGCATTTCGACGACGATGGGCTCGGCTTCCGCGTGGGCGAGGGAAAGCTGCGCAAGGGCGAGTTCGACAACGTGATCTCGCTCGCCTCGACGGAGACGGACCCGCGCGAGATCGTGCTGGCGCCGGGCCGCTACCGCGTGATCGCGACGCGCGGCCTCGAATACGGCCTGCAGGAGACCGAGCTGTCGCTCGCCCCCGGCGAAGCGCGCGCGCTCGCGCTCGGGCCGCCTGCGCGCGCCGTCGAGACGTCCGGCTGGATCGGCGCCGATCTGCACGTGCACAGCGCGGAGAGCATGGACGCCGCGCTCCCGCTGCCGGAGCAGCTGGCGGCGTTCGCCGCGAACGGCGGCGAAGTGGTGGTGACCACCGAGCACGACCGCATCGTCGACGCGCGGCCGACGATCGCGCGGCTCGGGCTCGCGGGCCGCATCGCGGGCGTCGTGGGCGCGGAGGTGACGGGCACCTTCCACGGCGGCGAGACGCCGTACACGATCGGCCACCTGAACGCGTTCCCGCTGATCGCGCGCCGCACCGCGCCGCGCGGCGGCGCACCGCGCAGCGAAGGCGTGCGCGTGCGCGGCGTGATCGCGGAGGTGCGCGCGGCGACCGGCGGCGAGCCGTTCGTGCAGATCAACCACCCGCGCGAGAGCGACTCCGACGGCGTGGGCGACGGCTCGTTCTTCTCGCACCTCGGCGTCGCCGGCGCGCCCTTCGATCCGACCGCTCCGCTCGCCGCCGAGCGCAATCGCTCGCTCATGGATGTCGGCCCCGGCGGCCTGCGCGACGTGGACTTCTCGGGCATCGAGGTGTTGAACGGCAAGCGCCTCGACCGCTATCGGCTCGCGCGCGCCGACTGGCTGGCGCTGCTGCTCCAGGGCGTGCGCCGCACGGCGACTGCGAACAGCGACTCCCACAGCCGCGGCGAGATCGTGGCCGTGCCGCGCAACTACGTCGCCCTCGCGGGCGACGACCCCGCGCACCTCGACGAGGCCGCCCTGATGGCAGCGCTCCGCGCAGGCCGCAGCTTCGGCACGAACGGGCCGCTCTTGTTCGCTCGGCTCGGGCCGGCCGGCCCGGGCGACACCTTCGCGGGCGACCGCGGCGAGCTCGCCGTCGAGGTGCGCGCGGCGCCGTGGGTGCCCGTTCGCACGCTGCGCGTGTACGTGGACGCCGTGCGCGTCGCCGAGCGGAAGATTGCGGCCGGGGAGCGCATCACGGTCCCGCTCCGCTTCGCGCGCGACGCCTTCGTGTTCAGCGAAGTGAGCGGCCCGGCCGAGGGCGCCTACGCCGCGGTGCTGCCCGGCAACATCCCCTTCGCCTTCACGAACCCGATCTTCGTGGACGCGGACCGCGACGGCACCTGGACGGCTCCCGGGCTCCCGCAGTCCGCTCCGCCGTTGCTCGCGAAACCGCTCGAGAACTGAGCCCGTGCGCGGCTGGGTCCGTTAACGTCCGCCTTCCTTCGACGCGAGGATCTTGTGAGAGCCGAAGACGACGACGAGACCCCGGAAACGCCGCAGCTGCCGATGCCCATGCCGCCCAAGATCGTGGAGCGGCTGTTCGAGTCGCGCACGATCCTGCTGCACGGCGAGATCACCTCGAAGCTCGCGCAGGAGATCACGGCGCAATTGCTCGCGCTGGCGGCGGCCGGCGACGCGCCGATCACGATGTTCCTGCACTCGGAGGGCGGCCACGTCGAGGCCGGCGACACGATCCACGACATGATCCGCTTCGTGAAGCCGCGCGTGCGCATCGTCGGCACCGGCTGGGTCGCGAGCGCCGGCACGCACATCTACCTGTCGGTGCCAAAGAAGGACCGCTTCTGCCTGCCGAATACGCGCTTCATGATCCATCAGCCGCTCGGCGGCGTGGGCGGGCGCGCCACCGACATCCGCATCGAAGCGGAGGAGATCGTGAAGGCGCGCGAGCGGCTCAACCAGACGATCGCCGACGCGACGGGGCAGCCGCTGGCCAAAGTGGAGCAGGACACGGACCGCAACTACTGGATGTCGCCGGAAGAGGCGCTGGCGTACGGGATCGTGGGGAAGATCGTCAAGACTTCGGGCGATCTCGCGTAGAGCGCGAGCGCGCGGATTCGAGGCGGCGCAGCGGCGGGCGGGCGGCCGGGCGCCGCGGCGGGCTGGGGTCGCGACTCCGGGGCCTTGGCGCCGAGGTGTGCGGGGCTGGGTGGAGAAGACGCGCCGCTTCCGGGCGCGCTTGAGCGCTCGCGGCCAAGACTGCGGGGCGGCGGCGGCGTGCGCCGAGCCGGGTGGAATCCGGCCCCTCCGCTGCGACGCCGCAGCCCGCCGCGGCGCCCGGCCGCCCGGCCGCCGCTGCGCCGGCGTGCGTCGTGGAACCTGGATTGCGGTCGCGTGGGTCAGGGAGGGAGGGGTCGGATTCGAGAGCGCCGTTGAGGCGCTCTCGAATCCGTTCTTCTTAGGTTGGAGTTGTTGGGCGGGCTGCGGCCGTCAGCTCGCGAGGCGCGTGCCCAGCAGTGCGATTTGCTCGGCGCCGCTGCCGAACTGGAGGCCGATCTGGCGGGCCCAGAGGTAGTAGCGGTGGACGGGGTAGTCGACGTCCACGCCGATGCCGCCGTGGAGGTGCTGGGCGGCGTAGGTGACGCGCGCGCCGCCCTCGGCAGCCCAGTACTTCGCGATGATCAGGTTCTCGGCGGCATCCTCGCCGTGCTCGAGCAGGTGCAGCGCGCGCTGCATCGTGAGGCGCATCGACTGCACGTCGACGTACGCGTCCGCGGCGCGCGTGTGCACCGCCTGGAAGCTGCCGATGGGACGATCGAACTGCACGCGCTCGGTGGCGTAGCGCGCCGTCATCTCGAGCGCGCGCTCGGCCACGCCGACCTGCATCGCGCACAGCGCGAGCGTCGCGCGCTGGTGCAGCCACGCGAGGATCTCGGCGCCCTGCCCGAGCGCGCCGACGACGTCGACCGCGGCGACGCGCACGTTCGTGGCGTGGAAGTGCGGGCGCAGGTGCTCGTCGGTGGTCTCGACGCGCTCGAGGTGCACGCCCTCGGCCCGCGGGTCGACGAGGAACAGCGTGGTCGCGCCGTCGAGCTGTGCGGGCACGAGGATCGCGTCCGCGACGTGCGCGGCCTGCACGAGCGAGCGTGTGCCGTCGAGCACGAAGGCGTCGCCGTCGCGACGCGCGGCCACCACGTCGATCGGGCGATCGTCGACGATCGCGTGGGCGAGGATCGCGTCGCCCGAGGCGACGCGCGGCAGCCACTTCGCGCGCAGCGCGTCGCTGCCGAACGCGGCGATGGGCAGCGCGCCGAGCACGAGGGTCGGGTAGATGGGCACCGGCGCGACGCTGCGGCCGATCTCCTCGAGCACGATCGCGAGCTCGGTCAGGCCGGTGCCGTTGCCGCCGAAGCGCTCGTCGATCGCGACGCCGAGCAGGTTCGCCTTGGCGAGCTCGCGCCAGAGGTTGCGGTCGATGCGCTCGGGCGTCGCCTTCACCGCCTTCAGACGCTCGTGGGTCGCGAGCTCCTCGAGCATCTTGCGCGCCAGCTCGCGCAACGCGCGCTGGTCTTCGGTCAGGGAAAAGTCCATCAGCATCTCCCACTCGGGTCGCCGGTCAGGCGACGTTTCGCGCTCGGCGGATCAGCCGCGGCGCCCTGCGCCGCCGGCTGCATCCGCTCTGCAACCCGTCCGCAACCGCTCCCGCAACGAGTCCGCACCGAGCACACCGCTCAATTTTTGTAATGCGGCATGCCGAGGCCGGCCATCGCGATGATGTCGCGCTGGACCTCGTTCGTGCCGCCGCCGAACGTGAGAATCAGCACCGAGCGATAGGTGCGCTCGACCTTGCCGCGCAGGATCGCGCCAGGCGAGCCGTCGCGGATCGCTCCCGCCTCTCCCAGCACCTCGCCCAGCAGGTGGTAGCCCTCGACGTTGAATTCGCTGGCGAACACCTTCACCGCCGACGCCTGCGCGGGGTGCAGCCCGCCTTGCGTGATGTCCCACGCCTGCTTCCAGTTGAGCACCTTCAGCACTTCGAGCTTCGCCTTGAACTTGGCGAGGTTGGCCTGCACCCAGGAGCGCTCGATCACCTTGCCGCCCTTCGGGTGGTCCGTCTCGCGCGCCCAGCGCACGACCTCGTCGAAGTTCTGCGCCATCGGCCCGTAGTTGAAGAGCGAGACGCGCTCGTGGTTCAGCTGGTTGGTGATCAGCGTCCAGCCGTTGTTCTCGCCACCGATCAGGTGGTTCGCCGGAACGCGCACGCCGTCGTAATAGGTCGCGTTGGTCCGCACGCCGCCGACCGTCCAGATGGGCGTCACCTTGAGCCCCGGCGAATTCAGGGGCACGAGGATCATCGAGATGCCTCGGTGCTTCGCGGCGGCGGGGTTCGTGCGCGCGGCGAGCCAGACGTAGTCCGAGTGGTCGGCGAGGCTCGTGAACACCTTCTGGCCGTTGATCACGTACTCGTCGCCGTCGCGAATCGCGGTGGTCTTCAGCGAAGCGAGGTCGGTGCCTGCGCCGGGCTCCGAGTAGCCGACGGCGATCAGGATCTCGCCGGCGAGGATCTTCGGCAGGAAGTGCTTCTTCTGCTCGTCGGTGCCGAACTTCATGATCGTCGGCCCGACGGTGCCGATCGTGAGGAACGGCAGCGGATAGCCCGTGCGCTGGATCTCCTCCGCGAAGATGTACTGCTCCATCGCGCCGAGCGCGCGGCCGCCGTACTCCTTGGGCCAACCGATGCCGAGCCAGCCGTCCTTGCCGAGCTGGCGGAGCACGCGGCGGAACTCGGGGCCGCCGCCCTCGGAGCCGCGGATCTCCGCGAGCACTTCGGGCGTGATGAGCTTTTCGAAGTACGCACGGAGCTCGGCGGCGAGCTTCTTCTGTTCGGGCGTGAAGTCGACGTACATGGCCATCCTCGGATGCGGGGAGCGACTGTGTACCACGCGGGCGACGGGTCTCACCGGCCCCAAAAATGCGAAGCGCCGGGCTCGATCGCTCGAGCCCGGCGCTTCTAGGAGAGGAGATGCGCTTCGGTCAGTCGCGCTTGCGGCGGAGCGCGGCGCCGACGAGCAGCGCGCCGAGGCCGAACACCGCCATCGAGGCCGGCTCCGGGATCGGCGGCGTCATCGAACCGACGCCCATGCCGGGCATGCCGTTGACGCCGAGCGAGCTCGAGAACAAGTCCGCGTAGCGGATGCCGAAGTTGTCGATCGTGATCGGCTGCGTCCAGTTGCCGTAAAAGGCGAGCTGCACCGAGGACGCGCCGGTCTGACCGATCTGCGTCGCGTTGTTCGCCGGGCCGTTGCACTGATTCAGGCGCCCCGACACGCACACTTCGACCATGAAACCCGCGCCGGTGGGCAGCGAGGTGTTGAGCGCGACGTAGCCGTAGTCGCCCCAGGCGCCGCTACCGGCGCGCTTCACGTTCGGGTCGGTGTTGAAACCGATGCCCGAGACCGTCGCATGCTGCCAGACGCTCGAGTCCGTGGTGTTGTGAACCACGACGTCCATCTCGAGGATCGTGCGGTTGATCGACGCGTCGTAGTAGAGGCCGGTGATCTGGTAGTCGACGGTCGCACTCAGGCCCGGCATCACGGTCGGCACGCCGCCGACGTCGACGATGCCGTTGTAGTCGAGCGAGAAGGTCTGGCCGACCCCCGTGACCGTCACCGAGGCGCCAAGCGCCGGTGCGGCCATTAACAACAGGGCCAGGACAGCAAGCTTCAGCGTTCGCATGGGATTCTCCGGTGTTCTGGATCACGTTCTGGCGGGCGAGCAAGCGCTCGTGGGGCCCGTGGAAGCCTGCGCAGACTATCATTTCTGCTGGGGATTCGAGGGTTAGTGGCCCCAGCAAGGGCTCGCGGGTCGCTCGCGTTTTGTGGGCCCGATCACCCATACGGGGGATCCCCGATCGCGAGCCCGCATCGCGCGAAGGCGAGGAATCGGCCCTAAGTATGCGAATTCACTTTGTTTTTCATATTCCTCGCCCCAGTATCGATCACCCCTCGGGGAGGCGAACGGTTGAAACCGCCGCCCGCTTCAGGCGCCGGGGCGAACCGAGGATTGCCGGAAATCCACCGGCTGCTCCGTGAAGCGCCTCTCAGGCGCCTCCCCGTTGACGAGCGGCGGCGGCCGCATTCTCCTCCCGGTCCTTCGAAGCCAGGAGATCCGATGCCCGATCCCGTCGTCCTCGTCGAGCGCGAAGCGCACGTGCTCGTCGTCACGCTGAACCGCCCCGAGAAGAAGAACGCCGTCAACTGTGAAGTGATGTGTCGCCTCTACGACGCGTGGGTGCAGCTCGATCAGGATCCCGAGCTCCGCGTCGCGATCCTCACGGGCCGCGGCGACACGTTCTGTGCGGGCATGGACCTCGCCGAGATCGGGAAGATGCGCGGCGGCGTCAGCGACAACCCGTACATGGAGCGCGTGAAGAAGGAACCGCACGTGATCTACGGCGCATGGCTCAAGACGTACCGACCCACCAAGCCCGTGATTCTCGCGGCCGAGGGCTTCGCGCGCGCGGGCGGCACGGAGATCCTGCAGGGCACCGACATCCGCGTCGCGGGCGAGAACGCGAAGTTCGGTGTGACCGAAGTGCAGCGCGGGCTGTTTCCGATGGCCGGTTCGGCCGTCCGGCTGCGCCGCCAGATCGGCTACGCGGTCGCAGCCGAGATGTTATTGGCCGGCGACGACCTGCCCGCGCGCCGCGCGTACGAGCTCGGCCTCGTGAATCACGTGGTGCCCGACGGACAGGCGCTCGCGAAGGCGAAGCAGATCGCCGAGCGCATCGCCGCGAACGGTCCGCTCGCGGTGAAGGGCATCCTCGCGACGCTGCGCGAGACGGAAGCGATGCCGGAAGAGAAGGCCTTCGAGATCGAGCAGCGCCACGGCATGCAGGTGATGTCGTCCCAGGACGCCGCCGAGGGGCCGCGTGCGTTCCTCGAGAAGCGCAAGCCCGTGTTCAAGGGCGTGTGAGCCGCGCGCGACTACGCGGGCGGCAGCTCGCCGCGCCCGCACTTCGCGCAGATGCACACGATGCCGATCGCGCGCGCGGGAATGCGCGCGAGCGCCTCGGGTGCGAGCGTCGCGTCGAAGCACCAGCACGCGTCGCGGCCCGCGGCGGCTCCGCAGGCATTCGGCTGCGCGCAGAGCGGACAGCGCGCCGGGTCCAGCGCTGCCTCGTCCTTCACCGTGCGCGGCCCGCGCTCACCGCGTGCGCCACTCGTAGAGGGTGCCGCTCTCGAGCATCGAGAGCCGATGGCGCGGGCCGGGCGCGTTCGGATCGCGCGCCTCGTAGCCGGCGTCGCCGTCGTAGAGCATCGCCATGCCGCCCGCGAGCTTCACGGGGCGGGGCCGGAACGTGATCAGCGGGCGCGCGGGCAATTCGCGCAGCGCGCGCTCGGCGCGCTCGAAGTCCGCGAGCCACGCGAGCGTCACGAACTGCGGGGGCGCGAGCGCGAACTCCTTCGCGTGGTGAAGGTCGAGCGCGGCGCCTGGCGTGAGCCAGCGGTGCTCGGTCATCTCCGAGTTGCACACCACGACCGACTGCTCCTCGTGCAGCGCGCCGAGGAAGAACCAGGTGTCGAAGCGCTTCGGGCGGATCTCGGGCGTGATCCAGCGCGCGATCGGCGGGAGCGGCGCGCCCTCGAGCCGCACGCCCGCCTCCTCGTGGGTCTCGCGGATCGCCGCGCGCAGCGCAGACTCCGCGGAGCCAGGATCGCCTCCCACGACGTCGCCCGGCTCGACCTTGCCGCCCGGGAACACCCAGTCGCCGTGGGCGGCCTTGTCGGCGCGATGCAACAACAACACTTCGAGGCCGGCGCGCCCGTCGCGCACGAGCACGGCGGTGCCGGAGGGCTTGGGGACGGCGGGGGTGGCGGGCGCTTCCATCGCGCGGCTCCTCAGATGTTGCGCGTGCGGCCGGCCCAGTACGGGTCGCGCAGCTTGCGCTTGTAGAGCTTGCCGTTCGGGTCGCGCGGCATCTCGGTCACGTAGTCGATGCTCTTCGGCGTCTTGTACTTCGCGAGGCGCTCGCGCAGGAAGTCGAACAGCTCGCGCGTCAGCGCATCGCCAGGGACGACGCCGTGCGCGGGCTCGACCACCGCCTTCACTTCCTCGCCCCACTCCTCGTGCGGGATGCCGAACACCGCGACGTCGCCGACGCTCGGATGCGTGAGGAACACGGACTCGATCTCGGCCGGATAGATGTTCACGCCGCCCGAGATGATCATGTCGTTCTTGCGGTCGCACAGGAACAGGTAGCCGTCGGCGTCGAGGTAGCCGATGTCTCCGACGGTGAAGTAGCGGCCGCGGCGCGCCTTGTCGGTCTTCTCCTTGTCCTTGAAGTACTCGAAGTCGGCCTGGCCGCGCAGCATGTAGACGGTCCCCGGGGTGCCGGTCGCGCACTCGTTGCCGTCGTCGTCGAAGATCTTCACTTCGGCGTTCGCCCACGCCTTGCCGACGGTGCCGGGCTTGTTGCGCCACTCCTTGGGCGAGACGATCGTGCCCCCGCCCTCGGTCGCCGCGTAGTACTCCCAGATCGAGTCGCCCCACCACGCGAGCATCTTCTGCTTCACGTCGGGCGGACACGGCGCCGCGGCGTGCACCATCGCGCGCGTCGAGGTGCAGTCGTACTTGGCGCGCACGTCCGCGGGCAGCTGCAGCATGCGATGGAACTGCGTCGGCACCATGTGGCTGGTGGTGACGCGGTACTTGGCGATCAGGCGCAGCATCTCCTCGGGCGTCCACTTGTCCATCAGCACGACGGTGTGGCCGAGGTGCAGCGCGCCCGAGGCGAACATCAGCACCGCGGTGTGGTAGAGCGGCGAGCCGGTGATGTGGACGTTCCCGTCCTCGGGCCTCACGCCGAACATCTGCTGGAAGCCGGTGAAGAGCGAGCCGATCAGGTCGGGGTCCATGCCGGTGAGCGGCCGGCGCACGCCCTTCGGGCGCCCGGTGGTGCCCGACGTGTAGTTCATGATCGCGCCTGCGGTGCGCTTCTCGGGAGGAGCCGTCGAGTGGCCGGCGCTCAGCTCGGCGTAGGGGCGGAAGCCGTCCAGCTTGCCGAGCGCGAAGCGGTGCGAGACGGGCAACGCCATCTCCGCCGCGGCCTTCCCGATCGCGTCCGCGAAGCGCGCGCTGCCGACGAACGCTTTCGCCTCCGAGTTCTCGACGATGTACGCGATCTCGGGGCCGGCGAGGTGGTGGTTGATCGGCACGAGGTAGAGGCCGGTCTGGAAGCAAGCGAGGTACAGCTCGACGAACGCCGCGCCGTTCTCGACGACCGCAGCGACCGAGTCGCCGGGCGCGAGCCCGAGCGCCGCGAGCCCGCGCGCCACCTGGTTGCCCCGCCCCGCGAGCTCCGCGCGCGTGAAGCGCTGCTCGTCGGGCGTGACGAGCGCGAGCGCGCTCGGATCCTTCGCCGCGAACGTCCAGAAGCCGAGGTCCGCCATGACGCATCGCTCCAAAACGAGCCGAAAGGGGTCAGACCCCAAAAGGGTCGGCTTCGATGTAACGGGTTGAAATGCCTCGTGTTTGTGAACGAGGGCGAATGATGCGGCGCGTCAGGGCTTCGCGCTGCTCACGATCCACGTGCTGAAGTACTGCGAGCCGCCGCCGTAGGCGTGGCCCAGCGCTTTCTTGGCGCCGTCCACTTGGTGGGCGCCCGCCATGCCGCGCACCTGCAGCGCGCTCTCGGCGAAGCGGATCAGGCCCGAGGCGCCGATCGGGTTCGAGGAGAGCACGCCGCCGCTCATGTTGACCGGGAAGTCGCCGGTCAGCGCCGTCGCACCCTCGTACGTCATCTTCCAGCCTTCGTTGCGCTCGGCGATCAGCATGCCCTCCATCCACATCGGCTCGAACCACGAGAAGGGCACGTAGATCTCGGCGCAGTCCAGTTCCTTCCGAGGATTCGCGATGCCCGCCTTCTTGTAGAGCGCCTTGGCGTTGTCGAGCGTCGCGCGCGGCATTACCTGGTCGCGGCCGCTGAAGAAGGTCGGCTCGCTGCGCATCTCGGTCGCGTGCACCCACGCGACCTTCTTCGACGTGCGCTCCGCGAGCTTCTCGCGCGCCATCACCATCGCGCACGCGCCGTCGGAGGACGGGCACGTCTCGAGGTAGCGGATCGGATCCCACAGCATCGGCGAGCTCGCGACCTTCTCGAAGCTGATGTCCTCGATCTGCAGGTGCGCGTACGGATTCTTGAGCGCGTTCTGGCGGTCCTTCACCGCGACGCGAATGCCCGTGTCCTCGGGCGCGCCCGAGCGGCGGATGTAGCCCCGCACGAGCGGCGCGAAATAGCCACCGGCACCTGCGACGGTGGCCACACTGAACGGCAGCGCGATCGACAGCGCCCACGTCGCGTTCGACTCGCTCTGCTTCTCGTAGGCCACGGTGAGCACGCGATCGTGCACGCCGCTCTGGATCAGGCTCGCCGCGACGATGCCCGTCGAGCCGCCCACGCTGCCCGCGGTGTGCACGCGCAGCATCGGCTTGTAGGCGCCGCCGATGGCGTCGGCGAGAAACAGCTCGGGCATCATCACGCCCTCGAACATGTCGGGGGCCTTCCCGATCACGACGGCGTCGATGTCCTTCCAGGTCAGCTCGGCGTCGGCGAGCGCGCGCTCCGCCGCTTCCCGTAACAACCCGGGCATCGAGACGTCCTTGCGCGAGGGCGCGTACTTGGTCTGCCCGATGCCGATCACTCCGCACAGCTCGGCCATGACTACTTGCCCTCCAGCACGCAGACGAGGTTCTGCTGCAGGCACGGGCCCGACGTCGCGTGGGCCACCGTGCGGTCCGCGCCGCCGCGCCAGATCTGCTGCGCGGCCTCGCCGATGCGCGCGAGCCCCACCGCCATCATCGGGTTCCCTGCGAGCGCGCCCCCCGACGGATTCACGTTCGTCTTCGACGACAGCCCGAGCGCCCGTTCGACCAGGATCTCCTGGTGCGTGAACGGCGCCGAAAGCTCCGCGGCATCCACCTTGTCGCGCCACACGCCGGCCTTGTGCGCGGCGATCTCCGTCGAGCGCGAGCGCGTGAGGTCCCGCACGCCGAGCTCCATCGGCTCGAGGATGTGCGAGATGCCGGTGATCCACGCGGGCCGCTTGCAGAGCTGCCTCGCCTTGTCGCCGGCGGCGAGCACGATGCCCGCGGCGCCGTCGCTGATCGGCGCGCAGTCGTGCTTGCGCAGCGGCGCGACGTGGTGCTTCTCGGCGAGCAGCTTCTCGACGGCGAAGTCGCCCTTCACCTGCGCGAACGGGTTCGCCTTCGCGTTCCCGCGGTCGCGCACCGCGCGCTCCGCCATCTCGCGCTCGGTCACGTGGCCGCCCTCGAGCAGCACGCGCGCCTGCAGCGCCGCGAGCGACACCGCGTCGGGCCAGAGCGGCATCATCGAGTACGGATCGAGCTGCAGCGCCATCGTCAGCGGCAGGTCGCCCATCGACGGCTTGCCGAAGCCGTACACCAGCGCGACGTCCGCGTAGCCCATCTGCATCTTGACCCAGGCCTCGTAGAGCGCCCAGGCGCCGTCCATCTCGACGTGCGACTCGGACACCGGCGGCCACGCGCCGACGGCGTCGAGGCCCGCGACGAACGCGAAGGACTGGCCGGCGAGATAGTCGCTCGAGCCCGAGCAGACGAAGTCGATCTGGTCGTTCGCGATGCCGACGCTCTTCTTCAGCTCGGCGATCACGGGCACGAGGATCTCGACCTCGTTGCGGTCGGGCTCGCGGCGCAGCGACGGCGACTGCGTGAATCCGACGACGGCGACGTCGCGCATCAGATGTGCTCCTTGTACGAGTCGTAGGGAGCGTCCGGCTCGCCGCTCGGCTCGAAGTAGAGGATGTTCGCGACGGAGGTGGTCCACTCCTCGCGCGGCTTCCAGACGGCCTTCACGCGCATGCCCATGTGCACGTCCTCGAGCTTGCAGTTGAGCAGGTGCATGAGGATCGTGTTCGCGCCGTCGAGCAGCACCTGCGCCGTGATGTACGGGAGCTGCAGCGGGATGTTCGCGCTCGGTACGCGCACGATCGAGAACGTGACGAGCGTGCCCACGTCCTTCAGCTCGACGGGCTCGCCGTCGATCACGACGCCGTGCTGCGGGCACGAGCCGCGCGTCGGGAAGTAGACGCGGCCGTCCACGGGGCAGCGCTGACCGAGCAGCTTGCCCTGTGCGATCGCGCGCAGGAAGCGCGACGCGCTCTGACCCGCGGAGTAGGTGTAGGTCAGCTCGATCGGCGCGAGCATCACTTCCACGGGGCCACCGGCCTGTGCGGCTTGCTTCTCGCTCATCTCAGTGGCCCTCCGGCACGAACGCGGCGATGTCGGTGATCGCGCCGACGGTCTGCTCGCGCCAACGCGCGCGCACGCGCATGCCCGTCTTCATGTTCGCGGCGCTGCCCGCGTCGACGACGTGCAGGAGCAGCGTCGCGGCGCCGTCGAGCTGGATCAGCGCGTACGCGAACGGGTGCGCGAGCGGCTGCTGCTTGCGCGGCGCGTCCACCCACGACCAGCTCTTCACGACGCCGGTCTCGGCGACGGGCACGAGCTCGGTCAGCGACTCGGCGGTCTCCGGGTCGTACTCCTTGGGCGGCACGAGCACGCTGCCGTCCTTGCGCTTCGCGCCGAGGATCCTCCGCTCGCGCAGCGCGGTGAAGAACTGCCCGAGCACGGGACCAAGCGAGCGCTTGTACGTGTAGGTGAGCTTGTGGGGTGCGGTGAGCGCCGGCTCGACGGGTCGACTCATGGGTGCCTCCGTCCAACGCGCCCTTGGGGCGTGAGGGAAGTGCAGTGAAACACGTTGCATTTCGTCGGACAAGGCGTCCGAGGGACCCGGTCGCGGGGAGCGCGGATGCGGCGGGCGCGGGCGCGCGGAGGCCGCTGGCTCGCCGGCGGCCCCGCTCTTCGTTGCTGTCCCGGACCTGGGAGGCGGACCCGTCGCATGCGGGAGTTGTGCTGCCGGATGCGCGGGGCCGGGCTGCGCCTTACGCGGCCTCCGCGCGCCCGCGCCCCGCCGCATCCGCTCGTGCTCGGTCGGTCGGCGTTGGGCTTTCGAGGGAGGCGCGGATCGGCGCGGCCTTGGGCCGCGCCTCCCGCGCTCTTCTGAGTGGGGTGCGAACGAGGTGCTGGATCGTCAGCCGGACGCGGCCGTGTCTTCGCGGGGTTTGGCGCGGCGGGGGCGGAGGGGGGTTGGGGGGGCGGCGGGAGGCGTGGCGGGCTCCGCCTCTGCGTTCGCCGGGGCGTCGCTCGGCGATGCGGGCAGACTTTCGGCAGCGGGCCTCGGCACGGGCTTGCGGAATGCGAGGGCCACGGCGGCGTTGCGCAGCTCCTCGAAGGAGTCGCGCACGGCGCGCGAGAAGGCGGGTACGTCGGGCACCAGATCCTGGTCGACGGCGAAGCCCCAGCAGAGCCGCCCGTCGTAGCTGAAGAGGGCGACGCCGAGACCGGTGCGCGGAAGCAGCGGAACCACGGGGTACATGCCGAGCAGCTTCGCGCCCACCATATAAAGAGGGAAGCTCGGGCCCGGGACGTTGGTGACGATCATGTTCGCGGGGCCCGAGGCGAGGCCCACGGCGCTCGCGAGCATGCGCGGCGGCAGCCACTCCGCGAGCGACAGCAGCGTGTCCACGCCGGCCGCCGCGTCGGAACGCTTCAGCTGCGCCGTCTCCTCGCGGATCTTCGCGAGGCGCGTGAGGGGGTCCTTCTCCGCGATCGGCAGGGGCAGGATCCACGACGACACGTGGTTGCCGAGCTGTCCCTTGTCTCCGGCTCGCCGCATGCTCACCGGCGCCGTCACGCGGAAATCGAGGATCGACGGCTCGGCGCGGCGCAGGATCAGGTACTTCCGGACCGCGCCCGCCACCGTCGCGAGCACGACGTCGTTCAGGCTGCAGCCGAACACCTTGCGCAGCTCGAGCACGTCCTCGAGTGGCATCGTGAGCCAGTCGAACTGGCGATGCGGCCCGACGTCGCCGTTCAGCGGGGTCTGCGACGCCGGCTTGAGCGCGTAACCCGCGAGCTTCTGCAGCGAGGCGACGCGCTTGCGCGCGTCCTCGGCGAGCGCACCGCGATCCTCGCGCGCGAGCCGCGCCAGCACACCCGCGGCGCTCGCGACCCGCGACGCGCCGCGCACGATTTCTTCGCGGGCGAGCTCGAACGCCGTCGGCATCGGCCGCGGCGTGTACGGCGCCGGCTCCTCGACGTTGGCGCGCGGCGACGGCGAGAGCATGATCTGGATCAGATCCGCGCCGGCGGCGCCGTCGACCATGCAGTGGTGGATCTTCGTGATCAGCGCGAACTGCTCGCCGCCTTCGACGCCCTCGACGATCCACGCCTCCCAGAGAGGCCGCGCGCGATCGAGCTGGCGCGACAGGATCCAGCCCGCGAGCTCCTTCAGCTGTGCGAGCGAACCAGGCCTCGGCAGCGCGGCGTGGCGGACGTGGTAACGCAGCTGGAAGTGGCGGTCGTCGACCCAAACGGGCCGGTTCTCGATCGGACTGAACTCGAGCCGCTGCCGGTAGCGCGGGATGCGGTGCAGGATCGACTGCATCGAGTCGAGGAAGCGATCGACGCGGATGCCGCCGTCGTCGCCGCGCATCGGCCCCGCCTCGAAGATGCCGACCGCGGCGACGTGCATCGGCGCGTTCTCGCTCTCGGCGAGCAGGAAGGTGTGGTCCTGACCGGAGAGCCACTCGTAGGCGTAGCGCGGCATGACGCGGACTCCTCGCAAGGAGGAGAAGCAAGCCCGGTGCCGGACACCGACGCACGCGCGGGCTCCTCGGGTGCGCAACTGCACGCCGCGCGGGCAGTGCGCGATCAGGCCCCGTGCAGGGACTCGAGCACGCGCGCGAACTGCGCATCGTGGGCGGGATCCGCGGGCATGCGCAGGCTGATGCCGTCCGCCGTGGCCGCGTAGCGCGCGCGAACCTGCGCCCCGATCTCGCCGAACGGGGCGCTCGGCACGAGCGCGTCGAGCATCGCGTCCGTGATCTCTGCGCGCATTCCGGCCCAGTCCCCGGCGCGCGTCTTGTCGAGCAACGCGCGACCCACCTCGCCCCAGCCGTGGTGCTCGAGCGTTCCCCAATAAGCCGGCGTCGAATACGTGAAGGCGAGGACCTCGCGCGCCGCCTCGCGTTCGCGCGCCACGCTCGCCGCGTCGGGGCCAGTCGCGACCATCGGATTCGCGACGACGCGCACCGCGGCTGCGTCACGCTTCGCGATCGACGCGCCTGCGGCGAGCTTCGGCCGCATCGCCTCGCGCAGGTAAGCCGGCGACGAATTCGTCGGATGCGCGATGACGCAGTCCGCGACCTCGCCCGCAACCTGCGTCATGAGCGGACCGATCGCGCCGAGCCAGACTTCGATGCGCGCGTGCTCGGGCGGCAGCGGTTCGGGCCTGAAGAACGGCTGCAGGCGCGAGAGCGAATACGCGGCGCTGCGGTAGTCGAGCGGCTGCCCGGTCTGGAACGTCGCGAAGCAGGCGCGCAGCGCGCCGACGTAGTCGCGCATGCGCGCGGCCGGCGCGCTCCACGGCATCCCGAAGCGCCCCTCGACGTTGCCCTTCACCTGCGGGCCGAGGCCGATCGCGAAGCGGCCACCCGAGAGCTGCGCGAGCGCCCACGCGTCCTGCGCCACGAGCATCGGGCTGCGCGCGAACGCGACGATCACGCCCGTCGCGACGCGCAGGCGCGTGGTGCTCGCGAGGGCGAGCGTCGCCGCGGGAATCGCGTCGTACACCGCCTCGGGGACGATCAGGCCGTCGAAGCCGAGCCGCTCCGCGCGCTGCGCGTGCGCCGGCATCTTCGCGAGCGGCATGCGCACGTCGTCTACGGCAGCCCAGACCTGCAAGACCACCTCCCCAGAGAAAAGCGTCGCGATCCGCCTCAGGCGAGCGGCAGCGCGAACGAATCCTCGATCGGCTTGCGCGCCGCGAAGAACGGCCCGAGCACCTTCTGCAGCTCGTCCACCGTCCAAGCCACGTCGTGCTCGTGATCGAGCGCGGGCTTCGGCGCGGCGTACACGCGCACGTGCTTGCCCCACATCTGGATCAGATTGCCGGAGACGTTCGCGGCGTGGGGCGAAGCGATCCACGCGATCACGGGGCCGATGTGCTCCGGGGCGAACGTGTCGAAGCCTTCCTTCGGCTTCTCGTACATCGCAGCCCAGGTCGAGGCCATCGTCATGCGCGTGCGCGCGCGCGGCAGGATCACGTTCGCGGTGGCGCCCATGCGCTGGCACTCGCGCGCCGCCGAGAGCGTGAGATGCGTGATGGCGGCCTTCGCGGCGGCGTAGTTCGGCTGGCCGAGCTGGCCCATCATGAACGAGTCCGACGCCGTGCTGATCAGGCGCCCGTACACCGTCTGGCCCGCCTTCTGACGATCGCGCCAGTACGCCATGGTGTGGCGGATCATGCAGAAGTGGCCCTTCGCATGGACGCGCATCACCGAGTCCCACTGCTCCTCGGTCATCTTCTGGATCATGCCGTCGCGCGTGAAGCCGGCGTTGTTCACGAGAATGTTGAGATCGCCGAACGCGTCGACGGCGGCGCGCACGATGCGCTCGGACTGCGCGAAGTCGGCGACGTCGCCGAACGCGGCGATCGCCTTGCCGCCCGCGGCCACGATCTCGCGGACCACGTCGTGGGTCGGGGCGTCGCTCGTGCCCTGCCCGTCGAGCGACGTGCCGAGGTCGTTGACGACGACGGCGGCGCCCTGGCGCGCGAGCTCGAGCGCCTCGATGCGGCCGAGCCCCGAGCCCGCGCCCGTGACGATCGCGACCTTGCCGGTGAGAACGGACATCTTCAGATCCTCTCGATGAGCGTGGCGGTGCCGACCGCGGCGCCGCAGCACATCGTGACGAGCGCGGTGCCCTTGCCCGTGCGCTCGAGCTCGTGCAGCGCGGACACGATCAGGCGCGAGCCCGTCGCGCCGACGGGATGGCCGAGCGCGATCGCGCCGCCGTTCGGGTTCACGCGCGCCGGATCGATCTCGGGGAACGCGCGCTGCCACGCGAGCACCACTGCGGCGAACGCCTCGTTGCACTCGAACACGTCGACGTCGCGCAGCGAGAGCTTCGTCCTCGCGAGCAGCTTCTTCGTCGCGTCGATCGGTCCCTCGAGGATCGTCGCGGGGTCCGAGCCGACGACGACGTCGTGGCGGATGCGCGCGCGCGCGCGCAGGCCGTGGGCACGCGCCTTCTCCGCGCTCATGTAGAGCAGGCCCGCGGCGCCGTCGGAGACCTGCGACGAGTTGCCCGGCGTGTGGATCCCGTCCGGTTGCACGGGCTTGAGTGCCGCGAGGCCCTCGCGCGTGGTCGGGCGGATGCCCTGGTCGGCGGTCACGCGCTGCACCTTGCCGGTGAGCTTGCCGTCGTCGCCCATCACGGGCGCGTCGATGGGCAGGATCTCGCGCGCGAAGTGGCCAGCCGCGGTGGCCTTGGCGGCCAGCTCCTGGGAGCGCAGCGCGAAGGCGTCGGCCTCGTCGCGCGTGATGCCCCACTTCTTGGCGATGCGCTCCACGGCGATGAACTGCGAGAGCGGCTCGTCCCAGGGGAAGTTCGGCGGGATGAAGAAGCCGGGGCCGTTCATCACGTTGGCGCCGAGGCCGACGTGGCTCATCAGCTCGATGCCGCACGCGATGCCGCAGTCGATCGTGCCGCCCTTGATCAGCGCGCTCACGAGATTGTTCGCCTGCTGGCCCGAGCCGCACTGCACGTCGATCGTAGTGCCCGCGGTCGAGTAGTCCTCCTTCACGGCGCCGAGCCAGGCGTGGCGCGTGATGTTGTTGGACTGCTCGCCGGCCTGCGTCACGCAGCCGCCGAAGATCTGCTCGACCTCGCGCGGCGCGATGCCCGCCTTGTCGACGAGCGCGCGCTGCACGAGCCCGAGCAGCTGCGCCGCGTGGAAGCCCGAGAGATCGCCCTTGCCGATCTTCCCGCGCGCAAGCGGCGTGCGCAGCGCCTCGACGATGACTGCCTCTGCCATGAGATCTCCTTTGGGGGCGGGGACGTTCCTTGACTAACTGAACTTTCGGAAAGTTCAGTTAGTCAAGGAACGTCCCCGGTTAAGCGCGGCCGAGGATGAGGGCGCCGGTCGGGACGCCGACGCCGCTGGTGACGAGCACGTGATCGGCCTTCTTGGGCTGGTTGACGCTTTGGCCGCGCACGAGGCGCGCACCCTCGGCGATGCCGTTGACGCCGTGGATGTAGGCCTCGCTCAGCAGGCCGCCGTGGGTGTTGTTGGGGAGGCGTCCGCCCACCTCGAGCGCGCCGTCCCGGATGAAGTCCTTCGCCTCGCCCTTCTTGCAGAAGCCGAACGACTCGAGCTGGATCAACACCTCGGGCGTGAACGCGTCGTAGAGGATCGTCGCGTCGATGTCCTGCGGGCCGAGCTTCGACATCGCGTAGACCTGCTTGCCGGCGAGCTCCATCTCCGGCAGCGCCGCCATGTCCGGGCGGTAGAAGCTCGTCATCTGCTCCTGCCCCGCCGCCGAGGCCTGCGCGACGCCGCGGATCAGCGCGGGCGGCTGCCGGAGGTCGCGCGCCCGCTCCGGCGTCGTGATCAGCAGCGCGCAGCCGCCGTCGGTCTCCTGACAGCAGTCGTAGAGCCGCAGCGGCTCGGTCACCCAGCGCGAAGCGAAGTACTGCTCGCGCGTCAGCGGCTGCTGGTAGAACGCGGCGTTCGGGTTGTTGACCGCGTGCTTGCGCGTCGCGATCGCGATCGTCGCGAGGTCGTCGCAGGTCGCGCCGTACTCGTGCATGTAGCGCTGCGCGCACAGCGCGACCCACGACGCCGGCGTCAGCATTCCGAACGGCATGTACCAGGACCAGTGGATCAGATCGCTGGTGATGATGTTCCCGCTCACGCCCTGGCCCATGCGCTGGCCCGAGCGCCCGTTCAGCGCGCGATAGACGACCACGTACTTCGCCGCGCCCGTCGCGACCGCCATCGCGGCCTGGTGCACGAGGCCGACGCACGCGCCGCCTCCGTAGGCGATGCGGCTGAACAGCGTCATCTCGCCGATGCCGACGGTGCGCGCGACCTCGACCTCGTCGCTCGAGTCCATCAGGAACGTGACGAGCCCGTCCACGTCCTTCGGCGAAAGGCCCGCGTCGTCGATCGCGCCCCGCACCGCCTGTGCGGCGAGGCTCAGCTCCGAGACGCCGGAGTTCTTCGAATACTTCGTCTGCCCGATGCCGGCGATCGCCGCCTCGTCGTTCAGTGTGATCGGCATGCGCGATCCCTAATTGCCGGGCAGCTGCACGCGCACCTTGGCGGTGACGTGGCTGCCCCAGGAGTTGTTGCCCGCGACCTCGACCTCGACGAGCTCGGGCGTCGCCGACAGCACCTTGCCGCGCAGCTTCAGCGTGTCGCCCGGCATGCACGGCCCGCCGAGCTTCAGCCACACGCCCTTCACCACCGCGTTCGGACCGGTCCAGTCGGTCACGTAGCGGCCGACGAGCCCCTTCGTGGTGAGGATGTTCATGAACATGTTGGGGAGGCCCTGCGCCTGCGCGGCAGCGGGGTCGTGGTGGACCGGCGTGTAGTCGCGCGAGGCGATCGCGCCGCCGGAGACGAGCGTCGCCGTCACCGGGATGTCGAGCGGCGGGAGCGCGTCGCCCGCCTTCACCTGCGCGAGGCGCAGCGTGGGCTTCATGGGTTCACCTCGAGGCCGTTCGCGGCGATGTCCGCGCCGAGCGCGGCGAGCTGGGCCGAGGCGCCGCCGAGCGCGAGCTCGAGGCCCTTCGACCAGAGGAAGTAGCGGTGGATCGGGTAGTCGACGTCGGAGCCGATTCCGCCGTGCAGATGCAGCGCGGCGTTCACGATGCGCGCGCCGCCCTCGGCGGCCCAGATCTTTGCGACGCGCGCCTCGCGCGCGGCCGGCTCGCCGTCCGCGAGCCGCGACACTGCGCGCCAGAGCGTCCAGCGCATCGCCTCGAGGTCGATGAACGCGTCCGCTTCGCGGTGCTGCACCGCCTGGAACGAGCCGACCGGGACTCCGAACTGCGTGCGCGTTCGCGTGTAGTCCGCGGTGATCGCGAGCGCGCGGTCGCACACGCCGACTTGCAGCGCCGCGAGCGCGGTGAGCGCGCGCGACTCGAGCCAGTGCAGGATCGTGGCGCCGTCGGCGGGGAGCCGCGCTTCGTCGCCGACGCGCGCGCCGCGCAGCGTCACGTCGAACAGCGGCTGCCCGTCGGACGTGACGCGGCCTGCGAGCGCGAGTCCCGCGTTCGCCGGCTCGACGAGGAACAGCGCGATGCCGCCGTCCGCTCGCGCGGGAATCAGGATCGCGCCGGCGCGGCGCGCGTGGGGCACGAAGCGCTTCGCGCCGTCGAGCACCCAGCCCGCGCCGTCCCTGCGCGCCGTCGTCGCGGGTGCGTGCGGATCGGCGCTGCCCGCGTCGTCGAGGGCTGCGCTGACCAGCGCGTCGCCGCTCGCGATGCGGGGCAGCCATGCGCGCTGCTGCGCCGCGCTGCCGAACTCGGCGAGCGGCAGCGCGCCGAGCACGAGCGACGCGAACGCCGCGTTCGGCATCGCCGCGCGGCCGAGCTCCTCGAGCAGCACGCACAGCTCGCGGAAACCCATGCCCATGCCGCCGTGCGCCTCCGGGATCGCGATCCCGAGCAGGTTCGCGGCGGCGAGCTGCTTCCACACCGCGTCGTCGATCCAGTCCGCGCTGCGTTCGGCGGCGCGCAGGCGCTCCTGCGTCGCCTCCGCGTCGAGGATCCCGCGCGCGAGGTCGCGGATCGTCTGCTGCTCGTCGGTCGGGTCGAAGTTCATGGGCTCACGCCGCCGGCTTGAAGAGCGGCAGCTTGAAGCCGTCTTCGTCGGTGTGGATGAAGCACTGCACGCGCATTCCGATGCGCACTTCCTTCGGATCGCAGCCGACCAGGTTCGACAGGATGCGCTCGCCCTCCTCGAGGTCGACGAGCGCGGCGACGATCGGGAAGTCGTAGCCGGGGAACTGCGGGTAGTGGATCACGGTGAAGCTGTGCAGCGTGCCGCGGCCGCTCGCCGCGATGCTGTCCCAGGCGAGCGAGCCGCACGCGTCGCACATCGGGCGCGGCGGGTGGCGCAGCTTCTTGCACTGCGTGCAGCGCTGGATCGGCAGGTGGTTCTTCTGCGCGACCTCCGTCCACCACCAGCCGTTGTCGTGGCCCATCGGAGGCTTGAGGCGACTCGGCTTCACAGGCTGCGCGCTGGCGGCGGTGGGCGCGGCCGCGCGCGGCGCGTCCTTCGGCACGAACTTCAACACGCGGAACGTCTGCCAGCCGACCTCGGCGCCGTGCTGGTCGGTGAAGCGCGTGCGCGTGGTGATGAAGTAGCCGACGCCCGCGCCGGTCGACTTCTCGTCGCTGATGTGCTCGATCACGGTCTCGGCGGTGACGCTGTCGCCGGGCACGAGGTAGCGGTGGAACGCCTGCTCGGTGTCGGTGCCGAGCACGCCCGTGTAGCCCGCGTCGGTGAGGATCTTGTGCAGGCGATGCTCTTCGTTCTGGGGCTCGTCGTAGCCCTTGTGCATCTCCCAGCCCTGCATCGTCCACGCGTCGAGCATCATGGGCGGCGCGACGATGCCGCCGAACGGGCTCTGCTTCGCGACGTGCGGGTCGAGGTAGACGCCGTTCGCGTCGCCCATCGCGTCGCACCACTGCCGAATCATCGGTTCGTTCACCGCGTCGCGTCCCGTGAACTTCGGGCCGATCGGCTTGCCGACGAACGCGCGGATGCGCGCTTCGAGCTCTTGCTTCTGTTCCGCGCTGAGAGGCATGCGGAGTCCTCTGCGAAAGACTTGTTGGGGATCAGCGCCGCGAGCGCGGCTGGCCGAGGCCGGCCTGCGCGATGATGTCGCGCTGCACTTCGTTCACGCCGCCGCCGAAGGTGTTCACCATCGCGAGCCGGTAGGCGCCTTCCATCAATCCGTCGGTCACCGAGCCCGGCTGGCCGGCGCGCGCGATGCCGAGCGCCTCGGTGATCTCGAGCAGCTGGCGGTAGCAGTCGATCACCATCTCGGTGCCGAACACCTTCACCGCGGAGGCGTCGGCCATGCCCGGCGTGCCCTGGTCCATGAGCCACGCGCTGCGCCAGTTCAGGATCTTCAGCGCGTCGAGCTTCGCGTACACGCGCGCGAGGTTCGCCTGCACCCACGGCACGTCGGCGACGCGCCCGCCGCCGGGGCGCTGCGTCGAGCGCGCCCAGGCGACGACCTCCTCGTACACCTTCTCGAGCGAGGCCGGCATCGCGAGCGTGATGCGCTCGAGGTTCAGCTGGCCGGTGATGAGCGTCCAGCCGCCGTTCACGGGGCCGACCGTGTTCGTGAGCGGAACGCGCACGTCCTGGAAGTACGTCACGTTCGTGCGCTCGCCGCCGATCGTGCGGATCGGCGTCACGCCGAAGCCCTGCGCCGTGGTCGGCACGAGAATGATCGAGATGCCCTTGTGCTTCGGGGCGTCGGGATCGGTGCGGGCGGCGAGCCAGATGTAGTCCGACGCCTGCGCGTGGGTCGTGAACACCTTCTGGCCGTTGATCACCCACTCGTCGCCGTCGCGGATCGCGCGCGTCTGCAGCGACGCGAGATCGGTGCCGGCGCTCGGCTCCGAGTAGCCGATGCCGAACAGCATCTCGCCGTCGCGGATGCGGCCGAGGAAGTGCGACTTCTGCTCGTCGCTCCCGTACTTCATCAGCATCGGGCCGACGGTGTTGACCGTGATGAGCGGCAGCGGCGCGCGCGCGCGCCAGGTCTCGTCCCAGAAGATGAACTGCTCGAGGTGACTGCGGCCTTGGCCGCCCCATTCGCGCGGCCAGCCGATCGTGAGCCAGCCGTCCTTGCCCATGCGGCTCATCGCTTCGCGGAAGGCGGGGCCGCCGAGCTCGTCCCACTCGGCGTCGAGCCGCGCGCGCAGGTCGCCGCCGGCGAAGAGCGAGCGGTAGTAGGCGCGGATCTCCGCGCGCAGCGCTTCTTGCTCGGGGGAGAGGTCGATTCGCACGGGGTCGCCTCGGTTACTTTTTGAAACGTGTTCTAGATTATGGCCGGGCCGGGCGGGCGTGTCCACCTGAAAGTTGGGCCACCCCCGCCCCGGCTCGCGATCCGCAGCGCGCCGCGTCGCGGGGCGGCGGGCCGGGGCAGCGGCCCCAACGGGCCCGCGCGGCTCAGCGGCGCTCTTCGCTCAGCACCAGCTCGATCGTCTCCTGCATGCGCTGGGTGACCGCGCCGATGGGATGGAGGCCGCTCGCCCAGCCGATCAGGCACGAGAACCACACGTGCTGGAGCACGAGCGCGATGCGCCGCTCGCGCTCGTCGCCCACCGGCTCGGAGAGCGGCGTCGCGACGTCGGGCGCTTCGTCGCGCAGCGCGGCCACGACCATGCGCGTCATCCGCAGGTGGAACGCGGCCTGCTGCGCAGCGCTGCTCGCGTCGCTGGCCGCGATCGCGCGCAGCACCGCGCGCGCGAAGCTCGGGCGCCGCGTGAGGCCGCGCGTCGCGCGCGCGAAGAGCTCGACGAGGCGGTCGCTGGCACGCGCACCGCGGGGCGGACGCTCCGCCATGACGCGCAGCAACTGCGCGCTGTCCTCGTTGATCGCGAACAGCAGCACGTCTTCCTTGCTGCGGAAGTACTTGTAGAGCGTTCCGAGCGCGACCCCGGACGCGTCCGCCACGTCGCGCAACTTCACACCGTCGAAGCCGCCCGTCTCGGCGAGCGCGATCGCCGCGTCGACGATGCGGCGCAGCCGCTTCAGCTGCGAAAGCGCGAGCCGCGGCGGCGCGAGCTCGGGGGCGGACGACGAGGCCATCCGGGGATTAGAACAGGTTGCAGAATCCCGCGAAAGCGAAAAAGCGGGGACGTTCCTTGACTAACTGAACTTTCCGGGCGCGCCGGGCCGCAGCATCTTCGCGACCGCCGACTCGCTCACCCCGAGCGCGCGCGCGACCTCCGCCTGCGAGAGCCCGAGCCGCCGCGTGGCGCCGATCGCGAACCTGCGGCGGGCGCGCGCGACGGGCCGCGCTCGGCCGTGGCGGGTGAGGTCCGCCGCCTCGAGCCCGCACGCCTCCGCCACCTCGTCGAGAAGGCGCGACACGGACGCAGCGGAGCGTTCGGCGGACGGCTTGCCCTTTCGGCGCGGCTCCCGGCGCCACTGCACCGGCGGCGGGACGGCTGCGCCGCGCGCCACCGCCGCCGTGAGCGCGGCGGCGTCCCAGCCGAACGCCGCGAGCGCGAGCCGGTGCGACTCGAAGGCGCGCGGCGGGCGCGCGCCCACGAGTGGGCCGTGGCTCGTCCACGGGAAGGCCGCGAGATCGGGCAGGGCGACGAGGCCCGCTTCGACGGGGTTGCGGTGCACGTAGGCGATCGCGGCCGCGAGATAGGCGTCGCCCGCGATCCGCGACGACGCGAAGCGGTTCTGGAACACGTGCCCGACCCAGCCGTGACGCCGCGCGACGCGCATCGCGAAGGCCGTGCACACGCGCGCGAGCAAGCGCGAGATGCGCGTACGACCGGTGCGCAGCACGAGATGCACGTGATTGGGCATGAGCGCCCACGCGAGGCACACGAAGTCGAGCTCGCGCACGAGGCGATCGAGCCTCGCCACGAAGAACTCGCGATCGAGGTCGTCGGCGAAGAGCGTGCGGCGGCCGATGCCGCGCAGGGTGACGTGGTGGATGACGCCCGGGGCGTCGAGGCGCGGGCCGCGCGGCATGAGGATCTTCCGCGGGACGCGGAGCGAGGCTCTCGAGGCTAGCGGCGAGCGCCTTCGCGTCGCCGTGAACGCGCGTACGCGCCGAGAAAGTTCAGTTAGTCAAGGAACGTCCCCGCACCCACTTGGCGATCACGCCCTTGGCGAGGAGGGCGAGGACGCTGCGCGGGAGGAGGCGCATGCCGGCGTTCGCGCGCAGCCAGTTGAACCAACCGTTGATCACCGACGGCTGATGGCCGAGCGCCTCGAAGGCGTCGCGCACGACGTCGGCCGCGCTCGCGCCCTCGTGGGGCAGCTCGTCGGCGGCGGCGGCGAACTCGGTGTCCGTCGAGCCGGGCAGCAGCGACAGCACGTCGACGCCCGTGCCGTGCAGCTCTCCCCACAAGGACTCGCCGAGGAAGTTGTCGAACACCTTGGTCGCGCTGTAGAGCGCGTGGAGCGGCAGCGGCTGCGAGCCCGACACGGAGCCGGTGAAGATCACGGCGCCGCGTTTGCGGGCGACGAGCTTCGGCAGGAGCGCCGCGCTGAGCGCAACCGGCGCAGCGCAGTTGAGCTGCACCATCGCGGCGAGGCGCGCGGGATCCTGCTCGTGGAAGCGGCCGACGTAGCCGACGCCCGCGTTGTTCACGAGGATCGCGATCTCGAGGTCCGCGACCGCCGCGATCAGCTCGCGCACGCCCGCCTCGGTCGCGAGGTCGCAGGGCACGCAGCGCACCTGCACGCCGCTCTGTTCGCGCAGCTGCGCAGCGAGCTGCTCGAGCTTCTCCGCGCGCCGCGCCGCGAGCACGAGCGAGACGCCGTCGCGCGCGAGCGCGCGCGCGAACTCTGCGCCGATCCCCGACGACGCGCCCGTCACGAGAGCCCAGTCGCCATAGCGCTCGCGCAGCGAGCGGCGCTGGGGCTGGAAGCGCTCCTTCGCGCGCCACAGCGCGTAGGCGAGCGCGGCCAGCACGAGCGCGGTGAGGGCGCCGAACGCGAGCGCGCCGTCCTCGCCGCGTCGGTAGACGAGCGGCCACACCGCCATCGAGAAGGCGATCTGCGCGGTGTAGAGCGCCGCCCACGGCCACATCCACGCGCGCATTCGCCAGAAGCCGACGGCGCCCGCGGCATATACGAACCAGTGCGGCACGAGCAGCGCCTTCGCGAGCCAACCGCGCGCCATCCAGCCGAACCACACTTCCTGGTCGCGGATCACCGGCTTCGGGAGATCCCAAAGCGGGATGTAGACGAACGCCCAGAACGCGCAGAAGAGCATGAGCGCGTTCATCCACCACGGCCGCCGCGCGAGCTGATGTCGCAGCCAGTCGCGCATCGCTCAGACGCCCGCGCCGAGTCGCGCGACGGCGGCGTCGAGCGACTTGCGCAGCAGCGCCGCGCACTCGTCGAGCTCGGCGTCGCTCGCATTCAGCGGCGGTCCGAGCACCACCACGTCTTGCGCGGGGGCGCAGCCGCCCGGATAGAAGAAGGCGCCGTTCGCGAGGCCGGCGGCGACGACGGCGCCGGTCGCCTTCGCGTCCGCCGGGAACGGCTCGCCCGTGGCGCGGTCGCGCACGATCTCGATCGCCTGCAACAGGCCCCGGCCGCGGATCTCCGCGACGTTCGGGTGATCCCCGAGCTCCGCCTCGAGCCGTTTGCGCAGCCGCGCGCCACTCGTCGCCGCGCGCGCGACGAGGTCGTCGCGCTCCATGATCTCGAGCACCTTGTCGGCGATCGCGCACGACGCCGGATGCGCCGAGTACGTGTAGTACATGACTTCCATGCCGGCGGCGCCGATCGGCGCGGCGACGGCCTCGGTCGCGTAGACGCCGCCCATCGGCGCGTAGCCGGCCGCGAGGCCCTTGCCCGCGACCAGCAGATCCGGCGTCACGCCCCAGTGGTCCACGGCGAACTTCGCGCCGGTGCGCCCGAAGCCGCACATCACCTCGTCCGCGATCAGCAGCACGCCGGCGCGCTTGCAGATCTCGGCGACGCGCGGCAGATAGCCGTCGGGCGGAACGAGCGCGCCCGCGGTCGATCCGCCCACGGGCTCGACGATCACCGCGGCGACGCTCTCGGCGCCGGCGCGCTCGATCGCTTCGCCGACGCCTTCGGCGCAGCGCAGGTTGCAGGCGCTCTCGCCGCGGCACGACGCGCAGCGCAGCGCATAACAAGCGGGCGCCTTCGGCCAGTCGTGGAGCCACGGCTCCATGCCCTTGCGCCGCTTCGTGTGGCCGCCGACGTCGAGGGTCGAGAACGTCGTCCCGTGATAACTGAGCTCGCGGCCGATCACCTTGAAGCGCTTCGTCTCGCCCTTCGCGACGAAGTGCTGCCGCGCGATGCGCAGCGCGAGATCCACGGATTCGGAGCCGCCGCTCGCGAAGATGCAGCGCTCGAGCCCGGCCGGCAGCCAGCTGCGCTTCAACCGCTCGACCAGCCGCGCGCGGTGCTCGGTCACGAAGGGCGGCACGACGTAGCTCACCTCGCGCAGCGCGCGCGCCGCGGCCTCGACCACCTCGGGGTGGCCGTGGCCGACGTTCGCGGCGATGGCGCCCGCGGCGGCGTCGAGGATGCGGCGCCCGTCGGTCAGCGTGAGCGTCGCGCCCTGCGCGCGGGCGACCTGCAGCGAGAGGCCGCCGAAGGGGAGGAACGGGTACTGCCGCGCTTGCTCGGGGGTCACGCTCCCATTCTGAGCGCGGCCGGCCGAAGGTTCCACCGCATCTTGGGAGGATTCATGCACGCGCACGCGCAAGCCCCCGGGGTGCGACCCTTGGCCCAGGCCCAAACGTCGCGGCGCACGCGGCGCGGGAGCGTTCGGGCGGCGGCGCTCGCCGTGGCGTTGGCGCTCGGCTGTGGCGAGGAGGAGACGCCGGAATCCCAGGTGCGCGCCGCGCTCGCGACGATCGAGGCGGCCGCGGAGGCGGGCGACGTCGGCGCATTCGACGACCTCGTGTCGGCGACCTACCGCGACGCCTACGGCCACGACAAGCGCGCGCTCGCGGACTACGTCCGCTTCCACGTGCTCGCGCACCCGCGCGGACGCGAGGTGATTCTGCGCGTGCGCGACGTCCACCTGACCAGCGAGACGACCGCGAGCGTGACCGCGCATGCGGGCTTCGCCGGCGCGGCGCAGAGCGCGCTGCGTGCCGACGTCTACGCGCTCGACCTCGATCTCGCGCTCGAGGACGACGCGTGGCGCGTGACCTACGCCGAGTGGCGCCCGGCGGCACCCGCCGAGCTGCTCTGAAGCACCGCGCGAGCTAGGCGAGCGCGACGAGCAGCGCGCCGCAGGTGAGGCCGCCCTCGGCCTTCGCGAGCTCGTCCGCCGCGACGGAGACGACGCGCACGCCCCGCGCGGCGAGCCGCTCGGCCGTGCGGGGGAACGCCGCGGCGCACAGCGTCGTCTCGCGCGCGCGGAGGACGTTCGCCGCAAACGGCTCGCGCGCGTCCACGCGCACGACCTCGCCGTGGGCCGCGAAGCGCGCGGGGTCCACCCACGCGGGGTTCGCGACGAGCGTGTGCGCGTCGGCTTGCGAGATCGCGGTCTTCAGGTGCAGCGCGCCCGCGAGCGGCACCGGCTCCAGCGCGAGGCCGTGCGGCGCGACGAGCGCGCGCAGCTGGCGCATGCCTTCGGCGTTCGTGCGCTGGGAGAGCCCGACGTAGAGGGTGCGCCCGAGCGCGAGCACGTCGCCGCCGTCGAGCGTGGCGGGCGCTTCGAGCGTGGCGACGGTCCGGTGCTCTGCGAGCGCACGGGCCACCGACGGCACCTCGCCGCGCCGCGACTCCGCACCCGGGCGCGTCGCGATCGCGAGCTCTGCGAGCACGACGGCGCAGTCCTCGACGAACACCGAGTCGGGGTGCCCCGGCAGCTCCGGCAGGCGCACCACCTCGCAGCCCGCGGCGGCGAGCGCGCGCTCGTAGTCCGCGTGCTGCGCCCGCGCCCGCGCGACGTCGATCGGCGCGCGCGCCACGTGCGTGAGCTCGCAGCGCGCGAGGCTCGCCGGGACGGCGCGCGTGAAGGCGAGCGTGCGCGTCACGCGCTCACGCCTCGCGCCATTCGCCCGGGCGCAGCGTGCCGAGCGCGAAGTCGCCGATGCGCACCCGCACGAGGCGCAGCGTCGGCAGCCCCACCGCGGCGGTCATGCGGCGCACCTGGCGATTGCGGCCCTCGCGCAGCGTGAGCGCGAGCCAGTGCGTGGGCACGCGCTTGCGGAAGCGCACCGGCGGCGTGCGCTCCCACACCGGCGGCTCCGGGATCTCGTCGACCTCGGCGGGCCGCGTCGGGCCGTCGTTCAGCGCCACGCCGCCGCGCAGCCGCGCGAGGGCCTCGGGCGTCGGGACGCCCTCGACCTGCACCCAATACGTCTTCGGCAGCTTGTGCCGCGGGTCGGCGATGCGCGCCTGGAGCGCGCCGTCGTCGGTCAGCACCACCAGGCCCTCGCTGTCGTAGTCGAGGCGGCCCGCGGCGTAGACGCCCGGCACGCGCACGTAGTCCGCGAGCGTTGCGCGGCCCGTCTCGTCGGTGAACTGGCAGAGCACGCGGAAGGGCTTGTTGAAGAGCAGCACGCGCGCGGCCACGTCGAAGCCCGAGGCGCCCTAATGGATCTGCTTCAGGAACTCGAGCAGGAGCGCGTTCGTCTCCTCCGGCCGCTCCTGCTGGATCCAGTGCCCCGAGCCCTCGAGGATCGCCGACTTCGCGAGGCGCGGGAGCGTCTCGGGGAAGCGCGCGATCGCGGGCGCGCCCCAGATCGTCGGGCCGTCCTTCGAGCCCCCGACGAACAGCGACGGAATCTCGATCGGGCGATCGGCGAA
Organism: uncultured Spirochaetales bacterium; assembly: GCA_964501435.1. GTDB lineage: Bacteria > Myxococcota_A > UBA9160 > UBA9160 > UBA6930 > VGRF01. The sequence goes on along the minus strand of CAZCTH010000007.1, from coordinate 29,359 downwards.
GGCCGCGAGATCTTCCCAGTCGCGGTCCACGTTGCGATAGCGCGAGAGCGGGCCGAAGAAGCCCGAGTACTCGAACTCGCGGGTGTAGACGTCGAGGTCCGCGTCGGAGAGCCAGCGCGGCATCTTCTCCGGGTAGACGAACTTGTCGCGCAGCTTCTTGCCGCGGTCGACGAGGCCGATGTTCGGGCCGTTCACGACGTCGCCGGAGCCGCACCAGTAGAAGCCGAGCAGCCAGCCGCGCACGTCTTCCTCGATCTCGGCCTCGGCGCGGCCGGGGATCTGGAAGTAGTCCGCGTAGAACTCGTCCTTGCCGGCCAGCGCGCGCATGCGCTGCAGCGGGCTCTCGCCCGCGTGCGGGGTCGGCGGCGCATACGGCACCGAGAGCCCGGCCACGCCGCGAAACAGGTCGGGCCGCAGCAGCGCGCTGGTCCACACGATCGGCGCGCCCCAGTCGTGCCCGATCAACGTGACTCGCTCGCCGCCGAGGCTCTGCGCGACGCCGACCACGTCGGCGACGTTCTTCACCATGCGGTAGTCCTCGACGCGCACCGGCTTCGAGGAGCGGCCGTACCCGCGCACGTCGATGGCGACGGCGCGGTAGCCCGCCGCCGCGAGCGCGGGCAGCTGGTAGCGCCACGAGTACCAGCTCTCGGGGAAGCCGTGGACCAACACGACGCTCGGGCCGGTGCCGCACTCGGCGACGTGGATGCGCGCGCCGTTGGTCGAGATCGTGCGATGCGTGACGCCTTGCATGGGAGCCTCCGAGGGCGCGCATGCTACCGCCGCGCCGCGGAACCCGGGTTCGCGGCGAGTATTACGGCCACGCAGTCCGTCGGGTTGCCGTCGATCTGAATCTCGTCGGCCGGATCCGGTGACGCCGATCACCGAACCCCGCGGACCGACAACGGAAATTGAATAAGTCCGGTGTTGGGCCGTGAATCCTCTGCCAAATGGTCCCGTCCGAAACGCGAGGGAACCGCAGGGGTTCCTCCTCTCCAGAACCAGGAGTCCTCCGATGTCGCTGCTTTCGAAGCTCACGCTCCGCCGCACGCTGATCGCGCTCGGCGCGGTCGTCGCGGTCACCGCCGTCGTGGCCGAACCCGCGGCCGCCGATCACGGGCGCCGCTGGCGCAGTCGCGGCCCGCGCGTCGGCGTGTTCGTGGGCGTTCCGCCCATCGTGCTCGTCGCCGGTCGCCCCGCTCCCTACTACGACCCGTACGAATACGATCGCCGCTACGACCGCCGCGAGCGCGCCTACGACCGCGGCTACGAGGACGGGTACGAAGACGGCTACGACGATCGCGATCGCGAGGAGTGGCGCCGCCAGCGCGCGTACTACCGCCATCGCCACCACTACGACTGCGACCACTGAGCCGCGGCCGCGCGGGATCAGGAAGCCGGCGCCTCGGGCGCCGGCTTCCAGCGCGGCCACATGCGCCAGCCGAGCAGCGCGGGCGCGAACAGCCACGGCAGGTTGAACGGCAGGTAGGTCGCGAGCTGCGGGGGCGGCAGCGGCCCGGTCAGCGTCTCGAAGAAGTAGAACCACATGTTGAGGACGCCCGCGCCCGCGTAGACGAGGCCGAGCGGGCGCGCCCACCAGCGGCGCCGCAACAACGCGTAGACGAGCGCGATCAGCGCCGGCGTCTGCACGAAGCCGTCGAACAGCGTGCTCGCGATCAGCGTGCGCGGCGGATCGAGGTGGGTCGGCTCCTGCGCGACGGCCCAGCCGTGCAGCGAGCGCAGCGGCGGCCACGGCGAATCGGGCGAGACGGGGAGGCCGAGGCCCTCGGGCAGGCTGAAGAGCGCGCCGTAGACCACCGACACCGCGAAGAACGGGATCAGCACCCAGTCGAGGGGATGGCGGGCGAGCGTGTTCGGCACTTCGTCTCCGTTCGCGCGGGCGCTCAGTGCGCCGCGACCCAGGCCGCGATCAGGTCGGCGACGTCGGCGCGCGCGCTGCGCGGCGACTCGAGGTAGTGGTCGCCGGTGACGAGCGCGAGGCGCTTGTCGGCGGCGCCGAGCCGCTCGTGGATGCCGCGTGCGTCGCTCGGGAACACGCCCGTGTCGCCGAGGCTCTGCACGACGAGCGACGGCACGGCGATGCGAGGCAGGTGCTGCTCACCGCGGCACTGCGCGTGGCGCAGGCTCCACATCGAGAGCCAGGTGCGCAGCGTGTTCGTGAGGCCGATGCCGCGCGGCGAGAAGTTCGCCGCCTTCGGGTCGCCGGCATAACAAACGCCGACGCGGCGCTCCGAGGGATCGATCGCGCCGTCCATCAGCCGCAGATCCGCCCAGGTGCGCGGCAGCAGGAACGCGCGGTCGCGCATCCCGGCGCGCTCCAGCCGGGCGAGCTCTGCCCACACCCAGTCGGTGATGCGCTCGTTGCGGGCGACCTGCGCCGCGCGGTAGCGCGCCTGGAATTCGGCGGAGTACGGCGGCCCGTGGGCCGGGTCGTACATGTTCAGCGACGGCTCGATCGACGCCGGGTCGTTCTCGTCCACGACCGACGGATCCATCCACGCCGTCAGCACCTCGGGCCGGCCCGCGTGGGCGCAGAGCGAGACGTAGAGCTCAGCGGGCGACAGCGAGAGCACGGCTTCGGGCAGCGCGAAGCCCGGCGTCGGCGCGATGTTCGGGGACGTGGCCTGCGACTGATACGCGCCCATCAGGGAGCCGCCGCCGGAGTTGCCGAGGATCACCACGCGCTCCACGCCGGCCTCGCGGCGCAACCATTCGACGCCGGCGCCGATGTCCACGAGGGCGTGCTCGAGCACGAAGAAGGCCTCGTTGCCGCGGAAGCGCGTGTTCCAGCCGAGGAAGCCGAAGCCGCGCTCGGCCATCAGCTCGCCGAGGTAGTGCTCGGAGAAGTCGACGTTGTAGTGCGTCGCGATGAACGCCGTGGTCGGGCGCTGGCCGCGCGGCGTGAAGTAGAGGCCCTGGCAGGGATGGAAGCCCGCGCCGTTGCGCGCCGAGGTGGCGGAGACGAGCGAGACGAACTCGCGCGCGACGCGCCCCGTCATCGCGCGCCGGTGAGCGGCTGGCCGTTGGCCTTGACGCCCTGCGCGTTCACCGGCGAGTCCACGTTCGGGCTGCCGGCGCGCAGCGTCGCGCAGAACTCGAGCATGATGCCGTCGGGGTCGAAGAAGTAGAACGAGCGCAGCCAGGTCTTGTCGGTCGTCGCGCGCGCGGTGCGCGCGTCTTCGCCGGTGATCACGTCGTCGTGGTTCACGATCGGCGTGCAGTCGACGCCGCGCGCGACGAGCCGCGCGCGGTAGGCGTCGATCTCTTCCGGCGGGACGCTGAACGCGACGTGGTTCATCGAGCCGTGGGCGGACGAGAGATTGCCGCGGCCGGTGAGCGCCCCGGCGGAAGCGATGCCGGGCTTCGGCCCCGGCGCGCCGCGGAACCAGAAGAAGGCGAGCTCGTTGCCGCCGCCCATGTCGAAGAAGAAGTGCTGCCCGAAGCCGCCCTCGAGATCGAAGCCCTTGTTGAGCTTCATCTCGAGCACGTTCGTGTAGAAGTCGACGGTGCGCTGCATGTCGCTGCAGACCAGCGCGAGGTGATGCAGACCGCCGTAGCGGATCGATCGTTCGGCCATGGCTCGCTCCTTCCGGGGCGCGCGCTGCGCGCCTCGAGAGCCTACTTCGCTCGCCTCCGGGTCGGCGACGCGCCGCGGTAGAGTCCGCCCGCCGCAGCGAGGGAGAGCCATGCCGTACGCACCCGCAGACCGCGCCATCCACGACGCCGACGCGCACGTGATGGAGACGCCCGACTGGCTCGTGCCCTTCGCCGACCCGGCGATCCGCCCACGCGTGCCGCAGCTCTACCTCGCGACGACGCGGCCGGGCGAGGACCGCCTGATCGACAAGTTCGCGCGCGACCACGCGAGCCCTGCGTATCGCGCGCGCGACGCGGAAGAGATCATGCAGCGCAAGAACTGGGCGGCGACCGGCTCGTTCCTCAAGCAGGACCGCCCGGCGGCGCTCGACCTGCTCGGCTTCAAGAGCCAGCTGATGTTCAACACCTTCCAGAACACGTACCTCGGCGACCTCGAGCAGAAGGACGACCTCGACTTCGCCTACGGCATCGCGCGCGCCCACAACCGCGCGATGGCGGACTTCTGCTCCGTGGACGCGCGCCTGCTCGCCACCGCCTACGTGCCGATCGCCGACTTCGCGCGCGCACGCGCCCTCGCGGAGGAGTCGCTCGCGCTCGGCGCGAAGGCGCTGCTGATCGCGTCGCGCTGCCCGCGCACGCACTCGCCGAGCCACGTCGGCCTCGATCCGCTCTGGGCGGCCGCGCAGGAGGCGCGCGTTCCGATCCTGTTCCACGTGGGCGGCGGCGCGCCGCTCTGCTCGCCGATGTATTTCGAGAACGGGCTCCCGCGCGAGAAGGATTTCCACGGCGGCGAGGAGAACTTCCAGAGCATCGATCACATGGCGATCCCGTACCCGCCGATGCAGCAGCTCTCGACGCTGATCCTCGACGGCGTGTTCGAGCGCTTCCCGCGCCTGATGTGGGGCGTGATCGAGCAGGGCGCGCTCTGGCTGCCGGGCTGGATGCGCACGATGGACGCCGCGCTCGACGCCTACGGCCGCCACGAGAACCGCCTGAAGCGGCTCACGCTGAAGCCGAGCGAATACGTGCGGCGCCAGCTGCGCGTGACGCCCTATCCGACGGAAGACGTGGGCTGGATCGTGCGCGAAGCCGGCGAGGAGACGGTGCTGTTCTCGTCCGACTACCCGCACGTCGAAGGCGGCCGCAACCCGCTGCGGCGCTTCGCGGCGACGACCCAGGGGCTCTCGCAGCGCGCGCTCGACCGCTTCTATCGCGGCAACTTCGCGGAGCTGATGGGACCGCACACGCCGGCGGAGAGCTGACGGCGCGGGGGGCGGCTCGCGGGGAGGCGCATCTCGCAGGCCGCCGAGACGACCGTCAGCGCGCGCGCCGGCGTGCCGCGATCAACGCCAGCAGTGCTCCGAGCCCGAGTGCGCGCGGCTCCGGAACGCTGCGCGGCGGCGTCTGCCCAAAGCGGAGATTGTCGAGCGCCACGTTGTCCTGGATCGACGCCGCCAGGTTCGACAGGTCGATCACCACGAGCAGCTCCGGCGCCGAGAGCGGCGCGGCGAACGTGACGCTCGTGTGCCCCAGACCGGTCGCGTTGCCCTCGACCAGCACGTTCGCGGCCGAGTAGAGCGTGCTGGCGCCGGCCTCAACGCGCACGCCGGCGATCGTGTAGTCCTGTCCGAAGCCGGCGAGATCGAAGCCGTGGAGGTCGACGACGAAGCCCGGAGCGGCCGTGAGGCGCGCGTAGAGCAGGGGCGACCCGCCGGTGCCCGGGCCTTCGGCGAAGGCCACGTTGACGAGGTCGCCGTAGCCGGTCTGCCACAGGCGGACGCGCGAGTCCGTCGGCGTCGCGAGCGAGGTGAACAGGTCGACGGTCACGTCCGGGGTGAAGCCCTCGCCGCCGTCGCCGTACGTGAAGAGGCCCCCAGGGACCGGCATCGCGCCGCTCGTCACCGCGTCGCCGTAGTCGCCGGGCAGCGTCGCGCCGCTCCCGCTGGGAACGACGAGCGTGCCGGTGGCCGCGTCGCGGGCTTCGTCGAAGAGCAGGATCGTGGCGCCGGCGGGGCTCGCCGCGAACGCCACCGCCGCGAGGGCGAGCGCGGCCCCGCGCGCGTTGCGGTGCGTGGTGCGACGCGGTCCGAAGTGCATCTCGACGCCTCCAGTGCCCGACGATGTAGCTCGCCGGGGACTCGCGTGGCGGCGAACGGGCGAGAATGACCATGGCCGGTGCCGACCATGCAGCCGCGCGGGCGGGCACGGCCGAGCCGAGCGCGCGAGCCAGGAACCGCCACGCCGCGATAACGTCGTGCGCGTGACGTCCCCCCACGCACTCCGCATCGTCGCCGTCGCCTGTGCGCTCGCGCTCTTCGCGTGCGGACCGGGGGCGGGTGGCCCGCCGCAATTTCCGCCCGCGCCCGTGCAGGTGGTGAAGGCCGAGGCGCGCGCGTTGCCGCGCACGGTGACCGCCGTGGGCTCGCTCGAGAGCCCGCAGATGACGACGGTCGCGAGCGAAATTGCCGGCACGGTCGATTCGCTCGCGTTGCCCGAGGGCAAGCGCGTCGAGGCGGGCGCCGTGCTCGCGCGGCTCGACGCGAAGACGGGGGCGGCGACGCTCGCCGTCGCCGAGGCGCGCCTGCACAACGCGCAGGAGCGGCTCGCGCGCATCGAGCCGCTGCGCGCGCAGGGCATCGCCTCGCAGCAGGCGTACGACGACGCGCGCACGGAGTTCGACGCCGCGACCGGCGCGCGCACGGAGGCGGCCTCGCGCCTCGCCAAGCACACCCTGCGCGCGCCCTTCGCGGGCACGATCGGGCTGCGCCAGGTGAACGTGGGCCAGTTCGTGGAGGCGGGTGCGCCGATCGTCGAGATCACGCCCGACGTCGCGCTCGAGCTGCGCTTCGCGGTCCCGCAACAACACGTGGCGTCGCTCGCCGTCGGACAGCGCGTCGAGGGCGTTGTGGGGCGCTGCGAGCTGCGCTTCGAGGGCGCCATCACCGCGGTCGATCCGCGCGTCGATCCGCGCACGCGCATGGTCGGGCTGCGTGCGGGCGTGACGAAGACGAGCGGAGAGCTCGTGCCGGGCATGGCGGTGCGCGTGCGGCTCGTGGTGGCCGAGCTGCCGAACGCGATCGTGCTGCCGCAGGAGGCGATCGTGCGCCAGGGCTCGAAGCACGTCGTGTTCACGCTGAACGCGAAGAACGAGGCCGAGCAGCGCGAGGTCGCGCTCGGCGAGTTCTTCGTGGACGGCGTGCACGTCGCGAGCGGCGTCGCCGCGGGCGAGACGGTCGTCGTCGCGGGCCAGCAGAAGTTGCGCCCGGGCGCGCCGGCGGCACCGAGCCCGTGGACCCCCGTCGTGAACCCGAACGTCGACGTCGGCCGCTACGGCCCCGCCGACTGCGAATAGGGAGCGCGGGTTGACGAGCGAGCGCGAGAGCGGGATGCCGACCGACGCGCGCGTCGTTCGTGAACCAACGTCCCCGCGGAGGCGGGCTTGAGGCTCTCCGACATCAGCATCGAACGGCCCGTCTTCGCGACGGTGATGAGCCTGTTGATCCTCGTGGCGGGCGGCGCGGCGTTCTTCTCGCTGCCGGTGCGCGAGCTGCCCGACGTGGACAGCCCGGTCATCTCGATCACGACGCTCTACGTGGGCGCGAGCCCCGAGACCGTCGAGGCGAGCGTGACGGAGCCGATCGAGGAGGTGCTGAACGGCATCGAGGGCATCCGCAACATCGACTCGCTGTCGGCGTTCGGCGTCTCGACGATCAACGTGAACTTCACCGCGGACAAGGACGTCGACATCGCGGCCACCGACGTGTCGAACGCGATCCAGCGCGCGATCGGCGAGCTGCCGCAGGAGGCCGAGCGGCCGATCGTCCGCAAGTCGGGCGCGAACCAGACGCCGATCATGTTCCTGAACGTGCTCGGCGAGGGACAGTCGGCGGTGGACCGCACCGACGTCGCCGACCGGCTCGTGCAGACGCCGATGCAGCTCCTGCCGGGCGTGTCGCAGGCGATCCTGAGCGGCGAGCGGCGCTACGCGATGCGCATCTGGCTCGACCCGTCGCGCATGGCCGCCCTGCGCGTCGACCCGGGCGACGTCCGGCGCGCGTTGCAGGAGAGCAACCTGCAGCTGCCCGCCGGCGAGATCGAGGCGGCGACGCGCAAGTTCACGATCAACGCGGACGCCCGGCTCGTCGAGCCGCGCGACTTCGAGGCGATCGTGATCCGCGAGGAGAACGGCGACCCGGTCCGCATCCGCGACGTCGGCTGGGTGGAGCTCGGCAGCGAGAACTACCAGATGGTCACGCGCCACACGGCGCGCGACACCGTGGGCGTCGGCATCGTGCGCCACTCGAAGGCGAACGAGCTCGACGTCTCGGCCGCCGTGCGCGCGAAGCTCGACGAGATCCGGCCGACGCTGCCCGCGGGCTTCCAGACGGAAGTCGCCGCCGACTGGACCACCTACGTGCGCGACTCGCTGCGCGAGGTGTCGTTCACGCTGCTGATCTCCTTCCTCGTGGTCGTCGCCGTGAACCTGTTCTTCCTGCAATCGAAGACGGCGACCTTCGTCGCGAGCGTGGCGATCCCGATCTCGCTGATCGGCACCTTCGCCGGCATGGCCGCGCTCGGCTTCTCGCTGAACATGCTCACGCTGCTCGGCCTCGTGCTCGCCATCGGCCTCGTGGTGGACGACGCGATCGTCGTGCTCGAGAACGTCTACCGGCGCCAGGAACACGGCGAGCCCATGCTCTCGGCGGCGCGCAACGGCGCGCGCGAGGTCGGCTTCCCGGTGCTCGCCACCACCGCCGCGCTGGTGGCCGTGATGGTCCCGCTCGCGTTCATGTCCGGCGACACCGGCCGCCTGTTTCGCGAGTTCGCGCTCGCCGTCGCCGTCTCGATCGCGATCTCGGCGTTCGTCGCGCTCTCGATCGTGCCGATGGTGTGCTCGCGCTGGCTGCGCGTGAAGGAGCGCACGGATCCGGTCTCGACCGCGATCAATCGGCGCATCGACCGCGTGCGCGACGCCTACGACCGCACGCTCGCCTCCGCGCTCGCGCACCGGCGCGGCGTCGCCGTCGCGTTCGTCGCCCTGCTCGTCGCCACCGCCACGCTCTTCCGCCTGATCCCGCAGACGTTTCTGCCGGTGGAGGATCGCGGCCGCTTCATCACCGTGATCCGTGCGCCCGAGGGCTCGACGGTGGCGTACACGCGCGCGGTGCTCGACAAGGTCGAGAAGGCGCTGCTCGCGGTGCCGGAAGTCGACACGTTCTTCGCCGCGATCGGCATCGGCTTCGGCACGCCGGCGAGCTCGTCGACCGGCATGGTGTTCACCTCGATGGACGATTTCGACACGCGCGAGCGCTCGCAGCAGGAGGTGGTCGCGGAGCTCTTCCCGAAGTTCATGGCGATCCCCGAGGCGCTCGTGTTCGTGTTCAGCCCCTCGTCGCTGCAGCGCCAGAGCAACAGCGACGTCGAGGTGGCGATCACGAGCAGCTCGGCGTCGCTCGAGGAGTTCTCGGAGGTCATGGGCGCGATCCTCGCGCGCGCGCGCCAGGTGCCGGGCCTGATCAACGTCGACAGCGACCTGCGCCTCGCCAATCCGCAGCTCGACATCGTCTTCGACCGCGAGCGCGCGGCGGACCTCGGCGTGCCGGTGGCTTCCGTGTCGCAGGCCCTCGCGATGCTCGTCTCCCAGGGCAAGGCCGACGACTTCATCCTGCGCAACGAGCAGTACGACGTGGTGATGGCGCTCGAGTCGCCGTTCCGCAGCGTTCCGGAGCAGCTGGGCCAGATCCACGTGCGCACGCGCGACGGCGAGATGGTGCCGCTCGCGGCGATGATCGAGGCCAAGCCGCGCGTCGGCCCGACCTTCTTGAATCACTACGACCTGCAGCGCTCGGCCACCGTCAGCGCGAACCTCGCGCCGGGCGCCGCGCTGGGCCCCGCGCTCGCGGCGGTGCAGCAGATCGTCGACGAAGAGCTGCCGCCCGGCTTCGGCAAGAAGCTGCGCGGAACCTCGCGCGAGTTCGCGGAGTCGTCGGGCGCGGTCTACCTCACCTTCGCGCTCGCCCTGCTCGTCATCTACCTCGTGCTCGCGGCGCAGTTCGAGAGCTTCCTGCACCCGTTCACGGTGCTGCTCTCGGTGCCGCTCGCCACCCTCGGCGCGCTGCTCTCGCTGTTCGCGACCGGCAACTCGATCAACCTCTACAGCCAGATCGGCATCATCCTGCTGATCGGCCTCGTGACGAAGAACGCGATCCTGCTCGTGGACTTCGCGAACCAGGAGCGCGCCCGCGGCGCGACGCTGCTCGACGCGCTGCGCGGCGCCGGCCACACGCGCTTCCGGCCGATCGTGATGACCAGCGCCACCTCGATCCTCGGCGCGGTGCCGCTCGTCATCCCGATGGGGCCTGGCGCCGAGAGTCGCGCGGCGATCGGCACCGCAGTGATCGGCGGCCTGCTCTTCAGCACGGTCTTCACGCTCGTGATGATCCCCGTGTTCCACTACGGCGTGGTGACGATCGCCGAGCGGCTCGGACTGAAGACGATCCCGCCGCGCGTCGAGTTCGAGAGCGAGGCGAGCGCGCCCGCCGCGAGCGCTTAGGGCCGGCGCGATTCCGCGCCAGCCGAGCCGCGGCAGGGATTAGGATGCGCCCATGGCTTGGCTCCGCATCGTGCGCCGCGGTCCGTCGTTCGCCTACGTGGCGATCACCTACGGGCTCGCCATCGCCGCGGCGTGGCAGGGGTTCCACACCGGCGGCGTGGCGCCGCTCGGCGCGCTCGCGATCGGCTTCGCGGCGGCCACGGGCGTCACGTTCGTCGCGACGCGGCTGACCGACAACGGCTCCGTCTTCGACGCCTGGTGGAGCGTGCTCCCGCCCGTCGCCGCGCTCTGGTTCCAGTCGCTCGCGCCGGGCGAAGGCGTGACGCCACGGCAGGTCGCGGTGCACGCGGTCGTGTGGTTCTGGGCGGTGCGGCTCACGGCGAACTGGGCGCGCGGCTGGCGCGGCCTCGCTCACGAGGATTGGCGCTACACGGATCTCTACGCCAAGGCGCCGCTGCCGCGCTGGGCCGTGCAGCTCCTCGCGGTGCAGGGCTTCCCGACGGCGATGGTGACGACGGGCTGCCTCGCGCTCTACCCCGCGCTCGCCCTCGGCGACGACGCGATGCACGCGCTCGACTGGTGCGCGCTCGCGGTCGGCCTCGCCTCCGTGGCCCTCGAGCTCGCCGCCGACGAGCAGATGCACGCCTTCGCGCTCACCAAGCGGCCTGGCGACCTGATGGATCGCGGGCTCTGGCGGCTCTCGCGCCACCCCAACTACCTGGGCGAGATCGGCTTCTGGAGCGCGCTCTTCCTGTTCGCGCTCTCGGCGCGCCCGGACTACGCCTGGACGGCCGTCGGCCCCGTCGCGATGACGGCGATGTTCCTGCTCGCGAGCATCCCGATGCTCGACGCGCGCAGCCGCGAGCGCCGCCCGGGCTACGCGGAGTACGAGCAGCGCACGCCGGCGTTGATTCCCTGGCGGCGGCGCGGCGAGGACCCGTGAACGAGAACTTCTACTCGCCTCCTCGCGCGGAGCTGCTCGAGCCCACCCATGGCGACGCCCCTGCGCTCGCGGGGCGCGGCACGCGTCTTGCCGCCACGGTGGTCGACACGCTGGCATACGCCGTGGCCTTCGGGTTCGTTGGGGTGGGGCTGCTCGGACCCGATTCGGACCGCAACCCGCCCGGCGTGGGCCTCCCCTTCCTGTGGATCGCGGTCGTGATGGTCGCGAATGCGTACTTCGTCGCGCGTGACGGACAGACGATCGGAAAGCGCGCGCTCGGAATCCGCGTCGTGCGCAGCGACGGCAGCATGGTCTCGCTCGAACGCTACGTCGGGCTGCGCTTCCTGCCGATCTTCCTGCTGTCGCGAGTTCCGTTGCTCGGGCTGATCGTGAGCCTTGCGGATGTGCTCGCCATCTTCCGAGACAGTCGCAGGTGCCTCCACGACGAGCTTGCCGACACGATCGTGATCGTCGCGCCCTAAGCGCTGCTCGCCGCGAGCACCCCGTCGTCTACCCAACGCGCGAGCGAGCGGGCCGCGAGCGCGGCGCCGTCTGCGTCTCCGTGGGCTTCGGCCGCGAGCGCGCACAGCGCGCCGAAGGTGGCGCCCGCGGCGACGCGATCCCACAGCGCGTGCTCGTCGGCATCGCACGCGCGGTGCAGCACGCGCTCGTCGCGGCGCCACACCAGCACGCACTCGGGCGCCGGCGCCAGCGCCTCGAGCGCGAGCGGCTGCGCGGCGTCGTGGGCGGCGCGCAAGGCGCGCACGGGCCAGGCGAGCGCGAGAAGCTGCACGCCGGGCAGCGGCGCGAGCGCGAGCGCATCCCAGGCGTCGGGAGCGAGCTGCGCGAGGTCGCTGCGCAGCAGCGGCCGCGCGTCGGCGGCGTCGAACGCGTCGGTCACCGCGAGCTCGAGGCGCGCGAGCTCCGCGGCCCAGGGCGGGAGTGATGCGTCCGCGCAGTGCGCGAGGAAGCGGGGCACGTGCGCGCCCGCGAAGCGCAGCGACGGGTGTTGCGACGGGAACGCGCGCAGGTAGTCCGCTGCGAGCGCGTCGAAGCGCGCCTGCCCGAGCGCGGCGCAGAGCGCCGGGTAGTCGTCGCGCAGCGCGCCGAGGATGCGCGCGACGTAGGCGTGGCGGTAGACGTGCAGGCGCTCGGCGGCGCTCGCGCGCCCGTCGCCGAGCAGCCCGGGCGTCGCGCGCGGCGCCTCGCGCGCCGTCACCCATTCCACGAAGGCGCGCTGGCGCTCGGCGAGCGGCGCGCTCACGCCGCCCTCGCCTGCGCGCCGCAGGCGCGCGCGAGGATCGCCCGCGCGCGATCCGCTTCCGCGACGACGCGCTCCCAGGCCGGGATCTGGTCGTCCCACTCGATCAGCGTCGAGACGGGCCCGAGCCGCGCGAGCGCGCGCTCGTAGAGCGCCCACACTTCGTCGCGCACGGGATGGTCGTGGGTGTCGATCAGCAGCGCGCCGTTCGTGCTCGGCCCTGCGAGGTGGATCTGGAACACGCGCTGCGGGTCGAGCGCGGCGACGGCAGCGTCGGCGTCGTCGCCGTGATTGTGCGCGTTGACGTAGAGGTTGTTGAGGTCGAGCAGGATGCCGCAGTCGGCCTCGCGCGAGATCGCGGCGAGCAGCTCGCCCTCGCGCAGCGTGTCGCCCGCGAAGCGCACGTAGCTCGACACGTTCTCGATCGCGATGCGACGCCCGAGGCGATCCTGCACCTGGCGCACGCGCGCCGCGACGTGGCGCACCGTCTCGTCGGTGTGCGGCAGCGGCAGGAGATCGTGCAGGTGCGCGTTGCGGTGCGCCGTCCAGCACAAGTGATCGGACAGCCACGCGGGCTGGAAGCGCTCGGCGAGCGCGGCGAGCTGCGTCAGGTAGTCGCGGTCGAGCGGATCGCTCGCGCCGAGATCGAGGGAGACGCCGTGCAGCACGAGCGGACGGCGCTCGCGCATCTCGCCGAGGATGCGCAGCGGGCGGCCGCCGGGAACCATGTAATTCTCGGAGATCGCCTCGAAGAAGTCGGCGCCGCGCGCGTCGCACGCCGCGATCTCCGCGTAGTGGCGCGGGCGCAGGCCGATGCCGACGCCGAGGAACGGCGCCTCGGGAGGGCGAGACGCTGCGCCTCGCCCTCCCTCGGTCGTGATCGGCTCAGTGCTTCTCAGCGGCCTTCGCCTTCGCCGCGTCGCACTCGGCCTGGGTCATCTCCACGACACCCTGGCCCTTGCACGCGTTCTTGCCCGCGCACGAGTTCGTGGCCGTGTGGCAGGAGCCCTGGCCCTTGCACGCGTTCACGCCTTCGCAGCGAACCTTCGCCTCGTCCGCCTGAGCGGCGATCGGCGCACCCGAGAGGAAGAGCGCCGCGGCCGCCGCGGCGAGAGCTGCAGTCTTGTTCACGATGGAACCTCCGTTTGGCGCATTGCGCGCCTCTTGTGCGGTACGAGCTGGCCCCGCAGTCGGTTTCATTCCAGCCCATCCAAGATGCTGCGCCTGCGAGCGGCGTCACAGGGGCACGGCATTCACGGCCCGCGTCGCCGCGCGGGCTGCGAAAGCACCACGCCGACCGCGGCGAGCGCGCCGACCAGGAGCCCCGGGACGATCCACTCGCCGTAGGCGACGGCGAGGCTCACCCAGCGGTTGGCGAGGATCCCCGCCCAGGGAGCGGACTCGAGATCGCGCACGCGCAGCTGGAGAATCGGCGTCCGTGGCAGTGCGCCGCTGGGGAGCCGCGCGCGCAGTCGCGCCGGACGAAGCTGCTGCACCGGGACGGCGCGCTCGAAGTCCGGGCCGCGCACGATCAGCAGGGTCGAATCGCCGTTCGGGAGCGGCGCCTCGAGATCGATCTCGATCGTCGCGCCGGGGCTCACCCACACCGGCGTCACTTTCACGATCGCCGGCACCCGCAGCTCCACGATCGAGCGCTCGCGAAAGTATCGACCTCCGAGGCGGTACTCGACGTCGACCGGCCAGAGGCCGGGCCCGAGCGTCGCGGGTACGCCGCAGGTTGCGCGGGTGCGCGCAGCGTCGAGCCGGCACGCCGCGGGCGTGGCGCCGATGTCGGCGCTGACGCGCTCGAGCGCCTCGGCGAACGCGAGCGTGACTTCGCCGCCCGCGACCGACTGGATGCGACCCGGCCGCTGCGGCCAGGGACGTTGGTTCACCGGCTCCGCCTGCCCGGCGAAGGCCGCCGCGAGCGACAGCGCGGCGAGCGCCCAGGCGCGGCTCACGAAGCCACGCTCCCGCTCGTGCGGAACGCCCGCGCGGAATCCGCGCGCGCCCACGCGACGACGTCCGCCAGCGGGACGAGGTCGCCCAGCTCGACCACGCCGGCGGGAAGCGCCGCGCCGGCCGCGATCCGCGCGGCGATCCAGGCCGGCGGCGACGCCGGGATGTCGAGGCCGTGTGCGCGAGCCGACAGCTCGACGCGACCCAGCTCGGCCCCGGCGGCGTCTTCGGCGCACACCGCGAGCACGCCGAGGGGCGACCCGAGCGCGCCGACCGCGCGCGCGAAGGGCAGGAACGCCCCCGCGATGCGGCGCAGGGCGGGAGGCGGGACCCGTGCGAGTGCGGGCGCGAGCAGGTGGAGACCGGCGGTCAGCGCCGCGCGATCGAAACCGAAGAAGAAGCGCGCCGGCACGCCCCGGCTGCCGACCGCGAGTCGCTGCGCGACGAACGGAGCCGGGTAGGCGCCGAAGCGCAACGTGCGCCCGTCGCCGACCGCGAGCGCGCGCAGCTCCGCAAAGCAGGCCCCGCCTTCGGGCAGCGTGCGGCCGAGCGGCGCGAGCAGGCTCGCGAACGTCCCCGCGCTCACCGGGTTGCCGGAACCCACGTTCAAGTAGACGACGATCCGCTCGATTTCGTTGACACGCAGCGAGCTCGCGAACGCGGACGCGAACACGCCTGCGAGGCCCGGCAGCGTGGAAGCGCCGGTGCACGCGACGACGCCCGCGCGCTCCGCGCCGCTCGCCCGCGCCGCGGCGCGCGCGCGTTCGGCGAACGCCACGTCGTCCGCGAGATCGACGTAGTGCGCGCGCGCCGCGACGCTCGCGGACACGACCGGCGCGGGGTCGTAGTCGTACGGGCCCACACAGCTCACGACGAGATCGCCCGCGCGCACGAGCCGCGCCACGCTCGCGGCGTCGCGGACGTCCGCGCGCTCCATCGCGACGCTCGCCGGGCCGCGCCCGCTGCGCGACGCGCCGACCACGACGACCCCGGGCACCCGTGCCGCGAGCCGGCACACCCGGCGCCCCATCTCCCCGCCCGCCCCGAGCACGAGCACGCGCAGCCTGGAGCTCATCGCGCGCAGGCCGCCAGCGGGCGCGGCGGGCTCGCATGCCCGCAGGCCCACCGCCCCCGGAGCCACTCCCGCAAGCGCAGCGAAGCCGACGCGGAAGAGCGCGAACCCCGGTGCAACGTGGCTGCGCTCCTCTGCGTCCCTACCAGACGATCTTGCTGCGGAGCTCCGGCGCCACGTCGTCGAGGCGCGAGGCGAGCGCGTGCAGATGACAGGTCGGCACCGCGGGAAAGAGGTGGTGCTCGACGTGATAGAACATGTCGTAGCTCACGAACGACTTGGCCGAGTTGCGCAGCGTGCGGGCGATGAAGTGCGTGCGGTCGCAGTCGTGGTGCACCGTCCACACCGCGAAGAAGGCCGAGAAGCACTGGCCGACGGTCATCGCGATCACGTGGTAGCGGAGCCAGCCGAGGTCGAGCACGCCGAAGGCGAGCACGACCATCGCCGCGATCGCCGCGAGCTCGAGGTAGATCCAGTTCTTGATGCGCGGCTTCGCCAGCGTGAGCGCCGCGTGGTGCAGGCGGATCGGGAACTGCGGGCCGGTGAGCAGCGCCTTCCAGCCGGGCATGCGCGCGCTCATCGCCTCGACGTCGTCGTCGTCCATGCAGTGCCGGTGGTGGCGCAGATGGTTCCACTGCACCGCATGCATCGCGCTCATCATCAGCGGCGAGAGGATGAACATCAGCGCCTCGTGGGCCCGCGGCTTGACGCCCACCGCGTAGTGGAAGGCGTTGTGGACCTGGCGCAGGCCGCACAGGAAGAACATGAACGAGCTGGCGAGGGCGGGGACGAACCAGGCCAGGCTCCCCTCCGTCCCGAGCCACGCGAACACGCACGACGCGACCAGCCACGGCACGTAGATCACGACCTCGTAGGCGACCTCGAGGGCCGAGAGGTCGCAGAGGTCGCGCCATTCGACCTGTTCGAGGCGAGGGTCGCGAAGGATCTCGAGAGCCATGGGGCGCGTGCTCCAGCTTGAGGCGGGCAGGAAGAAACCAAGCGCACCGGGGATGCGCCAGGGCGCGGCGGCGCGAATCGCGCCGCTCGGCGAGCGAAATGC
The DNA here is from genome assembly GCA_964501435.1 of uncultured Spirochaetales bacterium. Taxonomy (GTDB): domain Bacteria; phylum Myxococcota_A; class UBA9160; order UBA9160; family UBA6930; genus VGRF01. The sequence goes on along the minus strand of CAZCTH010000007.1, from coordinate 12,893 downwards.
GAGCCGGTCACCCGCAGCGGCGGCTCGCCGCACGGATCCGCCCACCTCGGCGCTTCGTTGCGCATCGCTGAAACCGCCGGCCGGGAGCGGACGCGCAACCGGGGGCCGGCGGACGTGCACTCCCCTTGGACCCCGGGCTCGCCCGGCTCTCGAGGACGTCATGAAAGCTCACGCGCTGTTCGCCGCCGCCCTGCTCTCCCTCGCCACCGCCGCGAGTGCCGTCCCCGTGGACGCCGTCGGCGACGCGTTCGTGGTGAGCTTCGACGGCAACGTCGCGACCCAGCCGACCCCGGGCCTCGCGGCCTCGGCGAGCTTCCTCGTCACGGGCTTCGACGCGAACGCCGGGCAGATCGTCCTCCAGGTGACGCTGACGAACACGACCGACCCGCTGCTGTTCCAGAACGCGCGCGTCTCGGCGCTCGGCTTCGACGTCGGCGCGACGCTCGTCGGCGCGTCGGCGAGCGGCCTCTTCGACAGCGCCGTGCTCGGCGGCCAGTTCCCGAACCAGTTCGGCGCCGTGGACGTGTGCGCGAGCGGAAACCCCAACAACTGCTCCGGCGGCCGGAACGCGGGGCTGAACCTCGGCCAGTCGGGCGTCTTCACGCTCGTGCTGAGCTTCGCCGGGCCGATCGCGTCCGTGGACTTCGACCACTTCGGCGTGCGTTACCAGAGCGTCAACCCCGTCGGCTGCTTCGTGGACGACTCGGGCACCGGCACGGGCACGGTGGTGCCGGAGCCGCGCGCGCTCGCGCTGCTCGGCGCCGCGGGCCTGGCGCTGCTCGGCACGCGTCGCCGCGCGCGCTCCGCCTAGGCGGTCTTCGCGTCCGGCTTCGTCGCCCACCACACCCAGGCGGCGAGCACGAACTGGATCGGCAGCCGCACGTAGAGCGCGGTCTTCGACATCTGCGGGAACAGCTCCGGGTGCAGCGCCATGTGGATGTTCGCCGGGTAGACCGCGACCAGCAGCGCGAGCAGTCCGAATCCGGCGAGCCGGCGCAGGCGCGGGATCAGCACGCCGATGCCCCCCGCGATCTCGGCGACGCCGCTCACGTACACGAGCAGGAGCGGCTCGGGCAGGTAGGGCGGCACGATCGCCACGAAGAACTCCGGCCCGGTGAAGTGCGTGATGCCGGCCCACGTGAAGGCTGCGGAGAGCAGCAGCAGCGCGATGCGCTTCGGCCAGGATGCGGGAAGCCAGTCCATGCGGAGTCTCCCTAAGCGCTCGGCGCGAGCACGCTCGCGAACGGGGTGTAGTCGACGGTGAGCCAGCGCTCGGGCCGGATGCGCACGAGCACGGTGGGGTCCTTCTCGTAGCCCTCCCACGTCGCCGCGACATAGGCGTCGCCGCCCTTCACGCCGAGATAGCGGTGCGCCAGCGCGCGCGTGGCGTCGGCGTTCCGCTGCGGCTCCACCGTCGTGACGGGGCCTTCGACGCTCACGTACGCGTACGGCGACGACTCCGTCTGCGCGACCAGCGAGACGCGGACGCCGGGCCGTAACAACTTCCCCTTGCGCGACGTCTCCCCGGTCACGACCCACACCTCGCCGCCGGGCGTGTAGCCGTACCAGATCGGCGCCGTGAGCGGCCCGCGCGCGCCGTCGGGGATCGCGAGCACGCCGACGTGCAGGCCCGCGAGGAACTTCTCGCGTTGATCCTTGCTCATGGACAGGGAAGCCATCGTCTCACTCCTCGCGGCGACCCGTCGCAGGCGTCCGGGGGCCGTAGCTCGGGCACGCGCCACGTGCGGCCACGCTATCACGCCGCGCGAGGCGGTCCGGCGACCGGAACGTGTGTTATCCAAGCCTCGTGGCGCTTCCGTCCCCCGAGCCCGCCGCGCACCTCGAGCGCATCGCGCGCGACGGCTTCACGCTCTTGCGCGACGTCTTCTCCGCGGCCGAGGCCGACGCGCTGCTCGCCGAGCTGGCGCGGCTCGAGCGCGAGCTCGCCATCGAGTTCGCCACCGGCACGTTCGAGGGCCGGCGCACGAAGCGCGTCTACAACCTGCTCGCCCACGGTGCGCTGTTCGAGGCGATCCCGGTGCACGCACGCGTGCTGCCGATCGTCGAGGGCGTGCTCGACCGCGGCTGCCTCGTCTCTTCGCTCTCCTCGATCGCGATCCATCCCGGCGAGGTGGCGCAGCCGATCCACGCGGACGACCAGGCGATCCCGCTGCCGAAGCCGCACGTGCCGACGGTGTGCAACACGATGTGGGCGCTCACGGACTTCACCGAGGCGAACGGCGCGACGCGCCTGATCCCCGGCTCGCACCTGCGGGACCACGGCCCCACCTACGGGGAGGCGTACACCTCGATCCCTGCGGAGATGCCGCGCGGCAGCGTGCTGGTGTGGCACGGCAGCCTCTGGCACGGCGGCGGCGCGAATCGCAGCGACGGCGCGCGCGTCGGCATCGCGATGAACTACTGCGCAGGCTGGGTGCGGCAGCAGGAGAACCAGCAGCTCGGGATCCCGCGCGAAGTGGCGCGCCGCTTCAGCCCGCGCCTGAAGGAGCTGTGCGGCTGGGCGCCGTACCGCGACCTGATCGGGCACGTAGACAAGCGCAGCCCGATGGAGTGGCTCGACGAGCCCGGCGCGCCGAAGCGGAGGGGCGCGTTCGAATTCTGACTCAGGGCGCCGCGGCGCGGGTCAGCGCGTACTCGGCGAACGTCTCCCACGGGGCGCGGCCTTCCTTCGCGCGCATCGTCACGCGCCAGCCGCCGCTCGCTTCGCGCGCGAAGGTGGTGCGGAAGGGCCCGCTCGGATACTCGAAGACGAGCGTGAGCGAGTCGCCCTCGAACACGCCGAAGCCGAGCGTCTCCGACGGGCGCGCGCCGAAGGCGTCGAGCCAGTGTGCGACGAAGCGCTCGCTGACCCCGTCCCAACCGAGGAACACCTCGGCCTGATAACCCGGCGGGACGGCGACGTCCGTCATCGCGAAGCGCAGGAACGTTCCGCCCAGCGCCCACTCGCCGCGCGCGGCGTACGCGACGGGCTGCCCGGCCACGTGGCCCGTCATCTTCCACGCGCCGACGAGGCCGGCGAGCGGCGTCTCGGCGAGCGTTCGCTCCGCCGCAGCCGACTTCGGCTCGTCGCCGAGCGCGGGCGCCGCCAGCGCGAGCGCGCAGGCCGCGAGCCAGACGCGCGCGTCGCGCTTCACGCCGCACTCACCTCGACCGGAATTCCCGTCATGTGCGCCTGATTGCTGAGCGGCTCGAAGCTGCCCGGCCCGCTCGGCAGGAGCGCGTTGGCGTTCACGCCGGGATGCTTCTGGGCGACGCGCATGCCCGTCTTCGCGTGGCCCCAGCCGTGGGTCATCGAGACGACGCCGGGCATCAGGTCGGCGTCGTAGGCGAGCGTCGCCTCGACGGCGCCGTGCGGGCTGCGGCAGGTGACGCGCGCGCCCTCGGCGAGGCCGAGGCGCTGCGCGTCCGCGGGATTCATGTGCAGCGGGTTCTCGAGCCGACCGGGCCGCTTCATGCGCTCGACGTTGTGGTACCAGCTGTTGTGCATCCACGGATCGCGGCGCGTGATCAGCTTCAGCTGGTCCGCGCGCTCCGCCTCGAGCTCGCGGCAGAGCGTCTCGGCGCGCGCGAGCGCATCGGCGAACAACGGCGGGCAGCAATCCACGCGCTTGTCCGGCGTCTGGATCCACTCGTCGTAGAAGCGGCCCGGCTCGAGCTCGCCGAACTGGATGCCGTGCGGGCTCTCGCGCAGCTCCTCGAGCGTGTGGCCGCGGCTCTTCAGCATGTGGCCGATGCGCCCGAACAGGTCCGGGCTCTCGCCGGCGTCGAGCACGCTCTTGAAGCCGAGCTCCTGCTCGATGCGGCCCAGGATCCACCACTCCGGCTTGCGCTCGTCGCGCGGCGCGACGACGGCGTCCGTGTACTGCACGTAGGGGCGGTACTGCATGCCGAGGCCCGTGATGTTGATGTCGGGGCGCTCGAACATGTCCGTCGCCGGCAGCACGTAGTGCGCGATCTCGGCGGTGGCGTTGCGGTAGAGGTCGATCACGACGAGCAGGTCGAGCTGCTCGAAGGCCTTGCGCAGCCGCTCGCCGCCGCCGACGGAGAGCAGCGGATTGCCGGCGAGGACGACCAGCGCGCGGACGCGCGGCTCGCCGGAGAGGATCTCGTCGGCGAGCAGGTTGCCCGGCAGCGAACCGCGGATCTTGCGCAGCTTTCCCCACTTCGAGTCGAAGAAGATCTCGCGCTGCGCATCGAAGCGGCCGGCCTTGGCGGCGGGGTAGAAGCCGTACGAGTAGAGGTTGCCGCCGCGGCGATCGAGATTGCCCGTGACGAACGAGAGCATCTGCACGAGCCAGTACGCGATCGTGCCCTGGCGGCCCATGTTGAGGCCCGTCGAGGCGTGCACCGCGGCCGCCGGCGCCGTGGCGAAGGCGCGCGCCATCGCGCGCAGCTCGCTCGCCGGGATGCCCGTGACGCGCGCCGCGCGCTCGGGCGTGTACTGGGCGACGAACGCGCGCAGGCCCTCCACGTTCTTGCCGTGCGCCGCGAGCACGTCCGCGTTCGCGAGGCCGGCGGCGAAGATCTCGTGGATCAGCGCGGCGAGGAAGTAGGTGTCGGTGTCGGGCTTGATCCAGGTGACTTCGCCGGTTCCGGCCTCCGGCTTCTCGATGCGGCGCGGATTCACGTAGCGCACGGTCGCGCCGCGCTTCACCGCGGCCTTGAGCTCGGCGACCGGGTCCGCGATGCCGAGAAAGCTCATGTGCGAGACGCGGGGGTTCTCGCCGATCACGAGCAGGTAGTGCGTGTTCGCGATGTCCGGCACCGGATGGAGCGTCGCCGTGCCGTAGACGGCCTCGGTGGCCGCGAACTTGTTGGTGCAGTCCTGGGTGCCCGAGCCGAACGAGCGGCGCGTGCCGAGCTGGCCGAAGAACGAGCCGATCGCGGGGCCGGCCAGCGTGTTGAACGCGCTCGGGTTCCCGATGTAGGCGGCGATCGCCTCGGGGCCGCTCTCGTCGACGATGCGGCGCAGGCGCTCCGCGATCTCGCGCGGCGCGTCGGCCCAGGCGATCGGCGCGAAGGAGCCGTCCGGCTGGCGCTTCAACGGGCGCGCGAGGCGATCCGGGTCGCGGTGGATGTCGAGCCCCGCGATGCCCTTGTTGCACGCGAAGCCCTGCGTGACGGGGTGCGCCTTGTCGGGCGCGAGCGCCGTCAGCTCGCCGTTCTCGACGGTCGCGACGAGGCCGCAGGCGGGCTCGCACACGCGGCAGAAGGTGGTCTTCTTCTCGATCGGCATGGGGCCTCCGGGGGTCGAGGAGGCGCCAGCGTAATTGGATGCGGGGGCGACTGCATCCGCGGCTCGCCGCCCGCGGACCTCACGCCTTCACGGGCACCCAGATCTCGAGGCCGCCGTTGCCCGTGCGCGGGTCGAAGCCGGCGCCATAGCGCTCGAACATCGGCGCGGGCTCGGGCGTGAGGCCGGCGCGCGCGAGGCCGTGCTCGAAGATCTGCTGGCAGGTCGCGGCGACGGTGGAGACGTGCTCGGCATGCGACCACACGGCGTAGCGGCGCGCGGGCAGCTCGAGCCGCGCGAGCTCGCCGAGGCGCGCGGGCCACTCCTTCACCGCAACGCCGCACAGATACGAGAACTGGGTTCCGCTCTCGTCGGTGTCGAACATCACCCCGAAGGTGTCGTCGCCGTCGCGCGCCGGGATCGCGCCGAGCAGGCGCTCGAAGCGCCCCCACTGCGCGGGGATGCCCGCGTTCGAGCCGACGATGCGCTCGGCGAAGCCGATGAGGCGGAGCGCTCGCTCGGAGACGAGGCGCGGCGAGGCGAGGGGAGCGGCGGTCGGCGACATGCGAAGGGGCTCCTGAAGTGGGAGGGATGCGATGCTCGCGCGGCCTCGCACTTCCTCGGGCGTGGCGCCGAGCTGCGCGACGAACGCGCGCGTGAAGGCCTCGTGCGAGCCGTAGCCGGCGGCGAGGGCGACCTCGAGGATGCTCGGCGCGCCGGCGGCGAGCGTGCGCGCGGCCTCGCTGAGCCGCCGCGCGCGCGCATAGCCCGCGATCGTCTGCGCGAGCGTCAGCGCGAACGCGCGCGACAGGTGGAAGCGCGAGACGCCCGCGGCCGACGCGACGGCGTCGAGCGAGAGGTCGCCCGCCAGGTGTGCCTCGATGTACCAGAGGGCGCGGGCCGAAACGCTCATGGCGCCGAAGCTAGGGCGCGGGCGGCGCGCCGGTTTGATCGGACGTGCGGACTTCGGTCCGGTAGAGGCCACTGCGCGCCTGCCAACCGTCCTGGAAGACGGGCTCGAGGCCGAGCCAGCGCTCGCGATCCCCGAGCGCGCGCGCGAGCGGGGACCCTCCCTCGGCCTGCCAGCTCGCGCTCGCCGGCCGCTCGTGGTGCCCGAAGTACACGAACACGGTGAAGAACGCGGCCTTCGGCCGGCCGCTGCGCACCGTCATCGCGGCCGGCCCACTGCGCGGGATCGCGCGGCGCTCGCCGCGGCCGCGCACGTCGCCGCGGATGGCGGTGTCGCCGATGGCGAGCGCGACGCTCCAGTGCTGCGGGTCGATCGGCACGACGCTGAGGTCCACGAACTCCGCCTGCGGATCGGCCGCGAGGATGCGCGCGCGGTCGACGCCTTCCCGCGCATACCAGCTGCGCAGCTGCACGAAGCCGCGCGATCCGCGCATGCGCGGATCGACGGCGCCTCCGTCCGTGGGCGCGACGCGCACCCACCAGAACGCCATCGGCGTCGGGCCTTCGGGGTTCGCGAGCACGCCGTCCACGGTGAAGCGCTGAACGCGTTGGAAGCACAGGCTCCCGATCGCATCGCCCGCAAGGGCGGGGCGCTTCGCCAGCGCGTCGCGAAGGGCGGCGTCGCGCACCGCGAGCTCGCCGGCCGAGAGCAGACGCACGCCCGGCGGGATCTGCGTCGCGGCGAAGGTCGGATCGAGCGCGTGGTCCTGACACAGCTCGGCGTCCACGCCGCTCGTCTCGGCGACGCTCAGCGCACCGTCGGGCAACGGCGCGAAGCCAGGCGGCTGGGCGAAGGCCGCAGCCGCTGCGAGCGCGAGCGCGAGCGCGGCAGCCGCGAGGCGCGGGGTCACCGCCGCGTCACCCACGCTTGCGCCGCGGCGCCCGCCCATTCCGTCGCGACGAACGCCCACAGCAGCGACGGCACCTCGCCCGCGAGCAGGTAGCTCGCGATCAGCGCCCCGACGCCGACGCGGCCGAGCGCGTCGGCGCGCGCGAGCCACGGTTCGGGGCGTACGATGCGCACCAGAGCCCAGAGCACGCCGAGGGCGCCGGCGAGATTGGTGAAGAACCACGCGATCGGCGGCAGCTCGGGCGTCTGCGCCGCGCCGCCGAGCGCGCGCTCGAGCCCGTAGAGGGTGCTCACGAAGACGCGGGCGGTCAGGGGCAGCGCGAGCAGGCCCGTGACGAGCAGGTCGAAGCCCGCGCACACGCGGATCACGCGGCTCATCGCGGAGCGCCCGGATTGCGCGCGAGCCAGCGCCACACGACCACGTGTCCGAACAGCGCCGCGGGCACGAGGAACGCGGGCAGCCAGATGAACGGGAAGGTCGTCGCGACGAGCGCGCTGCCGGGGCCGTCGCTGAACACGCGCAGCGGCGTCGGCAGGGAGACGGCGGAGAGCACCAGCACGTTCGCCAGCGACGCACACGCGAGCGCGTTCCACGCGACGATCCACTTGCGCGAGACGCGGCCGCGCCAGGCGAGGCTCGCGACCGCGAGCGCGGTCATGCCGCTGTACACGTCGAAGTTGAGCCCGCTCCAGGTGAGGCGCTCGTCCCAGAGGCCTTGGGCGTAGAGGTGGTGGAGCCAGAACTCGAGCGGGATGCGAAACACCTGATAACCGACCAGCGCGTGCAGCGGCGCGCGCTCGACGAAGCGCGTGCCGACCGGCGAGAACGCGAGCGCCACCGTCGCGGCGAGCAGCGCGAACATCATCGCGACGAAGGGAGGGAGGGCGGACGAGAAGTCCGTGAGCTTCCCGCCCTGCGCCGCGAGGCCCGGCACCACGAGCCACAGCGCGACGACGCCGGCGCCCTCGAAGGTGCCACGGAGCCGGGCGGCGAGCGCGTCGCCCGCGAGCCGCGAGTACGACGAGACGAACAGCGCCGCGACCGCGGCGACGATCGCGAGGAACATCTGCACGAGGCCGACGGGGATCCCGGTCATCGTGCGACCCTGCCGTGCCTGCGATGGAGCGCGCGCCGGGAGACGTCGATGCGTTGCATGCGCGCATTGTGCGCCCGCGTGACGGGCGCGGGCAAGCGCGCAGCTCAGCGTCGCGCGCGGAGCGCGCTGCCGATGCGCGGCGCGAGCGCGAGCACGACCATGCCGAGCGCGAGCAAGCCCCCGCGGCGGGGGTCGTAGTCCTGGCCGATGCGCGCCCAGTCGTAGTGAAATACGAGGCGGCCGAGCGCGACTTCGAACGCGATCGTGAGCGCGACCCAAAGCGCCCCGATCGCGTGCTGCGCGCGCGGCGTCTCAGCGCGCAACCAGCGCGCGCTGGCCGTCGCGATCGCGACGATCAGCAGCGCGCCCGTCGCGACGGAGAGCTGCCGGGCGCGCAGGTCGCCGACCCGCGGCGCGAGGTAGAGCTGCCGCAGCACGCCGTGCACCGACTCCGCGGCGATGATCGCCAGCCAGACGCCGAGCGCGCGCGCCGTCACGACAAGTCGAACAAGAGCAGCTCGCTGGCCTCGGCCGCGTTCAAGGCGACTTCGCGCTCGTCGTCCAGCGCGGCGCCGTCGCCTTCCGCGAGCGCAATGCCCGCGACGCTGAGCTCGCCGCGGATCACCTGCAGCCACGCATGGCGCCCGAGCCGCGGCGCAAAACGCAGCGTGTCGTTCGCGGCCACCCGCGCGCCCGAGAGCTCCGCGCGCGCGCCGAGTCGCAGCGAGCCGTCGCGCCCATCGGGCGACGCGAGCAGGCGCATGCCCGTCCCGCTCGGCAGCGCGATCGCGCGCTGTTCGTAGCCGGGCGCGCCGCCCGGGCGGTCGGGCAGGATCCAGATCTGGAGGAAGTGCACGGGTGCGCTCGCCGACGCGTTGAGCTCGCTGTGCGTGATGCCGGTGCCCGCGCTCATGCGCTGCACCTCGCCGGGGCGAATCACCGAGCCGGTGCCGAGGCTGTCGCGGTGCTCGAGCGCGCCGTCCAGCACGATCGTGACGATCTCCATGTCGCGGTGCGCGTGCGGCGCGAAGCCCTTGCCGGGCGCGACGCGGTCCTCGTTGATGACGCGCAGGTTGCGAAAGCCGAGCTGGGCGGGGTCGCGGTAGTCGCCGAACGAGAACGTGTGCAGGCTGTCGAGCCACGCGGTCTTCGTGTGACCGCGTGCGGACGACGGGCGGGGACGGATCAAGGCAGGGCTCCGCGGGCGCGGGGAAGCGACTCGGTATGGCGGACGGGGCGCCGTCTGGCAATCGGACGGTGCACTCGCCCATCCGCCGCGGCGCTGCCAAGCTGGGCCCATGGGCGAAGTCATCCCGACGCTGCGCATCGCGAAGCTCGCCGCGAGCCGCGATTTCTACGTGCGCGCGCTGGGCTTCCGCGTGGACTGGGAGCACACCGACGACGCGGGCGCGTCGTTCGCGCAGCTCTCGCGCGACGGGTTGCTGCTCTACGTGAGCGAGCGCGCCGAAGACGGCGCCGGCCGCGGCCTCGTCCACCTCTACGTGCCGAGCGTGGACGCGTGGCACGCGGAGTTCTTCGAACGCGGCGTCGACGCGCCGCTGCCGCAGGACAAGCCGTGGGGCAACCGCGAGTTCCGAATCGTCGATCCCGACGGCAATCAGCTGTGCGTGTGCACGCCGCTCCGTCCCGACCGGAGGTGATCCATGGCGAACGCGAAGCACGTCGGAATCGTCGCCGTCAGCGCCGAGGGCGCGGCGCTCTGCTACCGCACGCTCTGTAGTGAGGGCGCGGAGTCGCTCGGTGCGCACGCGCACCCGGAGGTGTCGCTGCACACCTTCCCGCTCGCGGACTACATGCTGCACGCGAACGCGGGCGACTGGGAGCGCGCGGGCGCCCTGCTGCTCGCTTCGGCCGCGAAGCTCGCGGGCGCCGGCGCGCAGCTGCTCGTGTGTCCGGACAACACGCTGCACCAGGCCCTCGACGTGGTGCGCGCGCGCTCGCCGCTGCCGTGGCTGCACATCGCCGAAGAGCTGGCGCGCTCGGCCAGCGAGCGGGGCTTCAAGAAGGTCGGAGTGCTCGGCACGAAGCTGCTCATGGAGGGGCCCGTGTACGCGGGTCCGCTCGCCGCCGCGGGCATCGAGAAGGTGATCCCGAACGACGAGGATCGCGCGAAGATCGACGCGATCATCTTCGACGAGCTCGTCGCCGGCCGCTTCGAGAGCGTCTCGCGCCGCTTCTTCGGCCGCGTCATCCGCCGCCTGCAGAAGGCGGGCTGCGACGCGGTGGCGCTCAGCTGCACCGAGATCCCGCTGCTCGTCGGAGAGGCCGACTCGCCGCTGCCCGTGCTCGACTCGACGCGCACGCTCGCGCGCGCGGCGCTGCGCGAGGCGTTGCGCGCCTGACCCGCTAGCGCGTCGCCGAGAAGTACAGCTTGCTCGGGGTCGCGGAGTCGGTGCTCCAGCTCGGCATGCTCTCCGCCCAGCCGTCGCCACTCGTGACGTTGACGGAGGCCGTCACCGCGGGCGCGGCGCCCGCGAGATTCAGGTCGAACACCCAGATGTCGGTGGCGTCGCCGGCCACGACGGTCGAGTCGATCGACCAGAGCGCGAGGCGATTGCTCGCGGCGTTCCAGCGCGGGAAGAAGTCGGCGATCGTCGGATCCGGCAGCAGGAACGTGATCGACGCGTCCGCCGGCTGTGCGGCGTCGCTCACGCGCCCGACGAAGACGTCCCAGTCGCCGAACGGGCCGGGCGCGTCGGCGAGGTGGCGGTAGCTCGCGATCCAGTTGCCGTCGGGCGAGAGCTGCGGGTCGTAGTCGCCGGGCGGGAAGAAATTCAGCGTGCCGTCGGCAGGCGCGGTGCGCTCGGTGACGTTCTCGAGCGTCCAGTCGTTCCGATTCAGCGTCGCGGTGTAGAGGTGGCTCGAGCGCACCCCCGCGGTGATGCGCTCGCGCTTCCAGACGATGCGGTCGTTCGGGCCCCACTGACAGTCGCTGTCGAGCTCGTCCGACGCCGGCGGGTCGTTCGCGTAGTCGAGGCGGCGCTGGCGGTCGCCGTCGATCTCCATGGTGTAGAGCCGCAGCTGCGCGCTGCCGGGCGACTGGCGATTCGACGCCCAGATCACGTAGCGGCCGTCGGGTGAGACGTGCGGCGTCACGTCGATCCAGCCGTTGTCGACGCGCTCTCCGAAGACGTTGTAGTCGGTGAGCATGCGCGGGCGCGTGCCGTCGAGGTTCATCTTCGCGATCGCGCTCGCGGAGAGGTCGTTCTCGTCGAACTCGCCGTCGAGATTCACGTCGGCGAGATACGTCTGGTAGACGAAGTAGGGCGCGTTGCTCGGGCCCTGCACGAGATGGTTTTCGGACATGCGCGTCGCCGTGAGCTGCGTGCGGCCCGAGCCGTCGGCGTTCTGCGCGAAGATCGCGTGCTCGGTGGCGGGCACGGCGGTCGCGCTGCGCGGCAGCGGGTCGGCGCGGTCGCTCATGCCGTCGTTGTCGGTGTCGGTGTCGCGCGGATTCGTGAGGAACACGAATGCCTCTTCGCCGTCCCACACGCCGTCGCCGTCCGTGTCCGGGTCGTCCGGATCGGTGCCGAAATCGAAGCGCTCCTCGTCTCGGAACAGGCCGTCGCCGTCGCGGTCGCTGCCGCCATTCACGTCGACGGTGCAGGCGGCCGCCCCCAGCGCGACGAGCGCGGCGAGGGCGAGACGCAGGAGCAGGGCCGAGCGGAGCGTGGCTTCGGGCATGCGCATCGCATCGTCGAACCCGGCCGCGAGCTTCAGGTTGCGCGGGGGCCGGAGGGTGGGGGAGGAACCGGCGCCTTGCGGCGCCGCCAGCTGCCGAGGAGGGCGGTCCCGAGGCCGAGCAGCAGCTCGTCGGCGAACGGGATGAAGTCCGGCACGAGCAGATCGAGCAGGAAGAGGCCCGCGGTGAGCGCGAACAGCTTCGGGAAGCGCAGCTGCGCGGCGCGGGAGACGAGCCAACCGAGGAACATCGGGCGTGCGGCCATCATGGGGCAGTGTACGCGCCGCGCGAAGACGAGTTCGCAGGGCGCGGCGGCGGCGCGCATGCCCGGCCACCGCGGCGCCGCCCTTCGTCGCCTTTTGCCGCTTTCCGCGGGCGACGCCGGGAAGGCGCTGGGCTTAGCCTCGAAGCCCCAACAACTCGGAGGACACGCGGTGGGCGAAAGACGGGCGCAGAGCGACGGGACGAGAGGGGTGCGGACGATTCCGGTCGGGGAGCCCGCGCGGGCGCCGGCCTTTGCCGGCGAGGCCCCGCTGGTGCGGCGCCTGCGCGAGCAGCTCGCGAGCGCGGCGGCGCTGCGCGGGCCCGTGCTCGTGGTGGGCGAGCTCGGCTCGGGCCGCACCCGCGCGGCGCGCTGGCTGCACGCGCAGGCGCATCCGCAGGCGGCGTTCGTCGTGCTGCGCGGGCTGCCGCCACGCGTGGGCGAGGCGCTCGGCGTGGCGACGGTGTTCGCGCCGCAGCTCGACGACGCGCCGCTCGCGGTACAGGCGGAGTGGCGCGCGTGGCTCGCTCACGTGCCGCCCGGCGTGCGCGTCGTGGCATCGGCGGCGAGCGCGTGGCCGATCGAAAATGCCGACGCCGCCCTGTTCGCCGAGCTGCGGCGCTTCGCGGTCGCGGTGCCGCCGCTGCGCGAGCGCCGCGAAGACCTCGCGGCGCTCGCGGCCGACATGGCGGCCGAGATCGCGGGCGAGCTCGGTGCATCGCCCCTCGCCCTCGCACCCGCCGCGCTGAGCGCGCTGG
>CAZCTH010000006.1:0-94426 GCA_964501435.1 uncultured Spirochaetales bacterium | reverse complement strand
GGGGCGCCACGGCGCTCCGGGCGACGCGGCGCGCCGTGCGGGCGCCCCCGCCTTGGAACGCCGCTTGCTCCCTCGTTCGCACACGGAGGAGACCCCATGACCGGACTCGCTCGACTCCAGCAACTCCTCGACGCCGCGGGCGTCGACTACACGCAGATCCACCACCGGCCCGACTTCCACGCCGCGAAGACCGCCCTCGACACGTTCACGCCGCCGGACGAGTTCGCGAAGACCGTCTTCGTGTGGATCGACGGCAGGCCCGCGATGGCGGTGCTGCCCGCGAACAAGCACCTCGCGCCGTCCAAGCTGCGCAAGGCCCTCGGCGCGAAGACCGTCCACGTCGCGAACGAGGTCGACGTGAAGGCGCTGTGCGCCGACTGCGAGCCCGGCGCCGCCCCGCCCTTCGGCGTGCTCTACGACCTGCCCGTGTACGCGAGCCTCGCCCTCGCCGAGGACGAGGAGATCACGTTCAACGGAGGCACCCACGACCAGGCCGTGCGCATGCGCTTCGCGGACTGGGAGAAGCTCGCGAAGCCGACGCTGATGCGGCTCGCGAAGCGCGAGTGAGTGGGCCGGACGCGCGCGTCACTCGCCCGCGTCCTCGGTCGTCGCCGCTCCCTCTCGAAGCCGCACGCGCTCCCCTTCGCGGAGCCCGCTCAGCACCTCGATGCGGCCGTCGGAGAGCCGCTCTCCGGTCGTGACCGCGCGCAGCTCCGCCGCGCCGGTCCCGTCTGCCATCCACACTTGCTCGAGCTGCCCTTCCCGCACGATGGCGCGCTCCGGCACGAGGATGCGCACGCGCTCGCCCGCGGGAATCGCGACGCGGGCGAAGAGCCCGGCGTAGAGCCGCGGGTCGGACGGCAAGCGAACCTTCACGAGCAGCGTGCGCGCGCCGGCCTCCGCGAACGGGACGATCTCGTCCACCGCTCCCTCGACCCGCAGGCCGAGCGAGCTCACCTCGATCTCGAGCGGTTGGCCCACGTGCAGCCCGACCGCGAGCGACTCGCGCACCGGCGCCTCGACGCGCAGCACGCTCGGGTCGTAGATGCGCAGCAGCGGCCGCCCAGGCGTCGCGGTCTCTCCGGGCTCGGCGAGCCGATCGACGACGCGTCCGCGGACCGGCGAGCGGATCTCGGCGTGCGATTTCGCGACGCGCGCGGCGGTCAAGCCCTGCTCGGTGCGCTCCACGTCGGCGCGTGCGACGCGCAGCGCCGAGGCCGCGCGATCGCTCTGCTGCACCGTCGCGACGCCCTCTGCGACGAGCCGCGCGAAGCGCTCCGCCTCGCGCTCCGCGAGCGAGAGCTGCGCGCGCGCTGCGGCGTGCGCCTGGCTCGCCTCCTGCTCGCGCGCGCCGAGATCGCGCGCGTCGAGCACGACGAGCACGTCGCCCACGGCGACCTCGGCCCCCGAGCGCACACGCACGTCCTCGATCGTCGCCAGCACGCGCGACGCCACCACCGTGTGGCGCGCAGACGCGACCGAGCCGCTCGCCCACTCGGTGACCGTCCCTCGCTCGGAGACGACGACTGCGACCTCGCCCTGCGGCGACGCGGGCTGCGCGGGCGCGGCCTCGGGCTCGCGGCCGCAGGCGAGCGCGAGCGCGCCCGCAAGGCACGCGAGCGAAGCGAACCTAAGCATCGGACTCCTCCTCGGCGCTCGGCACCGGCAAGCCGTGACCCGGCCGGTCGCGATACACGCGGTCGTACACGATCGGCACCACCACCAGGGTGAACGCGGTCGACACCACGAGCCCGAAGATCAGCGCCCAGGCGAGGCCCGCGAAGATCGGGTCGAACGTGATCGGAATCGCGGCGAGCAGCGCCGCGCCTGCCGTGAGCGCGATCGGGCGGACGCGCACCGCGCCGGACTCGATCAACGCTTCGCGCAGCGGGAGGCCCCGCCGCAGCGCGCGATGCAGGAACTCGATCAGCAGGATCGCATTGCGCACCGCGATGCCGGACAGCGCGATCACGCCGATCATGGCGGTCGCCGTGAAGAACACCGGATTGCCGCTGCCGGCGACGTCGGGGCGGAGCAGCCCGAGCGCCCAGAAGCCCGGGAGGATCCCGATCAGCGTCAGCGGGATCGAGATCATCAGCACGAGGGGCATCGCGGCGCTGCGCGTCTGGTAGACGAGCAGGCCGTAGATCCCGAACAGCGCGACGCCGAACGCTGCGCCGAGATCGCGGAACACGTCGCGCGTGATGGCGAGCTCGCCTTCGCCGAACCACTCGACGTGCACGCCGTCGGGCAGCGACCACGGGATGCCGCCGCCGTTCGCGAGGTAGGTGCGCCGTGCGAGCGAGCGCGGAGCGGCCTCGCCGCGCGCGCCGAGGTCCGCCGCGACATCGGCGACGACCTCGGCCGGCGCGCGGCCAACGGGCTCCGCGTAGACGAAGGCCACGCGCCGAAGGTCCTTCCGGTAGATGGCGCGCTCGCGCGGTCGCTCGACGAAGCCGCCGAGCTCGCCGATCCGCACCGTGGGTGCAGGCGCCGCGCGCAGCCCTCCGGCGGGGTCCGCTTCCTTCACCACGCCGGGCCGGCCCTGCAGCGGAAGCGAAGCCAGCCCCTCCACACCCGAGCGTCGCGCGCGCCCGACGCGCAGCCGAATCGGCAAGGGGTTCACCTCGCCCGCACGGTGGATCTCGCCCACGTCGAGACCGTCGAGCGCCAGCGACACGGTACGCGCGACGTCGTCCGCCGAAACGCCGGAGAGCGCGGCCTTCGTGCGGCTCGTCTCGAGCACGAACCGCTCCGCAGCGTGCTCGACGGTGGTGTCGACGTCGGAAACGGCAGGCTCGCGCGCGAGTCGTGCGGCGACGCGGCTCGCGCCGTCGCGCAGGGCCGCGTACGGAACGCCCGGGGCTCCGTACAGCTCCGCGGTGATCGTCGAGAGCACGGGGGGACCGGGCGGAACCTCCACGATCGCGATCCGCGCGCCGGTCGCGCGCGCGACCGCCTCGAGCTCGGGCCGCAGCCGCAGGGCGAGCTCGTGGGAGCCGAGCGAGCGCTCGCCCTTCGCGACGAGCCCGATGCGCAGGTCCGCGACGTTCGGGCCTTCGCGCAGGAACGAGTGGCGCACGAGCCCGTTGAAGTCCATCGGCGAGGCGGTGCCGACGAAGGCCGCCACCTCCTCCACTTCGGGGGCCCGCTGAAGCACCGCGGTCAGCTCGCGCGCGACGGCATCGGTACGCTCCAGCGTCGCGCTCTCGGGCAGGTCGATCACCACCTGCAGCTCGTTCTTGTCGTCGAACGGCAGCATCTTCAGCGGCACCGCGCGCAGCGCCGCGAGCGCGATCGAGCCCGCGAACAGCGCGCCGAGCCCCCACAGGAAGCGCTTGCCGCGCCGCCGATCGTCGAGAAACGGGGTCAGGATGCGCGTGTAGAGCCGGCGCACCGGGTCGTTCGCGTCGTCCGCGGGCGCGGCGTGGCCTTGCGGGGCGCGCAGCAGCTTCCACGCCAGAAACGGCGTCACGCAGAACGCGACCGCCATCGAGACCGCCATCGCGAGCGGCACGTTCACCGCCATCGGCCGCATGTACGGCCCCATCATCCCGGTGATGAAGAGCATCGGCAGGAACGAGATCACCACCGCCGCGGTCGCGAGCAGGATCGGGGGCCGCACTTCGTTGACCGCGCGCCGGACCGCCGCGCGCGTAGCGCCCGCGCCGCCCCGGATGTGGCGATGGATGTTCTCGACGTCCACGATCGGATCGTCCACGACGAGGCCGAGCGAGAGGATCAGTGCGAACAGCGTCACGCGGTTGATCGTGAAGCCGAAGGCCCAGTTGATCGCGAGGGTGAGGCCGAACGTGAGCGGCACGGCGAGCGCGACCACGAGGCTCTCGCGCCAACCGAGCGTCAGCACCAGCAACGCGATCACGATCGCCATCGCCTCGAGCAGCGAGCGCAACAACTCGTTCACCTTGTCGTTCGCCGTCTCGCCGGTATCGCGCGTGATGCGCACGTGGACGCCGCGCGGGAGGTGGGTCGGCGCGAGCTGCGCCAACCGCTCGTCGAGCGCGCGCGCGACGCTCACTGCATTCGTGCCGCGCTGCTTGGCGACGGCGACGTGGACCGCTGGGAATGCGCGGCCGCTCTCGCGGCCCTTCGGGTCGGCAGCGCCGAACGCGATCCAGGTCGCGTCGCGCCGCTCGTCCGGCCCGTCGCGCACCTCGCTCACGTCGCCGAGGTGCACGGGCGTCGCGTCCACCACGTTCACGACCGCGCTCCGCAGCTGCTCGGCGGTCGTGAAGCGCGCGCCCGCGTCCACCGTCACGTGACGATCGGCCTGATCGAAGCCGCTCGTCGCGCGGCGCGCGTTCGAAACCGACAGGGCCCAGGCGACGTCGAGCGCCGAGGTCTGCCGCGCCGCGAGCGCCTCGGGATCCAGCTCCACCGAGACGACGCGCGGCCGGCCGCCGTGTAGCGAGGTCGCGTTGGTGCCGGGCACCTCCTTGAGCGCGATCTCGAGCTCTTCCGC
Source organism: uncultured Spirochaetales bacterium (assembly GCA_964501435.1). Taxonomy (GTDB): domain Bacteria; phylum Myxococcota_A; class UBA9160; order UBA9160; family UBA6930; genus VGRF01. The sequence goes on along the minus strand of CAZCTH010000006.1, from coordinate 89,943 downwards.
GATCCGCCGCAGCGCGTGGTCGTCGACGCCGGGCGCTTCGCTCCAGAGCGTGGCGACCCAGATCGGCACGTCGTCGATCTCGACCGGTTTCACCACCCAGCCGGCGACGCTGTGCGGGATCCGATCGAGGTTCGCGTAGAGCTTCGAGTAGATCTCGAGCAGGCTCTCCTCGCGGTCCTCGCCCACGAAGAAACGCACCGTCACGACGGCGCGGCCCGGCTGAGAGACGGAGTAGACGTGCTCCACGCCGGCGATCTGCGCGAGCAGCTTCTCGACACGCGTCGCGACGTGGCGCTCGACCTGCTCGGCGCTCAGGCCGGGCGCGGTCACGAAGACGTCCGCGAGCGGCACGACGATCTGGGGCTCCTCCTCCCGAGGCGTTCCCCACAGGGCGATCACGCCCGCAAGCGCCGCCACCGCCATCGCGAGGCCGGCGAGCACCGGGCGGAGGAACCCGTCGACGACCCGGGCCAGGAACGTGTCGTCGTGCGCGTCTTCGGTCATCCGTTCCATCCCGAGCAGGATCCGTGCCCTGCGCGCGAGCGCCACATGCCTCCTCGAGCGGCAGTCGGCGCCGTCGCGCGCGGCATTTGGCCTCGAACTGCGGGGCGCGGGGCCGCGAGCGTGCGACGCAGCCGCTCTCGCCGCGTTGGCACGGGTCGTGCTTTGGAAGTCTTGGGGGAGGACATCATGCGCATCCGCATCGAGAGCAATGGCACCTCGGTCGAGACGACCTTCGGCCGCTGGCTGGAGACGCTCCGCTCGGTCGCCCACAGCGACGCCGAGTTCGCCGCGGTGCTCAGCTGCATGCTCGACGACGGCCGCATCCACTTCCTTTCGGACGAGACGCAGACGCTCGCCGCCTGAGCGCGTAGCGTGCGGGCATGCTGACGCCCGCGCCTTCCCTCGCGCAACGGATCGCCGCGCTCCCCGACGAGCGCGGGCGCATTTCCGTCTCCGCATGGCTCGTCGGCGAACGCATCGATCTGCGCGCGCTCGATTCGGCCACCGTGGTCGCGCGCGCGCCGACCACCCTCTGCCTCGGCGAGCGCGGCGTCGCGGTGCTCTACCGCTACGGAGCGATCGTCCTCTTCGGCCTCGCGCGCGAGGCCGAGCGCGCGGTGCTCGCCGGGCTCGCAGCGCACGTGCAAGGCGCGCTGCCGGAACCGAGCGGAGACAGCGGCGAGCTGCGCGTCGCCGGCGAGGGAGAGGATCGGATCGAGGCCGGCGGGGTGGTCGCCCTGCGCGAGCTCGATCTGGGGCGCATCCAGATCGTGGCCGAGGCACTCGCGCGGAGCGCACTGCTCGCGCACTACGAGGCGCGCCTCGCCCACGCCCTCGAGCGCATCGAGCCGCTGGTCGACAGCCTGCGCACGCGCGGGCGCGTGCAGCTCGGCTCGCGGCGGCTGCTGGCGGAGCTCGGCGACGTGCTCGCCACGGAGATGCGCATGCTCGGCCGCGCGGAGGTGTCGGAAAAGCCCGAGCTCACCTGGGATCGACACGAGCTCGACCGCCTCTACGTGCGGCTCGCCGACGAGTATGAGCTGCAGGGCCGCGATCGCGCGGTGGGCCGCAAGCTCGAGCTGCTCGCGCGCACGGCGAGCACGCTGCTCGGGGTGGTGCAGAACCGCCGCTCGCTGGCGGTCGAGTGGTACATCGTGATCTTGATCGTGGTGGAGATGGCCCTCGCGCTCTGGCGCAGCTGACGCCGCGGCGCGCACCCGGGAGCGGCGCCTCGAAGACGCGCGCAGGCGCGGGCGAACCGGCCGCCTAGTCCTCCGCCTCGGCCTCCGCGACCCCCGCCGCGGGCGTTCGCGCCGGCTTGCTCCGCGCATCGCGGCGCCGCTCGCGGAGACGCTCGACCTCGCGGCGGAACGTGCGCAGCGCCTCGCGCAGTGCGAGCGCGAGGTCGTCCGCCTCGCCGTGGGCGACGAGCTCGGCGCCGCGCGCCTGGCAGCGGATCTCGACGCGCCGCATGCCCTGTTTGTGGTGCGCGCTCGCGCGCTCGACGTCCACGAACAGGTCGATCAGGTCGCGGTGGTGCTCGGCGAGCTTCTCGAGCAATGCCGCGGCCTTGGCGCGCTGCTCCGCATCGATCTCTTGCGCATTCCGCCAGTGCAGCTCCATCGGTCGGCCTCCAGGCGCTCGGCGCGCGTTCGGGTCGATTCGCGGCTAGCGCTTCTCGGCCGGCGCGCCCGCGCCGTCGAGGAGGCCCCGCAGCTCCGTCAGGCGCTTGCGCTCGGGGTCCGGCAGGCCCGCCACGGACGTCGCCCCGAGCTCCGTCAACATCTGCTCCTCGATGCGCGCGTAGGCGCGCCGCGCGAGGGGGCCCGCCGGGGCCGCGCGCAACGCCGCCTCCATGTAGACGTCGGTCTGCGGCGCCCACACGGAGAACGCGGTGCGGTCCTCGACGACCCCGAGCTCGTAGTAAGCAGTCGCGAGCTCGAGGTCCTGCGCCTTGCGATCGCCCTTCTCTCGCGCGTCGATCCAGCGCAGCAGCACGCTCGAGGCTGCGAGGTCGTAGACGAGCCCGTCGCGCGCCGTCGGCAGGTCCGAGAGGTTGCGCGCCATCATCGCCCACTCGCGCGCGACCTGGACGTCGGGCGTCGTCTGCGCGAGCCGCGGCCCCACGCGCGCCAGCGAGATACCCCACGCGATCAGCCGCGTGCGCAGGTAGCCCGGCGTGTCCTCGCGCATCGCGAGCTTGCGCAGGACCTCCTGTGGGCGCTGGGCGTCGCCCTTCACGCGCAGGGCGATCGTCAGATAGTCGGCGAGCGTGCCGGCGAGGTCGTGCTCGGCGGGCGCGATCTTCGGATCCGCGAACACGCCCTCCCAGGTGGCGAGGGCCTCGTCGAAGCGCCGCAGCGCGACGTCCACCCGCGCGCGCTCGAGCGGCGCGAGCGCCGCGATCTCCGGCGCCGCGATCAAGCGCTCGGCGAGCGGCGAATCCACCAGATACGGCAAGCGCGAGTGACAGTCGATGCAGCGCTGCGTCATCAGGGTGAACGTGAAGCGCGCCTCCTCCTCGTCGCCGAGCGCGAACGCATTGCTCGCGAGCAGCGCGTCGTCGGCGAGATTGCGCGCGTGGAGATCGAAGCTCGCGTCGCGCCGCGCGCTGTGCGCGCGCAGGTCCACGGACGCTTCGCGCAACGTCGCGAACGCCTGGCGCAGCGCCTCGCGGTTCTTCTCGTCCGAGAAGCCGCCCTCCTTCGCCGAGGCCGGCAGCAGGACGGTCATCGCGGCGAAGACGCGCTGCATCGCGGCGCGCGCCGCGTCGTCCACCGGCGCCGCGCCGGCGGCGCTGGCGAGCGCAAGGGCGACTCCGAGCCCGAGAACGTTCCGCAACCCGCGGCGCATCACGACGCTCGGCCTACGGCGCGGGGACCCTGCGTTTCCGTCATGTCCGATTCCTCCTGGGGGCGATCAAGTCTGGTGCAACGCACGTGCCGCCGCGCCGGCGTGCCCCGCGAGCCGAGAGCGCCGCTTCGTGCAACGCTGCGGCGACACGCCGCGGCGCAGCGCCCCACGGCGACGGCTCCGCGCGGGGCCAAGGAGTCGGCGATGAGCGAGTGGTTCTGGGTGTTGTTCGCCGTGCTCGCACTCCAGCCGATGCTGCGGCAGCGGCTGCTCGAAGCGATGCGCTCGCGCGTGCTGCGGCGCATCGCCGAGTTGCGCGGCTCGCGGGTGATCGCGCTCGTCCACCGGCAGGAGACGATGAGCTTCCTCGGCGTCCCGGTGTTCCGATACATCGACGTCGACGACTCGGAGCAGATCCTGCGTGCGATCCACGGGACCGATCCCGAACAGCCGATCGACTTGATCCTGCACACGCCGGGTGGCCTGGCTCTCGCCTCGACCCAGATCGCCCGCGCGCTCGCGCGCCATCGCGGCAAGGTCACCGTGCTGGTCCCGCACTACGCGATGTCGGGCGGCACGCTGATCGGACTCGCCGCGAGCGAGATCGTCATGAGTGAGCACGCGGTGCTCGGGCCCGTCGACCCGCAGGTCGGCTCGGTGCCCGCGGCGTCGATCCTGCGCGCCGTCGAGCGCAAGCCGATCGCGGAGGTGGACGACGACACGCTGATCCTCGCCGATCAGAGCGAGATGGCGATCGGCCAGTTGCGCCAGACAATCCACGACGTCACCACGCCGCGGCTGCCCGAGCACGTGCGCGAGGCGCTCGCGAACGACCTCTCCGCGGGCCGCTGGACCCACGACTACCCGATCACCGTCGAGGAGGCGCGCAAGCTCGGGCTCACGATCTCGACCGAGATGCCCGCGCTCGTGCTCGAGCTGATGGCGCTCTACCCGCAGCCCGTGCGCCGCCAGAACGTCGAGTTCTCTCCGGGACGAGGCGACGGCCGACCGAGGGCGCACTAGGCCGCGCCGATCGGCGCCTTGACGATCAACACGCTGCAGGGCGCGTGCCGCAGCGTGCGCTCCGCGACGCTGCCGAGCACGAGGTGCTTCAGGCCGGTGAGGCCGCGCGAGCCGGTCACGATCAGGTCGGCCTTCACGCGCGCCGCCAGCGTGTCGATGGCCTCGTGCGGCGCGGCGCTCAGCACGGTCGCGTGCACGTCCACGCCCGCGAGCTGCTCGGCGATCGCGGCGAGCTTCTTCTTCGCCTCCGCGTAGCTCGCCTCGATGAACGCGTCGGGCACCGTCACCTCGTAGGGCGCGAGGAACGGCATCGTCAGCTGGAGGCCGTTCACCAGATGGAGCTGGGCGCCGAACGCGCGCGCCCAGTCCGCCGCCAGCGCCACGGCGCGGTCCGATGCGGGCGAGAAGTCGGTGCCCACGACGATCGTCTTCGGCGCCGCGGCCTGGCCCTCGCCGCGCACGACGAGCACGGAGACCGGCGACTGCGCGACGGTGTGCTCGGCGACGCTGCCGAGCAGGAAGCGCCGCACGCCGGTGTGTCCGTGGGAGCCGACCACGACGAGGTCCGCGCCGATCTCGCGCGCGCGCGCGGCCGTCGAGAGCGCCGCCGGCACGCTGCCGAGCGCGCTGCTCGTCGCGAATCCGCGCGCGCGCACCTTGGCTTCGGCGGCGTCGAGCTTCGCGCGCGCGGCCGCACGCGCGGCGCCGATCAGCTCGTCGGGGATCGAGACCGCGTACGGGGAAACCGCCGGCGCGATCACTTCGAGCGCGTGGGCGAGATGCACCTCGGCGCGGGTGGCACCCGCGATCGCGAGCGCCGTGTCGAGCGCTCGTTCGGCGGACGCGGAGAAGTCGGTGCCGACCAGGATCTTGCGCGGAGCGTGCATGGCGGGGCCTCCTCAGGCCTCATCCCCGTTTCACGTCGCGTGCCGGGCCGGAAGGGCCTCGCCTGCGTCTGCCAGCCTCGAAACCGGGGCAAATATTCCCATTTCTGCCCCTCGCTCGGACGATTCGCCCCGTGCGCGTCAACGCGCGCCGGCGCCGGCCAACTCGGCGAGGCCGAGCAGTGGAGCGCGGCTCCCGATCACGACGACGTGATCGCCCTCGCGCAGCGCCGTCTCGGCAACGGGAGCGAGCAGCAACGCCTCGTGAGCGCGCTTGACCGCGACGACGCGCACGCCCGGCGCGCGCGCCTCGAGCCCGCGCACGGTCTCGCCCGCGAGCGGCGAGCCCGCGCCGACGCGCAGCTCTTCGAGGTCCACCTCGCCGCCCTCGCGCGGACGCCCGATCTCGAGAAAGTCCACGACCGACGGCCGCAGGATGGACGCCGCGACGCGCTGGCCGCCGATGCGGAACGGCGACGTGACCGAGCACGCGCCCGCGCGCTCGAGGCGACGTGCGGCGGTGTCGCTCTCGCCCCTCGCGTAGATGCGGATCGACGGGCTCAGCTCGCGCGCGGCGAGGGTGATGAAGACGTTGTCCGCGTCGGACGACGTCGCCACGACGATCGCGCGCGCGCGTGCGACGCCCGCGCGTACGAGCGTCTCGTCCGATGCGGCGGTGCCGATCACGAACGGGATGTCCGCTCCCGCGAGCTCGCCCTCGAGCGCGGGCGAGAGGTCGATCACCACCACCGTCTCCCCGGCGCGCCGCAGCTCGTCCACCACCACGCGGCCGAAGCGCCCGTAGCCGCACACGACGATGTGCTTCGACAACTTCGCGATCGCCCGTTCCATCGCTCTCCTCCGTAGGCCCTCGCGCAGGCGCCCGTCCACGATCAGCTCCGCGAACTGCGCGAGCAGGTACAGGGCGATGCCGACGCCGAGGACGATCAGCAGCATCGTGAACACGAGGCCGGCGCGGCTCAGCGGATGGACCTCGCGGTAGCCGACCGTCGCGAGGGTCGTGACCGTCATGTACAGCGCGTCGAGCAGCGACCAGCCTTCGAGCACCACGTAGCCCGCGGTGCCCGTCGCGACGAGCGCGGCGAACGCGGCAATGGCGAAGAGCAGGCGGCGCAGGGGCGACATCGAGCGCGCAAGGTTGCAGGCGCGGTGCCAAGGCGCGAACGCGGCGCGCTGACCCGAGCTCGGGGCCGCGTGGGGCACGCACGCGCGAGCGCGCGCGGCGAGCGCTGCCCCGGCGCGGCACCGCGCTTGCACATTGCAGTGTGCGCGCGAAGGCGCGAAGGGGGCGACATGCACGACGTCATCAAGAGCTGGATGAGCGGCGACCCGGTCACGGCGAGCGCGGACGAATCGGCGCTCGCGGCCCACGAGCGGATGGTGCGCCACGGCATTCGCCACCTGCCGATCGTCGACGGCGAGCGACGCGTCGTCGGCGTGCTCGCGGTGGACGACCTGCGCGCCGCACTTCCGGTCGGCGCGAATCCGCGCGCGCCCACGGACGCCGCCGCCCGCGACGCCGAGGCCAATTGGAGCGTGGGCGACCTGATGACCCACGCCCCCGACACGCTCGGCCCCGACGACACCTTGCAGCTCGCCGCCGAGCGCATGGCCGATCGGCGCATCGGCTGCCTGCCGATCGTGGACGGCGCGGGCCGGCTGATGGGCATCCTCTCCGAGACCGACGTGCTGCGCGCCCTCGCGACGCATCTCTGGACGGAGCGGCTCGCCGAGCAGCGCGCACCGGTCGCGCCCGAGAAGACCCTGCTGAAGGAGTTGCAGCGCGAGCGCGACGCGGTGGCGAAGGATCTCGAGCGCCTCGCAGCCGGCGACCGCCGCCGCACCGAGGAGCGCCGCGAGCCGGGCGATCTGGCCGACGTCGCGACGCTGCGCAGCGACGAGCAGCTCTCCGAGGCGCTCGAGAGCGCGAAATCGCGTCGCCTCGCCGCGCTCGACCACGCGCTCGAGCGAGCCGCCCAAGGGCGCTTCGGAACCTGCGATCGCTGCGGCGATCGCATCCCCGTCGCGCGCCTGCGCGCGCTGCCCGGCTCGACCACGTGCATCCGCTGCGCCCAGGGCGAGCGCGTGAGCCCGTGAGCGGGGCGCCTTCGCGCCGGCGCTTGCTGGTGCTCGGCGCCGCCGGCCGCGACTTCCACGACTTCCTCACGCTCTGGCGCGACGACGCGCGCTTCGAGGTCGTCGCGTTCACGGCGGCGCAGATCCCCGGGATTGCGGGGCGCGCATTCCCGGCCTCGCTCGCCGGCCCGCTCTATCCGACGGGCATCCCGATCGAGCCGGAAGAGCGGCTCGAGGCGCTGTGTCGCGAACGGGCGGTCGACGAGGTGGTGTTCGCCTACAGCGACGTTCCCCACGCCCACGTGATGCATCTCGCCTCCCGCGCGCTCGCCGCGGGCTGCGACTTCTCGCTCGCCGGGCCTCGCACGATGCTCGCGGCGCGCCGCCCGGTGATCGCCGTGTCGGCAGTGCGCACGGGTTGCGGGAAGAGCCAGGTCGCGCGCTGGATCGCGTCGCGGCTGCGCGCGCGCGGCATCGCCGTGGCGGTGATGCGCCACCCGATGCCCTACGGCGACCTCGCGGCGCAGCGCTGCCAACGCTTCGCGACCTACGACGACCTCGCGCGCGCCGAGGCGACGGTGGAAGAGCGCGAGGAGTACGAGCCCTACGTCGAGCGCGGCTGCGCGGTGTTCGCGGGCGTGGACTACGCGCAGATCCTGCAGGCGGCGGAAGCCGAGGCGGACGTGCTCTTGTGGGACGGCGGCAACAACGACTTCCCGTTCGTTCGACCCGGCCTGCACGTCGTGCTCGGCGACGCGCTGCGCCCGGGCCACGTGGCGACCCACCACCCGGGCGAAGCGGTCGCGCGCATGGCCGACGTGCTCGTCGTCGCGAAGAGCGATGCGGCGGGCGCCGTGCGCACGGCGCAGGTTGAAGCCGCGCTCGCGGCGCTTGCGCCCGGGGTGCCGATCGTGCGCGGCGCCTCGCCGGTGACGCTCGACGACGCCGCGCTCGTGCGCGGGAAGCGCGTCGTCGTGGTCGAAGACGGGCCGACGCTCACCCACGGCGGCATGGCCCACGGCGCCGGCTTTGCCGCGGCGATCGCCGCGGGCGCGCGCGAGATCGTGGACCCGCGGCCGTTCGCGCCGCCCGCCCTCGCCGCGGAGCTCGCGCGCTTCCCGCACCTCGGCCCGGTGCTGCCGGCCCTCGGCTACGGCGCGCAGCAGCGCGAGGACCTCGCGCGCACCCTGAACGCGACGCCTGCGGACGTCATCGTCGCGGGTACGCCGGCCGATCTCGCGCAGTTGTTGCGCCCGCGCCTCCCCGTCGTGCGCGCGCGCTACGAGTACGCCGAGGCGAGCGAGCCCGGCCTCGGCGCGCACGTCGACGCGTTCCTCGCGCGGGCGCTGCGGTGAAGCTCGTGGTGGCGCTCGGCGGCCACGCGCTCGCGCCCCCGGGCGGCGCGTCTCTGGCCGCGCAGCGCGCCGCCGCCGAACGCGCGGCGGGCGCCATCGCCGAGCTGGCGCGCGCGCACGACGTGCTCGTCACCCACGGCAACGGTCCCCAGATCGGCTGGCTCGCGAGCGCGCAGCGCGGCGAGCCCGAGCCCGCCGGCTTCGACGCGCTCGGCGCCGAGAGCGAGGGCTTGATCGGCTACTGGCTCGCCCTCGCGCTGCGCAACGCGCTGCCGGAGCGCGACGTGATCGCGGCGCTCACGCTCACCGAGGTGGACGCCGCCGATCCCGCCTTCGCCGCCCCGAGCAAACCGATCGGCCCCGTGCTGGACGCCGCCGGCGCGCAGCGGCTGCGCGCCGGCGGGTTCGCCTGCATCGCGACGCGCGGCGGCTTTCGCCGCGCGGTGGCCTCGCCCGCCCCGCGCCGCATCCTCGAGGCGCGCGCGCTGCGCACGCTCTGGGCCAGCGGCGCGCTGCCGATCTGCGCCGGCGGCGGCGGCATCCCGGTGGGACGCGATGGCAGCGGGCGCCTCGTCGGCGTCGAAGCGGTCGTCGACAAGGACCGCACGGCCGCGCTGCTCGGCGCGGCCCTCTGCGCGGAGGGGTTGCTCCTGCTGACCGACGTCGACGCCGTGTACGCGGACTGGCCGGCGCGCGGCGTGCCGATCCGCGCCACCGCGCCGCGAGCGCTGCGCGAGCGGCACTTCGAGGCCGGCTCGATGGCGCCGAAGGTCGAAGCGGCTTGCGACTTCGCGGAGCGTGCGGGCCGGCGCGCCTGGATCGGGGCGCTCGAGAACGCGAGCGCGATCGTGCGGGGCGAAGCGGGAACCTGCATCGTGAGCGAGGATGAGCCGGGGTTGCCGCCCGAGGCCACAGCGTGAGCGGGCCGCCGTTCTTCCCCTTCGCCCACGTGAGCGAGCGGCGCGCCGCCGGCGTTCCCGGCGCCACCGCGCTCGCCGAGGCGGCCGAGCGCGCGCGCATCCCGCTCGCGCGGCTCACGGCCGCGGCCGAGAGCCACCCCGACCTCGTCGCTCCGCCGCACACGCCGCGCGTTTGCCGCGGCACCGCCTGCGAGCTCGCCGGAGCGGCCGCCATCGCGCGTGCGGCGCCGCACGCGCGCGGCGCCTACTGCCTCGGCTTCTGCGACCGCGGCCCCGCTGCGCTCGATGCCAGCGGCCGCGTCCACGCACACTGCACGCCCGCGAACGTCACCGCTGCGCTCGCCCACGTCGCCGAAGCCTCGCCCGCGCCTCACGTGCGAACGCTCGGCTGCGAGCCCGTGGTCACGCGGCGCATCGGCCGTGGGGACTTCTCGTCGCTCGAGGACGCGCTGCGCGACGGCGCTTATCAGGCGCTGCGCCGCGTCGCGGGCACCTGGACGCCCGAGCACGCGATCGAGGCCATGGAGCGCTCCGGCGAGCGCGGCCGGGGCGGCGCTGGCTTCGCCACCGGCGCGAAGTGGCGCGCCTGTGCGCATGCGCCGGGCGCGCGGCGCTTCGCGATCGCGAACGGCGACGAAGGCGATCCGGGCTCGTTCGTCGACCGCGCGCTGCTCGAGCTCGACCCGCACGCCGTGCTCGAGGGCCTCGCGCTGTGCGCCTTCGCGATCGGCGCGCGGGACGCGATCGTGTTCGTGCGCTCCGAATACCCGCGCGCGGCGCTGCGCGTGGAGCGCGCGGTCGCCGAGGCGGAGGCAGCGCACCTGCTCGGACCGCGCGCTCCGCACCCGGTGTCGATCCACGTCGTGCGCGGCTTCGGGAGCTACGTGTGCGGCGAGGAGACGGCGCTGATCGCCGCGCTCGAAGGCGGCCGCGCGGAGGCGCGCCCGCGACCGCCCTTCCCCACCACGCGCGGCCTGTTCGGCGCGCCCACGGTGGTGAACAACGTCGAGACCCTCGCGAACGTCGCGTGGATCCTCGACCGCGGCCCCGACGCCTATGCCGCCCTCGGTACGCCGGGCGCACGCGGCACGAAGGCGATGAGCCTCTCCGCGGGCTTTCGCGCGCCCGGCCTCGTCGAGGTCCCGTTCGGCATCTCGCTGCGCGACGTGATCGCCCGCGGCGGCGACACCCCGTGCACGCGCGCCGCGCTCGAGGGCGTTCTGCTGGGCGGCCCGATGGGCAGCTTCCTGCGTCCGGAGCAGTGCGACGTCGCCGTCGACTTCGCGGCGCTGCGCAGCGCCGGCTTCGAGCTGGGCCACGGCGGCCTCGTCGCGATCCCGCGCGGGGCCGACCTCGGCGCCTTGGCGCGACACCTGCTCGGCTTCATGCGCCACGAGTCGTGCGGGCACTGCACGCCCTGCCGCGCCGGGAGTGCGCAGGCGGAGGCGCTGTTCGCGGCCGGCGCGCGCGACGCGGACACGGGGGAGCTCGGCGCGGTCTTCCACGCGATGGAGAGCGCGAGCCTGTGCGCGTTCGGGCGCACGACGCCGCGCCCGGTCCGGCAGTTGTTACGGGCGATCGCGGAGGCGCGCGGGTGAGCGCCTGGATCGACGAGCGCGCGATCCTGCCCCTGCCCGGGGAGACCATCCTCGCCGCCGCAGCGCGGCTCGGCATCGCGATCCCGACGCTGTGTCACGTGCCGGGGCTCCCGCCGGACGGCGGCTGTCGGCGCTGCGTCGTCGCCGTCGAAGGGCGCGGCGCCCTCGAAGCCGCGTGCCACACGCCGCTCACGGAGGGCATGCGCGTGACGACCGGCGGCGCGACGCTGGACGCGCTGCGCGCGCAGCTCGACGCGCTCCAGCGCGCCGCGCCGCCCCCTGCGCCCTGCGACGCGTCGCATCCGTACCTCGTGTTCGATCCCGCGCAGTGCATCGCCTGTCGGCGCTGCGTGCAGGTGTGCGACGAGATCCCCGGTCGCGGCGTGTGGCAGGTGACCGGCCCGCGCGAGCGGCCGCGCATCGAGTGCGACGGCGCGACCGGAGCGCTGCGCGACTCCACGTGCGTCGCGTGCGGCGCGTGCGTCGACGTGTGCCCGACCGCCGCCATCACCGATCGCGACCGCCGCGACGCGCCGGCGCCGGAGCGCAGCGTGCGCACCACCTGCGGCTATTGCGGCGTCGGCTGTCAGCTCGACGTCGGCGTCGCCGCGGAGCGCGTGGTTCGCATCGCGGGCGCGCCGGACGCGGCCGCGAACCGCGGCGCGACGTGCGCGAAGGGACGTTACGCCCACGCCTGGCAGCGCTCCCCGGACCGGCTCACCCAGCCGCTCTTGCGGCGCGACGGCGCGCTCGTGCCCGTCTCGTGGGACGAAGCGATCGCTTGGGTCGCTGCGCGCCTCGCCGCGCTTCACCGCGACCACGGCGCGAACGCGCTCGGCCTGATGACGTCGTCGCGCTCCACCAACGAGGCCGCGTACCTGCTGCAGAAGCTGTTCCGCGTGCGCTTCGGCACGAACCACGTCGACTGCTGCGCGCGCGTCTGCCATGCCTCGACCGCCGTCGCGCTCGCGCAGGCGACGGGCACGGGCGCCGCGAGCGCGTCGTATGCGGACATCGAACGCGCGCGCGGGATCGTGGTCGCGGGCGCGAACCCCACCGAGGCGCATCCCGTCGTCGGCGCGCGCTTGCTGCGCGCCGCGCGCGCGGGGACGCCCCTGCTGGTGATCGACCCGCGCCGGACCGAGATCGCGGCGGCCGCGACGCTCCATCTCGCGTTGCGACCCGGCACGAACGTGTGGGTCTTCAACGCGCTCGCGCGCGCGCTGGTCGAGCGCGGCGCCGCCGACCTCGCGGCCGTCGAGGCGCACTGCACGGGCTTCGAGGCGCTCGCGGCGTTCCTCGCCGAGCTGTCGATCGACGACGCCGCGCGGCACTCCGGCGTGCCGCGCGAACGCATCGAGGCGGCGGCCGACCTGCTCACCGCCTGCGGCCCCGCGCTGTGGGTCACCGGGCTCGGTCTCTCGGAGCTGACGCAGGGGGTGGGCTCGGTCCGCGCGCTCGCCAATCTCGCGCTGCTCACGGGCGCGGTCGGGCGGCGCGGCGCGGGCCTGCTGCCGCTGCGCGGGCAGAACAACGTGCAGGGCAACGCGGACATGGGCAGCCAGCCTGGGCAGCTCACCGGCTATCAGGCGGTGGCGGACCCGGCCGTGCGCGCACGCTTCGCCGCGCTCTGGGGCGCCGAGCCGCCCGCGCAGCCCGGCTTCACGATCCCGGAGATGCTCGCGGCCGCCCGTGCGGGCTCGCTGCGCGCGCTCTGGGTGCAGGGCGAAGACCTGGCGCAGAGCGACCCGGACGAGACGCGCGTGCTCGAGGCGCTCGAGCGGCTGGACCTGCTCGTCGTGCAGGAGCTGTTCCTGACCGAGACCGCGCGCCGCGCGCACCTCGTGCTGCCCGCGGCGGGCTTCCTCGAACAGGACGGCACCTTCACGAGCGGCGAGCGCCGCATCCAGCGCGTGCGCGCCGCGGTTTCGCCGCCCGGCGAGGCGCGTCCCGATTGGGTCGTGGCGCGCGACCTCGCGCGCGCCCTCGGCCTCGCGTGGGACTACGCGAGCCCCGGCGACGTGCTGGATGAGATCGCGCGCGCCGCGCCGGCGCTGTTCGGCGGCGTCTCGATCGCGCGCCTCGGCGACGACGGCGTGCAGTGGCCCTGCCCCGACCCGGAGCACCCCGGCACGCCGACGCTGCACGCCGACGGCTTCGCGGGCGGGCGGGCGCGACTCGCGGTCGTGCCGTTCGCGGCGAGCCCCGAGGCGAGCGCCGCGGGCTTTCCGCTCGCGCTCATCACCGGCCGCCTGCGCGAGCACTACAACGTCGGCTCGATGACGCGCCGCACGCCGCAGAGCGCGCTCGCCGCGCGCGACGCCCTGCGACTGCATCCGCGCGACGCCGCCGCGAGCGGGCTCGCGGGGGGCGACGCGGCGCGCATCGTGAGCCGCCACGGCGCGACCGTCGCGCAGGTGGCGCTCGACGAAGGCGTGTTGCCGGGCACCGCCTTCCTCAGCTTCCACTTCCCCGACACCCACGCGAACCGCGTGGTCGGGCCGGCCCACGATCCCGAGTCGAAGTGCCCGGAGTACAAGCTCACCGCGGTGCGCATCGAGCCGGCGTGAGCTTCGCCGCGACCCCGGCGCGGGAGGCCCCCGAGGTCGGTGAGGTACGCCTACTCCGGCGCGTCGGGAGGCAGGTCCGCGAGATCGGGCGTCTCGACCCAGAGATCGTGCTGCTCGTCGTAGGCGCCGCCGCGCGCGACGGCGCACGCAAAGCAGACCACGCGCTCGGCATCGAGCGCATACGTGCGATCGCGCGACGCGTGCACCTCGGCTCCGCACACCGCGCACTGCTCGAGCTCGCTGGCCTCCGTTCGCCGCATGACCGCACCTCCGCGCGGGGGGATTGCATCGACCGTGCCTAGGGCGCGGCGGCCGCGCGCGCCCTTTGTGCACGCGCGCGCGTGGCGAGTTGGGCCCGCGCGATGCGCGCCCGCCCCACTCGGCGCCGGCCGTGCGATCGCCGCTCGTGGTGTCACACTGCGCGCCGATGCCCCGCCGAGCCCCGCTCACGCTCGCTGCCCTTCTCGCGCTGGCTGCGCTCGCCGCGCGCGCCGAAGGCCCCCGCCCCTCGCCGCTCCCGCCGCAGCGGCTCGAGGTGCCGTATCCGACGCGCGGCTGGCCGCGCGGCGACCCGCAGCGTGCGGATCACGTGGCGATCGAGGTCGCGCTCGGCAAGCTGTTCGCGAACCGGAGCGCCGCCGGCGTGCCCGACACCCGCGCGCTGCTCGTCGTGCAAGGCGGCAAGCTCGTGGTCGAGCGCTACGCGCCGGGCTTCGACGCCAACTCGCGCTTCCGCTCCTGGTCCGCGGGCAAGAGCCTCGTCAACGCGTGGATCGGCCTGCTCGTGCGCGACGGCCGCGTTTCGCTCGACGAGCCGCTCGACGCGCGCAGCTGGCGCGCGCGCGCAGACGACCCGCGTCGCGAGATCACGGTGCGCCACGCGCTCACGATGACGACGGGCCTCGCCAACGCGGACGGTGCAGCGCAAGATGGATTCGCCGCCGAGATGCTGTTCGGGCAGAGCTCCGGCGACAGCGCGCTCGCGGCCGCCGACGTCGAGCTCGATGCGCCGCCGGGCGAGCACTGGGCCTACTCCACGGCCACGACCCAGCTGCTCGCGCGCCTCGTCGTCGACCGCGCCGGCGAGGACTGGCGCACCTTCACCGCGCGCGAGCTGAACGAGCCGCTCGGCCTGCGCTCGCTGCTGGTCGAGGCGGACCGTGCGGACACGCCGCTCGTCGGCGCCTACGTCTGGGCGAGCGCGCAAGACTGGGCGCGCCTCGGTCTGCTCTATCTGCGCGACGGCCTGTGGGAGGGTCGGCGCATCCTCCCGCCGGGCTGGGTCGAGCTCTCGCGGACGCCCACCGCCGCCGCGGACAACGGAACCTACGGCGCCCACTTCTGGGTGAACGGCGAGCCTGGCCCCGAGCAGCACGCGATGTACCCCGGCCTGAAGTTCGACGCCTTCGAGATGAACGGGAACGCGGGGCAGTTCGTGGTCGTCGTGCCGGGGCGGGATCTCGTCGTGGTGCGCCTCGGCGAGCAGCACGCCACGAGCTGGGAAGAGCTGCGCGCGGAGCTCGCCGAGCTGATCGAGACGTTCGCGCCGATCGGAGGCGCGCGATGAAGTGGCTGATCGGCTTCGTGGTGTGGCTGATCCTGGTCGTCGGCGCCGGCCTCATCACGTGGCTCGGCGAGCGCAGCACCCTCGGCGGCGGCTTCGTCGCGAAGGAGGTCTGCTCGTGCATGCACGTCGGCGGCCGCGACTTCGACGCCTGCCGCGCCGACCTGATGGCCGTGCCCGGGCTCGACTGGCTCGACACCGCGCCGCTCGAGGACGGCAGCGGGGTGCGCTCCGGATTGCGTGGCTTTACGCCGCGCATCGCCCGCGCGACGCCTGAGCGCGGCTGCACGCTCGAGCCCTGAGCGCGCCCTAGTCGGTCGCCACCTCGACGGTCCGGCCCGCTTCGAGCGCGCCCTCGGCGCTCACGACGAGCGCTTCGCCGCCGAGCAGGCCGTCGCGCACCACGACCCGGTCGCCCCGCTCGCCGCCGAGCTCGACGCGCTGCTCGCGCAGCTTGCCGTCGGTCACGATCCACACGCGTCCATCCTTCACCGCGGCGGCCGGCGCGGTGACCACGGCGGCGGGCTGCGAGCCCGGCGCGGCCGGCTTCTCCTCGGGAGCGAGGAACGCGACGCGCACGCTCGAGTCGGGACGCAGCTTCTCGTCGCGCTCGAGCAGCCTCACCTCCACCTTGAGGGTGCCCTTCTGCCGGTTCACCTGGGGATAGAGCTTCACGACCTCGGCCGCGTAGTGACTGTCGGGAAACGAGTCCGGCGTGACCTCGGCGCGTTGCCCGAGCGCCACGCGCGCGAGATCCACCTCGTTCACGTCGACCTCGGCGCGCAGATCCGTGAGGTCGGCCATGCGGATCAAGTCGCCCGCACCGGCGAAGCCGCCGGGCACCGCGATCTCGCCCACCTCCTTCAGCTTCGCGAGCACGACGCCGTCGCGCGGCGCGCGCAGCGTGGTGTAGTCGAGCGCGATCTCGGCCTCCTCGAGGGCCGCCTGCGCCGCGTGCACCTGGGCCTGCGCGACGCGCAGCTGGCTCTCCTTCACGTCGAGCGTCGACTGCGCGGCGACGTTCTGCGCCGCGAGCGCCCGCAGCCGCTTCGCCTCGATCGCGGCGAGGTCGGCGTTCGCGCGGGCGAGCTCGAGCGAGGCGCGCGCGCGGGCGAGCGCAGCGACGTAGTCGCGCTGGTCGAGCTGCACGAGCGCCTGGCCGGTCGTCACGGTGTCGGACTCGTCCACCAGATACGCGTCGATCCGGCCCGGCACGCGCACGCCGATCGAGATGTACTTCTCGCCCGTGACGACGTACCCCGAGCCGGTGAGCACCACGCCCGCCGCGCTTCGGGCCCCCGCGTCGCCGGCCTCCGTGCGCTCGGCGTACGCGACGCGCACGACGGTCGGCGCGCCGAGCGTCAGCCGGTAGACCACGAAGCCGCCGAGCGCGATCAACGCGCACGCGATGCCCCACACGAAGCGCGGCACGCGGCGCCGCTTCGGCGGCGGCGCGCGCCGATCGAGCTTCAGCGAGCTGAGCTCGTCGCGAACGCTGCGGGCCCCTTCGGTCATCGTCTCATGCCTTCCGGAGCGCTTCGATCGGACGCAGATTCGCGGCGCGGCGCGCCGGGAAGAAGCCGCCGACCAGGCCGATCGCGAGCGCGAGGCCCGCCGCGACCCCGAGGTCGAACGCGCCGACGCGCAGCTGGATCACGTTGGTGGTGAAAGTCGCCGCGCCGAAGCCGATGCCGCCGAGCGCGGACGACACGGCGGCGGCGAGGCCGACCGACAGCACCGCGCCGATCGCGAAGCCGATCCCCGCGGTGAGCATCGACTCGACCAGGAACGACTTCAGGATCGACGCTCGCGAGAAGCCGAGCGCGCGCAGCGTGCCGATCTCGGCGATGCGCGACTGCACGGCGGCATACAGCGTGTTGGTCGCCCCGAGCACTGCACCGACGCCCGCGAGCAGCGCCACGAACACGACGAGCACGTAGATGGTGCGCGCCGACTCGCCCTGCTCGGCATAATAGGCGGTCTCGCGTTCGGCCTCGAGCGCGTGGCGCGGATCGGCGCCGATGCGGCGCGCGAGCGCGTCCATGTCCGCGCCGTCCGCGACGCGGATACGGAAGCTCGAGTACGGCATCGTGCGCTTCGCGTCGTTCGCGAGCTGGCGCGCGTCCACCCACACCTCGGACTCGAACGACGAGCCGCCGGACTCGAACACGCCCACCACTTTCCAGCGCCCACGCCCGAACTCGAGCTCCTCGCCGAGCTGGGCGCCGACGTAGCGGCCTGCCACGCCGCGGCCGACGATCGCTTCCCCCGCCGACGGCGTGAACATGCGGCCTTCGGCGATCTTCACGTCGTCGTGCACCTCGAGCGCCTTCAGCTCGACGCCGCGCACCAGCACGTTCTCGCGGCCCCCCGTCTTCGTGCGGAAGAACGGCTGCATCACGATCTCGGGCGAGAGCATCGGCTCGCCGTCCTGGCCGCGGGCGATCCCGTCGAAGTAGCGGATGTCCTGGAGCGACTGGAGCGTGAGCTGCGACGAGCCGTCGTTGTCGGAGCCCTTGCGCATCACGAGCAGGTTTCGCTCGTGGCCGGTGCTGACGAGCGTGCGGCGCAGGCTGCTCGCGAGGCCGAGGAAGAGCGCGACCGCGATCGTGACGAGCGCGATCACGCCGGCGGTGAGCCCGGTGCGCAGCCGGCGCGCGAACAGGCTGCGGACGCTGTAGGAGACGGGCAGCGACACGCTCAGAACACCTCGCGCAGGGTCTGGGCGACGGGCTTGCGCGCCGCGCCGAACGACGGCAGCGCGCCGGACAGGATGCCGATGAAAAACGCCATGAAGAGCCCCTGCACGAGCACTGCGTTGGTGGCGATGAACGCCGTGAGGGGGCCCATCGACGGGCTGGCCTGGCTGATCGCGCGCAGCAGCTGGGAGAGCCCGAGGGAGAGGCCCACGCCGGCCGCGCCGGCGAGGGTCGAGAGCAGCGCGGCCTCGAAGACCAGCAGCGCGAAGAGCGTGCGGGCGCGGAAACCGAGCGCCTTCAGGATCGCGAGCTCGCCGACCCGCTCGCGCACCGACATGCTCGCGGTGTTCGCGGCGATGAACAGGATGCACAGGGTGACCAGGCCGGCCACGATCAGCAGGATCGTCACGAAGCCCTGCAGGTTGCCCATCATGTTTCCGAAGAAGCTCTTCTCGGTCTCGGACTCGGTCTCTGCGGCGCTGTTGCGGAAGGTGTCGTCGATCTTGGCCATCAGCGCGTTCACCTGGTCGGCCTGGTCCACGCGCACCCAGATCACGCCGGCCTGATCCCAGTTGAGGCCCTGCGCGATCATCGCCTGCTCGACGTAGGTGCGTTGCAGCCACACGAACGGCCGGTTCGGGATCACGCCGACGATGCGCAGCTGCGCTTCGACGGGCCAGATCGTGCTGCGCAGCGTGATCAGGTCGCCGACCTTCCAGCCCTGCTGGTCCATCACCATCTTGCCGACCAGCGCGCCGTCGCGATTGCGCCGAAACGCCTCGAGCGCCTCGGGGTCGATCTTCCAATCCTCGTAGACGACGCCGACGTGATCCGCGTCCACCGCGAAGTTCGGGAACTCGACGCCCTTGTCCTCGTCCACCACGCCGCCGAACCACGTGAAGGTGAGCGCGTCCACGACGCCGGGCATGGCGCGCACCTTGTTCAGGTACGCGTACGGCATCGCGTACGTGAGCCCGGCCTCGTTGTGCACCGAGATGCGCGTGCCGGTCGCCATCGAGGCGAGCATCGCGTCGAGGCCCGCGGGCATCGTGCGCAGCACGCACACCATCGCGACGGCGAAGGCGATCGCCGCGCCGGTGAGCACGCTGCGCAGCTTGTTGCGGCCGAGGTTCTTCCAGACCAGCGGCGCGTACTTCCACATCAGGCAGGCCCCTCCGCGCTCCCGCCCGGACGCGACTCGAGCAGAACGCCCTTGTCGAGGTGGTGCACGACGTCCACGTATTTCTCCGCGCGCGGGTCGTGCGTCACCATCACGATCGTCTTGCCGAATTCGCGGCGCAGCGTACGCAGCAGCTCGAGCGTCGCCTCGGCGTTCTTCGCGTCGAGGTCGCCGGTGGGCTCGTCGGCGACGATCAGCTCGGGGTCCGACACGAACGCGCGCGCGATCGCGACGCGCTGCTGCTCGCCGCCGGAGAGCTCGCGGGGCTTGTGGTTCGCGCGGTCGGCGAGGCCCACCACCCGCAGGGCGGTGAGCGCCCGTTCGCGGCGATCGGCTTTGGACAGCGACGTGAGCAGCAGCGGCAGCTCGACGTTCTCCACGGCGTTCAGCACCGGGATCAGGTTGAAGAACTGGAACACGAAGCCGACGTGAGCCGCGCGGAAGGCCGCAAGCTCGTCTTCGTCGAGGGCGTCGAGGCGCTGGCCCGCGACGACGACGCTGCCGCTCGACGGCCGATCGAGACCCGCGATCAGGTTGAGCAGCGTCGACTTGCCGGAACCAGAGGGCCCCATCAAGGCGACGAAGCGCTGCGCGGGGATCGTCAGCGACACGCCTTCGAGGGCGTGCACTTCGTCCGCGCCGCGCTTGTAGAGACGCGAGACGTTCGAGATCTCGATCAAACGGGGGCTCCAGGAATTGGGCGCAGGCCGACTCTAGGGGACGCGCCGCGAAATGCGCCCCGACGCCGGCCTGGGCTCACCCGGTTGCGAGCGGGCGGACCAGCTCGGTGCGCCACGCCGCCGGGTCGGGGCCGGCCTCCGGGCCGACCGCGTACACCTCGAAGAGGTCGGCACAGGGGGCCAGGCCCTGCCCCGCGATCCACGTGTCGAGCGCGCCCCAGCCCGCGGCGAGCCCTTCGTAGCCGCCGCGCAGGGTGGCGTGGGCGGCCCGCATCGCCGGCCAGGCGCGGGGCAGGACATCGCCCGCGGGCGCGATCGGCCGTGCGACCGGGATGCCGATCTCGAAGTCCCAGGCCTGCGGCTCGATGCGAAAGTGGTGCGTGAACCACGGGCCCGCGGGCGCGACCCCCTGCGCCGCGAGCGCGGCGTGCACGGCCGCGAGGCCAGGCCCCATGGCCCGCTGGATCTCGGCCTTCGGAATCGTGAGCCGCAGGCCGGCGAACGCCCGCGGCGCGAGCTCTCGGATGCACGGGGCTTCGATCACGGGTGCCCTCCCTTGCTGCTCTCGGCCAACGCATCGAGTTGGCCGCGCAGGTGCGACGCCTCGGGCAGCGTGCGCGCGAGGGCGAGCGCGCGCTCCCAGGCGGCGCGCGCCTCGGCGACGCGACCGAGATCGCGCAGCCACGCGCCCTTCGCGCCGAAATAGTTGAAGTAACGGGCGCAGCGCGGCTCGAGCGGCTCGATCAACGCGAGCGCGGCCGCCGGCCCGTGCAGCTTCGCGACGGCCACGGCGCGGTTGAGCGTGATCACCGGCGAGGGCTGCAGCCGCTCGAGCTCCGCATACCGACCCTCGATCGCGGCCCAGTCCGTGTCCTCGGCGCGCGCCGCGCGCGCGTGGGCGGCGGCGATCTCCGCTTGCAACCGATACGCGCCGGGCGCGCCGAGCCAGCGCGCCTTGTCGAGCAGCGCGAGACCCTCGGCGATCGCGCCCCGGTCCCAGCGCGCACGATCCTGCGCGTCGAGCAGCACGATCTCGCCGCGCGCGTCGAGCCGCGCGCGTCGAGCCGCGCGGGCGTGCGCGCGTGCTGCAGCAGGAACAGCGCCAGCAGCGCGAAGAGCTCGCCCTCGCCTGGCGCGAGCGAGATCAGCAGCCGCGCCAGGCGGATCGCCTCGTCGCAGAGCGGCGCGCGCACGTGGGATTCGCCGCCGCTCGCCGAGTAGCCCTCGTTGAACAGCGCGTAGAGCGCGGCGGCGACCACGCCGAGGCGCTCGGCGCGCTCCGCGCGGCCCGGCGCCTCGAACGGCACGCGGCGCTCCGCGACGACGCGCTTCGCGCGGGTGATGCGCTGCTCCATCGCCGCCTCGCTCACCAGGAAGGCGCGCGCGATCTCCCGCACGCCGAGCCCCGAGACGACGCGCAGGGCGAGCGCGAGCTGTTGGGGAGGCTCCAGCTCGGGGTGGCAGCACAGGAAGAGCAGCCGCAGCACGTCGTCGCGGAAGTCTTCGGCCTCGATGCGTGCCATGGCTTCGTGCTCCGCGTCGCCGTCGCTCGCCGCCAGCTCGTGGGCGGGCAGCGGCGCCTCGCGCGCCGTGCGCCGCGCACGGTCGATCGACGCGTTGCGCGCGACGAGCACGAGCCAGGCCACGGGATCGCGCGGCGGCCCGGTGCGCGGCCAGCGCTCGAGCGCGCGCAGGCTCGCCTCCTGGAACGCGTCCTCGGCCGCGTCGAGCCCGCTGCCGTGGCGGAGCAGCGCGCTCAGCACGCGCGGCCGCGAGGCGCCGAGCGTCGCCGCGAGCCAGGCCGGCTCGCTCATCGCGGCACGCCGTCCTCGCCGATGAAGAGCCGCACCGGCCGCACCTCGAGCACGCCGGGCGTGCGGCCCGCCGCGAGGCGCCGAGCCGCGTCGACCGCGTCGTCGAGCGAGGCGCACTCGAGCACGTACAAGCCGAGCAGCTGCTCCTTCGTCTCCGCAAACGGGCCGTCGAGCACGACCGTCTCGCCCACGCCGTGCCGCACGCTCACGGCCGTCGCGGTGTTCGTGAGGCGCATCGACACCCCGAGCTTGCCTTCGGCGCGCAGCGCCTCGCCGGTGGCGAGGACGGTCCGCATCATCGTCGCGTCCTGCGCCGGCGTGAGCGCGTCGACCGTCTCTTGCGGCGAGTAACACAGGATCGCGTAGTGCATGGGAGCCTCCGAGGTGCCGCCCGCGCGGCGTCTAGAACGCGAATGCCGTCTTGAAGGAAGGGCGCGCGTGCAGCGCCGCGAGATAGTGCGCGACGCGCGGCCAGCGACTCGCGTCCAGCGGCAGGCCCGCGGCGTCGAGCCAGGAAGCGTGCGCGCCGAGCGCGATGTCGGCGATGCCGAAGCGGGCGAACACCGTGTCGCGATCGGGCGGGAGCTGCGCCTCGAGGTAGTCCAGCACCGCCGGCACGGGCAGCCCGGTCGCCGACGTCGCCGGCCCGAACCAGCGTTGCCGCGCGCCCCCGAGCAGCGCTTCGAGTCGCGCGGCGTCGGTCGGCTGCCCGAGCATCTGCGGCTTCACGATCCGCTCGAGCACGATCCAGCCCATGTCCTCGGCCATGCGCGCGTCGGCGTACTCCTCGAGGAAGAGCGCGCGCGCGAGGTCGGCGGGATCGTCCGGGTAGAGCGCCGGCGCAGGGTGCTTCTTTTCGAGGTACGCGCAGATCACCGACGAGTCGGGGATCACGAGCGCGCCGTCGCGGAGCACCGGCATCTTGCCGAGCGGGTGCAGCGCCGGCTCCGGCGGCGCCATCGCGTAGGCGAGGCCCTTCTCCTCGAGGGCGATGCGCACCTTGATCACGAAGGGCGATTGCGGGACGCCGTGAAGTTCCATCGGGACTCCTCCTTGGGGCGACGGCGCGTCGACGTTCTCGGCGCCGATCATGCACGGGCGCTCCGCGCGGCGCCGCTGCGCCCGCGCGCCGTGCGCTCGGCAGCGCGTTCGGCAAGCCGGCGCAGGGCGAGGACGCCGCCCAGGACGAGCCCGCAGACGGCGCCGAGGCCCGCCGCCGCCACCATCGCGTCGAAGCTCGCGTCCATCGCCGTCCTCCGGTTCGAGACGAGGACGCGCGGAGGGGCCGCGCGCCGACACCGCGGGCTCGAAAATGCGCGCCCGATGCGCATCCGCGAGCGTCACCGCCTGGGCGGGCCCGGGGACTCACTGACCGGCGCCGTTGCGCCGAGGAAGCGCAGATGCTCGAGCTGATCCAGGGTCTCGTCGACTTCATCCTGCACATCGACAAGCACCTCGTCGAGCTGGCCGCGGACCTCGGGCCGTGGCTCTACGTGGTCCTGTTCGGGATCGTCTTCTGCGAGACCGGCCTCGTGGTGCTGCCGCTCCTGCCGGGCGACTCGCTGCTGTTCGCAGCCGGCGCGCTGATCGCGGCGCCCGGATCTCCGCTGGATCTGCCCTTCACGCTCGGCCTGCTGATCGCCGCGGCGATCCTCGGCGATGCCGTCAACTACGCGATCGGCGCGTACGTCGGCCCGGCGGTGTTCACCGAGCGCTCGCGGATCCTCAACCCGAAGTACGTGCAGCGCACGCAGGCCTTCTACGCGAAGTACGGCAAGAAGACGATCTTCCTCGCGCGCTTCGTGCCGATCGTGCGCACGTTCGCCCCGTTCCTCGCGGGCATCGGGCGCATGCCCTACCGCGAGTTCGCCGTCTACAACGTGACGGGCGCGATCGCGTGGGTCTCGCTGTGCACGCTCGGCGGCTACTTCTTCGGCCGCATCCCCTTCGTGCAGCGCAACTTCTCCAGCGTGATCCTCGCCATCGTCGTGGTCTCGGTGCTGCCGATCGTGTTCGAGTTGGTCAAGGCGAAGCTGGAAGCGCGCAAGGCGAGCGCCGCGTAGCGGCGTGCGGCGCCGTCACCGAACGGTGTAGGGCTGCTTCTCGGCGATCTCGTACTTGGCGATCAGCGCTCGGCCCTGGCTGCCCGTCAACCAGTCGGCGAGGCGCGTGCCGAGCGCAAAGCGCGCGCCCGCGTGCTTGAGGTCGTTCACCACGAGCACACCGTAGGGCGTCTGCAGCAGCGGGCCGCCGTTGACGAGCTCGATCAGGCCGTAGTGGTTCTTCAGCGCGAGCCAGCTCGCGCGGTCGATCAGCAGGTAGGCCTGTTTCTGGCCCGCGAGCGCGAGCGTCGCGGGCGCGGAGGCGTTCGCCACGAAGTACCACGTGCCGGCGCCCGTCTCGGGCACGCGGCCCGCCGCGTTCCAGAGCCGCTTCTCGGCCTCGTGGGCGCCCGAGCCGTCGCCCCGCGACACGAAGGGCGATTTCGTCTCGGCGATCGCCTTCATCGCGCCGGGCGCGCTGCCCGAGTCGCCGATCTCGGCGGGATCGCTGCGCGGGCCGGCGATCAGGTAGCTCGCGACCATCACCTCGCGGCGCTGGGTCGCGTGGCGCTGCGAAACGAAGAATTCCTCGGACGCCCGGTCGTCCACCAGCAACACGTCGGCTTCGCCGCGCTTGCCGAGCGCGAAGGCGCGCGCGGCATCGACGGCCAGCACCTCCACCGCGACGCCGGTGTCCGCGGTGAACTTCGGCAGCAGCCACGCGAGCAGGCCGGTCTCGTCGAGGGTCCGCGTGGTGGCGAGCCGCACGGTGGGTTTCTCCGCCGCGCCGGCCGCAGCGGCGACGAGCAGCGTCGCCGCGGCGAGCAACGCGTGGGTGAGCTTTCGGCGGGACATGCGCGGATCTCCTCGGGAAGGCGGAAGCATTACCAAGCGCGCGTTCGTATGCTGGCCCGCCTCATGTCGCCTTCACCTGCCGCCGACTTCGAGCCTGCGGGCCATCCGCTCCACACGCGCAGCCTCTCCCTCGAGGCGTTCCAGGAGGACGCGCAGCGGCTGCGCGTCGAAGGGACGATCGTCGACCTGCGGAAATGCGGCTTCGTCCCCACCGGGGGCGAGGTCCAGAGCGCCGGCTTCATCCACCACATGCACTGGCGCTGCGCGATCGACGGCGCGGGGCGCATCGAACGGCTCGAGATCGCGCAGCCGATCGTCGCGATGGAACGCAGCCAAGCCACGGGCGGCGAGTGCTGCCGCGACCCGGCGCAGCTCCTGCAGGCGCTGGTCGGCAGCCCCTTCGACGCCGGCTTCGCGAAGCGCCTCGCCGGCGTGTTCGGCGGGCCGCTCGGCTGCTCCCACCTGCTGACGCTCGGCCAGGCGCTCGGCGCCTTCGTGCCGCGCGTGCTCGCGAACCCGGGCCGCGCCCCGGCGGCGCGCGAGCCGGGCGAGCGCGTCGCGAAGCAGAATCTGATGCTCGACGGCTTCGAGCGCGGGGACGGCACCTTGGTGCTCGCGATCCAGGCCAGCGAGTACGACCTCGCTCCGCGGGCGCGCGCCGCCGACTTCCTCGCGCGCGCAGCCCACGTGCGCGAGGCCCGCGTGCTCGGCGAGGTCGCTCTCGCGGACCTGCGCCTGGCCGCGATCCACGCCGCCGCCCGCGAACGCACGCCCACGACGATCGCGGACACCGCGTGGCGCGACCTCGCAGCCGTCGTCGCACCGCTCGCCGGCGGCCCGGCGCTGCGCGGCATGGCCCCGCGGATCCGCGCGTGCATCGACCCCCTGCCCGCGAGCGACGCGCGCGCGCTGCTCGCCGAGGCGCTGCTCAACTTCGCGCCTGCGCTGATCCAGTGCATGCCGGCGCTCAGCCACCGCATGCCGGCGATGTACTCGGGCCGCACGGCGCAACCCTCGGCGGCGCGGGCGCCGAACGCGAGCGGGGGACTCGCCGATAGTTGTTACATGTGGCGCGCCGGGAGCCCCGCGAATCGCTCCCGAAGCGTCTGAGGAGCCTCGATGCGCGCGCGATTCACCGCCCTCGCCTTCGCCAGTCTCGTCGTCCTCGCTCCCGCGCTCCGGCCCGCGCGCGCCGACGAGGCCGCGCCCGTCCGGCTCGCGATCCGCGCCGCGCGACTCCTGGACGGCACGGGCGCCGCGATCGCCCGCCCCGTCGTCCTGATCGAGGGCGAACGCATCGCGGCGGTCGGCGCCGATCTCGCGATTCCCGAAGGCGCGCGGGTGATCGACCTCGGCGCGGCGACGTTGCTGCCCGGCCTGATCGACTGCCACACGCACATCGCGAGCGGCGACCCGGCCGACTACTACGACGATCTGTTCCGGCGCAGCCACGTGGACAAGGCGGTCGCGGCGCCGGTGTACGCGCGCCGCACCCTGGAAGCCGGCTTCACGACCGTGCGCGAGGTCGGCGCGCCGGAGTTGGTCGACGTCGCCCTGAAGCGCGCGATCGACTCCGGCCTCGTGCCGGGGCCACGAATGCAGGTGGCGACCCTCGCCATCGGCGCGACCGGCGGCCATGCCGACACGACGGGCTTCTCTCCGTATCTGACGTGGAACGAAATGAGCAGCACCGCGGACGGCGTCGACGAGATCCGCAAGGCCGTGCGCGAGCGCGTGAAGTACGGCGCCGACGTGATCAAGGTCGCCGCCACCGCCGGCGTGCTCTCGGAAGAAGAGTCCGTCGGCGCGCCGCAGTACACGCAGGAGGAGCTGAACGCGTTGGTGGACGAGGCGGCGACCTGGGGCAAGCGCGTCGCCGCGCACGCCCACGGCGCCGAGGGCATCCGCCGCGCGGTGCTCGCGGGCGTCGCGTCGATCGAGCACGGCTCGCTGCTCGACGACGAGGGCATCCGCCTGATGAAGAAGCACGGCACGGTGCTCGTCGCGGACGTCTACAACGACGACTACATCGTCGCGGAGTTCGCACGGCTCGGTTACCCCGCGAAGATCATCGAGAAGGAGCGCTCGATCGGACGGCTGCAGCGCGAGAACTTCCGCAAGGCCGTGCGCGCCGGCGTGAAGATCGCCTACGGCACCGATGCCGGCGTCTATCCGCACGGCTGGAACGCGAAGCAGTTCGCGCACATGGTGCAGTGGGGGATGACGCCGATGCAGGCGATCACGGCGGCGACGTCGAGCGCCGCGGAGCTGCTCGGCTGGAGCGATCGCGTGGGCCGCGTCGCGCCGGGGCTCTACGCGGACCTGATCGCGGTGAGCGGCGATCCGCTCGCCGACGTGACCGAGCTCGAGCGCGTGGCGTGGGTGATGAAGGGCGGCGCGGTGGTGAGGGACGCGCGCGCGCCCGCCACCCCCTAAGCGCTCGCCTTCCTCGGCCGCAGCAGGGTGACCGCGACCATCGAGAGCGCGATCAGCGCCGCGAAGATGCCGAAGGCGAGCTCGAAGCGGCCCGTGCGCGCGAACACCGTCATCGGCAGCTGCACGCCCGCCATCGTGAACGGCAGCATGAACAGGCCCATGGCGCCCATCACGGTGCCGAAGCTCTCCGGCTTGAAGTGATCGCCGATCGTCGCGGTCCAGAGCGCCGTCAGCCCCTGCGCGACGCCGGCCAGGATCGCGAGCGGCAGCAGCAGCGAGACGGGCGGCTCGAGCGCGAGCGCGGCCACGGTGATCAGCAGCGGCAGCTGGGACGACCAGATCAGCGGCCGCCGCGGGAAGCGATCCGCCAGCCGGCCGAACGCGAGGTTCGCGAGGATGCCGACGAGCGCCGCGGCGAACAGCAGGTTGCTGACGAACGCGAGCGAGACGCCGCGCGTCTGCGTCCCGTACGGCGGGTAGGCGTTGCCGAGGCTCACGAGCGGGGCGAGCGACAGCCCGAAGGCGGCGGTGAGCACCCAGAAGTTGCGGTCGCGGAAGTGGCTGCGATCCGCGGCCCGCGCCGGCGCACCGGGGAGCGCGGGGGCGCCCTGCGCTTCCCGCACGATCGCGAGCACGAGGGGGATCATCGCCGCGAACGCGATGCCGCACGCGGCCACGGCGCCGCGCCAGCCCCACGCCTCGATCGCGAGGCGGATCCCGATCGGCGCGAGCAGCGCCCCGATCGACGGCCCGATCGCGTTGATGCCGAGCGCGGTTCCGGGCCGATCGGGGAACCAGTCCACGACGAGCTTCGAGCACGGCATCGAGCCGAGGCCGACGGCGCCCGCGGCGACGAGCCCCGAGAAGCCGAGGCCCGCGACCCAGAGCGAATCCGCCCAGTGGATCAGCGCACAGCCCGCGGCCGAGACGGCCGCGCCCACGAGCATCACGACGCGCGGGCCGACGCGATCGACGAGCGGCCCGAGCGCGAGCCCGGTGAGCGCCTGCGCGGGCATGAACAGCACGAAGCCGAGGGACACCGTGTCGATGCTCGCGCCGAACGCCTGGGACACCGGCACCTGCATGAAGCCGAACGCCACCAGCGTCGCGCCGATGCTCACCGCCTGGACGACCAGCGCCCCGACCAGCGCGAGCCAACGCGTCGCGCCGGCGGGAGATGCGACGGCGGCGGCTTCGGCGCTCATGGGGCGATCCTCGGTTGTTGGGCCACGCGTAGCGCAGTCGCTCCGTGCGCCGCCGGGTTTCTGGGCGGATTCGTGCGCGCGCGCGCGGAATCAGCGCAGCGCGGCCGCGAGCCACTCCTCGAGGTCGCGGTTCGCGCGCTTCCCGATCGTGGTGTTCGCCGCGAGCCCATCGAAGCCGTGGGGCGCCCCCGGATAGACGTGCAGCTCGGTCGGCACCCCCGCGTGGCGCAGCCGCAGCGCGTAGTCGATGTCCTCGTCCGAGAACCCGTCGAGCGCGCCGACGGTGATGATCGTCTTCGGCAACCCGCGCAGATCGGTCGCGCGCGCCGGCGCCGCGTAGGCCGGCACCGCGTCGCCCGTCAGCGCGCCCAGGTAGCAATCCCAGCCGAAGCGGTTGGCGCCGGGCGGCCACACCGGGTCGATCCACGCGCTCGACGGCGTGCGCTGGCGATCGTCGAGCATCGGATAGATCAGCGTCTGGAACGCGATCGCGATCTCGCTGCGGTCCCGCGCGAGCAGCGCGAGCCCCGCCGCGAGGCCGCCGCCGGCGCTCGCGCCGCCGATGCCGAGACGCGCCACGTCGACGCCGAGCTGCTGCGCGTGATCGCGCACCCAGCGCAGCCCGGCATAACAATCCTCGAGCGGCTCCGGATAGCGCGACTCCGGCGCGAGCCGATAGTCCACGGAGACGCCGACGATCTGGAACAGCGAGCACCAGCGATCGAAGCGCGGATCGTCCTGGCGGCTCGTGCCGAGGATCAGCCCGCCGCCGTGGATCCAGTAGACGCACGGCAGCGCGCCGCTCACCCCCTTCGGCCGGTGCACGCGCACCGTCACGCCGGGGCGGCCCGGAATCGCGTGGTCGCTCCGCTCGACCGCGTCGGACAGGGGGATCGGCGGCGCGGCGGCGAAGCCCTGGCGGATCGCGGGCAGCGTCTGCGCGGAGAGCACGCTCAGGTCGAAGGGCATCGCCGCGAGCACGGCGGCGATCTCCGGGTCGAGCAGCGGGCGGATGTCGAGGGGTGCGGACATTTCGGACCTCGGGCTGAAGAGGATGAAGAGGAAGCGGGAGATTGGTGCGAATCGCGCGACTTCGCAGCGGGCCTCGTCCCCGCAGCGCGCGGCACGGCACGCGCCGCGTGGTAGCGTCGCGCTCCAGCGAAGGAGCCCCACGCATGGCCGAGATCAACGGCGGCGTCATCGCCGCGCGTCAGCTGAAGAAGTCCGGCATCGACACGCTGTTCGGCGTCGTCGCCGGCCCGATGATCGAGCTGTTCGGCGGCGGCGCGCAGGAGAACCTGAAAGTCGTCGGCTGCCGCCACGAGATCAACGGCGGCTTCATGGCCTCGAGCTGGGGTTGGCAGAAGAAGAAGCCCGGCGTGCTCGTGGTGGGCTCCGGCCCGGCGATGACGAACGCGATCACGCCGCTCTACGTCGCCACCGAGAGCGCGATGCCGCTGGTCGTGCTCGGCGGCAGCGCGTTCGGCGGCACACTCGGCCTCGGCGCGTTCCAGGAGCTGAACCAGGTCGCCGCCGCGAAGCCCGTCTGCAAGTGGACGGGCCAGGTGGACGCCACGGAGCGCATCGGCGAGTGGATCCACCTCGCGCTCGCCAAGGCGCTCGAGGGCCGACCCGGCGGCGTCTACCTCGACTTCCCCGGCCACCTCGTCTCGCGCAAGGTCGCCGAGGAGACGGTGCGTTACTTCGGCGCGCCCGAGATCACCCGCATGCACCCGGACCCCGCCGCGATCCAGCGTGCGGCGGATCTGCTCGAGTCCGCCGAGCGGCCGCTCGTGCTGATCGGCAAGGGTGCGGCGTGGGCCGACGCGCGCGCGGCGCTCACGAAGCTCGTCGACCTCGGCATCCCGTACATCACCTCGCCGATGGCGCGCGGCACCCTCCCCGACGACCACCCGAACTTCGCGAACGCCGCGCGCTCCCACGCGATGAAGAACGCCGACGTGATCCTGATGGTCGGCGGCCGCTTCAACTGGATCTTCGGCCTCGGCCGCCGCTTCGCGAAGGGCGCCAAGGTCGTCCAGATCGACCTCTCGCCCGAAGAGATGACCTCGGGCGCCGACGTCGCGCTCGGCATCGTGGCCGACGCCGCCGTCGCCACCGAGCAGCTCGCGGGCGCGGTCTCGAAGCGCAAGCTGCGCAGCGCCGGCGGCGCGTGGCTCTCGTCGCTGCGCGCCGAGCGCGAGCGCAACGAGGCGGGCGCCGCGAAGGCGATCCACGACGCCGCGATCCCCATCAACCCGTACCGGCTCGTCCAGGAGGTCGCCGCCGCCCTGCCCCGCGACGCGATCGTCACCGAGGAAGGCGAGACGATCATGGGGATCTGCCGCGCGATGCTGCCGAGCTACGAGAACCGTGGCCGCCTCAACGCCGGCACCACCGGCTGCATGGGCGTCGGCGCGCCCTACGCGATCGGCGCCAAGCTCGCCTGCCCCGACAAGCCGAGCGTGGCGGTGCTCGGCGACTACGCCTTCGGCGCCGCCGCGATGAGCGTCGAGACCGCGATGCGCGTCGGCGCGGCGCCGGTGCTCGTCGTCGCGAACAACGAGGGCATCGCCGGCCACATGCTGCAGGACGCCTTCATGCCGCCCGGCGCGCCGCGCATCGCGTCGCTCTTGCCCGCACGCTACGAGTTGATGGCCGAGATGGTCGGCGCCCACGCCGAGTACGTGGAGCGCCCCGAGCAGATCCGCCCGGCCCTCGACCGCGCGCTCGCCGCCGGCAAGCTCGCGATCGTGCACGTGCGCATCGACCCGAAAGCCGCCCGCCTCGGCGGCACCAACTACCTGCAATAGCGGGGACGTTCCTTGACTAACTGAACTTTCGCGGGCCGCGCGCCGACGGCCGCTCGAGCGGCGCGCACGCGCCAGCGACGAGGAGAAACCCATGCCGATGCCGCTCGAAGGAATCCGCGTGCTCGACTGGACGATCTGGCAACAGGGCCCGATCGCGACGTCAATGCTCGCCGACATGGGCGCCGACGTGATCAAGATCGAGCAGACCGGCGTCGGCGACCCCGGCCGGTACCTGTTCGCGGCGGGGGGTGCGCAGGGCGCCGGGCGGCCCAACTGGTACTTCGAGTCGCACAACCGCAACAAGCGCGGCATCACCCTCGACTTCTCGAAGCCCGCGGGCCGCGAAGTGCTCTACGACCTCGTGAAGCACGCCGACGTGTTCGTGCAGAACTTCCGCCACGGCGTCGCCGGCCGCCTCGGCGTGGACTACGCGACGCTGTCGAAGCGGAACCCGCGCCTGATCTACGGCAGCGCCACCGGCTACGGCCCCCACGGCGACGAGACCGCGGAGCCGTCCTTCGACCACCTCGGCCTCGCGCGCAGCGGCATCATGAACGCGGCCGGCGAGCCCGACATGCCGCCGCTCGGCATCGCGGGCGGCATCGCCGACCAGATGGGCGGCGTGATGCTCGCGTGGGGAATCATGAACGCGCTGTTCGCGCGCGAGCGCCACGGCATCGGCCAGGAGGTGAACGGCTCGCATCTCGGCTCGATGCTGTTCCTGCAGGGCCTCAGCGTGTCGATGAAGCTGATGGCCGGCGTCGCCTTCCCGCGCACCTTCCGCGCGCGCGCCGGCAACCCGCTCTGGAACCACTACAAGTGCGCCGACGGCAAGTGGATCGCGCTCGCGATGCTGCAGAGCGACCGCTACTGGCCCGACGTCGCGCGCGTGATCGGGCGTCCGGAGCTCGCCACCGACCCGCGCTTCGCGAACCTGACCGTGCGCGCGCAGAACAGCGCCGAGTGCGTGGCGCTGCTCGACGCCGCATTCGCGTCGAAGCCGCGCGAGGAGTGGATCCGCATCCTCAAGGAGGATTCGGGCGACTACATCTACACGATCGTGAACGCCGTGGACGATCTGCCGACCGATCCGCAGGTGCTCGCGAACGGCTACGTCACCGAGCTCGACCATCCGCAGTACGGCAAGCAGAAGGCCGTCGGCATCCCGGTCGAGCTGACCAAGACGCCGGGCCGCGTCCGCAGCGCCGCGCCGGAGCTCGGCCAGAACACCGAGGAGATCCTGATGGACCTGCTCGGCTACGACTGGGACAAGATCAGCGCGCTGCGCGAGCAGAAGGTGATCTGAACACCGCGGCGCCGGGCGGACGGCGCGCGCTTCAGTGCGGCGAGGCGGCGCGCGCGCCCCGCCCGTTCGCGACCAGCGAGTCGAGCGTCGAGAGCAGCGCCTCGGGCGGGAACGGCTTCTCGAGGAACATCACGCCCGCCGGGATCTCGCGCCGCTCGGTCGCGAGATGGTCGAGGTGCCCCGAGAACAGCACCGCGGGCAGCTTCGGCGTCTCTCGTCGCAAGCGGCCGAGCAACTCGATGCCGTCCATCCCGCGCAACACGACGTCGGAGGCGATCACGTCGATGCCGCTCGCGCGCGCGAGCGCCTCCTCGCCGCTCTCGCACGACACCACCGCGAAGCCGTGGTCGCCGAGCCAGCGCGTCAGGCCGTCGCGCAGCGCCGGCTGATCCTCGACGAGCAGGACGCGCGCGCGATGCGGGTCGGGCTCCTCCGCGGCGAGCGCGCCGGCGGCCCGCGCCGCGGGCGCGGGCACCTCGGGCCAGTACACGTCGAAGCGCGCACCGGCGCCCGGCTCGCTCGTCACGCGGATGTGCCCGCCCGTCTCCTTCACGATGCCGTACACGACCGAGAGCCCGAGCCCCATGTTCCCGCGCTCGGCCTTCGTCGTGAAGAACGGATCGAACAAGAGATCGCGCACCTCGGGGGTCATGCCGACGCCGCTGTCGGCCACGGTGAGCACGGCGAGCGTCTCGGCGGGCATGTCGACCGGCAGCTCGACGCTCGAGCGCGCCGCGCGCGCCACCGACACCGTGAGCGTGCCGCCCTTCGGCATCGCGTCGCGCGCGTTCAGCGCGAGGTTGAGCAGGATCTGGTCGAGCTGCTTCGCGCCGACCGGCGCGTGCAGCGGCCCCTCGGGCGCCGTCCACACGACGGGCGTCTTCTCCATCATCACGTGGCGCAGCGTCACCAAGCTCTGGCGCGTCGCCGCGCACAAGTCCGCGGGCTCCTCGCGCGTGCGATTCGGGCGCGCGAACGCGAGCAGGCGCGAGGTCAGGTCCGCCGCGGCGCTCGTCGTGCGCAGGATCTGCGCGAGGTCGCCGCGCTGCGGTGCCGTGCGCGGCAGCGAGCGCTCGAGCAGCTCGGCGTGGATGCGAATCGCCATCAGCTGGTTGTTGAACTCGTGCGAGAACGCCCCGGCGAGGCGCCCGAGCGAGTCCATGCGCTGGGCCGTCTCGAGCTCGCGCTCGAGCTTGATGCGCTCGGAACGCTCCTGCTCGAGCTCGCTCTGCGTCTCGCCCAGGCGCAGCGCGGCGCGCAGCTCGCTGGCGCGCTGGATCGCGAAGCTGCGATTCGCGAAGCCGAGCACCGAGAGCGTCCCGAAGCAGTAGAAGGCCGTCATGCCTCCGCCGTTCACCGCGAGCGGCGTCACGCAGGCGACGGCGACGAACAGGGAGTAGGAACGGAACACCCACGGCTCGCGGATCACGAGCAGCGACGAGAGCGCGATCATGAAGGCCGCGGCGGCGTAGTAGGCCTCGTTCGGGTGGACCAGGAAAAGCCCATAGAGATGCGCGGTGGCGACGAAGGACGCCGCAAACTGCCAGCCTCCGTTGCGCGCCCGCTCCGAGATGCGTGCGAGCGCGCCCGCGAGGCAGAACACGGCGCCCACCGCGGCCCACAGCCAGAGCGGATCCGTCGGCACGCGGGGCCCGAGCAGCCACCACGCGGGATGGATCAACCCCGCGGCGATGAAGACGCTGCCGAGGTGGTCTTGCGGGTCGAACGAGATGCGATCGCGGATCGTCATGGGACGACCCGCAAGCTATCACGGAGTCGCCGGCGACAGCGTGCTCAATTCCTCGCTCGGGACGTCGGCCCGCAACCAGCCGAGCTCCCCTGCGATCGGGATCCCGTGGCGGAGCTCCGCGAGGATCTCCGACGGCGTGCAGCCGAGCGCGCGCAGGTCGGGCACCTGCTGGAACACGCCGAAGGTGATCAGCGGCAGAAGCGCGCGCGACGCCGCGAGGCCAGCCGTGCCGAGCGAGGCGCGCAGGAACGCCACGTGCAGCACCTCGTCTTGCCAGATCTCGCGGATCAGGGCGCGCAAACGGTCTTCCTGCTCGGCGCCGAAGCCGCACTCCGGCAGCGTCTCGTGCAGACGGCGGAACAGGGTCGCGCCGACGCACTCGCCCGCCAGCACGATCGCCCAGCGGAGCTGCGCGGGCACCGCGCCGATCACCGCGAGGAAGGCGCGCGTCGGCCACGCCGGCGTGGACGCCGAGAAGCTCACGCCCACCGTGCGGCACAGCTCCGACAGGATCCGGCAGTGATAACTCTCCTGCATGAGCACGCGCAGCATCAGCTCCGGCGACGCGAAGCCGGGGAAGCCCCCGCTCTCCGCATAGCGATCGAGCTCGATCTCGACGCCGTAGCTCTCGCCCTCGTTCGCCTTCGTGGCCGCCAGCAGCCACTCCGCGCGCCGCGCGAGCCGCGCCGCGTCCACGGGAGGCGGCGCGCCCGTCCGCGGCCTCCATGTTTCGATGGCGCGCATGTGCCGTTCGCGCAGCGTGAGCACGCGCGCGGCGAGGTCGACCTCGCCGTCGCTGCGCTGGAGGTGCGCGAGGTAGTCGGCGACATGGCGCTCGCGCTCTTCGGCGCCGAGATTGCGGAACGGGTGCAGGTATCCGACGGGGTCCATGGCGTCCTCCGGCTCAGGCCGACAGCGCGAGCGGCGCGTGGGAGAGGCGCTGGGCGAGTGGCGCGCCGTAGAAGGCGAGCGCGTTTCCGCCGAGCAGCCGCGCGGCGTAGTCGGCGTCGCCGCCGGCCGCGGACTCAGCGAGCGAGACGCAGCGCTTCAGCGTCGCGTCCCAGTGCCCGTAATCGATCGCGAGCCCGCACACGCGCTCGCCGGCGGCGCCGAGTGCGGCGCGCAGGTAGCGCGGCGCGGGGTCGTCCGGCTCGAAGGTGAAGAACAGCTGCCCGCGCTCGAGCGCGCGCAGCGGATCGCCGCGCAGGCCCGGGTGCTCGTTGCGGAACGCCGCGATCTCCGCGGGCGAAGCGTCGCCGCCTTTGCGCGGCGCGAAGATCCCGAGCAGCTGGCGCGCCTTGCGCAGCACGCTGCGGCCGCCGCTCGCGTCGCGCTCGCGCGCGAACTCGAGCAGGAACTCGGGCACGCTCGGCTCGACGCTCGGGTCGAAGTGCTCGACGCGCTTCTCCCAGTGCTCGTGCAGGTTGTGCAGGAGGTCCGGGAGCCAGCCGACGCCCGCCTCGAGGAAGCCGACGCGCAGCGCGGGAAACGCGTCGAGCGTGCCGTCGAAGAGCAGCTTGGCGAGCGCCATCTGCTGCATCGAGCGGTTCGCGAAGACGTGGACGAGCGTGAAGCTGTCGAGCTGGTCCGAGCTGCCGCCGGCCAGGTAGAGGCCCGGCGCACCGTGGATGCCGAGCGCGACTCCGAGCCGCTCGGCCTCGGCGAGGAACGGCGCGAAGTCCGCGTGCGAGAGCGGCTTCGGGACGCGCACGCGCGGGAATGCGGACGGCGCGTCCGGGTGCGGAACGGGCAGATTCGGCGGGATCGCCGCGCCCACCATGCCCTTCTCGAGCACGCAGCGACGCAGCTCGCGCGCGGCCTCCGCGGGATCCTGCAGCGCCACGTGCGCGACCGGATGCAGGCGCGCGGCGTACGGCGCACAGTCGTCGGCGATGTAGTCGTTGTAGGCGCGACACATCGCCGTCGCGAGCTCGGCGTCCCACAGCGAGTTGAAGGCCAGCGCGATCGAGCCGTACACGACCTGGTGGTCGATGCCCTCGCGATCCATGTGCTCGAGGCGGACGCGGTTGAAGAGACCGCCGAGGGTCGTCTCCTCGTGGTACGGGCGGAACGTCCCCTTCGCGTAGCCGTCGGGCTGGAGGAACGTGCGCCAGGTGCGCGCGCCGCTGCGCGGGTCGCGATCCTGCAGCTCGAAGCGCTGCTCGCCGAAGCGGTCGCGCACGAAGCGCAGGCGCGCGCGGTGCTCGGCGGGCACGTAGTCGGCGAGGACCGGCGGGTTCTCGCACTTGTGGCTGTCGGCGTCGAGGACGAACGGTCGTGCGGGCATGGCGGTTCTCCCACCTGCCCCATCGCCCAGCGCAGTTGCGCGCTTGAGAGAGAAAACTGCGCACTGCGCAAGCGTTCTTGCGCATGCCCTGCCGGCGCGCTGCGCGCACCGCCCGATCGGCTTCGAGCGCGCGACTCAGCGCGCGCCGTCGATCGCGCCCCCGCGCGGCGCGCGGGCCGCGCTCAGGCCTCGGGCGGCCGCTTCGTGGGCTGGCGCAACATCTGCTGCACCGCCTGGCGCGTCACCTGGAGGATCTTCGCAGCGCCCGTGCGATTGCCGCGCGCCGAGGCGAGGGCCTGCTTGATCGCTTCGTCCCGCACGGAGTTGGTGAGCTGCTTGAGCGACAGGTGGCCGACCGTCTCCTGCACCACCGGCCCGAGATCCGGCGGCGCATCGGCGGCCGACTGGATCGCGTCCCAGATCGCGTCGAGCGACACCGGCTTCTGCAAGAAGTCCCGCACGCCGTACCGCCCGAGCCGAAACGCGTCCTCCGGGCTCGCTTCCCCGGAGAGCGCGATGCGCAGCGGCGCCGGCGCGAGATCGCGCGTGACCTCGAGCACCGTGAAGGCGTCGCCGTCCGGCAGCCGGACGTCGAGCACCACGACGTCGGGCTTGCCGCAGAGCTGGGCGATCGCATCCCGAGCGGAGCAAGCGGTCGCGACGCGCAGGCCCTTGTCGCGCAGGAACGTGGCGATCCCACTGCGGAGCGTCGGATCGTCGTCGACGACCAATGCACTTCGCAGCCGTCGGCCCACGTCGCACCTCCGTCGGTGCGACCATCGCACGTCGCGCGCGACATCGTCAACCGACGCGGGGTCCGCCCCCCAAATCCCCGGCGACCGGCGTTCGGCGGGGCTCGCTAGCCGAGCAGCTCCGCCGCGTGCTCGAGCAGCGGCGCGATCGACAGCGCCGTCGTTTCCCAGAGCGGGTCGTGCCGCTTCCCGCGCCGGTGCAGCGAGAGATTGAAGCCGCTGATGATCGCGAACTTGTAGGCGGCGAGCGCCCGGAACCAGCGCACGTCGGGCAGCCGCTCGCCCCAGGCCTCCTGGTAGATCGCCACGAGCTCGTCGCCGCTCGGGAACCCCCCGCTCGGGATCGGCCCGCCCCGGGCGGCGTCCCACGCGCTGCGGGTGTTGAAGGTCGCGACCCAGCCGACGTCGTTCAGCGTGGCGCCGACGCCGGTGAGCTCCCAGTCGATCACCGCGAGCAGCTGCCCTTCGAACGAGAAGAACAGGTTCGCCACCTGAAAGTCGCCGTGGAACACCCCGACGGGCGCATCGCTCGGGAGCTTTGCGAGCAGCCGCGCCCGCACGCGCTCCTGCAGCGCGAAGCGGCCCGGTTCCGCGACCTTCGGCATGAAGCGGTCCCAGCGCTCGACGTCGTCCGCGAACGGAATCGGCTCGCCGAGATGGCCGCACTTTTCGCGCCACGGAATCCGGTGCACGCCCGCGAGCGCGCGCATCGCCTGCTCCGCGCAGCCCCGCAGCACGGCAGGCGAGAGCTTCGCTCCCCACTCCCCGGGCCCGAGCCGCAGCACGTCGCCGTGGAGCTTCGGCACCACGAAGTACGGGCGCTCGAACCACGCGAGCTCCGCGCCTTCACCGCCGCTCCACTTCACGGAGCAGTGCGGGACGGCCGTGCCGTCGAGCGCGTTCAGCACGCACACTTGGCGCAGCACGTCGGCCGTGCCCTTCCACTGCACGCCCGGCGGCGGGATGCGCAGGAACCACGATTCCCGTGCGCCGCGGCTCTCGATCGTGAAGCCGTACGCGAAGCCGGCGTGCCCCGGCATCTTGTGGACTTCGGAAACGCGCGCCTCAGGGTCGGCGACCTTGGCGCGCGCGAAGGGGATCAACCTGCGTTCGAGCTCTTCGAGTTCCATGCCGGCAGCATAGTTCGGGGCGCCCGCGGCTCGCTCTTGCGCTCGACGTCGCGCCAGCGCCGCGCATCCATCAGGACGAAGCCGCTCGCCTCGCGGACGACCGCCGCCGGATCGCGCAGGCGCGCGAGCGTCGCCGGGTCCTCGCGGGTCGCGTCGAGCAGGATCCAGCGCACGTGCCAGCGCGCCAGGATCGCGCCGCGATCGGCGGGCGCGTCCGCGAAGAACGCGTCCACGTCCGCGCCGCGCTGCGGCTCGTCGGCGACGAACAGCTCGGGGTGCAGCGCGAAGACGATCCGCCCGCTCGCCGAGGGCACGGACCAGCCGGTGACGGGCTCCGCCAGCACGACGTCGCGCGGCGCGACGGGCGCGAGGGCGTCGCGCAGGCGCGCCCGCAGGTGGGTCTGCTCGTCGGCCGCGCCGACGAGGGGGGCCACGTAGCGCCGCGCGAGCCACGGCTCGCGAGCGATCGCGAGCGCCTGCGGCACGGCGACGTACATCACGAGCCCGACCAACGCGATCTCGGCGAGCGCCGCGCTCGCGTGGAGTGAGCGCAGGTCCGCTGCGCGTCGCAGACGACGCCCCCAGCTGCGCCCGCGGAGCACGCCGACGCGGGCGCCGAGCACGCCGATCGCGACGTGAAACGCCTGCGCCGAGTGCAGTCCGATGCGCGAGAGCGTCGCCGACTCGAGCGGGATCGCCGCGACGCCGACGAGCCAGGAAGCGGCGCCGACCGCGAGGGACACGGCGACCGCCGGCCGCGCGCGCAGCGGCAGGGCGAAGCTCGCCGCCACGAGCGCCGGCAGCGCATAGGTGAACACGATGCTGCGCGCGACGGCGGCGTTGTAGAACGTCCCGCCCTGCGTCGCCCCCGATACGGCGGAGAAGAAGTCGTAGAGCGGCCACACGGCGCAGAGCGCGAGCGCGCCAGCGATCGCCAGCGCGGCGAGCCCGCAGGCCCGCAAGCGCGAGCCCGCGCCGGGCGTGAGCAGGGCGATGGCGCCGAGCCATGCGCCGCTCCACGCCCCGAGCATGCCGTGGGAGAGCGCGGCGACGCCGACGAGGGCGGCGACCGCGGCGAGCCACGGCCCTGCGCGCGGCGCGTGCAGCGCGCGATGGAACGCGGCCGCCGCGAGCAACACCAGCGCGAGCGCGAACGCCGAGGGGTTGACGCCGTGCCACGGCAGATCCGAGAGCGCGGTCGAGCCCGCGAAGCCCGGCGGACCGCCCCACAGCAGCACCAGCGCGAGCAGTGCGGGGACGGCGGCGCTCGCTTCTCCGAGCTCCGCGACCAGCAGCGCGAGGCCGAGCGCGATCAGGAGCGTGTTCACGACCGCGGCAGCGGACTGCACGTCCCACGGATCGAGGCCCGTGGCGCGCGACACCCCCGCGAGCGCCACGCTGAACGGCGAGTAGCGCACGGACGGCGCGGGATCGTCGTAGGTGGGATTGCCGGCGCCGAGGCCCTCGCGCGCGAGCACGAGGATCGCGCGATGGTGCTCCCAGCCGTCCGTCTTCGCGTGGTTCTCTCGCGCTCCGGTGCAGAGCGCGACGTACAGCGCGATCGCCCCGGCGAGCCCCCAGTAGCCGCGCGAGACGAACCGCGACCGGGGCGCGCTCGGCATCGGGCCGCCGGGAGGCTCCCGATCGCCAGAGCCCACGCCCGTGTGCGCGCTCACGTGGCCTGCTCGCATGCGATGGCGGGCCGCGGCGCTTCCGCCCTCACCGGCGCTTCCGCGCGTTGCTGAGCGCGCGATCGACGGCGCGCTTGTCCTCGCGCTGCTTGATCGTCTCGCGCTTGTCGTGGGTCTTCTTCCCGCGCGCGATCGCGATCTCGACCTTCACGCGGCCCCCCTTGAAGTAGAGCGAGAGCGGCACGAGCGTGAAACCGCGCTCGGAGACCTTCCCCTCCATGCGCGCGATCTCGCTCTTGTGCAGCAGCAGCTTGCGCTCGCGCAGCGGATCGGAATTCTCGCGGCCGGCCTGCTCGTAGTGCGCGATCTGGCAGCCGACGAGCCACACCTCGCCGCGGCGCACCACGGCGAACGCGCCGTTCAGGTTGCCCTTGCCTTGCCGCAGCGCCTTCACCTCGGGCCCACGCAAGGCGAGGCCGGCCTCGAACGTGTCGAGGATTTCGTACTCGAAGCGGGCGCGCCGGTTGAGCGCGATGGAGCGCAGCTCGGCGGCTGCGGGCTTTTCGACGGCGGCCTTGGCCATGGGGCCGCGGACCGTAGCGGTCGCGCGCCCGGGCAGCGGCCCCCGCGCCGCGAGCCCTCGGGGCCGAGCGCTCAGTGCACCTGGCGGTTCGCGCGATCCACGAACACGCGCTTGGCGTGCCAGTCGCGGCACGCGGCGTCGTCCGCCTGCACGTAGGTCGCGATGATCACCACGTCGTGGGGCTTCACGAGGTGTGCAGCCGCGCCGTTGATGCAGATCTCCCCCGAGCCGGGCTCGCCCGGGATCGCGTACGTGCGCAGGCGACTGCCGTTCGTGCAGTCGTAGATCTCGACGCTCTCGTACGGGAGGATGTCGGCCGCTTCGAGCAGCAGGCTGTCGATCGTGACGCTGCCTTCGTACTCGAGGTTCGCCTCGGTGACGGTGGCGCGGTGGATCTTCGACTTGAGCATGGTTCGGGTCACGTCCTGTTACTCCTTGGGTACGTGCAACACGCGGTTGTCGATCAGGCGCACGGCGTCCCCCCCGGCCTTCGGGAAGAACACGGCGAGCGCGAGCAGGGTCGGTCCGCGCAACGCGTCGGGCGCGGGTGCGAGCGAATCGGGATCGCGCAGCTCGGCGTAGTCGAGCTTGGCCAGCGGCGCCGCCGCGAGCTCGCGCGCGACGAGCGCCTCGAGCGCGGCGCGCGAGCGCTCCCCGGCGTCGACCGCGCGCTGCGCGGCGGCGAGGGAGCGCGAGAGCGCGAGCGCCTGCGCGCGCGTTTCGGGCGTGAGGTGCACGTTGCGGCTCGACATCGCGAGCCCGTCCGGCTCGCGCACCGTCTCGTGCCCGACGACCTCGACGTCGAGGCCGAGATCGGCCACGAGCCGCCGGATCAGGGCGAGCTGCTGGTAGTCCTTCGCGCCGAACACGGCGACGTGCGGTTTGGCGGCGATCAGCAGCTTGGCGACGACCGTCGCGACGCCGCGGAAGTGCCCCGGCCGCGTCGCGCCGCAGAGCGGCTTCGCGAGCTCGGTCACCTCGACCCAGGTCTGGTAGCCGCGGGGATAGAGCTCGGCGTCCGTGGGCAGGAACGCGACGTCGACGCCGCGCGCCGCACAGGCCGCGAGATCCGCCTCGAGCGTGCGCGGGTAGGCGACGAGATCCGCGGGCGAGTTGAACTGCGCGGGGTTCACGAAGATCGACACCACCACGCAGTCGGCGTGCCGGCGCGCCTCGTCCACGAGCGCGAGGTGGCCGGCGTGCAGCGCCCCCATCGTCGGCACGAGCGCGATGCGGCGGCCCGCGGCGCGCTCCGCGTCCGCGCGGCGCTGGAGCCCCCGCACCGACGAGATCCGTGCCATCGCCGCGTTCGTCACGACTTCGTTCCCGCGCTCGCGTCCAAGACGCTCAAGCCTTGTACGAGTGCTCGTCGCCGGGGAACTTGCGGTGGCGCACGTCGTCCGCGTACGCCCGCGCCGCCTGCGAGGCGAGCTGGCCGAGGTTCGCGTAGCGCTTCGCGAAGCTCGGCGTCCAGTCGCCGAGGCCGAGCAGGTCGTGCAGCACGAGCACCTGCGCGTCGCAGCCGGAGCCCGCGCCGATGCCGATCGTCGGGATCTCGAGCGCGCGCGTGATCTCTGCGCCGAGCTCCGCGGGCATGCCCTCGAGCACGACCGCGAACGCGCCGGCCCCCTGCACCGCGAGCGCATCGGCGATCACGGCGTCGCGCGCGGCGCCGCGGCCCTGCACGCGGTAGCCGCCCATCTTGTGGATCGACTGCGGCGTGAGGCCGACGTGGCCCATCACGGGGATCTCGGCGTCCACGATGCGCGCGATCGTGCTCTGCATGCGGCGGCCGCCTTCGAGCTTCACCGCCGCGGCGCCGCCTTCCTTGACGAAGCGCACGGCGCTGCGCACCGCCTCCTCGCCCGACACCTGATAACTGCCGAACGGCATGTCGCCGACGACCAGCGCGCGGCGCGCGACGCGCGCGACCAGACGCGTGTGGTAGAGCATCTCGTCGAGCGTCACCGGCAGCGTCGTCTCGCCGCCCTGCACGGTGTTGCCCACCGAGTCGCCGACGAGCAGCACGTCGATGCCGGCCTCGTCGAAGATGCGCGCGAAGGTGGCGTCGTAGGCGGTCAGCATCGTGAAGGGCTCGCCCTTCCCTTTGCGAAGCGACAGCGAGCGCGCGGTGACGCGCTGCTCGCGATGCGAGGCGGCCGTGATCGTGGACATCGTCGTGGCCTCACCAGGTCGCAGTCCGTCGGGACTCGGCCCACCCGAGGTGGCGATGGCGCAGTCGAGTGCGCGGCGCAGGAGACACGTCTGCCTGTCGCTGCGGAGAACTCGCCAGCTTCGCCCCCGTCTCGCTCCGCTGCGCGGATGCAAGCGATCTCGGGCCTATGCGGCGTCGTCCTGTGTACGGGCTTTGCCCGGTCTCTGGGGAGCGTTCGATGGAGATCGCGCCCTGCGATTCCCCTCGGCTCGGCATTGGATGTACACGCCCGCTGCGGAAAGTGTCAACGCAATTTTTTGCGGGCGTCCGCGAGCGCTCCCCGCGCCGGCGGCGGCCCTCAGCGCTCGGGCGGCGCAGCCGCGCGGTCGAGGGCCTCGCGCACGGCGGGCGGCAAGTAACGCGCATCGAGCTCGGCGGCAGCGAAGCGCACGAGCCCGGCCGCGAGCGCCGCGACTTGCGCAGCGAGCGGGTCGTCGGCGACGAGCACGACCCAGGGCGCGCCCCGCACGAGCGCCGGACCGCTCGCGAGCGCCTGGGCCTCGCCGCCGCCGCGCAGCACGCGCACGGAGACCCCGCACGCGCGGGCGAGCTCGACGAGCGCGTCGCGCAGCGCGGGCGGCTCCACGGGCTAGCGGCGCCGATTCGTCGGCTGATTCGCGAACTGCGCGAGCGCAGCGCGCGCCGCGTCGCCGAGGTCGAGCAGGTGCACGCCCGTCTCCCAGATCTCCGGCGTCGCGTCGGCGGGGCCCGTCCAAACGACCTTCCCGCGCGCGCGGATCTCCGGGCCCTCCGGCGGCAGCGAGAACACGACCCACACCGCTTCGCCGACGGCGATCGGCTGGTGGAGATGCACGCACAGGCCGCGCGGCGAAAGGTTCACGGCGAGCTCGGTCTCGACGGCGCCGTTCGCGCGCACGATCTCGACCGGCACGGGGGCGACGAAGTCGCGGCGCGGATCCTCGCCCCTCACGCGGCCCCCGCGCGCGCGAGGGCGAGCCACTGCTCGGGCGCGATCGCCTCGGCGCGCACGCGGGCGTCGAAGCCGGCGCCCGCGAGCCAGGCGGAGACGGGCGCGGGATCGATGCCTTGGTCGCGCAGGGAG
This sequence comes from uncultured Spirochaetales bacterium, assembly GCA_964501435.1. Taxonomy (GTDB): domain Bacteria; phylum Myxococcota_A; class UBA9160; order UBA9160; family UBA6930; genus VGRF01. Next base: position 46,134 of record CAZCTH010000006.1, on the reverse strand, counting down.
TTCACGAGGGTCTTCCTTCGATGCGCGAACGCCGCCCGCACCAGCCGCTCCACCGCGGCGAGCTCGCCCGGCTGGAGCGCGGCCTGCGCGTGCGGCGTCAGCAGCGCGAAGCTCGAGACGACGCGCGGCGCAGGGTAAAAGCACTGCGGCGCGAGAGCGAGCCCGAGCTTCACCCGCGCGACGAGCTGGTGCAGCACGGAGAAGGAGCCGTAATCCGGGCTGCCCGGCCGTGCGCCGATCCGCAGCGCGACCTCGCGCTGGATCATCACCGCCCAGCCCGCGAGCCGCGGCGCGAGATCGAGGAACGCGCGCATCAGCGGGGTCGCCACGTTGTACGGCAGGTTCGCGACCACGCGCACCGGGCCGCCCCCCGCGGCGAGCGCAGCGACCTCCGCGGCGAGGTCGACTGCGAGCGCGTCGGCATGCACGAGCCGGACGTTCGCGGGCAGCACGGCGTCGGCGACGAGCGCGCGCACGAGGCCGGCGTCGATCTCGATCGTGGTGACCGCGCGGGCGCGCCGCGCGAGGGCACAGGTGAGGATGCCGAGGCCGGTGCCGATCTCGAGCACGCCGTCGCCCTCGCCCACCTCGGCGAGCCGCACCAGCTTGTCCGCCTGCGCGTCGTCGCACAGGAAGTTCTGGCCGAGCTCCTTGGTGGGCGCGAGGCCGTGGCGCTCGAGAAAGCCGCGCGCGGCGGCGGCGCTCACGAACGCGCTTCCGACCAGGGGCGCTCGGCGAGCTCCACGCGCGAGAACGCGCTCAGCGCGAGCCCGTCGGTGACACCGCGCGCGAGCAGCTGCGCGCCGGCGGCCGCGATCATCGCGGCGTTGTCGGTGCAGAGCGCGAGCGGCGGCAGGAAGAGCGCGAAGCCGTCGCGCTGCGCAGCGGCGGCGAGCGCACGGCGCAGCCGGGAGTTCGCCGCCACGCCGCCCACCACAGCGACTCGCGCGAGGCCCTCCTCGCGCGCCGCGCGCCGCGTCTTCGCGATCAGGACGTCGGTGGCCGCCGCCTCGAACGACGCCGCCAGATCCGCGGCGCGCGCCGGGTGCCGCTCGGCGGCGAGTGCCACTGCCGTCTTGAGACCGCTGTACGAGAAGTCGTAGCCGGGCTCGTCCGCCATCGGCCGCGGGAACGCGAAGGCCGCCGCATCGCCTGACTCGGCGAGCTTCGAGAGCGCGGGGCCGCCGGGATACGGCAGGCCGAGCAGCTTCGCGACCTTGTCGAAGGCCTCGCCCACGGCGTCGTCGCGCGTCTCGCCGAGCACCGCCGGCGGCGCGCCGTCCTCGATGCGGTAGAGGGCGGTGTGCCCGCCCGACACGACGAGGCCGAGATACGGCGGCACGAGCGCCGGGTCGGCGATCTCCGCGGCCGCGAGATGCCCGGCTAGGTGATGCACCCCCACGACGGGCACGCCGAGCCGATAGGCGTAGGCCTTCGCGAACGAGAGCCCGACGAGCAGCGAGCCGAGCAGGCCCGGGCCCGCCGTCACCGCCACGCCGGTGAGCGCGCGCTCGGACACGCCCGCTTCCGCGAGCGCCGCGCGCACCACCTGCGACACCCCGCGCACGTGATCCCGCGACGCCAACTCCGGCACCACGCCGCCGTACGGCGCATGCACCGCCGCCTGCCCCCGCACCGTGCTCGCGAGCACCTCGCGCCCCCCGCGCACCACCGCCGCCGCCATCTCGTCGCAGCTGCTCTCGATCCCCAGCACGAGGCTCTCGCTCACCATGGCGCGCACTTTCGGCACCGCCCGCCACGCACGCAACTCACGGCCCGCGAGCCCACACCTCGCCACCACTCCGCGCGTCGCCACACCGCACGCGGGAGGCGCGGCCGCAGGCCGCGCCGATCCGCGCCCCCCCCCAAAATTCGCGTGCGCGCGAGGCCGAACCCAGCACGAGCCGCGGCGGCGGGGCCGGGGGCGTGCCCGACGAGTCGAGCGCAGCTCGGCCCCGTGCATCCGGCAGCGCGACCGACTCCCGGGGCGCGCCTCTGCTGCGTGCAGCGGACCACCCACCCAAAGGGGCCGCCAGCGAGCCATCGCCGGGCGCGCCCCCGGCCCCGCCGCCCCGGCGCTGCCCGCTACGACCTCCTCCGCACGCCACCCAAGCTCCTACGCCTGGTGCCGCTCCATCCGCTCCTGCTCCGACTTGCAGTCGATGCACAGCTCCGCCACCGGCCGCGCCTCGAGCCGCTTGAGCCCGATTTCTTCGCCGCAGCTCTCGCACTCGCCGTAGACGCCCTGCTCGATCTTCTGCAGCGCCTCTTCGATCTTCGCGAGCAGGCCGCGCTCGCGTTCGCGGAGGCGGCCCTGGAACGCGAGGTTCATCTCCGACGAGGCGGAGTCGATCTCGTCCGGAAAGTCGTCCGGGTCGAGATGGATCTCTCCGCTCACGGCCTTTTTGGCCATGCCCGTGAGCTGTGCGCGCTGCTCGGTGAGGATCTTCTTGAACTTGTCGAGATCGCGCTTTCGCAAGGGAGATTCCTTCCTTTCGTCCGTCGTTCAGCCGCCGATGATCGCGAGCCGCTCGCGCGCGTCCTGGGCTCGCTTGTGGTCGGGATAGCCGTCGATCACGCGCTGGAACACCTGCCGAGCCGCCTTCGAGAACTTCGGCCCCAGCTGGAGCAGCGCCTCGCCTTCGCGGAACAGCGCCTCGGGAGCCTTGTCGCTCGTCGCGTAGCGCGTGGCGACTTCGTCGAAGCGCAGCACGGCCTTTTGCAGCTCTCCCGACTTGTAGTGGCAATCCGCCAGCCAGAACGCCGCGTCGTCCGCGTATTTCGAGGACGGGAAAGATTGCAAGAAGCGTCCGAAGCGGTCAACACAACTCGCGTGATCGTTGGTGCGCCAAGCGTCGTAGGCCTCCTTGTAGAGCGAGAGCTCCTCCGACGCGGAGCCCTCGGGCATCGCCTCGGGCTCCGTGGGCGTGGGCGCCGGCTTGGCAGCGCTGGCCTCGCGGGCGGCGCGCGCGTCCTCCGTCGCCTGCTGTGCGCTGTGCTCCGCCAGCTCCAGGCGGCCGCGCAAGTCCGCGACCTCGGCGCGCAGCGCGTCGAGATCGGTCGAGAGCTCGGCGATGCGCTTGCCCTGCTCCGCGAGCCCGCTGCCCGCGCGCATCTTGTTCACTTCGTATTCGAGCTTGCGCGTCTCGGCGACGGTTGCGCAGCCGAGCGGTGCGGCGCACACGAGCGCGAGCGCCGCGAGTCGATGCCTCTTCATCTGCTTCCCCCCAAAAAGGTTCCAAACCGAAATCAGCGCGTGCGCCGCGGGCCCCACGCCGGATGCGTGTTGTCCCCGCGGTTGGTGATGCGCCGCGCCGGCAGGTCGCGGCTCTCGCCGACGCCGGCCGCGACGTAGATGTCGGGCCGGCCGTAGCGCGTCGAGCTGAACGCGATCAGGCGCCCATCCGGCGACCAGCTCGGGTGCTCGTCGCTGCGCGGGTGCGAGACCACCGGAATCGACGGCCCGCCGGCGGGCCGAATCTTCCAGATGTCGAACTGGCTGTTGATGCGCGTCTCGAAGGCGATCCACTCGCCGTCGGGCGACCACGAGGGCGACGTGTTGTACGCGCCGTCGAAGGTGAGGCGGCGCACGCCGCTGCCGTCCGCGTTCATCACGTAGAGCTGCGGCGCGCCGGTGCGATCCGAGACGAACGCGATCTTCTGCCCGTCGGGCGACCAGGCGGGCCCGACGTCGATGTAGCGATCCTTGGTGAGGCGCTTCAGCCCGCTGCCGTTGGTCGCCGTGAAGATCTCGCTCACGCCGTCCACGCTGCCGACGATCGCGAGTCGCGTGCCGCTCGGGTCGTACACGCCGCGATACAGCCGCGTCGAATCGGGCAGGCTCTGGAACAGGCGCCCCGACGGCTGTCCGCCGCGCTTCAGCGCGAACAGCCACGGGCGGCTGCGGTAGCGGTAGGTCGTGAGGACGAGCCCGGATCCGTCGGGGTCCCAGCTCGGGAAGGTCGTGATCGTCCCCCATCGCGTCGCGGCGCGCTGATTGTCGCCGTTCGCGTCCATCACGAAGACTTCCTTCGAGCCGATCCGGCTCGAGACGTAGGCCATCTCGGTGTCCGCGACGCCCGGCGTGCCGGTGAGCGCGCCGACGATCTCGTCCGCGATCGACTTGCCGAGCCGCCGCGCGTTCTCGGGCCGCGCCGTGCGCTGCTTCGCCGCGATCTTCGCGCTGCAGCGCACGACGTCCCACACGCGATACGTGACGCGCATCGCCTCGGGCGTCACGTCGAGCTCGCCCTGCACGAGGTAGTCGGCGCCGATCTGCTTCCAGTTCGTGCACTTCGGCGCGGCCGACGACGCCAGCGCGGGGCTCGTCACCGGGTCGATGAACGCCCCTTCCGGCGTGAGCGCGTACAGCATCGAGAACTCGAGGCCGCCGCCGAGGCCCGCGCCGAGCTCCTGGGCGAGCGACTGCGCCTCGGGCGAGCGCGCGAGGAAGCGCTGCACGGCGACTCGCTCGAGCTTGATGCCGCCGCCCGGCCCGACGACGCCGACCTGCGCGAATGCGTTTGACGCGAGAAGCCCCGCCACTGCCGCTACCGCTGCCACTGCGAATCGCACTAGAGATCTCCGTCGAAGAGGAACTCCCAGTCGCCCGCTTCGGGGGGCGCCGGGAGGGAAGTCTGGTCCGTCAGGTATCGCTCGATCTGGTCGTCGTACCAGGGATTGCCCGAGCCGTCGTCGACCTCGTACCCGAGTAGGTTGCCACTCCCGGTCAGCGTGAGGGTGACGCGGGTCTTGAGGCCCTTGCCGCGGAAGCCCGGAGGCAGGCTCAGCGTGCGCTTCACGTGCATGCGCACCTTCTGGTGCCAGGCCGCGACCTCGGCGCTGAGCGCCGCGCCGGTTCCGCCCGCCCCCGCCACCACCTGCGGCTTCGCGTCGCGCGGCACGTCGCCGGGCAGCGAGCCGCTCAGGATGCGCTCCTCGTCGAGCAGGTCCTCGAGGTCCACCTGCTCTTCTTCCGTCGCGCGCGCCGGGCGCGGCCGCGGCTCGGGGTCGCGCGGCGTCGCCGGTTTCGGCTTGGGCTTTTGCTCGGCGGGCTTGCGGTGCGTGTCCTCGGGGATCACCACCTGATCCGTGGGCGGCGGCGGAGGCTCCGGCTCCGCGACGGGCTCGGGCTTCGGCTCCGCGGGCTTCGCCTTCGGGCGCGAAGGCGGCGCGACGCTGCCGAGGCGCTCGTTCAGCTCGGCCGGCGTGATCATCGTGATGCTCGGGCCCGCGGGCAGCTCGTGGTCGTTCCAGCTCGGGAATGCGGTCACCGCCAGCACCGACAGCGCGACGTGCAGGCCGGCCGAGACGGCGACCATGCGCCGGAACTCGCGCTCGCGCCCCGCGGCGATCTCGAGGGGAACTCCGCTCATCGGCGCGCCCGGGTCACTCGGGCTCGGTGACCATGCCGAGCTTCTCGACACCGGCCGCGCGCGCCTTCGCCATCACCTTCGCGACGAGGCCGTACGGCACCTTCTCGTCCGCGCGCAGGAAGACCTCCCGGGTCGCGTCGCCGTCGAGGATCGCGTCGAGCTTCGCCTCGAGCTCGGCGAGCTCGAACGGCTGCGACTCCGCCAGATGGATCTTGCCGTCCCGCTTCACCGTGATGACGAGCGGCGGCTCCTTCACGCGGATGTTCTGCGTGGTCGTGTTCGGCAGATCGACTTCGAGCCCCTGCTCCATCATGGGCGCCGTGACCATGAAGATGATCAGCAGCACGAGCATCACGTCGACGAGCGGCGTGACGTTGATCTCGGCCATGGGCCGATGCGTCTTGCCCATCCCCCCGGCGGCCATCGCTCAGCGCTCCAGCGCGCGCGGGCCTGCGCGGCCCGCGGTCGCGGACAGATGTGCGATGTCGTCCTGCAGTTCCACCGTGAACAGCTCGATGGCGGCGGTGAGGTCCCGCAGGCGGGCGACGAACGCGTTGTAGAAGATGGTGGCCGGGATGGCGGCAAAGAGGCCGATCGCGGTGGCCACGAGCGCCTCGGCGATGCCCGGCCCCACGGTCTCGAGGCCCGCATTGCCGGTGCGGCCGATCTCCGCGAAGGCGTTGATGATTCCGATCACCGTGCCGAACAGGCCGATGAACGGCGTCGCGCTGCCGACCGTGGCCAGGAAGGCGAGTCGGCCCTCGAGCCGCAGCGCCTCCTGCGAGCCCGCCCAGTTGATCGCCTTGTTCACGGCGCGCAGCTGGCTCGGGTCGAACGCCTCGTCGCCGCGCCCGCGATAGCGAGCGATCCGCTTCAGCTCGGCGACGCCGGCGAGCATCACCGCCGAAAGCGGGCTCTTCGGGTGCTCGCGCGCCGCCTTCTCCGTGTCCTCGAACGTGCCTTGTTGATAGGCGCCGAGGAAGCCCTCGGTGTCGGACTCGGCGCCGGAGAACTCGCGCAGCTTGAAGGCGATCGCGCCCCAGCTCAGGACCGACGCGGCGACCATCAGCGCGATGACGGCTTGAACCGGCCACGACGCCTGATAAACGAGCGTGAAGACGTTGAGATCCATGCGAGACGCTCCCCCCCGAAGGCCGTCCCGGCAATGCGTCAGAGCCAGGAAAAAAAGCGGCGGGAGTCTAGGAGAGGGGCTAAGCCCGTCAACCAAATCCGAGGCGTTGCGGGCCCGTTCTTGGGCTTCCTGCGGGCTCTGCCGATGTCTTGGATCCCACCGCAAGCCAACGACGGGAGAGTTTTGGAATGCAGATCACCGTGGAGTCCGGTGCGATCGAGAATCTGAGCGCAGACGTGCTCGCCATCCCCCTCGCCGAGCTCGATCCCGCGAAGTGGAAGCTGCCTGCGCACCTGCACGCGCTCGACGCGGCGCTCGCCGGCCGCATCGCCGACGCGATCGCGAGCGGCGACTTCACCGGCAAACGCGGCGAGTCGCTCACGCTGCACGCGCCGCGCGGCGCGAAGGCGAAGCGCGTGTTGTTATTGGGCGCCGGGGCCGAGGCGAAGCTCGATCTCGCCGCGCTGCGCGAGCTCGCCGCCGCCACGGTGCGCGAAGGCGCGGCGCGCAAGGCCGCGCACGTCTCGCTCGTCGCGCCGGCGTCCCGCCGCCAGAAGCCGCCGGCGGTGTTCCAGGCCCTCGCGGAAGGCGCCGTGCTCGGCGGCTACCGCTTCGACGCCTACCTCTCGAAGAGCAAGGACAAGAAGCCCGTCGAGAAGGTGTCGCTGGTGGCCCTGCGCGCCGCCGACAAGCGCGCCGCCAGCGCGGCCGCGGCGACCGGCGTGGTACTCGCCGAGTCCCAGAACCTGGCGCGCCGCCTGTCGAACGAGCCGCCGAACAAGCTGCCGCCGGCGGAGCTCGCGAAGGAAGCCGAGCGCGTCGCCAAGGAAGTCGGCCTCAAGGTGCAGGTGCTCGGCCGCGCGGAGCTCGAGAAGCGCGGCTTCGGGGCGATGCTCGCCGTCGCGCAGGGCAGCGCGAACGAGCCGCGGCTGATCGTGCTCGAGCACGGCGCGCCGGCGAAGAACGCCAAGAAGGGCGCGCGCCCGAAGCCGACGCTGTGCGTGATCGGCAAGGGCGTCTGCTTCGACTCGGGCGGCCTCTCGCTGAAGCCGAGCGCGAGCATGGAGAAGATGAAGCACGACATGTCGGGCGGCGCGGCCGTGATCGGCGCACTGCGCGCCGCGGCGCTCTTGAAGCTCCCGCTTCACGTCGTCGGACTGATCGGCGCCGTCGAGAACATGCCGAGCGGCACCGCCTATCGGCCCGACGACATCGTGACGACCCTCTCCGGCCAGACGATCATGATCGCGAACACCGACGCCGAGGGGCGCCTCGTGCTGGCCGACGTGCTGCATCACGCGCGCACCACCTACGAGCCGGCCGCGATGATCGACCTCGCGACGCTGACCGGCGCCTGCGCCGTCGCGCTCGGGACGTGGGCGGCCGCGGTGCTCGGCAACGACCAGCGGCTCGTCGACCGCGTGATCGACGCAGGCGAGACCACCGGCGAGCGGTACTGGCAGCTGCCGCTCTGGGACGTGCACAAGGAGCACATGCGCGGCCAGATCGCCGACGTGAAGCAGACTGGCGGCCGCGACGGCGGAACGATCACGGCGGCAGCGATGCTGTGGCACTTCGTCGGCGAGACGCCGTGGGCGCATCTCGACATCGCGCCGGTGGCGGACACGGAGAAGACGACGGCCCTCCAGCCGTATGGGGCGACGGGGTTTGGGGTGCGGTCGGTCGTCGAAGTGTTGCGGGGCTGGAAGTAGGCGCGCGCGCTTGCGGGCAGCGCCGCGGGGCGGGGCCGGGGGCCGGCTTCCGCTCGATGCTCGCTGACGGCCGCTCGCAGGGGGCGTCTCGCGCAGCTCGGCGCGCGCGTCGCTGGGTGACGTAGCGCTGCTCGGTGATCGCGGCCGAGCTCGCTTAGCCTCGCTTCAGCCGGCCCCCGGCCCCGCCCCCGCGGCTCGTGCTGACGTCGGCATCGCCGTTCGGCGGACTTGGGAGGAGTTGCGCGGATCGGCGAGGCCTGCGGCCTCGCCTCCCGCGCGCTTCGCGTTCGCGAAGCGGCGGCCTCAGCGGGGAGCGAGGAGTCTTGCGGCTTCGCGGGGGTCCATGCCGGTTTCGATCAGGCCGATGATCGGGGTGTCGACGCCGGCGGCGTGATAGGCGGCGATGCGCTCGCGGCAGAGCTCGGCGGGGCCGTGGATGTAGTAGCGGTCGACGACCTCGTCGGGGAGCGCGGCCCGGGCGCCCTTGAAGTCGCCGGCGGCGAGGCGATCCCAGCTCGGCTTCAGCAAGTGCGCGTTGCCGAGCCACTCCTGCTGCGCGCGATAGGCGGGTGCGGCGAGGTAGACCGCGAGCGAGAAGCGCGCGATGCGGCGCACGGCGTCGGCATCGCGGGTCGGGCACACGAAGATGCGCGCCGCGATCTCCTTCTGGGCGCCGAACTGGCGCACGAGCGGGGCGCAGCGCGCGGCCTCGTCGGGCGTGACGAAGTTCAGGATCGCGCCGTCGCCCTCGCGGCCCGCCAGCGCGAGCATCTGCGGGCGCAGTGCCGCCACGAGCACGGGAGGCGGCTGCGCGAGCTTGCGGCGCAGCGCGAAGCCGCGCACGGCGAAGGTGTCGTAGTCGCCGTCGCTCTTCTCGCCGGCGAGCGCGCGCTTCAGGAAGCGCAGCGTGTCGCGGGTCTGCTGGAAAGGCTTCTCGAACGGTCGCGCGTTCTGCGTCGTGACGATCCACGGCGACGAGCTGCCGATGCCCATCACGAAGCGCCCGGGCGCCGCCTCGGCGAGCGCGGCCGCGCTCATCGCGAACACGGCGGGGCCGCGGGTCTGCACGGGGAAGCAGGCGCAGCCGAGGCGCAGGCTCGGCGCCCACTGCGAGGCGAGCGCGAGCGGCGTGAAGCCGTCCACGTCCTGCGCCTCGCTCGACCACACGTCCGAGTAACCGAGGTCCGCCAGCTCGCGCACGAAGTCGGCTTGCTCGGAGAGCGGGACGGACTCGAGCGGAATCGTCATCGCAAGGCGCTTCATGGGCGAACACACTCGCGCGAAGCGGTGCCGGGCTCCGCCCCGATCGTCAGACCCGATCGGTACGCGCGACGAATCCGCCCGGGATTCGTCAGACGCAGGCGCGCCCGGCGACCAATGCGCGGCGGCGGGGAGCGCGCGGCGGCCGCGCCGAGGGAGCCGCGCGGCCCGTAACAAGGAGCAGCCGCCCCCGCGCTGTCATACCGTGCGCCCCGATGTCCAAGCCGCACCGCCAAGAGCAAGAGTCCGCCCGCCGCGAGATCACCGAGGTCGCGCAGAACGTGCTGCGCATGCAGCTCCCGATCCGCATGCCGGGCCTCGGGCACGTCAACATGTACGCGCTGATCGACGAGCGCGGCGCCGCGGTGGTCGACCCCGGCCTGCCCGGCCCCGACAGCTGGCGCGCGGTACAGGACCGCCTCAAGCAGGCCGGACTGCGCACGAAGCACGTGCACACCGTGATCGTCACGCACTCGCACCCCGACCACTTCGGCGGCGCGATGCGCTTCGCGCGCGAAGCGAACGCCGAGATCGTCGGGCACCAGTCCTTCCGCTTCGGCGTGCTCGAGACCAAGGAAGCCGACGAGGTGGAGGTCTCGGTCGAGGATCTCGCCGCGAGCGGGGAGAACGACGAGGCGCACCGCCAGCTCGTGCAGGCGTGGCGCCGCGAGACGACGCCCTGGGGCGGACGCCGCCCGCGCCCGCCGTGGATGATGCGGCTCAAGTGGCGCCTGTTCCACGCGATCGGGCGCTCGTTCGTGCCGAAGATCTCGAAGCCCGTGAAGGCCGGGGACGTGCTGCGCCTCGCGAAGCGCGAGTGGTTCGTCACGCACACGCCCGGCCACACCGAAGACCACATCTGCCTGCACGACCCGGAGGGCGGCGTGTTCCTTTCCGGCGACCACGTGCTGCCGTCGATCACGCCGCACATCTCCGGGCTCACGCTCAACAAGGATCCGCTCGACGCGTTCTTCGACTCGCTGGATCGCGTGGCGGCGCTCGAGAACGTGAAGCTCGCCCTGCCCGCCCACGGCCATCCCTTCGACGACCTCGCGGGACGCTGCCGAGCGATCCAGGAACACCACTACGACCGCCTCGACACCGTGAAGCGGATCGGCCGCGAGCTCGGGCCCTCGAACGTCACGGCCTACATGCAGCGCCTGTTCAAGGAGCGCAGCTGGGGCGAGATGGCCGAGAGCGAGACCTACGCCCATCTCGAGCACCTATGGCACCGCGGCCAGGCCGAGCGGCGCCGCGACGACAAGGGCTTCCTGATCTACGAGACCAGCTGAGCGATGCTGACCCGCTTCGACGACTACCCGATCCATCAGACGCCGGAGCCGATCGCGCACCGCGCGACCAGCGATCCCAACGCCTACGACCGCTACTGGTTCAACGGCGTGGACGCGGGCGGCGCGTTCTACTTCGGCGCCGCGCTCGGCCTCTACCCGCACCAGCACGTGATGGACGCGCACTTCTCCTTCCTCGGCGCGGACGGCGTGCAGCACACGCTGCACGCGTCGCGGCTCGCGCCGAAGGAGCCGACGCTCATGCACGTCGGGCCGGCCTCGCTGACCGTGCTCGAGCCCATGCGCCGGCTGCGCTTCGCCGTCGCCGAGAACGAGCACGGCATCGCCTGCGATCTCAGCTTCGTATCGCGCGCGCCCGCGCTCGAAGAAGAGCGCGCGCGCATGAAGGCCTTCGACGCGACGCGCAACCTCGTGGACATGACGCGCTTCACCCAGTTCGGCACCTGGGAAGGCTGGGTGCGCACGGGCGGAACGACGACGCGCATCGACCCTGCGACGACCTTCGCGACGCGCGACCGCAGCTGGGGCGTGCGCAGCGTCGGCGCCGCCGCGCCCGGGCGGCCCGCGGCACCCCCGTCGTTCGGCTGGCTGTGGGCGCCGGTGCACTTCGCCGACGAGTGCGCGCTGATCGGCTACTTCCAGAACGCCGACGGCTCGCGCTGGGGCCTCTCGGGCCTGCGCGTCGCCACGAGCTCCGCGCCCGCGCCCTACGCCGACCCGGGCGACGCGACCCTCGCCGCGTTCGAGCCGACCGGCGACGCGCTCGAGTTCGTGCCCGGCACGCGCTGGGTGAAGCGCGGCGTCTTCCGCGGGCGCGCGCGCGACGGCCGCGAGCTGGCGCTCGAGGTGGAGACGCTGCGCCGCTTCAACATGAACGGCCTCGGCTACGCGCACCCGAAATGGGGCCACGGCGTGTGGCAAGGCGAGTCGAAGGTCGAAGCCGCGACGTGGAAGGAGAGCGAACTCGCGCCGGGCAACCCCTTCCACAATCACATCCACAATCTCGTGAGCGCCCGTCTCGGCGAGAAGCGCGGCGTCGGGCTGCTCGAGCAGATCCTGTTCGGGCCGCTTTCGCGCTACGGATTCGAGGGCTTCCTCGACGGCGCGAAGTAGGCGCAGCGCGCGCTGCGCCGCGCGCGCGAGAGCGAACGTTTTCTCCGGGCCCCGCCCGGAACGACCCCAAGGAGCACGCAGATGGAGATTCCGGGCCGCAAGGCGATCGTGGTGGGCGGCGCGTCGGGCATGGCGCGCGCGACGGCCGAGATGTTCGTCGCGAAGGGCGGGCAAGTGGCGATCCTCGACCGCCCGCAGTCGCAGGGCGCGGAGGTGGCGAAGGGCCTGAACGCGCCGTTCTTCCCGTGCGACGTGACGGACTTCGCGGCCAGCGAGAAGGCCGTGCGCGACGCGGCCGCGGCGCTCGGCGGCGTGCACTTCTGCGTGAACACCGCCGGCGGCGGCGTGGCGATGCGCACGCTCGCGAAGGACGGTCCGCATGCGCTCGACGCCTTCCGCAAGGTGATCGACCTGAACCTGATCGCGAGCTTCAACGTCGCGCGCATCGCCGCGCACTGCATGAGCACGAACGCGCCCGACGAGAACGGCGAGCGCGGCGTGATCCTGATGACCGCCTCGATCGCGGCTTTCGAAGGCCAGATCGGCCAGGTCGCCTACACCGCCGCGAAGGCCGGCATCGCGGGCATGACGTTCACCATGGCGCGCGACCTCGGCTCGATCGGCGTGCGCGTGATGACGATCGCGCCGAGCCTCTTCTCGACGGGGCTCACCAAAGGCATCCCCGACCAGATGGCCGAGAACCTCGTGCGCGACGCCGCCTTTCCGAAGCGCATGGGCCGCCCCGAGGAGTACGGCAAGATGGCGATCGCGATCTTCGAGAACCCGATGCTGAACGGAAACACGATCAGGCTGGATGCAGGCCAGCGGTTCGCACCCAAGTGACGCGCGGCCGAGTCCGCGGGGCGGGATCCCGGTGGGCTCGTATTTCTTTGCAGAGCGGATGCAGCCGGGGGCCGGGCCGCGGCTGATCCGCTGGGAGTGACGGGGACATGAGCGAAGCGAGCATCGGCGAAATTCCCAAGGGCATCGACGCGGCGCGCGTAACCGCGTGGTACGCGGCGCACGTGAAGGGCGCGCGGCCGCCCCTCACCTTCTCGATCATCGCGAGCGGGCACTCGAACCTGACCTACCGCGTGACCGACGCCGCGGGCAATCGCACCGTGCTGCGCCGGCCGCCGCTCGGCGCGGTGCTCGCGACCGCCCACGACATGGGGCGCGAGCACAAGATCCTCTACGCGCTCGCGAAGACCGACGTCCCGGTGGCGCCCGTGCTCGGGCTGTGCACCGACGACGCGGTCAACGGTGCACCGTTCTACGTGATGCAGTTCGTCGACGGCTTCGTGCTCGACACCGCGGACGCCGTGCGCGAGCACGCGCCCGAGGCCGAGCGCATGTCACTCGGCTGGGACGTGATCGACGTGCTCGCGAAGCTGCACCGAGTGGACATCGACGCCGTCGGGCTCGGCAACCTCGGCAAGCGCGAGCAGTACCTGGATCGCCAGATCCACCGCTGGCGCACGCAGTGGGAGAAGTCGAAGACCCGCGAGCTGCCGGCGATGGAGGAAGTGGGCGACGCGCTCGAGAAGCTGAAGCCCGCGCAGGTACGCACCGGCATCGTCCACGGCGACTACCGCATCGGCAACATGCTCTCGAAGAGCGGCCGCGTGCAGGCCGTGCTCGACTGGGAGCTGTGCGCGCTCGGCGATCCCCTCGCCGACGTCGGCTTCCTGATGAACAACTGGGCGGAGCCGGGCGAGGAGAACTCGCCGACCGCCCGCGGCGCCGCCCAGTCGCCGACCGTCACCGGCGGCTTCCCCACCCGCGCGCAGATGCTGCGCCGCTACGAAGAGCTGACCGGCGCGAGCACCGCGAACGTCGACTACTTCCGCGCGTTCCAGTACTGGCGCCTCGCCGCGATCGTCGAGGGCGTGATGGCGCGCTACCTCCAAAACGTGATGGGCAAGCAGGCCGACGTCGGCGCCTTCAAGGCGCAGATCGACGGACTCGCCGCCTCCGCCCAGGCGGCCGTGCGCCGCCTCGGCGCCTGACCCCCGTTCGGCAAACCCCGGGGACGTTGGTTCACGGCCCCGCGGGAGCGAACGCGCGAGCGCGCGGGCGGCGCTCGTGAACCAACGTCCCCGAGGAGTCTCGAACGTGGCGGCGAAGAAGTCCAAGCGCGGGGCGCGCGGGAAGACGCGGCGCGTTTCGCGGGAAGCGCGCAACAAGGCGCTCGCGCGGCGCTTCGTCGACGCGATCTCGCGCGCCGACGTGGATGCGATCGTCGCGGCCTACGCGCCCGACGGCACCTGCTGGACGTCGGGCACGATGCCGATCTCGGGCACGTTCGGCGTGGACCAGGTGGCCGCCGCCTCCCGCGGCGTGCTCACCGTCTTCCCGGAAGGCCTGCGCTTCACGATCCATGCGCTGACGGCCGAGGGCGAACGGGTCGCGATCGAAGCCGAGAGCTACGGCCGCCACGTGTCCGGGAAGATCTACAACAACAAGTACCACTTCGTCCTGCGCGCTCGCGGCGGCAAGATCGTCGAGTGGCGCGAATACATGGACACGATGCACGCGAACGACGTGCTGTGCGGAGGCGGCGCGGGCTGACGCTTCGCGCGCTCGGCTCCCGCCCGCCGCGCGCCCGCCCCTCACCGCATCGTCAGCACGCGGCGTCGATCTCTTCGCGCAGCCACTTTGCGACGAGCTCGGGCGCCTGCATTGGCACGAAGTGCGTCCACTCGGGCAGCGACGAGTCGCGACCGCGCGGCATCACGCCCGCGAGGCCGGGCCACGTCGGCGACGACTCGAAATCCATCAGGCCGCGATCGGGCGGCGGCGGCTTCGCACGCACCACGAGCGTCGGCGCCTGCACGCGGCGCGCGCTCTCGATCACGCCCGCGTTCGTGCGGCTCGTCATGTAGATGCTCGCCTCGGTCTCCGGCGGGCACGCGAGCTCGAAGCCCTCGCCGTCCGCGCGCGGCAGGAGCCCGTGCTCGCAGTAGGCCCAGAGCGACTCCTCCGTGAACAGCGCGTACGGCCGGCGCTCGCGGAATCGCTCGAACATCTCGCGCGGCGACGCGAAGTGGCGCTTGCGCCGCGCGGTGGGATGCACCTCGCCCGCCGGCAGCTCGGCGCGCCAGCCGCCGCCGGGGGCGTACGTCGCCGGGTCGCCGATCACCGGGTCGACGAGCACGAGCCTGGCGAAGCGCTCGGGGAGCGCGGCCGCGGCGTCGACGAGCGCGTGCCCGCCCATCGAGTGGCCGGCGGCGACGAAGGTCTCGCCCGGGCGCGCGCGCACCCACGCGGCCACGTCCTCGCCGAACACGCGCCAGTGCGCGATCTCCGGCTTCGCGCTGCGTCCGTGACCGCGCTGATCGAGCGCGACGACGTGGACGTCGCCGAGATGCCGCACCACCGGGTCCCAGCAGCGCGCGTGGAAGCCGGTCGCGTGCAGCAGCAGGACCGTGGGCCCCCGGGCTCGCGCGGGCGCGTTCCACTCGAACCAGGCGAGCGCGATGCCGTTGACGGAGGCGCTTGCGAAGCTCGGCTCGACCGCCGCCCCCGCCGTCATCGCGGCTCGAACTCCGCGAAGGCGCGCTGCCAGTCCGGGTGCCAGCGCGAGAGCGCCGGCCGGTTCTCGGCGAGGTCGCCGGCCGCCCACAGGATGCGCTTGCGATCCATCTCCGGCGTGACCTCGCCGTCCGGGCAGATCACGTAGAAGTCGCCTCTCGCAAGGCCTTCCAGCAGGCGGTCGATCACCTGCTCGGGCGTCCAGGCGCCCGACTGCTTCGGCATGCGCGAGTTGGCGGTCCAGCCGGGCACGAGCAGATGCGCCGACACCTTGCCGTCCGGTTGGCTGCGCAGCTCGTGGGCGAGGCTCTCGGTGAGGCTCTTCACGGCCGCCTTCGCTGCGTTGTAGGCGGGATTGCCCGGCGGGTTCGTGATGCCCTGCTTCGAGCCCGTGTTGACCACCAGCGCCCGCGTGCCCTGCGCGAGCATGCGCGGCACGAACGCCTGCACCCCGTGCACGACCCCGAACACGTTGATCGCGAAGATGCGCTGCCAGTCTGCGAGATCCTGCGCGGCGCGCGTGCGGAAGAATCCGGCCGCGTTGTTCATCAGCAGCGCGACCTCGCCGAAGCGCGCGTAGGTCGCCTCGCACAGGGCCGCGACGTCCTCGAAGCGAGCGACGTCGGTCACGCGCGCCAGCACGTCGTCCGCGCCGCCCACCGCCAGCGCGGCGACCTCGGCGCGAGCCGCCTCGAGGCGCTCCGCGTGCACGTCGGCCATCACCACGCGCATGCCGAGCGCGGCGAGCTTGCGACACGCGGCGCCGCCGATGCCGCCGCCGGCGCCCGTGACCACGGCGACGCGGCCGCGTGCGAGAACTTCCTGGGACATCGCTCACTCCCGATGATTCACCACGCTGCCGGCCCGGAACTGCTGCAAGAACTCGTGCGGAAAACCCAGCTCGATCTTGCTCGCGTCGTCGAGGCGCTGCCTGGCCTCGGGCTCGAGAGAAAAGTCGAGGCAGCCGAGGTTGTCCTCGAGCTGCGCGAGCGTGCGCGCGCCGACGAGCGGAACGATCACGCCCTGCCCTTGGCGCACCCACGCGAGCGCGACCTGTGCCGGCGTGCGGCCGATCGCTTGGGCGACGCGGATGACTTCGCCCGCGATGCCGAGCGCTCTCTCGCTCACGAAGCCGCGCAGCTTCGCGCGTCCGGCCTCTGCCGGGTTCGCGTTGTATTTGCCCGCGAGGATGCCGGAGCCGAGCGTGTCCCACGGCGTGACGGTGAGGTCCAGCGCCTTGGCCATCGGCAACAGCTCGCGCTCGACGGCGCGGTCGAGCAGCGAGTAGCGGATCTGGAGCCCGACGAACGCGCTCCAGCCGCGTAGCTCCGCGAGCGTGTTCGCGCGCGACACCTCCCACGCGGGCGTGTCGCTGACGCCGACGTAGAGCACCTTGCCCTGCCGCACGAGGTCGTCGAGGGCGCGCATCACCTCCTCGATCGGTGTCGTGAAATCGCGCGCGTGCACCCAGTAGAGGTCGATGTAGTCCGTGCGCAGTCGCTTCAAGCTCGCGTGCACCGAGTCCATCATGTTCTTGCGGTTGTTGCCCGCGGCGTTGACGTCGCGCGAACGCGTCGCGCCCGTGTACTTCGTCGCGAGCACGATGCGCTCGCGATCGTTCGCGAGGAACTCGCCGAGGTAGGTCTCACTCGTGCCGCCGCTGTAGATGTTCGCGGTGTCGATGAAATTCCCGCCGGCCTCGCGGAAGCGGTCGTACACACGGCGGCTCTCGTCCTTGTCCGCGCCCCAGCCCTGGGTGCCGAAGGTCATCGCGCCGAGCGCGAGCTCCGACACGCGCAGGCCGCTGTTGCCCATCAGGCGATACTTCATCTCCGTTGCTCCTCTCGAAGGCTCTCGTTGAACCGCTCGAGCACTTGGGCCCGGCCCCGATGCGCGCCCGCCCGCGCCGCACTGGCTCGACGCCGCGGCGGCTCGTTCCAGGACGTCAGTCCCGCTCCGCGCGCGGGTTCCGAATCCGCTCCCGCGCCAGATCGAGCGCCTGCAGCAACTTGTTGCGCAGCTCGCGCGGGTCGATCACGTCGTCGGTGCCGAGATTCGACGCCATGCGCCACGCGCCGGCTTTCTGCTCGGCCTCGACGCGCGCCTGGGTCTCGGCATCGAGCTTCGCGCTGGCGCCGCCTGCGCCTGCCGGCATCGAGCTCATCGTGAGATTCGGGAACGAGAGCTGCAGCGTCTGATGGTCGAAGGGGTTGTGCGCCATCGTGGTCGAGCCGAAGCCGAAGGCCTTGCGGAACGTGACGTGGATCTTCGGCACGCGCAGGCGGCGCTCGGCGCGGAACATCTTGCCCGCCCACTTGAGGATGCCCTCGCGCTCGGCCTTGGTCCCGGCCATCACGCCGGGATTGTCGGCGAGGAAGATCACCGGGAGGTTGAAGCGCCCGGCGGTCTCGAGGAAGTCCATCGCCTTGATCGCCGCGGCGGCGTCCACCGAGCCGGAGCGCACCGAGGGATTGTTGGCGACGATCGCGCACGACTGCCCGCCGACGAACGCGAAGGCCGTGATGAGCGAGGCGCCGTAAGCGGGCTGCACCTCGAACAGGCTGCCGCGGTCGACCACGCGCTCGAGCACGCGGTGCATCTTGTACGGCTTGCGATCGCTCGGCGGAATCAGGTCGAGCAGGTCGTCGAGCAGGCGCGGCCCCGCGTCGGGGCCCTCGCGGTGCGGTGCGGCGCCGAGACAGTTCGACGGCAGGTAGCCGAGGTAGCGGCGCGCGAGGGCGATCGCCTCGGCATCGGTCTTGGCGACGTTGTGGGCGGTGCCGGCGATCTCGGCGCACACCTTCGGGCCGCCGAGCTGCTCCTTCGTCACGTCCTCGCCCAGCGCGGCCTTCACGAGGGGCGGGCCGCCGGTGAACATCGCGCCGGCCTCGCTCATCACGGTGAAGTCGCTGAGCGGCGACGTGAGCGCGCCGTGTCCGGCGGAAGCGCCGAGCACGAGGCACACCATCGGCACGCGACCGGAGAGGTCGGCGAGGGCGAGCAGGTCGTTCGGCGCGCGGCCGTAGCCGCCGGTGTCGGTCAGGCGATGCCCCGCGCCGTCGAGCATGAACACGAGGGGCACGCGCTCCTGGTGCGCCAGCTCGACCGCGCGATAGCGCTTCGCGGCGGAGCCGTGGCCGATCGAGCCGCCGAGCACCGTGAAGTCCTCGGCTGCGGCGACGACGGTGCGCCCGTCCACCTTGCCGAAGCCTGCGACGAGCGCGTCGCCCGGTGCGTCGGTGCCGCCCACGAGCCCGCCAAATTCGACGAACGTGCCGGGGTCGAAGAGCGCCGCGATGCGCGCGCGGGCGTCGAGCTTCCCACGCGCGGTCATCAGGCGCTCGACGCGCTCCGGCCCGCCCATCGCGCGCGAGATCGTGCGGCGGCGCTCCAGCTCGTCCAGGATCGGGGTCCAGTCGTCGCGGTTCGTCATGGCGGGCGCAGGCTGCCGCATTTGGGCTCCGCTCGGCTACGCCTCGCTGCGCGCACGGCCGGACGGCCGTGCTCGCGCGTTGATCTCCGCTCGCCTGCGGCTCGCTGCGCGCGCGGCCGGGGGCCGCGCTTGCGGGTCAGAGGCCCGCGGGTGCGGTCTCGACGAGGGTGCCGAGGACGAGGCGCTCTTCGGGCTCGTCGCGTTCGCCGCGCGTGCGCTCGACCTCGGCGGCGGCGGCGAGCATGCGGTCGATGGCGTTGGAGGTCGCGGTCGAGGGCGCGAGGAAGCGCAGCACCAGGCCGCGTGCGCCCTCGTCGCGCGCGATCTCGGCGCGCACGAGGACGGGCGACGCTCCACCCGGCGGCTGCAGCGCGATGCGGAGCGCGGCGCCGTGCGCGAGGCGCGGGTGCGGCTCGATGCGCATGCCGCCGCTCGAGAGGTCGACGCCGAAGACGACGTCCCGCGCGACGAACGTGCGCTCGTCGATCACGAGCGCCTGCTGGAGCGTGCGCACGCGCGGGCTGCGGCGCCGCTCCGCGCTGCCGAAGCGCAAGCGGCCGAGCGCGGGCTTCGCGTCCGCGGGATCGAGGGCGGCGGGGCCGGTGGCGTCGAGGGTCTCGAGCAGGGCGGCGAGGCGGGCGGCCTTGCGCGCGGAGGGCTTGTCGAAACGCAGCCCCGCCACCTCTCCGCCGTCGCCCGAGACGCAGCGCGTGACGACGGCTTTCAGCGCGAGGCCGCCGCCGCCGTGCTTCGCCGGGATCCGCACGGTGAGCCGCGCCCCGCGCGGCAGCGGGCTCGCGAGCAGCAAGCTGCCGCCCGTCGGCGAGAGCTCGAGCAACGTCGCGCGCGTGCGGCGGAAGCTCCGCCAGAACGCGATCTGCGCTCCGAACGCGCGGCGCCGCGCTTTGCGCCGCTCGCGCTTGTGGAACAGCAGCGACGAGAGCAGCAGGCGCAGCGTGGCCGGGTGCGCGCCGGGGTGTACCGCGTACTCGTACCCCTGGCGGCGCAGGCGCGCGCGCAGCGTTCCGGAGCTGGTGTCGCCCACCGCGACGCCGATCGCACCCGCACACAGAATCGTGTCGCCGAGCGGAACGGCCATCGCGATCCGCGCCGACACGATCACCACGCGCGGCGGCGCTTCCCACGCGACGGGCTCCGCCTGTGCGCCCCAGCGCATGCGCAGCGTGCTCGCGCCGAGCGACTCGGCGAGCGCGACGAAGCCCCCGAGCTCGCCCTCGTCGATCACCACGACCTCGGCCCGCACGGCGACGGCGCCGATGTCGATCGTCTCTTCGACGAGCGGCGCCGTCTCGACCGGCACGATGGCTCCCGCGACTTCGGGCGCCGCGGGAGCCTGCGGCTCGGGCGGGCCGGCGTCTTCGACGCAATCCGGCCCCGTCGCGCACGCGGCGGCGGCCGGCGCCTCCGCGCTTTCGGCGGCGCGCGCGAGCGGCAGCCACGCCTCGCCCTCGGGCGCCGCGACGGCGCCGCTCGGCTCCACTTCGATCTCGAAGCTGTCCTCCTGGAAGGCGCGCGCGAACTGCGGCGCCTCGATCCACTCGATGCCGATCCCCTGCTTCATCAGCGCCGAGGCAGCCGCGGGGACCGAACGGCGGCGCACGACCTTCGCGCGCGCGACTTGCGGTGCGAGGTGATCGTCCGCGAACCGCAGCTCGAGCTCGGCGCCCGCCGGCAGCAGGCGGACCATCTGGACGAACGCGCCGTGGGGCGAGACGTCGGCGAGAAAGCCGTAGTGCCGCTCGCCTTCGTACACGATTTCGGCGGCGAGACGCTGCCGGACGCGAGTGCTGCGACGCCTCTCCATTGCCGCGTGAATCGACCGCCCGCAAGAGCGGCTTGACGCTTGCTCCCTCGGCGAGGCGTTGCGATAAACGCCCCCGATTCGTCGGATCAGGGGGACTCGTGGTCGCTGCGTTCGGAAGATCGGCTGCGCGCGGATTGCTTGCGCTCTGCGTGTTGCTGGCGGCCGGCGCCCGCGCGGCCGAGTCCGACATCGCGCCGCAGCCCCCGGCGGCCGAGGCACAGGCCTCGCGCGAGGCCCTCGACGCCGAGCTGCGCCGCGAGACCGAGCGCGAGCACGAGCTGTTCGGCCTGGCCCGCGCGCGGGTTTCCTATCCGCAGCTCGCTTCGCTCGGGCTCGGCATGCTGATCGGCGAGCGCTCGAAGGCTTACGACTGCACGATCCAGTGCGAGGTCGATGGCTGGCTGGCGAGCGTCGAGGCCGGCGCGGGCGGGGCCGTCTTCAACCTCGGGCCCGCCTACCTGATCGGCGAGCTCGGCGACAACCGGTATTTCCTGTCCCGCCGCTACATGGGCTACGCCGTGCGCGGATCGGTGATGCGCACCTGGGGCGACACCGCGTACCGACCCGACCGCGAGTGGCTGGCCGGGCTCGAGGGCGAATTCACGGTGGTGAGCCTGAATCTGACGCTGGGGGTCTATCGTCGTATCGGCGAGCACGGCCGCGGAGAGCCGTGGCTCGTGTCCGGGGGCATCGGATGGGGATTCTGAGGCAGGGACTGCGACGAGCGCTGGCGCTCGCGCTCGCCGCCATTGCGCTGGCGGCTCCCGCGCGCGCCCTCGAGACGGATCAGTACTACGCCTGGCTGCGGCCCCTCGAGGACTCGAGCGAGGCCTTCAACGCGAAGAGCAATCTCGAGATCGCCGAGGCCCTGCGCGCCATCAATGCGCGCAACGCGGGACGCGACGCGACGTGCCGCGACGTCGTCGAGGCGATCCACGAACGCTTCACGCTCTTCATCTTCCAGAAGATCGAGCTCTGGGCACAGCGCACCGCGACGATGAGCCGCATTCCCGCGGACGAGGCCGAGGAGCTCCAGTACCGGAAGAACTGGATCTACGGACGGATCGCCTGGTACGACCTCGGGCGGACGGTCCCGCCGAGCCCGACGATCGAGATCGCCGGCATTCGCCTCGGCACCGACAAGATCTCGCACTTCTTCTCCGGCGGGCACTACTACCTCGAGTGGTACGACGACGCGCGCGCGCGCGGGCTCTCCCACGACGAGGCCGTCGAGGCGGCGGTGCGCCGCGGCATCGCGATCGAGACGACCGTGCTCGGCGGCGTGATCTCCGGCGTGATCTCGCCCGGCGACCTGGAAGCGAACTATCAGGGACTGCTCTGGTACTTCGACCTCTGCACGGGCGACGCACCGCTCCTCGAGCGCGGCGACGCGGGCTGGCGCATGCGCGAGGCGTTCGACCTGCGCCCGTTCGTCTCGCCGGAGTGGGACGAGTCGTACGTACCGAACGTGGTGCTGAAGGGCCGCTGGGTTCACGTGCGCCCCGAAATCGAGCGCCACTGCGCCGAGCTGCAGGACCCCGTCGTGCAGGCGCGCCGTCGGGCGTACGCCGCGCGGGATACCCACACGTACACCGAGGGTGTCCTCGATCAGATGATCGCCGCCGGGCAGTTCCGCGACCCCGCGTCGTACGGGATCGAGCACCTCTGCTCCGCGGCTCCGACGCCCACCGCCAGCGTGGCCACCGGCCCCCCGGACGCCGCCCAGTGACCCCGGGGGCTGAAGTTTTGCCTGGCGTCGTGCCGATGAGGCGGCCAAGCTCCGCCCCGCTCCGAGGCCTGGGGAGGTTCATGCGACTCGCGCTCATCGCCGCACTGCTGCTCGGCTCGACGAGTTGTTCGCATTGGACGAACGACGCGAAGAGCCGACGGGACTGGTACGGCGACTTCCACGAGTGCGCCCAGGACGCGAACGTGGTGGCCGACTACGCCAACGGCTACGTGCGCGGCGGCATCGGCATCGAGTTCCGGCTCTACCCGCAGGTCCGCCCCACCCTCTTCCGACCCTTCGGCAAGCGCATCCGCGAGAACTGCATGCAGGATCGCGGCTGGACGCGCCGCGAGGCCGGCTCCTCCGCGAAGAACTGAGCGCGCTTCCGCGCCGCTTCGTCCGCCGCCTCGCACGCGATCCCGCACGGACAAGTTGCGTGCTCGTGATCGCAAACGCGCTCCTGCGTCGCTTTTGCCGTGTGTTTTCCGCTTCAGGGCTGAGGCGGTCTGCCGAAACGTGAGGGCATCCACAAAAGCGCCGCCTCCGCCATCGCGGACCTCAAAGGCGCCCACTCGAAGGATCCCCCCATGAAGAAGCTCGCCCTCAGCCTCTCTCTCGCCCTCGCCACCTCGGCTTTCGCGGCCCCGATGCTCGCGCTCAGCGGCGAGGCGAAGTCGGTCGCGGTGAAGACCAGCGACCTCAACCTCTCCAGCGACGCTGGCGTCCAGGCGCTCTACAGCCGCATCGAGGCCGCCGCGGCGAAGGCCTGCAAGGGCGTCGAGAGCCGGTCGGCCTCGACCCAGGTCGCGCACCGCGAGTGCATGAGCACGGCGGTCGACGGCGCGGTGCAGTCGGCCAACAACGCGGCGCTGACCAGCCTGCACCTGGCGCAGTCGGGCAGCAGCGCGTCGGCCGTCGCCGCGAAGTAGGCCTCGAGCGGGGCCGCGCGCGCCTCCGCGCCGCGGCCCCGCATTTTTTCTTCGCGCGCGCGAACCCTTTCGCGCGGACGGGTCGTACTCGGGGCACGCGCTCTGGAGTCCCGAAGATGCCCCGTCTCACCGTTCGCTCCTTCGCCCTCGCGCTCACCCTCGCAGCCGCTGCCACGCCGGCCGTCGCGCGCCCCGCGGCGCAGCCGCAGGCCTCCGTGCGGGTCGGCGACCTCGACCTCTCGCGGCCCGCCGATGCGCAGGCCTTCCATGCGCGTTTGCGCGCGGCGGCGCGCCAGGTGTGCGCGCCGATCGCCGGCCGCAGCGCCGCGCAGCACGGCGCGTGGCAAGCCTGCCGCCACGAGGCAGTCGAGCGGACGCTCGCGCGCCTCGACGCCGCGACGCTCTCCAAGCTGCGCGCGGCGAGCGCGAAGCACGAGGTCGCCGCGCGCTGAGCGCGCCCGAGCGGCGGCACCCGTGCGCGGGTGCCGCCGCGCTCAGTGCGCGCTCGCGTGCTCGCCGACGCGCACGATCTTCAGCGCATTGGTGCCGCCCGGCTGGCCCATCGGCTCGCCCACGGTGAGGACGATCAGGTCGCCGCGCTTCACCGCGCCCTGCTCGAGCAGGATGCGCTCGGCCGCGCGCAGCGCGCCCTCGCGATCCTGGGAGCGCCCCATGAAGACCGGGTGCACGTTGCGGTAGAGCGAGAGCCGGCGTTGCGTCGACTCGCTCGGCGTCAGCGCGTAGATCGGGATGTCGACGTCGTGGCGGCTCATCCAGAGCGTCGTCTGGCCCGACTCGGTGAGCGTGCAGATCGCCGCGCAGCGCAGGTGGTAGGCCGTGAACAGGGCGCCGTAGGCGATCGACTGGTTCACGCGCGAGAAGGTCTGATTGAGGAACTGCAGGTCGAGCTCGACCTGCTCGGAGCGGTCGGCCTCCTCGACGATCGACGCCGTCGCCTCGACGGTCTCGACCGGATATCGCCCCGTCGCCGTCTCCGCGGAGAGCATCACCGCGTCGGTTCCGTCGAGCACCGCGTTCGCGACGTCGCTCACCTCGGCGCGCGTCGGCATCGCGTTCTGGATCATCGACTCCATCATCTGCGTCGCCGTGATCGCGAGCTTCGAGGCCTTCCGCGCCGCCGCGATCATGCGCTTCTGCAGCGCCGGCACGCGCGCATTCCCGACCTCCACCGCGAGATCGCCGCGCGCGACCATGATGCCGTCGGCGGCGGCGACGATCTGGTCGAGCGCCGGGATCGCCTCGGCGCGCTCGATCTTCGCGATGATCAGCGGCGAATGGCCGGAGGCCGCGCCCGCGCGATCCGCGAGCCGCCGCGCCAGCTCGACGTCGGCGCGGCTCCGCACGAACGACACCGCGATGAAGTCCGCGCCGCACTTGATCGCGATCTCGATGTCGCGCGCGTCCTTCTCCGTGAGCGCGCTCGCGGAGAGGCCGCCGCCCTGTTTGTTGATGCCCTTCTTGTCCGAGAGCTCACCGCCGGTGCGGACGACGGTGTGGATCTCCTGCCCGACCACGCGCTCTACGTCGACGACGATCATGCCGTCGTTGAGCAGCAGCACGTCGCCCGCTCTCACGTCGCGCGGCAAGTCGTGGTAGTCGATGCCCGCGCGCTCGGCGCTGCCGAGCGCGCAGCCCGGGTCGAGCACGAAGCGCGAGCCCGTTTCGAGCTGCACCTTGCCGCCCGCGAAACGGCCGACGCGGATCTTTGGGCCCTGCAGGTCGACGAGGATGCCGACCTCGCGCCCGGCCCGCTTCGCGGCCTCGCGCACCGTCTTCGCGCGGGCGAGACGGTCGGCCTCGTCTCCGCCGTGGGAGAAGTTGAAGCGGATCACGTCGACGCCCGCCGCGATCATGCGGCGGAGCGTCTCCGGATCGCTCGATGCGGGGCCCTGCGTCGCGACGATCTTGGTGCTGCGCGGCATCTGCGGACGGTACCGATCTCGCGCGGGCGATCGAGCGCTTCCGCGCGCTCGCCCGCGCTTCTTCGCGAAGGCGACGACGCGCGCAGTCGCCCGGCCGCCGGCGCGCTACCAAGCCGCGGTTCGAGGAGGCGCGCGATGCCGGTGAAGCTGGATGCCGAGTTGCTGTACGAGATCACCTGCGAGCTCGGCCCGCCGCAGCCGATCGGCGCGGGCCCGTTCGGGAATCGCGGCGTGATCCCCGTGCTCGGGGGGCACTTCTCAGGTCCGCGCCTGCGCGGCGTGATCGCCACCCCGCCCGGCGGCGAGTGGGGCCTCACGCGCGCCGACGGCGTCGGGCGCCTCGACGTGCGCATGACGCTGCGAACCCACGACGATGCCTGGATCCTCGTGCAGTACACCGGCCTGATGCACGGCCCTGCCGAGGCGATGCAGCGCGCGATGACCCGCGGCGACAGCGACGGCTCGGACTACTACCTGAGGACGACGCCGACCTTCGAGACCGGTCACCCCGACTACGCGTGGCTCAACAAGGTCGTCGCGGTCGGGTACGGCCGGATGCTGCCCGGCTTCAACATCCAGTACCGCATCTACCAGCTCCTCTGAGCGCGCCAGCGAACGTCCCAACGACTCCCGGAGAATCCGCGATGCGCGTCCTCGTCCTCGGCGGCAACCGCTACATCGGCCTGCACCTCGTGTTCGAGCTCGCGCGGCGCGGCCACGACGTCACGGTGATGAACAGCCACGAGGCGCCCATGCCGCCGGGCACCCGCCGGCTGCACGGAGACCGCCAGCAGCCGGGCGTGCTCGAGGCGGTGCTCGGCCCCCAGCGGGACGCCTTCGACGCGGTGTTCGACAACACCTCCTACGTGCCGAAGGACGTGGAGCCGCTCGTCGCGCTGTTCCGCGGGCGCGTCCGCCACTACGTCTTCACCAGCTCGACGGCCGTCTACCGGCGCAGCTTCGTGATGCCCGTGCTCGAGTCGTTCCGCCGCCACGACCCGAACGACACCGACCCGCGCAAGGCCTACGGCGTGGGCAAGGTGCAGATCGAGGATGCGCTCGCGCAGGAGCACGCGCGCAGCGGCTTCCCGTTCACCACGCTGCGCGTCGGGCACACGCTCGGTCCGATGTCGCCGCTCGCGTCGCGCGACCCGGTGTTCTTCGCGCGCCTCGAGCAGAAGCGGCCGATCCCGATCCCCGGCGAGGGCTTTCCCCTCGTGCAGCTGATCCACGTCGCCGACGTGGCGCGCTGCATGGCCGCCGTGATCGAGACCGAGCGATCGATCGGCCAGGCCTACACGGTGACGGGACGCGAGGCGGCGACCGTGAGCGGCATGGTCCACCTGATGGCGCGAGCCGTGGGCGTCGAAGCGCAGATCCTGCACGTGCCCATGGAGATCGCGCGCCGCGCGAATCCGCCCCTCGTGCACTGGGGCGAAGCGCTGATGGGCAGCGTCTCGTTCTCGATCGACAAGGCGCTGCGCGAGCTGCCCTGGGCGCCGCAGTTCGGCCTCGAGGACGGCTATCGCGATTCGTACGAATGGTTCGTGCGCGAGGGCCGCGGCCGGTACACGTTCGACTTCTCGCGGGACGACGCGCTGATCGCGCAGCTCGGCGGCCCGAAGCTCGCGCGCTGACGCCGCATTCCGTCGCGCGGGGTGGCGCGCGCCCGCCGCTTCGCGTTCCCTCCCGCGCCGAAGGAGACCTGCGATGGGAGCGCTCACGAACAAGGTGGCGGTGATCACGGGCGCCGGCGCGGGCATCGGCCGCGGCATCGCGCGGCGCTACGCCGCGGAGGGCGCTGCGGTGATCGTCGCCGAGCGCGACGCAAAGAGCGGCGCCGCGTGCGCCGAGGCGCTGCAGCGCGAGCTCGGCGCGCGCGCGGAATTCGTCGCGACCGACGTCGCGGTGAAGGAGCAGGTGCAGGCCGCCGTCGCGCGCGCCGCGTCGCAGTTCGGTCGCGTCGACGTGCTCGTCAACAACGCCTGGGGCGGCGGCCAGATCGGCCGCCTCGAGCGGAAGCCCGACGCGCTCATGGAGCACGGTTTCCGCGTCGGCCTGATGAGCGCCTTCTGGGCGATGCAGGCCGCCTTCCCGCACATGCAGCGCCAGGGCTGGGGCCGCATCGTGAACCTGTGCTCGCTGAACGGCGTGAACGCGCACATGGGCACCGCCGAGTACAACTTCTCGAAGGAAGGCCTGCGCGCGCTCACGCGGACCGCGGCCCGCGAATGGGCGCGCTACGGCATCTGCGCGAACGTGATCTGCCCGGCCGCGGCGACGACGGCCTACGAGGCCTTCTTCAAGGCGAACCCCGAGACGGCGCAGGCGATGGCGCTCGCGAACCCGATGGGCCGCATGGGCGACCCGGAGCGCGACATCGCGGGCGTCGCGCTGTTCCTCGCCTCGGAGGACTGCCGCTACCTCACCGGCAACACGCTCTTCGTGGACGGCGGCGCCCACATCAACGGCGTCGCCTGGGCCCCCGACCTGCCCGAGTGACGCTGCGGCGGCGCGCGCCCTACTCGCGCGGCTCGAGCAGCGCGCGCGTGCCGGCGTTCAGCGCGGGCGTCGCCAGCGCGCCGAGGTAGTCCGCGCGCTGCTTCGCCATCGCCGCGGTCATCTCCGGATGCGTGGAGACCCAGAAGTCGCCGCGCGCGACGCCGGCGAGGATGCGTTCGCCCGCCTCGCGTCCGCTGATCCCGCCGCCCACCATCTGCTGCATCACGCGCTGGTGGTGGGCAGCGCCCTCGCCCGCCACCGCGGCGTCGCGGAAGATGCGCGTCGCGACCGGGCCGGGCGTCACCACCGAGACCGAGATCGGCGCGCCGACCAGCTCCATCTCGAGGCGCAGGCCCTCGGTGAACGAGAGCACCGCGTGCTTGCTCATCACGTACGGGTTCTGCACCGGCATCATCCCGAACGCGCCCACCGACGCGACGTTCGCGACGAACGCCCGCTGCTTCGCGGCCAGCATGCGCGGCGCGAAGGCGCGCACGCCGTGGATCGGGCCGAGCACGTTGATGCGCACGATGCGCTCCCACGCCGCGGCGGAGAGCTCCCAGGCGAGGCCGATCGTCTCGATGCCGGCGTTGTTCACGAGCAGGCGCACGTCGCCGAAGCGCGCGTGCACCTCGGCGGCGAGCCGCTCGAGCGATGCGGGATCCGCGGTGTCCACGGCCAGCGCGTGCGCCGCCGCGCCCGCCGCGCGCAGCTCCGCCGCGACCGCCTGCGCCCGCTCGAGCGCGACGTCCGCGAGCACGACCGTCGCGCCGGCCTGCGCGGCCGTGCGCGCCATGCCCTCGCCGATGCCGCTGCCGGCTCCCGTGATCACGGCGACGCCGCCGCGGAAGGCCTCGAGACTCATGGGATCTCCTGCGCGGCCCCGCCGCGCGCGAACAGGTAGCCCGCGGCGATCTGCGGCGCCTGTTCGTTCGGGCTACGCGACCTGCTGCACGACCTCGATCAGGTGCCCCTCGACGTCGGCGACGAAGCCGACGCGGATCCCCAGCTCGGGCATCGCGTGGATCGCCTCGACGAGGCGCCCGCCCGCCGCCAGGGCGCGCGACACGAATGCGTCCGCGTCGCCGACGACCACCCCGAGGATCACCTCGCCCGACGCAGCGTTCGGCGCGTCGTGATACGCGAGCAGGACGAGCGTCGCCGCGCCCGCCGCAGTCGGCGCGAACAGCACTTCCGAGATCTTGCGGCCCGCGATCGCGGCATCGACGCGGCCGGTCTCGGTCATGCCGCACACGGCGCGATAGAACGCCGCCGACTTCTCGAGGTCGCCGACGACCAGCTTCGTGAAGCCGAAATGCACACCGAGCGGATTCGGAGCCGCGGGGGTCTGCGCCGGCCGTTCCTCGGCGCCAAACGCCTTGCCGGTCGCCGCCAGCGCAGCGGCCGCCGCAAAGATCCCGAGCGCCGCGCGCCGCGTCGCCATCCAGGCATTCATCGCGAGCTCCTTCCGGCGGAGAGGATCTGCTTGCCGGCTCACAGCAGGGGATCGCCGAGGCGCGCGTAGGCCTCGGCGATCGCGCCGCCGAGGAAACGTTCACGACGCCGCGGCGCGACCTCCGCGAGCACCTGCGCATAGTGCGCGAGCGGCGTCGCGAAGCCCTCGAAATGGGGAAAGTCCGAGGAGAACACCAGCATGTCCTCGGGCAGCTCGGCGAGGATCTTGGGCAGTGGAGAGTCGTTGCCTCCCGAGAGCGGCGTCGCCTTCACGTTTCGCGCGAGGTACTCGCTCGGCTTCAGCGGGAGCTTCCACGGGCCCACGAACAGTTGCGCAACGGGCGAGATCCGGTCGTCGATCTCGCCGAGCAGATACGGCAGCCAACCCGTGCCGACCTCCGCGAGGAGCAGCGTGAGCTTCGGGAAACGCTCGAACACGCCGGAGTAGATCAGCGCATAGAGCAGCGTCATCGGCGCCACGTGGCGATGCGCGCCGCCGATCTGGCGAAGCAGCGTCGCGTCGGCGCCCTGATTCGCCCACCCCGGGTCGAAGCTCATGCGCTCGAATCCCGTGTGCAGCATCGGGAGCATCGCGAGGTCCTGTGCGGCCGCCCACACCCGATCCCAACTCGGGTGGCTCGGCGGCACGCCGTTCACCGGGTATGCCGGCACGAGGAAGATGCGGCTGCCGCGCGCGCGCATCCGCGCCAGCTCCGCGACGACGAAGTCGAGGTCGCCGTACTCGAGCGCCGCGACGGGCTTCAGGCGCCCCCCGGCCTCTGCGCAGGTGTCGGCGAGCCAGTCGTTGCAGGTGCCGATCACTTCCTGCCGCAGCGCGCGCTCCGAGATCGCGAGGTTGTAGGAGATGCCTGCGAGGCAGATCACGTGCTGCTGCGCGATGCCCTGCTCGTCGAGCCACTTCACGCGTGCAGCCGCGTTCGCCACCTGGAACTGCGACTTCCCCGCGAACTCGGCGCGCCGCGCCGTCTCGCCAGCCTTCTCTTCGCCGAACAACGTGAGCAGCCCCGGCGGCAAGAGCTCCGCCACCGGCGGCCGTTGCGCAGCGGGCACGCCGCGCAGCAGGTCGCCGACGATCGCGTCGATCGCCAGCAGGCCGGGATCGAGCGGCGGGAGCTTGCGCGCGAGCTCCGGGTACGGCGCGAGCCAGTCGCCGCCGGGCTCGAAGTGCGCGTCGACGTCGATGATCGGGCCCATGGGGATTCTCCGTTCGGCGCGGACTCCGCGCTACGCCGTCTGCTCGAGCAGCTCGAGCACGTGGCCCTCGGGGTCGCGCACGAACGCGACCTTCAGCTTCATCTCCGGGATCGCGTAGGGCGCTCGGTCGATCACGCCGCCCGCGGCGGCCACCTTCGCCACGAGCGCCGCGAGGTCGCTCGTGTAGAAGCCGAGCACGACCTCGCCGTGGGCCGGCGTCGGGGCAGCGTCGTAGTGGATGAGCACGAACATCGCGCCGCCCGGGGCGGTCGGCTCGAACAAGATCTCCGCGCCCTTCCCGGCCTCGTTGTCGAAGTCGATGCGGCGCGTGCGCACGAGGCCGAGCACGGCCTCGTAGAACGCGGCGCTCTTCTCGAGGTCGGCGACCACCAGCTTCGTGAAGCCGAAGTGGCGCGTCGGCGCCGCGGGCGCGGCCGCCTCCTCCGCCGTCGCGGTACTCGCCAGCGCGAGCGCAGCCGCCGTCCCCAACAACTCTCGGCGAGAGATCCCCTGCTCGTTCATCGCGTCGTCCTCCGGGCGCGGAGCATGCGCCGATTCGCGCGCGCGCCCCAGCCCGAAGATCGAGTGCGACGCGGCGCACACTCGCGCGCGCGGCGCAGCGGCGAACTAGCGTCGCGCCCATTCCACGAGAGGACTCGCCCATGTCGTCGATCGTCACGACTCCCGGCTACCGCATGAACGTGCTGATCCGGCGGCGCGCCGGCGTGAGCCGCGACGAGCTCGTCGCGAACTGGTTCGCGAACCACATGCCCGGGGTGGTGAAGGCGATGGCGAACGCCGCGCTCGCCGGCCAACCTCACGCCCATCGCTACATCGCGACGCTCTTCGACGCGCCCGCCAGCGGCGCACCGGTCTGGGACGGCATCGCGCAGCTCTGGTGGCAACAGAACCTCGGCAAGCCCGCGGAGCCGCACGGCACGAAGCCGGTGGACACGTTCCAGCAGAAGGCCGCGCCCTATCTCCCGTGGTGGGTGCGCGAGCACGTCGTGGTGGACGGCGCGCTGCCGCTCGCCCCCAACACCTTGAACGAGCCCTTCCCGTGCACCCGCAGCGGCTTCTTCAAGGTCACGTTCCTGATGAAGACGAAGCCCGGCGCCGACCACGCCGCGTTCTTCGCGCACTGGCTCGGCACCCACGCCGCGAACGTCGCCGCCGTCCTGAAGAACGTGGGCGGCTTCCGCTACGTGATCGCGCAGAGCGTCGACCTCGCGGGCGAGGAGTTCGCGGGCCACGCCGAGGTCTACTTCCCGAACGCGGAGGCCTGGGCGCGCTTCGGCGCCGAGCTGAAGCCCGACGGGATGGAGCGCTGGATGGACGCGGCGGGCTGCCTCACGTTCACGAGCGACACCGAGATGGTCGGCATCCCGGGCTGACGCCCGGCGACGTCGCGGCGAATGCGGCCCGCGCCCCGCCCGCAGAACATTTCGCGCACGAACGTTTCTGTTTCGTTACGCGAACTGTAGTAGCCTCCGGTCCTCTTTCCGGAGGACGCATGGCCGCCGCACCCCGCACGAATCCCGCCGCGCTCGGCTTCGACCCCGAGGCGCTGCGCGAGAAGTACCGCCGCGAGCGCGACAAGCGCATCCGCCCCGAAGGCGACTCGCAGTACGTCGAGGTCTCGGGCAAGTTCGCCCACTTCACGGACGACCCGTACTCGAAGCCGATCCCGCGCGCAGCGCTGACCGACGAGGTCGAAGTCCTGATCGTAGGCGGCGGGTTCAGCGGCATGCTCGCCGCGGCGCGCCTGCGCGAAGCGGGGATCCGCGACGTGCGCATCCTCGAGGCCGGCGGCGACTTCGGCGGCACGTGGTACTGGAACCGCTACCCGGGCGCGCAATGCGACATCGAGGCGTACTGCTACCTGCCCCTGCTCGAGGAGACCGGGTACATGCCGAAGGAGAAGTACTCCTTCGCCCCCGAGATCTACGAGCACTCGCAGCGCATCGCGAAGCAGTACGGCCTGTACGACATCGCGTGCTTCCAGACGCGCGTGCAGGAACTGCGCTGGGACGAGGCCAGCGCGCGCTGGATCGTCACGACCGATCGCGGCGACCGCATCCGCGCGCAGTACACGATCCTCGCGACCGGCCCCGCCAGCCGCCCGAAGCTGCCCGGCATCCCCGGACTGGAAGCGTTCGCCGGCCACACGTTCCACACCTCGCGCTGGGACTACGCCTACACGGGCGGCGATCACGGGGGCGACCTGCACAAGCTCGCCGACAAGCGCGTCGCGATCATCGGGACGGGCGCGACCGCCATCCAGTGCGTGCCCCATCTGGGAAGGCACGCCAAGCAGTTGTTCGTGTTCCAGCGCACGCCGTCGTCGGTGGACTTCCGCGGCAACAAGCCGACGGATCCCGCCTGGGCGCAGACGCTGAAGCCCGGCTGGCAGCGCGCGCGACGGGAAAACTTCAATGACGTCGTCACCGGCCGCCCGTTCGAGGTGGACCTCGTGAGCGACGCGTGGACCGACATCTTCCGCAACCTGCAGTCGATGACGCCGGTGGGTCCCGAGAAGGAGCAGTCGCTCGCGCAGGCCGAGGAACTGGCCGAGATCGCCGACTTCCAGAAGATGAACCAGGTGCGCGCGCGCGTGGACGCGGAAGTGAAGGACCCGCGCGCGGCCGACGCGCTGAAGCCGTGGTACCGGCAGTTCTGCAAGCGGCCCACGTTCAACGACGAATACCTCGCGACCTTCAACCGCCCGAACGTGACCCTCGTGGACACGAGCGAGACCGCCGGCGTGCAGCGCATCACGCCGCGCGGCGTGGTGGCGAACGGCGTCGAATACGAAGTGGACTGCATCGTCTTCGCGACGGGCTTCGAGATCAGCAGCTCGCCGAAGCGCCGCGTCGGCTTCGACATCCTCGGCCGCGGCGGGCGATCGCTGTTCGACTACTGGAAGGACGGGCTGCGCACGCTGCACGGCTTCTCGAGCCACGGCTTCCCGAACTGGTTCTTCATCGGCATCTCGCAGAACGGCATCTCGGTCAACATGACCTCGATGTTCGACGACCAGGCGCAGCACGTGGCCTACATCATCCGTCAGGCGAAGCAGCGCGGCGCGAAGACCGTCGAGGTGAGCGCGGCCGCGGAGGCCGCCTGGGTGAAGACGATCCGCGACCTGTCGGTCACGAACACGTCCTTCGCCGACGCCTGCACGCCCGGCTACTACAACAACGAGGGCAAGTTCGGCTCGACGCCGGGCACCCTCAACGGCGAGATCTACGCACCAGGCGCCAACGCCTTCAACGCGCTGCTCGCGGAGTGGCGCGCCCGAGGCGACCTCGCCGGGCTCGAGATCGGCTGACGCGCGACCCGGGCTCGCGCAGCGCTCGCGGCCTCGGGCCGGGGTGCCGCGCTGCGCGGGCCCGGCTCGCCAACCTCGGTGCGAGCGTCGCCGCGGGCCCGCTTCGCGTGGCTGCGTGCCACGCCGCCGCGGTACCTTTCCGCACCGATCACGCAGGGGGAGCTCATGTCGTCGGTTCCGAAGCAACGCGACCCGTCCACGATGCGGAGGTCGCCTGGCCTCACGTACCAGCAGCTGCTCGACCAGGACACGCATCGGGTTCCCGCGGTGCTCCGACTCCAGTCGCCGCGCGACTACGGCGACGCCGACGTCCCTGCCGCCCGCTACACGTCGAAGGAATGGCACGACCGCGAGGTCGAGCGGCTCTGGAAGCGCGTGTGGCAGATGGCGTGCCGCGAGGAAGACATTCCCGCGCCCGGCGACCACCTGCGTTACGACATCGCCGGCCTCTCGTTCCTCGTCGTGCGCACCGAGAGCGGCGCGATCAAGGCCTATCCGAACGCGTGCCTGCATCGCGGCCGCATGCTGAAGGAGTTCGACGGCCGCGCCTCCGAGCTGCGCTGCGCGTTCCATGGCTTCTGCTGGCATCTCGACGGCAAGCTCAAGGACGTCCCCGCGCGCTGGGACTTCCCGCACGTCGACGACGCCAAGTTCGCGCTCCCGGAGCTTCCGGTCGCGACCTGGGCGGGCTTCGTGTTCATCAATCCCGACCGCGACTGCGCGCCCTTTCACGAGCACATCAAGGATCTCGCCGAGCAGTTCCAGCGCTGGGACCTCGGCAAGCTCTACAAGCAGGCCCACGTCGCGAAGATCATGCCGGCGAACTGGAAGATCGCGCAGGAGGCGTTCTGCGAGGCGTACCACGTGAACGGCACGCATCCGCAGATCTCCAAGGGCATCGGCGACTGCAACAGCCAGGTCGACGTCTGGGACAACTGCGCGCGGGTGATCACGCCCGGGCTCACGCCGAGCCCGCTGCTCGACTACGAAGTCACCGCGACGGACATCCTGCGCTCGTCGATGGACATTCCCGAGGGCGACCCGGTGCCGACGCCGCCGCCCGGCGTCTCGCCGCGCGCCTTCAGCGCCGCGATCAGTCGCGAAGCGCTGCGCCCCGACGCCGGCGCGCTGGTGGACGAGTACTGCGACGCGGAGTTCGCGGACAGCCTCGACTACACGCTGTTCCCGAACTTCCATCCGTGGGGCGCGTTCAATCGCATCGTCTACCGCTTCCGGCCGAACGGAAACGACCATCGCTCGTCGATCATGGAGTGCATGATGCTCGCGCCCTTCCAGGGCGAGCGGCCGCCGGCGGCGCAGATCCACTGGCTGAACGAAGACGAGCCGTGGGGCTCGGCACTCGGGTTTCTCGGGCGCGTGTTCGACCAGGACGCGTACAACATGCCGAAGGTGCAGATCGGCCTCGAGTCGACCTACAAGCCCGGCGTCACGCTGGCCGGCTATCAGGAATCGAAGGTGCGCTGGCTGCACCACAAGCTCGGCGAGTGGGTGGAGGGCACGCGATGAACCCGCGCAGCACCCGGCACCCGTTCACGCACGCCCTCTACGTGAAGCAGGACGACGGCACCATCTGCGTGACCGACGGCGCCAAGCAGGGCGTGTTCCGCCCCGACGGGCGCTGGATCTCGGGCGAGCTGCGCGAGGCCGACCCCCAGCTGTGCGTGTGGGTGGGCGCGAACGTCGCGACGACCTCGCTCTCGGATTCGCGCATGGCGATGGCACGCAAGGCGCAGCAGCAGCGCGGCTGACGCTCGCGCTCAGGGACCGCCGCAGATGCGTATCGACTGCCCGGTGACCCACGCCGACGCGGGAGCACACAGGTAGAGGATCGCGGCGGCGATGTCGTCGGGCGTGCCGAGCCGGCCCGCGGGCAGATTCATCGCCTTCTCGAAGCTCGGCAGGTCGGCGTCGGTCAGCTTCAGCGCCGCCATCATCACTTCGGTGGGCACGAGGCCGGGCATCACGGCGTTCACGCGGATGCGGGGCCCGAGCTCCTGCGCGAGGGTGCGCGTCAGCATGTTCACGCCGGCCTTCGCGGCGCTGTAGTGTCCGCTGCCGACGTAGATGTCCTGCGCCGCGACCGAGGACACGTTCACGATGCGGCCGCCGTCGCGCATGCGCGGTGCGGCGGCCCGCACGGCGTAGAAGATCGCCGTGAGGTTCAGCGCGACCGTCGCGTGCCACTCCTCGGGCGGCAGCTCGAGGATCGGCCGCTGGATCGGCGAGCCGCCGGCATTGTTCACCCAGACGTCGAGCCGCCCATAGGCATCGAGCGCGCTGGCCGCGAGCGCATCGAGGGCGCGCTCGCTCGTCACGTCCGTGGTCACCGCGTGCGCGCGGCCGCCGTCTGCGACGATCTCCCGCGCGACGCGCTCGATCTCGTCGGTGCGCCGCGCGGCGCAAACCACCGCGGCGCCCGCCCGTGCGAGCCGCTTCGCCACGCCCTCGCCGATGCCGCGGCCCGCGCCGGTCACGACGGCGACCTCGCCGCTCAGGTCCCACGCGCGATCGATCATCGCCCTCTCCCTTCGCACTGGCTCGTCTGCCGGCTTGTTGGGGAAGCGCCCACCCTAGGCCAACCCGGGAGCACCTTGCGCGGCCGCTCCCCGATTCGGTTCCATCGGGCGTCCGAGCCACTCGAACGGAGGCCGCCCATGAACTTCGACCACTGGATCAAGCCCGAGAAGCCGGCCAAGTGCCCGATGAAGCTCGACGAAGTGGACCTGTTCGCGCCGGGCGCACAGGAGCATTGGTACGCGGCCTACGAGATCCTCCACGCGCAGTCGCCCGTGCAGAAGCTGCCGGGCGAAGGCGCGACGCCTGGCACCGACGGCTACGTGCTCACGAAGTACGAGGACATCGCGCGCGTGGTGCGCGATCCGGTGCGCTTCCAGCCGACGCTCTCGAACGTGGTGAACGACATCATCGCCAGCGGCGTTCCGCCGGAGAAGATGCCGCTCACGAACGCGATGATGGCGTCGATGGTCACGCTGCGGCCGACGATCGAGCTGTGGCGTTCGCATCGGCAGGAGCTCACGGATCCGTGGGTGGGCCCCGGCGCCGTGCGCCACACCGCGATGATCACGAAGTGCGCCGACGAGCTGATCGACCGCTGGATCGACCGCGGCGAGGTCGAGTTCATCTCCGAGTTCGCCCGGCCGCTCCCGCAGATGGTGATGGCCAACGTGCTCGGCTTCCCGCTGAGCGACATCCCGCAGCTCGCCGACTGGGGCACGGCCACGGTCGCGGCGTTCGTGTGGGGCAAGGGCCACCGCAACCTGCTCACCGAGGAGCAGCTGAAGGAGCAGTTCGTCCACCTCGACGGCCTCAAGGACTACGTGAACCAGCACGTGATCGAGAAGCGCGCGAACCCCAAGGACGACATGATCAGCTGGCTCACGCAGGTCACCTACAGCCCGCTGAATCGCAAGCTCACCGACCTCGAGATCAACGGCATCGTCTACGCGATGCTGATCGGGGGCCTCGAGACGACGCAGTACGCGCTCGACGAGCAGGCCCAGCTGATCTGCGAGCGGCCTCAGCTCTGGACGGCGCTCAAGGCGGATCGCAGCAAGCTGCGCACGTTCACCGAGGAAGGCATGCGCCTGCGCTCGCCCACGCAGGGGCTCTCGACGCGCATGACGACTCAGGACGAGGTGTTCCAGGGCGTGACGGTGCCGAAGGGCTCCCTGCTGCATCTGCGCTGGGCCGCGGCGAACATCGACCCCGACGAGTGGGAGTGCCCGATGGACGTCCAGCTCGATCGCAAGGGCGCGGCGCGCCACCTGGTGTTCTCGGCGGGGCCGCGCGTGTGCCCGGGCGCGGGCATCTCGCGCATCGAGCAGATGGTGGCGTGGACGCGCCTGCTCGACCGCATCGAGTCGTTCTCCTACGCCCCCGACGTCGAGATCAAGCACCAGCCCGGCATCATGCTGGGCACGCTGCAGCTGAAGCTGCGCTTCCAGAAGGCCGCCTGAGCGGGGCGGCCTCGGCCGCCCCGCATCAGCTGCGACGCGTGCGTGCCCACGCGCGCGCCTCTTCGGACGCGACCCAGCGCAGCGCGTTCTGCAGCAAGCGGCGGTACGCCGGATTCTCGAACGCGGGAGGCGCATCGCCGACGTCGGACACGACGACGGGGCTCGCGCCCGCGGCGTTCGCCCACACGATCAGGTTGCTGCCGGGCGGATGGCTCCAGCTCGCCTGCTCGGCCGGCGGTGCGAGCGGCGGCGGGGTGAAGTTCGCGGCCACGAATTCGTACTCGCCGCGCAGCAGCGGCACGACGCGCGACTCGAAGCCCGCCGTCTTCAGATACAGCTCGTCGCTGATCTCGAAGCCGCCCTCGAGCCCCTCGAGCACGGGATGCCTGCCCTGCGGTGCGAGGCGGATCTTCGCGCTCGGCAAGGGGCCATGGCCCCCGCGATAGCCGCTCCCCGGAACCGTGGCGCCGTCGAGGACGCCCTGGCGCAGCATGAAAGAGCTGCCGTGGATGCGCCGCCAGAGCGGCCACTCGGGCCAGGAGACGGTCGCGTGGTTCAGCATCACGATGCCGGTGCCGCGCTCGAGCAGCGCCTCGATCGCCGCGCGATAGCGCGCCGGCGGCACGCCGGTGTCGTTCGCGCCGTCGTGCATGAGCCCGATGCCCGGGATGCCGCTCATGTCGTAGAAGAGCACGGCGTCCCATTCGCCTGCGTGCTCCGGCGCGAGCACGATCTGCGCCGCCGGCTGCTGCACGAGCGTGATCGTCACGCCCTCCATCGCGGCGAACATCGCAAGGAACGAGTCGTGCGCGAAGTCGTGCCCCTTCGAGACGATCAGGACGGAGATCGGCTTCGACATGCGTTCCTTCCGTTTCCGCGCGGCTCGCGCGGCTGCGCGGCTACGGGCCGCCGCGAATCACGATCGTCTGCCCCGTCATCCAGCGCGCGGCGTCGGACGCGAGGAACACGACGGCGGGCGAGATGTCCTCGGGCGTGCCGACGCGGCCGAGCGGAATGCCGAAGCGCTTGCCGAGCTGCGGGATCTCCTCGGGCTTCAGCTTCAGGAACTCCATGAACACCTCCGTCGGGATCGGCCCCGGCGAGACGCCGTTCACGCGAATGCCGAGCGGCGCCATCTCGACGGCGAGCGTCTGCGTGAGGTTGTTCACGCCGGACTTCGCGACCGCGTAGGGCCCGTTGAACGGCGACGCGTTCCCGGCCGCGGACGACGAGATGTTGATGATCGTGCCGCCGCCGTGGTCCTTCATGATCTGCGCGGCGGCCTGGGCGCCCGTCCACACCGCCTTGAGATTCAGATTCAGCTGGAAATCCCACTGGCGCTCGGGCATCTCGAGGAAGGTGCGCGGCACGCGGTCGTCCGCGCCGCCGGCGTTGCTCACCCAGCAGCTGAGCTTGCCCATCTGCTCGAACGTGGTCTTCGCGAGCGCCTGAACCTCTTCGATCTTCATCACGTCGGTCTTCACCGCGAGCGCGCGGCGGCCGAGCGCGCGGATCTTCTCCGCCACCGCCTCGACCTCGTTCAGCCGGCGAGCGGCCACGACCACGTCGGCGCCCGCCTGCGCGAGCCCGAGTGCGAGGCCCTCCCCGATCCCGCGGCCACCGCCCGTCACCACGGCGACCTGCCCGTCCAAGCGGAATCGATCGATCAACTCGTCGCCGTGCCGGCCGCCCATGGCGAGCCTCCTCGAAAGACGCATCGCGCCGGCCGGAGCGCGTCCGGCCGGCGCGACGGTTCGCGCGATGCGCGCGCTACTCGCCGAAGTGGACGCCGACCTCGACGCCGTACGAGCGCGGGCGCCCGTACATCGTGAAGTTCCACAGGCCGGCCACCGAGTTGGCGGCCATGCGCGTGCGCTCGTCCGTCAGGTTCTTCGCCCAGAGCGTCACGAAGTAGCGCTCGTCCTCGGGCTGGAAGCGCACGTTCGCGTCGATCGTGTCCCACTCGCTCATGTTGGTGAAGGGCGAGTTGAAGACCGACATCGCCGACTTGTGCTGGTGGGAGTAGATCAGGTTGTAGGTGAGCGAGCCGAAGCTGAGCGGCTGCTCGTAGGTCGCCGTGAAGCCCCACTTGAACTTGGGCGAGAACGGCACCGTGTTGCCCGACAGATCGGTCGCCGGGTTGCCCGGCACGAGCACCAGGTCGAACTCGTCGTACTCGTGGTGCAGGTACGCGAAGTTCGCCATCAGGCTGAAGGCGTCGCTGATCAGCCACGTGCCTTCCATCTCGATGCCCGCGGCCTGCGACACGCCAGCGTTGATGTTGATCGTCTCCTGCGTCGTGCTGCCGAACGCGTCCGTGAACGGAACGACCTGCGAGCGGATCAGGTCCTCGTACTGCGTGAAGAACACGGCCGCGTTGGCCTGCAACGTGTTGTCGAGGAACTGGCCCTTGAAGCCGAGCTCGATGTTCCAGTTCGTCTCCGAGTCGTACGGATTGCAGGTCGCCGGCGTCGAGCAGGTCTCCGTGAAGCCGCCGGAGATGAAGCCCGTCGCGTAGCTGAAGTACGCGAGCGAGTCGTCCGTGAGCTTGTAGTCGACCACGAGGCGATAGGTGATCTCGTCCCAGCTGTCCTTCGCGCGGCTCGCGATGTCGAAGGCCGAGTCCGGCAGCGGAATCTTGAAGGGCTTCAAGTCCTTCGGCGTGAAGCCGACGCCCACGCGCGAAACACGATTCGACCCCGAGTCGAGGCAGTTGGGCCCGATGATCACCTGGTCCGCGAGCGGCGTCAGCGCCGTGCACGGGCCGCCCGGGTTCGCGCGGCGGAAGAAGTCCTTCTTGTCCTTCGTCCAGCGCAGGCCCGCCGTGAACGAGAGCCGCTCCGTGATGTCGTACGTGCCGTCCGCGTAGAAGGCCGTCGTCTTGCGATCCTGACGAGCGCCGCCCATGGTCGGGTCGTTCTGGAAGGCGGGATTCCCAGTGATCACCGTCAGCAGGCCGACCGTCGCGTAGGCGAGCATGTCGGTCTGGTCGCGGCTCCACACGAACCCGCCGACCATGTTGAAGGGACCGTCGAAGGTCGTGCTCGCGCGCAGCTCCACCTGCGTGTTGCGCTTCGTGGTGTTGCGCGAGGCGTCGAACAGCGAGGCATAGGCCTCGCCGGTGTAGGTGCTGGGCAGGATCTCCTCCTGGTTGCGCCAGCCCGTGATCGCCTTCAGCGTGACCTTGTCCAGCGTGAGCGTCTGGTGCAGCAGGTAGCCCTCGACGTCGACGCGATGGCCCGCCGTGAGGCACAGGCCGTCGGGGTTGCCCTCGAAGCACTGGTTCGTGATGCCGGTGCTGTAGACGTTCTTCTGGCCGGCCTGATGGATCGACGGGAAGCCGATCAGCGGGAGCAGCATGGTCGGCTCGCTCTCGTTGACGCCGGGCGGCGAGCCCGAGTCGTCGTTGAGGTAGTCGAACATGAAGTAGGCCTCGTACGACTCGATCGGCTGCCAGAGCAGCTTGATCTTGCCGGCGAGCACGTCGGTGTTGTTGATCTTCTCGCCCGAGCCGACGGTGCGTCCGCCGGGGAACGTCGCGGTCGCCTTGTCGTTCGTGTAGTAGCCGCTGTCGCGATCGAGGATGGCCGTGGCGCGCACGCCGAGCTTGCCCTCGATCAGCGGCACGTTCACCGCCGCGCGGTACTTCTGGATGCGCGCGTGATCGGGCACGCCGTCGCCGCTGAAGGTGCCGTACTCGAACTGCAGGTCGGCGCCGAAAGCCTCGAGGTCGGGCCGCTTCGTCACGATCGAGATCGCGCCGCCGGTCGCGCTCTTGCCGAACAGCGTGCCCTGCGGGCCGCGGTAGATCTCGACGCGCTCCACGTCGAAGAGCTCGACGAACTGTGCTTGCACGTTCGACAGGGCGAACTCGTCCACGAGCAGCACGACCGAGGAATCCTGCGTCACGAGGATCGAGTTCTGGCCGGTGCCGCGCACGCCGCCGGCGATCGCGCGGAAGCCAGCGACCTGGCCGAGCGCGACGCCCGGCGTCATCTCGCCGAGCTGGAGCACGTCGGTGCGGAACTGGTTCTCGATCATCGTGTCGGAGATCGCGGTGATCGCGATCGGGACGTCCTGCGAAGCCTGCGAGCGCTTCGTGCCGGTGACGATGATCTCCTCGATCCCCTCGCGTCGATCCTCTGCGGGGGCGGCCGCCGGCTCCGCCGGCGCGGCTGCTTCCTGCGCACCCACGGCGATCGGCAGGCCGAGCGCCGCGGCGAGCGATGCGGCGAGAGCGAAACGTGTCGTCCGCGAAATCATCCGGGTCCCTCGATGGGCTCCGCCGCACGCCTCGCGGCAGCTGGCCCCAATTCGAATCGCCTCTCGCGGGTCGAACGTCGCACCGCGCCTCACGACTCGTGCTGACTTCCAGTCCTTCGGGGCCATAGCTTGCACAATTTGCCGGTCACCGCGCAGGAAAAATCCACGGCAGATCCAGAAACGTGCGGATGCCCGGTGCCGCGGCGACCACCGCCGGGATCGCGTTGACCGCGTGCATCGCGGTCCCGAGCAGACCATCGGAGCAGAAGTCGTGCTTCAGCTCGAGATGCAGGCGCGGCGTTCCCTCGAGCGTCACCGTGTGATGGCCGTGCGGCCACTCGGGCGCGACCGACTCGTGCATGCGCCATACCGTCTCGCTCACGATCGCCTCGCGCGCTCCGGCGCGGCCGACCCAGCGGTAGCGCTGGCCGGCCACGCTGCCGCGCTTCACCACCCCCGCGGCGGTCTGCAGATCCTCTGGCGCGAAGGCGAGCTCGAGCGTGCCCTCGACCGCTTCGACGCCGAGGCCGATGCCGTCGGAGACCATGAGCGCCGACTCCGAGAACAGGCCGTCGAGCCA
Organism: uncultured Spirochaetales bacterium; assembly: GCA_964501435.1. Classification (GTDB taxonomy): domain Bacteria; phylum Myxococcota_A; class UBA9160; order UBA9160; family UBA6930; genus VGRF01. The sequence continues at coordinate 3,495 of CAZCTH010000006.1, read as the reverse complement.
GAACTTCCGCCGGCGGCTCGACGCGCGGAACTTCTCCTCGGGCGAGCCGAAGCCCATCGCGTCGAACATGATCTCGGGCGACGGATAGCCCTGGAAGTTCGACACCTCGCGCAGCACCACGCGCTCCACGTTTCGCGAGAGTGCGCTGAGCAGCAGCGGCAGCAGGTCGCCCATGAAGCCGGGGTTGAGCCCGGTGGAGTGGAACGTGCTTCGCCCTTCGCGACAGGCCGCCTCGAGGCGCGCGACGAGCTTTTCGCCGTGGTACTTCGGATAGAGGTACCCGACCGCCGTGATGACGTTCTTGCCCGCGGCCAGCAGCCGGCAGATGTCCGCCACGTCCTGGTCGGGATCCTCGCCGTACACGAGGGACGGCAGAGGCGTGTGAATCACCACGTCGGCGTTCGACGCCAGCACGGCGTCGATGCTGCCCGTCACGCGGACGCCGGTGGGCGCGCGGCCGAGCACTTCGCCGACGTCCTTGCCGATCTTCGCGGCCGCGTAGGAGTGCAGGCCCACCAGCTCGAGGCTGCGGCGCTCGAGGCATGCGTTCGCGGCGTGGCGCCCGACGGTGCCGCTCGCCCATTGAAAGACTCGGATCGGCATCGCGCCTCCTCGTGCAGAGCGCGCGCACGGCGGCCGCGCGCTCCAAAACTCGCCCTCGGCCCTCCCGAGCCGCTCGGCGCTGGCTCACACTCTTCTGCGCCGCTCTCGCGATCGCAACACGGAGGAGAAGCGTGAACCGCGTGCCGGGGTCGCACAGCTTGCTCGCCTGGATCGCGCGCGACGCGCTGCTGCTCGCGGCGTTCGCGGGGGCCTTCGCCCAGCTGCGCGCCTGGCATGCGGCCGCGGGCGGCCTCGCGAGCGGCGCCGCGCTCGCGCTCGCGGGCTTCCTGTTCGCCTACGCCGCCTGCTACCTCGCCCACGAGTGGGGGCACGACCTCGGTGCGCGGGCGCTCGGCGCGCGGCCCCCGCGCGGCTCGATCCGCGGCCTCGTGAATCCCATCTTCGATCCGCGCGCGCACGGCCGCGCGCAATTCCTCGGCCTCGCCTTCGGCGGTCAGCTCGGGTACGTCGGCGCTGCTGCCGCGATCGTCTCCGCCTTCCGCCCGGAGCTCGGCTTCCGCGCCGCGGCGCTCGGCGCGATCGCGTTCGTGGTGCAGTCGCTCGCGGTGGACGCGGCGACGCTCGTGCCCGTGCTGCGCGGCGACGACGTCTCCGCGGCGTCGCGCGCCGGCACGCAGCCCGCGCTCATCCTTCGCCGCACGGCCATCGCGTGGAGCGCGTTGGCTGCGGTTCTGGTGGGGGCGCACGTCGCCGGGGGTCTACCGTGAGTGATCTCGACCTGCTCTCCGCCGAGACCCTCGCCGACCCAGGAGCGCAGTGGCAGCGCCTGCTCCGCGACGCGCCGGTCCACCGCACCGAGCGCTTCGAGCCCCCGTTCTACACGCTCTCGCGGCACGCGGACGTGAAGGCCGCTCTGCTCGACATCGAGACGTTCTCCAGCCAGTGGGGCCAGGGCCCGCGCTTCACGCCGCCGGGCGGGATGCTCTCCGACCCGCCCGAGCACACGCGCTTCCGGCGCATCGTGCAGCGGGCCTTCAAGCCGACGCAGATCGAGGCGCTGCGACCTCGCGCGGCGCAGATCGCCCGCGAGCTGCTGGAGGCGGTAAGGGGCGACACGCTCGAGCTGCACGACGACTTTGCCTGCCCGCTGCCCGTCGTGCTGATCGCGCAGATGCTCGGCGTGCCGCCGAGCGAGCGCGCACAGTTCAAGCGCTGGTCCGACGCCTCGGTGGAGGCGATGGGCATGCCCGATCCGGCCCCGCTCGCCGCGGAGCTCGAGGCGCTGCGTGCGTACCTGTTTCGCGCGGTGGAGGCGCACCGCGAGCGCCCGCAGGGCGGCGACCTGATCGACGAGCTCGTGCTCGCGGCGGAGGCGGACGACGGACTCTCGACCGCTCAGCTCGTCGGCGTCGTGTCGCAGCTCCTCGTCGGTGGCAACGAGACCACGACCTCGCTCATCACCAACCTCGTGTGGCGCGCGCTCGAGCGACCGGAGCACTGGGAAGCGCTGCGCGCGAACCCCGCGCTCGTACCCGCCGCGATCGAGGAGAGCCTGCGCTTCGATCCGCCCGTGCTCGGCCTGTTCCGCTCGACCACGCGCGACGTGACCCTGCACGGCGTCACGATCCCGCGCGGTGCGAAGGTGATGCTCTCGTACGCGGCAGCGAACCGCGATCCGCGCGTGTTCGCCGAGCCGGATCGCTTTCGCCTCGACCGTCCGCGCAGCGAGGCGAGCGAGCACCTCGCGTTCGGGCTCGGGATCCATTTCTGTCTCGGCTCGGCGCTGGCGCGACTCGAAGCCGAGACCGCGCTGCGGGCGCTGCTGGCGCGCTTCCCGCGCTTGTCCCTGATCGGCCCGGGCGAGCGCATCGCGCCGTTTTTCCTGTGGGGCCGCCGCCGCCTGCCCCTGCGCATCGGCGCGGCCTGAGGAGCTGCTGTGTTCAAGACGTATTACTTCCTCGAGGGCCCGCCGCGGGACCCCTTCGCGCTGTCAGGCGACGCCGCGCGGCGCTCCATCGACGATCTGCTGCCGCGCGCTGCGGGCGTCACTCTCTCACGCGCGCTCGGGGAGCAGATCGACGCGCAGGCGCGCGCTGCCTTCGCCGGCACCGCGGAGATCTGGCACGCGCGCTCGGGCGACGCGCTCGCGCGGGCCGAGCGCGCAGGGGTCGAAGCGCTGCTTGCGCCCGGCGTGCGCATCGGCCCCGTGATCACCGGCCTCGCGCGCGTCGCGCTACGCACCGCGGAGCATCACGGCAGCACGGGCATCAAGGGCGTCTTCCCGTTTCGCCGCAAGGACGGCATGAGCGTCGAGGCGTTCCAGCGCCGCTGGTGGCACGGCCACGGCCCGATCGCGGCGCGCACTGAGGGAGCGCTGTTCTACCTGCAGTGCCATCCGCTCGTCGAGACCTACGCCGGCACGCCGCCCGTCTTCGACGGCGTCACCGAGCTGCATTGGCCCGACCTCGCGACGGCGCGGCGCGCGATGGCTTCGCGGCAGATGCGCGAGGACCAGGGGGGAGACTCGCCGCACTTCGCCGCGGCGGGGAGCGTGCAGCTCTTCGCGGCGCAGGAGGAGACGCTTCGATCCCCGTGAGTTGTGGATCGAAGATTGTTTCTTCCGTAAGAGAAGTCTAGATCCCAGCAGCCGAATTCTCCTTCGCACCGGTGTCGGCGATCAGACGGCGTAGCGCAGCCGGTGCACGCGACAGCGCGCGATCGCGCGCGTGGGGATGCGCGCGTGGTAGGCGCGCGCGACCCAGGGCGAGAGCGCGTGGCGCCAAGGGAAGCGCCGCGCGGCGAGTAGCTCGCGGAGCGGGAGCCGCTTGGCGCGCAGCCCGAGCGCGACCGCGGGCGGCGCGTCGCGCCGGTTCTCCGAGCGCGACTTCATGAAGTTCCGCCACACGGCCCAGACCGCGGCCCGGTAGATCG